>NZ_JAKZAH010000046.1 GCF_023156245.1 Marinobacter bryozoorum
AAGACGAAATACTGGCCGCTGAGCGGGTCGTGCTTCAACTGATTCCGGACCAGGGCGCTCAGGCCCCGGAACGATTTGCGCATATCGGTGGGCTCGGTGCACAGCCAGATCCGGGCCTGACTATCGAGCCCGATCATCCGTTCTGGCTCAGCCGCAGTTCCACGCCGTTGCCCAGGCTGAGCACAATGTTCCAGCCGGAGCCGGAGGATGGAGAGTTGCCCATTAACGACGAGAGATCCAGAAAACCGGCTTCACCGGGACCTGACGACTCATCAGTCGACGGGTCGGACAGGCGCTTGCGCCAGTTACAGAAACTCGCGTAACCAATGTTCTCTTGTTCGCAGAACTGCCGAGCAGACAGACCACTGTCACGCTGCTGATCAACCAGGGTCTGCCACTGTTCTGGAGTACGGTGCTTTCTCATGGGGATAACCTCGTATCGGTAAATGTGAGGTTACTGTAGGGCGAATCTCAGCGGGGTGGCAGAACGTCGCGGAATGAACGCTTACTCTGCAGCGTCCTTGAAACCAAAGTCCAGGCGGCCAAACGCGGTCAGATCCTTACCCAGGTCGTAGCTGACGAAGTTTTTCAGCTCCAGGTCGTCATACTCGATTTCGGCACGATTATCATCCTCATGACCCGTTGCCTGACGGAACTGGACCTGGAAATCACCGTTGACCTTGTAGGTGAGACCACCATTCTCGTAAACCGTGGCGGCGTTGGCAGAACCAGCGGCGACGGATACAGCTGCAGCCAGAAGAAGCTTTTTCATTTATTAATACTCCATTGAGTGGTACGTCGGTTTATTTATTCGCTGGCATTGATCCAGCGTTTCATTTCACTTTTTGTATTTTCGTCGGCTTTCAAATACCAGTAGCGAAGCATTTGCCTGACCACTTCCTGGTTCTCGGACACCTCGCCAGCTGACATTGACTCACGGGAGGGTAAGGGAGATTTACGGACATCCGGACTGGGCATAAGAGCCGCTTCGGAATCACCTGTTCTATTAAAGTTCGCGATCTCGTCTTCATAATCACGAACCAGTTGGAAACCGGTTTTTTCCAGGACATCAATCTTGAAGGAAACGTCGTTACCCTGACCGTCCCTTAATCGCCACTCCGGGTAGTCATTAAAATCTTCCAACTCATTCCTGGTCCCGATGTTCGGGGCTGAAAGAACCAGGCTCTGGTCTTCCGCCTGGAAAAGCAGGACGAAGCTGTCAGAGCTCTCGATAACGCTGTCGTCGCGGTTCCGGCCCAACTCGGTCTTGAGCTCCAGCACCAGCTGGTGGGTGCCGTCCTCCAGGGTAATCGGAGACTTGGTGTCGAAAACGCCAGGGGCCGACCACGCTTTGCCATCGATTGCGTGCAGATTGACGCCATCTCCCAGTTCCAGGCGCACCTCGGCATGTACCGGAGAAATAACCAGCAAGGATGCAACAATCGTCGATAAGGGAAATAACTTCACTAAAGCACCTTTTGCGCAGCGTCATGTTTTAACTGACACTGATCCTAAAAGCGCTTTGTTAAGGAAATATTGCAAAGAGCATAAAAATGCACGGGATATAAAAAAAAGATCGAAACATTTCTGTAACAGAAATTAAAAACCAAAATTCTGACTTATGGTATTTGTTTTAAAAAACAGCAGGCAGGATAAAATATATACAAATATTTCAATATGATTAAAATTGAGTGTCAATCCGACCAATACACTATCGAGTGCACTGACCAACCTCTTTAACAGAGGCATAAGGCAAGATAACCCGGAGCGAAATGTCGCTCCGGGCCAAGGCGGGTTTTTATTTCACGGCGGGGGCCAAGTCAATGGAATAGAGAGTCGTGGTACCACTGACCTCGTTGCCGACCGCCAGCATCGGCTCGCCTGTGGGGCTGTCCTGTGCGGCAATAAAGGCCAGTCCTTCCGGTCCCAGGTCACCGCCACCGCCGGCCTTCAACGCTTCACTGGAAGCCGAGAAGTCCCGGTTATTCAGGTACTGGACAAAGGCCGGGGTCCGCGGATCGGTCACGTTGAACACCATGATGCCTCCGACCCGCTCAAGGCCGATAAAGGCGTATACCTGACCATGGACCTCGCCAGTCACTACCGCCTCTGGCTCCGGGCCCTTGTCGTCGGAGCGGTCGTCGAACGCGTTTTCATCGTTACTACTGTTGAAGTATTCCGGCTCAACTTGCGCTGTGATGCGTTCAAAATCGCTGCCACTGTCATAGACCTGCTCACCATCTTCCGACCAGATGGAGAACGAACGGGCCCCGTAGGAGTAGAGGGCGTCATACTCGCAATCGGCCGCGACATCCGTAGACGGATCCGACGGATCGCAGTCATTGCTGATACCCAGGGTTGTGGTTACTTTCAGACGGCCCAGGTTGGCTTTTTCCTGTATATCTGAAGGGAAGACACCGTCCGCCAGACGCAAATCGGCGACCCTGGCCTCTTCGCTGAAGCCGTCGTAATCCCGTGCGTCACCCTCGTTGGCGGTGATGTACCAGGTCTGCCCGTTGGCTCCATAACTGGTTATGGCGTCAGGCATGTACATACCCATTACGGGCCAGTTTCGCAGATGAATACCGCCATCCTTGTTGCTGGCATCCAGTTCGTTTCCGGCCGCCATATGGTCCTTGAAGCCCAGGGGGATGAGGTCGACAATTTCCGCCCTGGCGATGTCCAGCACGGCCACCGCGTTGTTTTCCTGGAGCGCCACCCAGGCCCTCGAACCATCCGTTGAAACCGCGATGTATTCCGGCTCGAAGTCCTGTGCAGCAGTGGCGCCGGGGCCAAAGACCCGGATGCCCTGAGCCCGCAACTCGGCCTCCTTTCCACTCCAGGCGCTGAAGTCCGCTGTTCGTACGGTTGCCTTCTCCACACCCCGGGAGACATCGATCACGCTGACGGAGCCTTCCGGGTCCACTTCATAGGCGTCGTCCGGTTCGCCCTCGTTGGCCACCAGTACATACTTGCCGTCGGGGGTAAAGGTCACCATGTCCGGCAACGCACCAGCGGACACTTCTGACAGCTTTTCCAGGTTCGAGGCGCTGTAGAAAACGACCTTGCCCTCACCCTGCTTGTTCCTGGCTTCGATAGCGACGGCCACCAGGTCGCCGTGAACTGCGACACTGTTGGCGGCCCCGCCCTCACGGGTCGCATCAATCGTCCGCACCCGTTTGATGGCAGAAGGGTCTCGGATATCCAGAACATCCAGGGTTTTTTTATTCGCGTTCACCACGAAGAGACGCTGATTGGCGGGATCGTGGGCAACGATCTCTGCTGCAGACTGGTCGAAAACGTCTCCCTCAGATTGCCAGCTCCCCAATACCGACAGCTCGATAGCGTTCCGTTGAGCGGATTCCGGGGCGGATGAAGAGGAACCCGTGCCGGAGCAGCCGGCGATACCCAGGGTGGCAGTCAGAATGGCTGCGGCGAGTGGTGCTTTCCGTGAAGTCATAGAATCCTCGTTGATTACGACATATGACACGGAACCTTAGGGGAGGAATGTGACACTTTCGGGGCAGAATCATGTCAGCACAGAAAAAAAGGGCGGCCAGATGGCCGCCATGGAAGGGGTATTGCAGAAAACGGAAGAGAACTTACTGACCGAGGTAGCTGCGATACATCCAGACCGTTTTTTCCTGCTGGGAAATGTAATCGCTCATCAGGGCGACGGTACCTTCATCGTCTGCGTCGCCAGCCAGGGCCAGCAGCTCCCGCTGCTTGGCAATCAGCTTGGCGAAGCTGTCAACGATATGGCCTACCGCTTCCTTGCCGTCCGCGACATCCTTGCGTTCAGGTACGCCGGAAAGCTCAATATAGGTGCTGTAGGCATGGGCGGGACGGTGCCCCAGGGTCAGAACCCGCTCAGCGATCTCGTCGACCTTCAGCAGCAGGTCGTCATAGAGCTCCTCGAACTTGGCGTGCAGCTCGAAGAAGTTCTCACCCTTGATATTCCAGTGATACCCGCGCACGTTCATGTAGAAAATCTGGTAGTTGGCCAGCAGCTCGTTCAGTGCGCCAGCCAGCTTTTCCGTCTTGGCCGTGTCCAGGCCGATAAAGTTGGTACCCATAGTGCTAACTCCTTGATCCGTTTGTGATCGATTTAACAACTTACGTTCAATATAACCTGTGGGCTCACTCCCAAAAAGCAAGGCCAGCCAATACCTTTAATAGTCTCAGTGCATTATATTTTTAATAATTCATAATTATTTCCGAGTACCGAATGGTTTCGAGCCAACCCGTCCGGCCACCATCCATAACCTGCGACTATTACTTTCAGAGAGTCAATTTACTTAACAATCTTTCTCACCTGGGTTTAAATGATCATAACGCCACCGGGATTCTGGAGTTGACCATGAGTGCCCTGAAACAGTTTGTCCACAACCGCCCAAAAGACGCCGATGATTCGTTGTTAAAAACGGTGACCTTCGCGGTGACCCACTTTACCGTGGCATTTACCGTGGCTTACCTGCTCACCGGTGATATCCTGATTGGCAGCCTGATCGCCATGGTGGAACCGGCCATCAACACCGTGGCCTACTTCTTCCACGAAAAAATCTGGGCTCGCCGGCAGAAGCGCCGGCAGGCTGCGGCTGATGTCATGGAACGCTCCAGCCACATCAAGAATGCCAGCGGTTTCCGGCCGGTGAGTTGATTACCCTCAACCCTCCCGCCGATTCCCCGCTTCTGCGCGGGCGGCCTGTCAGCCGCCCGGTCCGCAATCGAGACAGTGACTTTCCTCCCTCGGTCCCAGACTGAGCCGATGGCTCAGGTCTCTCAGCGCAGTGCGAACTCCCTCCTCAATAACCGGGTGGTAATAAGGCATATCCAGCATCTGTGAGACCGTCAGCCGTTGCTGTACCGCCCAGGCCAACAGGTGGCCGATATGCTCAGCCGCCGGCCCGAACATCTCCGCCCCCATGAACAGCCCGCTGCCGTGCTCACCATAGACCCGAAGCAGGCCCCGGTTCTTGCCGATCACCCGACTTCGACCCTGCCCCTCAAACGAGACCGAGCCTACGGCGAAACAGCCCTTGCAGTCTTCGTTCACCTGCTGGATGGTCTTGCCCACGGTCGCAATCTGCGGGTCGGTAAAGACCACCGACAGGGGTACACGGCGCAGCCCGGCCCTGACCTCCGGGTACTGGCCTGCGTTATTGCCGGCGATGCGCCCCTCATCGGCCGCCTCGTGTAACAGCGGCAGGGAGGCGTTAACGTCGCCAGCGATAAAGATATGGCTGTCCCCACAGCGCATGGTGTAGTCATCGAATATGGGCGTGCCCCGGTCATCCAGCTCCAGGTTGGCATTCTGGATATCAAGCCCGTCAATATTCGGCCTTCGTCCGGTGGCCGCCAGCAAATAGTCGAAGGTTTCGGTAACCTCGGCACCGTCACCGTCCGCGAAGGTGATGGCCACTCCCTCATCGGTGCGCTCCACCTTGCGGGTATCGGCATCGGGGTTCAGGGGAAATTCCTCGTTGAAAGCGTCCAGGGCGCAGTCCCGGATTTCGTCGTCCTGTATCGGGCCTACCGCCCCGCCCACGCCAAACATCCGTACCCGGACACCGAGACGACTCAACGCCTGACCCAGCTCAAGCCCGATCACACCGGGGCCAAAGACCGCGACGGATTCCGGCAGGTCGTCCCACTCGAAAAGGTCGTCGTTAAAGACCAGGCGGTCGCCGGCGGCTTTCAGGAAGCCCGGGGTATTGGGGCGTGACCCGGTCGCAATGACAATCCGGTCCGCCTCGATTTCCAGGTCATCCCCCACCTTCAGTCGATGAGGCGACAGGAAGCGGGCATGGCCCCGCACCCTGTGTTCTTCCGGGAAATTGTCCACCGCTTCCAGGACAAAACTGACAAACCGGTCCCGCTCGTCCCGTACCCGCTTCATTACCGCGGGGCCGTCCACGGCCACTTCTCCGGGGCGAATACCGAACAGGCCGGCGTTACGGGCATTATGGGCTGCGTCGGCCGCTGCGATCAGCAACTTGCTGGGCATGCAGCCAACCCGGGCACAGGTGGTCCCATAGTGGGACGCCTCGATCATCACCAGGTTATCCGTGTGTTTGCGGGCGGCCCGGTAGGCCCCCATGCCGGCGGTGCCGGCGCCGAGAATCGCAACATCCACCTTGCGCTGTTCCACAGGTGCGCTCCTTTTCCAGAGAATGAACGGGTATAAGGTTAGACGGTTCACTGGCCCGGTGCCTCCTCACCGCTGGCCAAGCCCCTGTTTCTTTTCTATGCTGCCTGACTCGCTGCTTTTCAAACACAGGAGTGCGCTTTGACTACGCTCTGGGCCGAATTTGCCACCGTCGCCCTGGTCCACCTGCTGGCCGTCGCCAGCCCGGGACCGGACTTTGCCGTCATGATGCGCCAGGCGCTGACGCAAAGCCGGCGCAATGCCCTGCTCAGCGCCACCGGGGTAGGTCTTGGCATACTGGTGCACGTGACCTACTCCCTGCTGGGTATCGGACTGCTGATTCAGCAATCCCTGACCCTTTTTACGTTGCTGAAGGTGATTGGCGCACTCTACCTGACCTGGATTGCGATCCAGTGTCTCAGGTCAAGGGCGGGGGGAGTTCATATAGAGACACAAGGCATCAGGGCCCAGACCGGCCTGGCTGCCTTTCGACTCGGCTTCCTGACCAACGCCCTTAATCCGAAGGCGACCCTGTTCTTTGTTTCGCTGTTCTCGGTAGTGATCAGCCCTGCCACCCCGGTGGGGGTCCAGGTGGGGTATGGTCTCTATATGGCGGTGATGACCGGCCTCTGGTTTGCCGGAGTTGCCCTGTTCTTTACCCTGCCCCAGGTTCGCAGGGCTTTCGGCCGGTTCGGGCACTGGCTGGATCGGCTCATGGGCGGTGTGCTGTTGCTGCTGGCCGGACGATTGCTGTTCTCGACCCTGTCCGGGGACGCCCCACGGTCAGCTGAATAAAGCCATCGGCGTCAACCCGCGGCGCTCAGAGCGAGCGCAGCAGGTTTTCCGTATCAGCCCACCCCAGACAGGGATCCGTGATGGATAGTCCGTAGGTCAGTTCGTCGCCGTCATCCTGACGTCCCTCTTCCAGGAAACTCTCAATCATCAATCCACGGACGGCACGGTTACCTGCCCGACGCTGGGCGATCACCTCCCGGGCGATGTCCGGTTGCCGCTCCGGCTGTTTGCAGGCGTTGTCGTGGCTGCAATCGACCATGATGGCACTGTTGACGCCGGCGGCCTCGAGGGCCTGGGCAGAGGCGTTGATGCTGTCCGCATCGTAGTTGGTAATGCCCCGTCCGCCCCGCAGCACCAGGTGCGTGTCCGGGTTGCCCCCGGTGGTGATCATGGCCGGCTGGCCGTCACCGTTGAAGCCCAACCGGTGATGACCGTGGGCGGCGGATTTCATGGCATTTACCGCCACGCCGATGGACCCGTCAGTACCATTCTTGAAGCCCGTGGGCATGGGCAGGCCACTGACCAGTTCCCGGTGAATCTGGGATTCGGTGGTACGGGCACCAATGGCGGTCCAGCTGACTAGGTCATCCAGGTAATCCATGGCGAGCGGGCTGAGTGCTTCGGTAGCCAATGGCAGGCCCAGGTGCGCCAGGTTGACCAGCAACCGGCGGGAGCGAACCAGCCCGTCTCCCAGATTACCCTCGCCGGTGCGCTCCGGATCGTACAGAAGCCCCTTCCAGCC
The DNA here is from genome assembly GCF_023156245.1 of Marinobacter bryozoorum. Taxonomy (GTDB): domain Bacteria; phylum Pseudomonadota; class Gammaproteobacteria; order Pseudomonadales; family Oleiphilaceae; genus Marinobacter; species Marinobacter bryozoorum. The sequence continues at coordinate 7,686 of NZ_JAKZAH010000046.1, forward strand.
GACAGTGGTTCGTGGCTTTTCCAGGTAGGCACGCATAACGATGAGCATGCGGTCACTGACTTCATCCGCCAGCGCGGAGAGCTTCTCCCCGTACTCCAGGGCGGCCATCTCATCATGGATGGAGCAGGGCCCCACGACAACCAGCAGGCGATCGTCGTCTCCATTGAGGATGTCGCGGATTTGCTGGCGATGTCGGGCAATCTGCGCCGCCAGGTACTCGGGTACTGATACGTCTGACCGCAGCTGCGCAGGGGTTGGCAACGCGGTGGCAACGGGGCGTGTTGGCTCCGGGTCAGTAACGGTGTCCACGGGTCGGGCCTCCTGGGTAGTCCGGACATCCAGCGGCATGTTCATTGTTCGAAATCCTTCTGTTTTCTGCCTGTTGAAACGAAAAAGCCCCGGCTGGGAGGCTACCAGTCGGGGCTTTTCTTGTCCGGTGGCAGCCTGGGGTTGGTGCCGGGCTGCCTTTTCCTGAGTCTATCTTGCGTGTGCTACAGGCGGCCTCGGCTCTGGCTAAAATAAAAGCCATAACCAAAAAACCACCAGAAAAACACAGAAGCACCCGCCGCCGCATTTGCGAGGCGTGTCATAACATTCAATTGACAGGGTGCGTGAGTCGTCTTCATGCTTTTCAATATACTCCCGGGGTTTCCCGGTTTGCAACCGCCACCGCCAAATTTCTGCGGAGAGTTCCATGTCGCCTGTGTCTGTTCGCCTGCTGTTCCCTGCGCTTCTGGCCCTTTGCCTGCTGCCGACCCTGGCCATGGGCGCACCCGGCAATCGCACGTTCACCCTGGAGAATCGGCCGGCACAACAGGTGGCAGACCAGCTCCGGGCCCTGTATCCAGAAGGTGAACTGACGATGGCGGCCGATGGCAACCGCCTGGTGACACGGGGTGAACCGGCCATTCTCGATGAGATCAGCCAACTGGTAGAAACCATGGATGTCGCCCCGGTACAGCTGCGCATTACCGTACGCAGCAGCGCCCAGACCATGGGCAAGCGCCAGGGTGGTGGTGTCAGTAGCGGCCGGGACAAGGTGGTGACTATCGGCGGCCAGAGCCGTACCACCAACACCCGGTCCAGCCAGGAGCGGCATATCGTGGTGCAGGATGGTCAGTCCGCCCATATCAGTGGCGGCCAGGTTCGTACACTGCCGGTGGCCATTCGCGGCGGCCGGAACCCGGCGGCCATTTACCAGCAGGTGGACATCCGCAGCGGGTTTATCGTTACGCCCCAACGCATTTCCGACCAGCAGATCGAGCTCAGCATTACGGCGTTCGAGAATACGCCGGACTCCGGTATGGCCGGTTATGAAACCGATGCGGTGGTAACCCAGCGCCGGGTTGCACCCGGGGACTGGGTCGAAGTGGGTGGCACCCGCGAAAGCCGGACTGGCGAGCAGTCCGGCATTACCTACCGGGTCGGCGGTGAGCGCCAGGATAACCAGAGCTTCACCGTCAAGGTGGATATTCTCTGAACTGACCGTACGGTCAGGCCCGCTGCCACACTTCGATGTGGTTGCGACGGTCCACCGTGTAGCCACGATCGCCAGGCAGGGCGTCTACAAGCCCACGTTCGGCAAGGGCTGCCCTCACCCGGGCCTGCTCCTGGGTGGAACCCTCCGCCAGCATGTCATCGGCCTTGCGCAGAACATAGAGCAGGTAGGGCTGCACGCCCGCCTGTACCGGCACACCGCGGAATGATGTTTCCACCGCGCCCACATAGCGTTGATGGGGCTTTGGCGATACGGGCTGGCCGTCTTCCGGCTGGTGCTCGGCAACCAGGTTGTCCATGAACGCCAGCTTGTCGGTCAGCATGGGGAAGATTTCATCGGCAATCTGCTGGAGCAGGGGTTCCAGGGTTTCCGGAACGGCATCATCGGCCAGGAAGTCATCGCCGTAATCCGGGAATTCCGGTGTATCCAGGCCAGGCGCCGTCATCCGCTCCACCCAGCGGAACACCTTGGGCGCGCGGGTTTTCATGAGATTTGCGGGTACCGGGTCACGGCCCAGATGGGCAAACAGGGGGCCAATCAGGCCGTAGTCCGCTACTGAGGGCCGTCCACCGAACAGGTAGGGGTGCTCCGCAAAGTGGCTGTTCAGGGTGTCCAGCAGCTGTTCGAAGGACGCTTCGATTTCGGGAATGGTGCGTTCCGTCACACCCAGTTGAGGCAGGTAGGAGTTCATCCGCGACATGATCTTGTCGGCCATGTCCGGCCCGATGCCGGCCGCGAACTGATCCCGCAGAAAGCCTTCCTGCTGATCCCGGTAAGTCCAGCGATAGTGCATGGCGTGGGGCAGCATGGCCTGGGTGCCGTAATAAGCGATGATAACGCCCAGTACCCGTTGCAACAGGCCCTGGGGATAGGCGGAATACCGCACGCCTTCGTTTTCGAAGTGATCGATGATATCCAGGCTGTCCTGGACGATCTCCCCGGCCGGGGTTTCCAGCACCGGAATGATGCTGCGCTGGATAGTCGGCATGATGCGACTGGCAAAGTCCGGGTGGCCGGTGGGGAGCTCAAGGTACTCGATACCCTGGGTCCTCAGGTAGCAGCGGGCGATGCCCGTATAGAGCGAGTGGGGAACGCCGTAAAGGCGGTGAACGGAATCCGGCTGGGCCATGGGTGCATATCCTCCCTGGGTATTGTTCTGGTTGGTATGGAACCCGACATCATACCGGATTCACCCTCCCCGCCAGAACCGTCGTACACCCACAGCGTTGCCCCAAGCCCCTGTACACTCACTGGCCTTGCTGTTCTGACAGTTTCCAGGCAACCACATAGTCCCCCAGAGTGGTACCAATAGAGCCATGGCCGCCGGCCACCTGCACCACCATCTGCTCACCCTGGCTGTTCAGGTAGGTCATGGGCGTGGCCTGCCCGCCAGCCGGTAACCGGGCCCGCCACAGCTGCTCACCGGTAGTGAGGTCGTAGGCCCGGATATAGTCGTCCACCGTCGCCGCGAGGAATACCACGCCACCTGCCGTGATCACCGGCCCGCCGATCCCGGGCACACCCAGGCGCAGGGGCACCGGGATGGGGCTCATATCTTCCACCGTGCCATTCTTACGTTTCCAGACGACCTCTCCTGTGCGCAGGTCCGCCCCGGCCACGTAGCCCCAGGGGGGTTGCTGGCAGGGAATATCCAGTGGAGACATCAGCGGTTTCAGTTCCACGGAGTAAGGTGCGCCCGCGTTGCTGTTCAAACCCTGCTCGCCCTGGTTAACCGGGCCGGTCGGTTCACTGCCCTCTTCATTGGGCACCAGGCGGGAAACGAAGGCCATGTACAGGGGCATGCCGAACATGACCTGCCGCTGCGGATCCACTGCGATGCTGCCCCAGTTGAACACTCCGAAATTGCCGGGGTAGACGATGGTGCCCTGTTCGCTGGGGGGTGTGTAGCGGCCTTCGTATTTCAGGGACTGGAACTGGATGCGACAGGCCAGCTGGTCCAGGGGGGTGGCACCCCACATGTCCGCTTCCCGCAACGGATCAGGGTTGAAGTTCAGGCCGGAGACCGGCTGGGTGGGCGCGGTGTAGTCGCCCTCAATGGCACCCTCTGGTGCTGGCACCTCTTCTACCGGGATAATCGGCTCACCGGTTTCCCGGTTGAGTACATAAACATCCCCCTGCTTGGTGGGCACCACCAGTGCCGGTTGTCGCCCCTGAACGGTGTCCAGGTCCAGCAGGCTGGGCTGGGCCGGGGTGTCCATGTCCCACAGGTCGTGGTGAACGAACTGCCGCACCCAGGCCACCTGCCCTGTGTCCAGCTCCAGCGCGACCACAGAGCTGGCGAACCGCTCCTCGTTCTCGGTGCGATACATACCAAGCTGATCCGGTGTGCGGTTACCCATGGGAAAATAGATCAGTCCCAGCTCTTCATCGGCGCTGGCTACCGCCCAGCTGTTCGGAGAACTGGTTGAGTAGACTTCATCCTCGGCTATCGGGTCCGTCTGCTCCGGATTGGCAGGATCCCAGTTCCACTGCAATTCGCCGGTGCGGGCATCGTAGGCCCGTATTACGCCGGAAGGGGAGTTGATGTCGTAGTTGTCGTTCACCGCGCCGGCGACCACGACGAGGCCGTTGGCCACCACGGGCGGCGACGTGGAGTAGTAAAAGCCGGACTGGGTGAATGGCATGTTGTGCATCAGGTCCAGCTCCCCCTGTTCGGCAAATGCCTCACAACGGGCGCCAGTTTCCGGGTCCAGGGCCAGCAGGCGGGCATCGGCGGTGGGCAGGTACAGATGGGCATCACAACTGACCGGTGACTGGTCCTCGGCCGGGCCGCTAAGGGTCTGTACGTCCGGGGCTTCCTCCACGCCGCCTTCCGGAGGCAGGTAGGATACGCCCCGACAGGTCTGGTGCTGGCGCTGGCTGTTGGGGCCCACACCGGCTTTGTAAACCCAGCGCTCCTCACCGGTGTCTGCATCGAGGGCCACCAACCAGTTGTGGGGCGTGCACAGGTACAGGGTATTGCCCACTTTGAGGGGCGTGGCTTCGTAGGTGGTTTCGCCGGTGTCATCCGGCTGCTTGGTGTCACCGGTCTGGTAACGCCAGGCTTCTTCAAGCTGGCCGACGTTGTCGGGCGTTATCTGATCGAGGGGGGAATAGCGCTGCCCGAGGTTGGTCCGGCCCCAGGCCAGCCAGTCGGCCTCCGGGCTCTCACCCAGTTCGGGTTGCTCATTGACGACCTGCTCACCGAGGCGCCCTTCCATGGTATGGGGCTCGTTCAGCAAGCTGCCCAGCAACACCAGTCCACAGACCGCCCACACCCCACCGAACGTAATGGCCGCTCCGCGGCCGTCCTTCGACGCCGGTATCAGCAGGGGAATGGCCAGTAGCAGGAACCAGCCATTCCGGGTCGCCAGGGGCCACCAGTCATAGCCCGACTCCCAGAAACTCCATAGCAGCGTTGCAACCAGGAAGATGGCGTAAAGCCCCTGGGCCGCCACACGCCGGACTGGCAACAGGCCGCCGACAGTGACCAGGACAAGTCCCGCGACCAGGTAGTAGAAGGAGCCACCCAGCGTCAACAGCCAGACGCCGCCCACCAGCAGGGCCAGGCCCAGCAGAATGAAAATTACGGAGAACACCACCATGGCAACCATCTCTGATTTCGAGCATGTCCTCTAAACCTAGACAAGCCTCGGACGGGTCGCCAGTGATTAGTGTCCCGTCTGGCTAATTCCTTAACCTACTGAGCTTCTGAAAAGCCGAAGAGCTAGGCGTGCTGGTGAGGGTTTGGTGGTTCCAAATCGAGGCAGCGCAACGACGCTGTTCGGCTTTTCAGGAGCTCCCGAAGGGCTTGCCTCTGAGGACTCTGAGCCTGTGTTGCCAGTCTTTGATGTGGAGCCACCACACCTGCAGACTGGCGCCTTGGTCAGAGTCCTCAGAGGCAAGCAGTAGATTAAGGAATTAGCCAGACGGGACACTAGGGTAATGTGAAGGGGGTTTAATACCTCAGGCGCCGCGCTTGCCCAGCAGCACAAACTTCGCTTCGTTGACCTTGGCGGCCAGGTAATCGTTACCACCGCGGTCCGGATGCAACTTTGATATCAGCCGGCGGTGGGCAGCCACGACTTCCTCACGGCTGCAGCCAGGTTCCACATTGAGAATCTCGCAGGCCTCCTGCACCGACATCTGGCCGGAGGTTGCAGCGGCACGCTGCTGCCCTGCCCCCTGCTCAGTCCGATGGGAACCCGCTCCCTCACCATCGCTGAAGAACCGCTGGACATAGGGCATGAACTTCAGCAGGGCCGGCAACTTGCGCAGCAACGGAATGACCGCTGCAACAGCCGCTGTGAGTACATGAACGCGGCCTGTCAGCACCATGAACACCAGCAGAGCGCCAGCGACGCCAAGCACGACTTTCCAGGTGGCAGCTTTTTTCTGTTTGGGGTCCAGCGCACCCCACTGTTTCAACAGATAGAACAGCAATGCGGCGAGACCCAGCCCAAGTATCCATTGCATGCACGATGACTCCAGCCAGTTCGGCACTGATTTTACACAGGTCTCATGCCGGTGCCATGACATTGACTGAAACTTTGAACCCGGGGCACACCGGTGTAGGCTTTCTGCTGGATTCAACCACACGGGCCCAAGCGTGACACTATCGACACTGACCTGGCTGTTCGCCGCCGGCTTTGCCATCTGGTACTGGTGGCGAGCCAAGGCTATAAAAGACTATGTACTGGCCGCGGCCCGTGATTATTGCCGGCGCATGGACGTCCTTTTGCTGGACGACGCCGTATACCTTCGGGGCCTGTGGTTCAAAAGGGACCGCCAGGGGCGCCTGCGGGTGTGGCGGCGATTCCTGTTTGACTTTACCACCACCGGCGAGGAACGCTACCTGGGCCGGGTCATCATGCTGGGCCAGCACGTGGAGCATATTGAACTCGACGCACACCGGTTCCAGTAACACACCCGGCGGCTGCGGCAGTTTGTCACCAACCCCGAAAACGGAATACCCGTTACCAAGGCGAGGCTGAACCCATGACCGATGAATCCCGTACTGACGGCGCCCTGACAGGCGGCCAGTTGTTTGTAAAAGCCCTGGAGAACGAAGGCGTACGCTACATTTTCGGGGTTCCCGGGGAAGAAAACCTGGACCTGCTGGAAGCCCTTCGCGAGTCATCCATCAAACTGGTGCTGAACCGCCATGAACAGGCGGCAGGGTTTATGGCGGCCACTTACGGCCGGCTGACCGGCAAGGTGGGCGTCTGCCTGTCGACACTCGGCCCCGGGGCCACCAACCTGGTCACGGCGGCTGCCTATGCCCAGCTCGGCGGTATGCCGATGATGATGATTTCCGGTCAGAAGCCCATCAAGTCCTCCAAGCAGGGGCTGTTCCAGATCCTGGACGTGGTGGACCTGATGCGGCCACTGACCAAGTACACCCGCCAGATCAGCAACGCCAACACCATTCCCGCCAAACTGCGGGAGGCCTTCCGGCTGGCGGCGGAGGAACGCCCGGGCGCGGTGCACCTGGAGCTGCCCGAAGACATCGCCGCCGAGCTGGCCGCACCGGATACCCACATCTTCGACCCCAGTGACGCCCGCCGCCCTACCGCCAGTGAAAAGAGCCTGCAAAAGGCCGCGGACATGATTCGCTCTGCCCGGCACCCGCTGATCATGATTGGCGCCGGTGCCAACCGCAAACGGGTATCCCAGGCCCTGATCCACCTGGTTAACACCACGGATATCCCGTTTTTCACGACCCAGATGGGCAAGGGCGTTGTGGACGAACGACACCCCCGCTATATCGGCAACGCCGCCCTCTCCAGCGGCGACTTTGTCCACTGCGCCATTGACCATGCTGACCTGGTGATCAACGTGGGCCACGACGTGGTGGAAAAGCCGCCGTTCTTCATGCACCCCGGTGGCAAACAGGTCATCCATGTGAACTTCAGCGGCGCGGATGTGGACCCGGTCTATTTCCCCCAGCATGAGGTCGTGGGCGATATCGCCAACTCCGTGGAATGGCTTGCGGATAACTGCGGGCGCTGCGCCGGACATGACTTCACCGAGTTTCTGCGGGTGAAGGACGCACTGGACGCCCACCTGGAAGATCGCTGTGAAGACAACAGCTTCCCGGTGATTCCCCAGCGCATCGTGCACGACGTGCGCAAGGTGATACCGGAAGACGGCATCATCGCCCTGGATAACGGCATGTATAAACTGTGGTTCGCCCGCAACTACAAGGCCTATGACAACAACACGGTGTTGCTGGACAACGCCCTGGCTTCCATGGGTGCCGGCCTGCCCAGTGCCATGATGGCGGCCATGCTGTACCCGAAGCAGCGGGTGATGGCCATCTGCGGCGATGGCGGTTTCATGATGAACAGCCAGGAGCTGGAAACTGCCGTGCGCCTGAACCTGAACCTGGTGATCCTGGTCATTAACGACAATGCCTACGGCATGATCAAGTGGAAACAGGCCCAGGAGGGGTTCACCAATTTCGGGCTCGACTACGGTAACCCGGACTTTGTGCGCTATGCAGAATCCTACGGAGCGACCGGCCACAGAGTTACCGAAACCGCACAGCTCGAGACCACCCTGGAAAGGGCCATGGCCGCCGGCGGCGTTCACCTGGTAGATGTGCCGGTGGACTACAGTGAGAACGACCGGGTGTTCAACCGAGAGCTGGCCGATCTGACCCGGGAACTGAACGCCAAATGCTGACCCCCGCCCCGGACCGGTCAGCCGGTCCACCTGCCGCCGCCCGGGCAATCCGGGCTTCGGCAATCCCCTACCGGAATTTCCCTCACACATCATCGGGTTCTGCCTATACTGCGGGAGTCATGCACGCTCAAACCCACGGTAAAGACAGGCCCATGGAAATCCAGAACGAACACCGCTACGCCATCAATCTCAACGTCCGCGGCATCCAGCCTTCGGCCACGCTGCGCATCAACGAGCTGAGCAACCAGCTCCGGGCGGAGGGCCGGGATATCATCAAACTCGGTCTGGGTCAGTCGCCCTTTCCGGTACCGGAGCGGGTGGTGCAGGCGCTCCAGGAGCATGCCCATGAAAAGGACTACCTGCCGGTCAAGGGCCTGAAAGGCCTGCGGGAGGCCATCGCCGGCTACATCAACCGGGCGGAACGCCAGCGTTGCAGCTGGGAGGACGTGCTGATCGGTCCGGGTTCCAAGGAACTGCTGTTTATCCTGCAGCTGGCCTATTACGGCGACCTGCTGATCCCCCGACCCAGTTGGGTATCCTACGCGCCCCAGGCGCGGATCATCGGCCGCTCGGTACACTGGCTGCCGACACACGCTGAGAACAACTGGCAGCTGACCGCCGACGAGCTGGACATTATTTGCCGGGACGACCCTACCCGTCCGCGCATCCTGATCCTCAACTACCCGTCAAACCCCACCGGTTGCACCTACAGCGACGATCAGCTGCTGGCCATTGCCAACGTGGCCCGCAAGTACCGGATCATCCTCCTGTCGGACGAGATCTACGGTGAGGTTCAGTTTGACGGCAAGCACAAGTCCATTGCCCGTTACTACCCCGAGGGCACTATTATCAGCACCGGCATGAGCAAGTGGCTGGGGGCCGGTGGCTGGCGCCTGGGCGCCTTTATCTTCCCGCCGGAGCTGCGACCGCTACAGGATGCCATGGCCATCATCGCCAGCGAGACGTTCACGTCTACCAGCGCGCCTATCCAGTACGCGGGTATTACCGCTTTCAATGGAGGCGAGGACATCGACGACTACCTGAAACACTCCCGCCGGGTACTGAAAGCCATCGGCGAGTACGTGCATCGCCGGCTGACGGACATGCAGGCGGATGTGCGCAAACCGGAGGGGGCCTTCTATGTGTTCCCGAATTTCTCGGCCTACAAGGACGCCCTCGACAGGCAGGACATCAAGACCAGCGCGGATTTCTGCAAACGACTGCTGGAAGACACCGGCGTGGCCATGCTGCCAGCCAGCGATTTCGGCTTTGTGCCGGATCATATGGGGGCACGGCTGGCGTTTGTGGACTTCGACGGGAGCAAGGCCCTGGAACTGGCGGCGGGAGAATTTGCCGACCAGGAGCTGGGAGAGGATTTCGTGGCGTCGGCTGGCCCCAAGATGGTGACGGCCATGGACAAAATGGAAGCCTGGCTGAAGGCGTTATAAAACGGGCACCCTCAAAGGCTGAACTGTCCGGGCCCTGCAGCCTCGGCTGCCAGGGCCCGTTCAGCAACTCATGACGCGTTGCTGTCGGCTTTTTTCTCGGCCTTGGAATCGGCAGTTTCAGAAGCCTGCTTCTGCTGCTCTGCCTTGGCTGTTTTTTCCTGCAGCTGCTGCTCAAGCACTTCTTCCATCCAGTACTGCTGGGCACTGACGTTAGCGGCACCCAGGACACCAGCGACAGCGATGGTGGCGATGGCAACGGTTTTCTTCAGGTTTGCATTGATACCGAACATAAATAACTCCTCGAATACGATTGGTTTGAACACCTCGGAGATCATTGCCTTTCGGGCTTCTCTGATCTCGATGGGTGTAGTATCCGGGAGTTGGTCAACACAAAAAAATTGTTAAACAGTATCTGACACATCATTTTAAATGATGTATTGAGCAGGCTGCAGGACTCCGTCAGTCAACCTGGCCCACCAGGTCCTGCCACCGCTCGCGGATCAGATACTCCACCAGCGAGCGCATCCAGATAAGCCCCGGCTCACGGTCGTGGCGGGCATGCCAGATCAGGTACACACTGATCGGGTCCACCTCGATGGGCAGGCGGGTCAGCCACAATCCTTTCCGCAACTGCTCATCCTGCATCATGCCATCCGGCAAGGCCGTAATCAGGTCGGATGTCTGCAGCAGCGCCGGAATGGCCGGAAAGTGGTTTACCGTCACCGCCACCCGGCGACTCACCCCCATGCGATCCAGCGCCGAGTCCACCGGCCCGTGGGTGTCCCCGGACAGGGATATCAGCAGGTGACGGGCATCCAGGAACTCTTCCAGGGTGACGGGACGCCCCGCCAGCGGGTGATCTTCCCGCATGGCCAGCACATAGCCACTGTCCGCCAGCCAGGTGCTTCGCAGGCTGTGATCGTGCTCGGTGAGCATACCGATGGCAAGGTCCACGTGGGCTTCCCGCAACTGCATGTGGGCGCCACCCAGGGTATAGGGCACCGCGTGCAGGTCGATACCCGGGGCGTCCCGCTCCAGTTTGCTCACCAGCGGAGGCCACAGCAGATCGAGCATCATATCGGCCAGGGCAATACGGAACTTGCGCCGGGAGGTAGCCGGATCGAACCCTGTGGTGGTCACGGCCCGTGACAACTCATGCATGGGACCGCGCACCTGGTCCCACAGACTCAGGGCATAGGACGTGGGCTCGATCTGGCGCCCCTTTTTGACGAAGACCGGGTCCTTCCAGGCGTGACGCATACGGGAGACCGCATTGGACACCGCTGGCTGGGTCATGTTCAGCCGCTCGGCGGCCCGGGTGATGGACCCTTCCGTCATAATGGCGTCAAAGACGTACAGCAGCGTCAGTTCCTGGTTTTTCAAACACCTGCCCCTGTTCAGCTCGATCGTCAGCTTGCTAAATCGTCGGAACCGACGAAGGCAATATACGCACCCACCCCTAACCTGTTTGCTGGGGCCATGCCCTTGCTTGATCCGCCAATTCCGGAAATCACATGTCGCAAGTGGAGATGATGTTCCAGCGTTACGGGCCCAAATACAAGTGGCTCGTCACCCTCACCATGCTGCTTGGCCTGGTGGCGCTGGGTATGTCCATTACCATCGTCAACGTCGCTACTCCCTACATCAAGGGTTCGCTGGGGCTGAGCGATGTGCAGGTACAGTGGATTTCCACTGGCTTCCTGGCGGCGACCACGGTTGCCCTGCTGATTGCTCCCTGGCTGGTAAGGTCTTTTGGGCAGCGGGCTACCTTTATTGGTCTGCTGGCCACCTTCGTCGTGGCCTCGATCATTGGCGGACTGGCCACCAGTATGGCCGCCATTGTGGCAGCCCGCGTGATACAGGGCGCCATGACAGGCCTTATCCGCCCGCTGGCACTGGAAGCCATGTTCTCGGTATTCCCGGCCAATGAACGGGGCATGGCCACGGCCATCTACGGCATGTGCCTTGGGTTGCCCCTGACCCTGGCCACCGTCATTGGTGGCTGGCTGGTGGAATCCTTCACCTGGCGATACGTGTTCTTCGTGACGCCCCCCATGTGCATCGCTGCCATGGCCATGGGCTACCTGTTCCTGCCCACCCGAGAAGAGAGCGGCCCCCGCTCGCCCTTCGACTGGACCGGCGCCGTCAGCCTGTTTGCCTGCATCTTTGCCCTGCTGGCAGCACTCTCCAACGGCCAGCGCTGGGGTTGGGACAGCAGCGCCGTGCTGTGCCTGTTCGCCCTGTCCCTGGTACTGGGTGTGGGGTTCGTCTGGTGGGAGCGGCGGGTAACGCAGCCACTACTGGATCTGGGCATCTTCCGCCACCGGGCCTTCCTGGCCGGCTGCCTGGCCATCTTCGTCTTTGGCGGCGCATTCTACGCCATCATGTACCTCTTGCCGCTGTTCTCCCAATCCATCCTCCACTACCGACCGGTGACAGCTGGCCTGTTGTTCCTGCCATCCACCCTGGTACTGGCATTGCTGGTGCCGGTAATCGGCAAGCTGAGCGACCGCTACCCGGCCCACTACATGACCCTGCCGGGACTGGCCTTTGCGATCTTCGCGGTGTATCTGTTCTCCCGCTCTGACGCCTACACCTCCTTTGGCTACCTGGCCCTGGCGCTGACCCTGATGAGTGCCGGCATGGCGTCTTTCCCGCCCCCGACCCTGTCCAGGGCCATTGGATCCCTGCCTGTACACCTGACCGGCTCCGGTTCCGGGGTCATCAATTTCACACTACAGATGGGCGGCGCCTTCGGCACGGCGGCATTGGTATTAATGATGGACCGCCGCATCAGCTGGCACGGAGAGCACATCAGCACCACGGTGACCCCGGGCAATGACGTCGCCATGGCCACGGTCGGCCAATGGCAGCAGTGGCTTGCAGGCGTGGGGGTACCAGAAGCCTGGCAGCAGGCGGCAGCACTGCAGAAACTCGGCGCCACCGAACAATTCTGGGCCACCGTGATGGCCTACCAGGACGGTTTCTGGCTGGTAATGGTCTCACTCACGTTTGTCGTCATTCCTGCCTGGCTGCTCAGCCGGTGGACCAGGACGCCTCAACACGCTTAAGACAGATACTGACTTCGGACTACGACATGGCTAATGACAATAACAATGACAACTCCACCCCGAGCCACGCCGGGACCGCCCCTGGCCCCTGGAGAATGGGCAGGCTTCTATTGCTGGTCTTACTGGTCGTGGCCGGCATAGCCTGGGTCGGCCAGTGGCTATGGTATCGCCACACCCATGTGGTGGAAGACTACGCCAGCGTTACCACCGATCTGATTACCGTCTCGTCGCGCCTGCCCGGCCGCCTGGAGTCGTTCAGCCTGGAGAATGGCGACCCGCTGGAAGAGGGGCAGACCGTGGCCCGGCTTTACAGCCAACCGGAAGAGCTCGAGCTGGCCCAGCGCCGGGCACGTGTCGCTGGCATGGAAGCCCGCCTGGCATTCGAGCAACAGCAGATGCAGCAGTCCCAAAGGCAACTTACCGGCGGCATCGCCAACGCCCGGCAACAGCTGAAAACCGCCGAGGCGGATCTCAGGGTTGCCGAAATCACCCTGGAAGATGCCGAACAGACCTGGCAACGGGCAGAGCCGCTCTACCAGTCCGGTTCACTGTCGAAGCAGCAACGGGACCGCAACTACTACGACCTGATGTCGGCCCGGGCTCGGGTGGAAACCGCGCGCCAGCAAGTCGCCCTGAGACAGTCGGAACTGGACAATGCCGAGATGGGCCTGTTTACCGGCAGTCCGATGACCCTGCCCACCCCGGAACTTCTGGAAGCCCAGAACGCCATAACGCGGGAAGAACTGGAGGCAGCCAGGGCAAATGTCCGCCAACAGGAGTCGCTGCTCGCTGACATGACAATAGCCAGCCCCGCCAGTGGGATCGTGGCCCGGACCTTTGTGGACAACGGCGAGTACCTGTCCGCCGGGCAGCCCATCCTGATGATGTACCAGCCCGATAACATCTGGGTGGAGGCCAAGGTCAAGGAAACGGATGTCCGCAAACTGGCGGTCGGACAGGAAGTAAAGATACGGGTAGATGCGTGGCCGGACCGCAAATACTCGGGCCATATCGAGGTCATTGGCCGGTCTGCCACCAGTCAGTTTGCCCTGATTCCCAGTTCCAATCCGTCTGGCAACTTTACCAAGATCACCCAGCGCATTCCGGTGCGCATCTCGGTGGAGGAAGGCGACCGCAACCTGCTCAGCCCCGGCATGATGGTGGTGGTCTCCATCGACGCCAATTAGCCTCATCGTCTGCCACCCGCATTAACCAGTGAGGCAACCCGGTGAGTCAACCCAGTGAGTTAACAAAGCAACCACCGATTGATTCACCAGGCACTTCCTGCAATGGTATCGGCAATATCCATTGCACGGAGCCCCCATGTCTGACATCGCCGACTTTGCCGAACGCATCGCCCGGGAAGCGGGAGAACTGATCCGCCGGGAGCGGGACCAGAACACCCTTCGCACGGACTACAAACACCAGACCGAACTGGTCACCCACGCGGATGTCATGGCAGACGAATTCATCACCAAAGCCATCCGCCAGGCTTACCCGGACCACCGCATCCTGTCTGAAGAAACCATGCCGGACCTGTCACAGGCCGAAGAGCTGGAAACACCCCTGTGGATCGTCGACCCCATCGACGGCACCGTGAACTACGCCTATGGCCACCCCCAGGTCGCCGTCTCCATCGCCTGGGCCGAAAAAGGCCGGGTACAGGTAGGCGTCGTACATGCGCCCTTCTCGGAGGAAACCTTCCGCGCGGAAAAAGGCAGAGGCGCCACCCTCAACGACCACCCCATCCAGCACAGCGGCGCCACCGACCTGCGCCAGTCCCTGTTTGCCACCGGCTTTCCCTACACCAAGGACAACCTGGAACCCCTGGTACGCCGCCTGAACGTAATGATCCACCACTGCCGAGACCTGCGCCGCATAGGCTCCGCCGCCCTGGATATCTGCTGGGTAGCCTGCGGGCGGCTCGACGCCTACTACGAAACCGTCAGCCCCTGGGACTTTGCCGCGGCAAAGCTGATTGCCCGCGAAGCTGGAGCTACGGCCGGGCATTTCAGCGAGGTGCCCGAGGGGTATCCGAAGGATCTTTGGGGGCGGGATAACCTGATTACGGCGCCGGGTATTTACGACGACATCCGGACATTGCTGGCTGGGGCTTAATCAAGACCCTCAGTTGGAAAAACGGTCGCGGCGACCATGAACCGGGAAGGCTCACTGACCGACGCCCATTTCCCAACTATATCAGCATGTTATGAGGCCAATCGAAATCCGGGATAGTGGCCTTGATGATCACTTTTACTGGGCCAAAAAGTGAATCTATTCCGGTAACTCGTTGACCCTGAATAATTTTGGGTCTAATTTTAGGAGACTACCGATTGGGATATGTGTTGCCGGAAAAACGGTCCTGGCGACCGATATACAAATGTTATGCCAAAAAAGGAGAATACCTTTAGTGAGTGAAAGTATCGATAAGGCAGTTTCCTTCATACATAAAACAAAACGATGGATGTCTTTCGTTGTGCTTATTTTAATGACAGCTATCGTAGCTATCGCGATAGTAGAGCTTGGAATTATTCTTATTATAGATATATTTGACCCAACTGATGACGTACTTTTTCTTGAAATAGATGAACTGTTCAGTATCTTTGGCTTCTTCTTCATTATTCTAATTGGGTTCGAGCTCGTGGAAACGGTAGAAATGTATTTCAAAGATAATGTCATTCATGCGGAGGTCGTATTGTTGGTCGCAGTTATAGCTGTTTCTCGTAAGGTGATTTTACTCGATTTAGAAAAGTACGAACCGTTGGCAATAGTTGGTTTGGGTATTATTATTATCGCTCTAGGTGGTTGCTATTGTCTCATAAAGTCGAGCTACAGAAGAAAACATACATAACAAATCACGCCAGCAGACGTTTTGGTCGGTACTCCATTTTATATATGGTTGCGCCATTTAACACAAAACTCCACGCCAGCCAAAACGAGCCTGCACTCGGCGTTATGTGGTCAGGCAAAGTCGAGGTATCTTCCAGAGTGTTCGGTAAAAAGCGGGTTCAGTGTTGTTTCTGTGGTGAAGGAATCTTAGGTTCATTTCCTATTGAGGTCACATTGAAACTTGAAGATGGCGCTTTTCAATCGTTTTTGGCTCACGGCTTATGTATCAAAGAGCGCCTACATCCCTCAGTACCTTTTCTGGCACCGGAAGAGCCTAATGACAATTGAATTGAAAGCAGCGGAAATGCATAACAATAAGCACCAGTACGCGCCTACGGCGCCGGACGGCCTAACGGCCGCCGCTGTGCTTAGGCGTTAGCTTCAACTAAAGGTCCAGGGCCAAATGAAGATCAGGAAAATCACGCTTGCGAGCGGAACAGAACTAGAGCTGGGAAAGTTCACGTTGTTGGTTGGGCCGAACAATGTGGGCAAGTCGCAAACGCTTAAGGATATTCATAAAAAGCTAATTCATGGTTCGGGAGCAGATACGACATTACTAGCAAGTGTTGATGTCAGCCAGCCTGATACGTTCGAACGACTACTAGAAGACCTTGACGTACGAGTCGATGCAACCAATATCGGCCACCATACGATTGATGGAATCACATCAGGTTTTGAGCAGAACTCTATGGTGCGTCTCAGGCTTGATCAGGCTCGACGCGCGTTCGAGTCAACGCCCGATGCAGACTTCACGTTTCAGAAACTTGGGAAGTTTCGAGTTTTCTATATGGATTCGGAGTCAAGACTCAAAATTGCAAGCACGTGTCAAAACTTTGTTCCTGAAGAAAGCTCACCCAAGACTTTACTTCAAGCAATGTACGGAAAATTTGGCGAGCTTGATCAAGTATTGGCTGACGCTTTTGAAACAACATTTGGCATGAAGGTTCGATTGGATTACAGCGCCGGGCTCAAACTTCGCTATGCGATCTCTAGCGATTTTGGCGATATTCCCGATGATCCAAGAGCAGCTTATCCGCTCATGAAACAATTTCCGTCCTTAGAATCGCAAGGGGACGGGTTTCGAAGCTTTGTTGCCGTCGTCTTGAGCCTGCTACTATCGAAAGACAAAGTGGTGCTTCTTGACGAGCCTGAAGCGTTTCTTCATCCGGAGCAGGCTAGGCGACTTGGGCGCTGGATGGCCGACCATATTGATGCTTTTCCCTGTCAAGTCATCGTAGCAACTCATAATTCAAATTTCCTGGCAGGCGTGCTGTCGGGAAAGCAGCCCGCCGAGATTTTTCGCTTGAACCGAACTGGTAACAAGACTGAATATTGTCCAATCACGGCTGAGGCAACACAGGCTCTTTCATCATCTCCAATTCTTTCGAGCCAACGAGTTCTAGAAGGAATATTTGCCCGTGGCGCGGTTGTATGTGAGGCCGATTCGGACCGCATTGTTTATAGCGCGGTTGCAACGCATGTCCATGACAATCAAGAGTTGCTTTTTGTTCATGCGCACAATAAGCAAACGATTAAGGACGTGGTGGCGCTTCTTAAACAGGCTGCTATCCCGGTTGCGGCGATAGTTGATGTTGATCTGCTCAATTCTGAGGCAGATCTAAGGCAGCTACTTCGGGCATTTGATGCGGACGCAGAGAATGCTGAAACGATCCTACTTCGTAACCGAGTTGCTGAGAGCGTTGAGGAACGCTCTGAAGCTGAAGTTCTCACTGCCACGCGAGAAGCTGTTGTCGAGTTGCTTGCCCAACTTGATCGGGGTGAGCACACGCTTTCAGGAGCAAAAGGCGCGTTGAGCCGAATTCGCAGCGAATCGAGTAAGTGGTCGTTGGTAAAAGCGTCTGGGGTTGCCGCGTTAGATACGGCAGTCCGGCCGGCAGCAGAGCAAATAATTGCAAACTGCAAGGCTTTTGGTTTGTTTCTCGTTCCGAAAGGAGAACTGGAAGGTTGGATGAATCTTGGCGTTCGAAAGAATCGCTGGGTTGTTCCGGCTTTGGAACACATTGTCGGGGGAGATTGCCCTGAAGATCTATCGAATTTTGTCAGCGAGGTAGCTCAATTTGTCTACGGAGCAGATGGTAGCTAACAATGCGCTGCACACGGATAAATTACTCGCTTCGCTCCTAATTTACCGGTGAGCGCGGCGTTAATTGCCAAGGAGAGGTATGGCTATCAGCTTTCAGGTGAATCACCCTATCACCACGGACCAGTTCATCGGTTTGTTGGAGAGCTCTACCCTTGGGGAGCGTCGGCCAATTCACGATCGAGACTGTATGGAAGGGATGATTTCCAACTCCAATCTCGTCGTAAGCGCGTGGGATGATGACTTGTTGGTCGGCATCGCTCGCAGCGTCACGGATTTTCACTATGCCTGCTACCTGTCAGATTTGGCAGTTCATCAGAACTATCAAAGATCAGGAATAGGCAAACGATTACAGTCACTGACCCAGAAGCAACTGGGGCCGCTCTGCAAATTGATACTCATCGCAGCACCGGCAGCCAATTCGTACTATGGTCAGCTTGGCTACACGCACAATGATCGCTGCTGGGTTCTGGATGCGGGGGTGACCATTGGCAATTAACAAGGCCAGGCACGCGACGTCTACTGCATTGCGGCTTCGCCTCCATTCCGCAGCCGCGCATGCTGGCTGGCGTTAAATGCCGGTGATAGCCAGGTCCAAAGCTCCAACAATCTGGTCCCTGAAATGTGAGAGGGAGCCAATAGGGCTCTTGAGATGTTTTTCAGGCACGGAGGAAATTTGCGGAGTTAACAGTAACAGCTCCTGATCGGCAAAGCTGATTTCGGGAGTGAGCCCTTGCATGGCTTCGCCACCGAAGGCAGAACGTTTGCCCAAAGGGACAACAATACGAGTTGACAAATCGCTCAGAAGGCTGCTTTGAATATCAACAAGGTAAGGATAGTGAGCCTTGCTGATTTTGCTCGGGTTGGGGTACACATCGAACTGTGCCATCAGAACTCCCTGAATTCGTCGCCGAAGCATCCATGCTGTTCGACAAAATCGTTGTAACTTTTTATCGCAGCGCGATTTTCTTCAACCCATTGAGCGGCTTCGCGTTTCGAAAGCTCTTCTTTCAAAGCTCGTTCCAAGGTGGCAGACAGGTTAATGTTCAGTTCCCGGGTTTTACGCAGAAGATCGCTATTGATTGAGAGGTTCGCTGCTTTTTTGGGGGCGGCTGAGTTATAGAGTTCGGCCATGAGGGCCTCCCAGAAGATATAAAATACAAAGTTTGATTTTATGCGCACAGCTATGCGCATGCAAGCGTTTAACCAATGGCTATTGCCGGACGTGCCTGTCAATGGCCATCTATTTTGACCCACCTTTGGCCAATAAAATTGACCCACCTTTCATAGTTTAGCTCATGGTTTTC
>NZ_JAKZAH010000047.1 GCF_023156245.1 Marinobacter bryozoorum
CACCTTCGGACTGGCGCCTTGGCCAGAGGCCCCAGCGTCACGCAGTAGGTCAGCGAATTAACCAAACGGGACACTAGACGTCAGGAAAGGGCCAGCGCCAGGGCCAGTACAAGCCCCAGCAGTGCAATGACCATATTGACCATCAGCCCCCAGGTAACCCGGTAGCCGGAGGGAAACTCTGCCGCTGACAGCGTGCGGAGCACCGCCAGGTACTGCCGTGAGGAATACACCGCACAGAAGGCACCCAGCACGATAAACGCGATACCCAGCCAGAAGGTCACTGATTCCCGGAACGGGTCCGACTGCTCCGGCGCCAACACCTGCAGCAGTATATGGGCCCGTTCAACCATGAAACCGAACGCAATCAACACCAGGCTGGTCCGGTTCCAGGCCAGCATGGTGCGCTCGGCTGCAAACAGTACCCGGGGGTCTTTCAGGTCAGACATCGCGTTTTGTCCACATTAACCGAAATGGAAGAAGGCCACCTTGTTGCCATCAGGATCCCTGATATAGGCGCCATAGAACCGGTCAGGAATCCGCTGCCCGGGCTCGCCGTCACAGGTGGCTCCCAGCTCAACAGCCTTGTGGTAGAGCTTGTCGACCATTTCCTTTGAGCCAGGATTGATGGCTACCATATTGCCATTACCCGGATGGTTCGGCTGCTGGTCATACGGCGTGCACACCGCCAGCATGGGCGCACCCATGCTGTTGCCTATGAAGGCAATGCGTTCCATATCCATAAGGATCTTGGCGCCCAGGTCAGCCAGAAGGTCAGCATAGAACTGTTTGGCCCGGTTCATATCACTGACGCCGATTGTCACGTAACCTATCATATAGATCTGCCTTTTTAGTTGGTCTGTTTATAATGAGACATCTATAAGTCCATGCAGGGATGCACATGATCTCGTTTCGAATGATTGCCGCAATTCTCCTCCTGATCCTGTTGGCAACGGGTCTTTATAACACGTTAAAACCTCTCCCGGCAGGCCTGTCCCGGGCCGCACCGGCAAGAGTACTCTACGACGCGAGGCTGATTGCGGATGTCACCTGGCGCACGGCCTCCGGCGAGCGCATGCAAAGCCATGGCATCTTCAACGAGCTGTTCCGCCTGGTCGGCCAGGCCCGGAAACTGATTGTCGTGGACATGTTCCTGTTCAATGACAGCGCCCAGGATGACAGTTTCGAGCCCCTCGCTGACAAGCTCGCCACGGCGCTGATACAGCGCAAACAGGCAAGCCCCGAACTGGTGGTTATCGTGATCACCGACCCCCTGAACACAGTCTACGGCGGCCTGGAGCAACCGCACTTCAAACGCCTGCGTGATGCCGGTATCACCCTGGTGGAAACCGATCTGCGCCCATTGCGCGACTCGAACCCGGCCTGGTCTGCGATCTGGCGCTGGTGCTGCCAGTGGTTCGGTAACACCACGAGCGGTGGCTGGCTGCCCAATGCCCTTGGCGATGGCAAGGTCACATTACGCAGCTACCTGTCACTGCTCAACTTCAAGGCCAACCACCGCAAGACCCTGGTGGTGGATGAGGGTGACCGGCTCAGGGGCCTGATCACCTCAGCCAATCCCCACGCCGGCAGCAGCCGCCACTGGAATACCGCCATCAGTTTTACTGGCCCGGCTGCCCATGACCTGTTGGCGACCGAAGAAGCGGTGATGGCGTTATCCGGCCTGCCGGTTCCTGAGTGGCCCCTGCCTGCGGACAACGGACCGGCACAGGACAGCGAACTCCGGGGCCAGGTACTGACCGAATCTGCCATCCGCGATGCGGCCCTCGACGTGATCAACCAGGCAGGCCCGGGCGACCGCCTGGACATGGCCATGTTCTATCTGTCTCACCGGGGTACGGTGAAGGCGCTGAAGGCTGCCCACCACCGGGGGGCAGAGCTTCGCCTTCTGCTGGACCGTAACCTGGACGCCTTCGGGCACGACAAGAATGGCATTCCCAACCGCCAGGTCGCGTTCGAGCTCAGGCAGTCCGGCATAGACGTGCGCTGGTGCAACACCTCCGGGGAGCAGTGCCACAACAAACTGCTGATGCTCCGCCCTGCTGATGGCGACACCCGGCTGCTGCTGGGTTCTGCCAACCTTACCCGGCGAAATATGGATGATTACAACCTAGAGACGTCCATGCTGGTCACCGGGCCAGGACAGCTGGAAGTGCTGGCAAACGCCACCGAGCTGTTCGAGCGCCTCTGGCGCAACGGCCCCGGGTCAACACCCGTGCTCAGCCTGCCCTACGCGGACAATGCCGACGAATCGCAGCTGCAATACTGGCGCTACCGGTTTATGGAAGCCTCCGGTTTGTCCACCTTCTGACGCCCTGTACTCAGCGGTTAACCCAGCCACCACATACGGGGAAGACCTGGCCCACAAAACAACTGGCGGCGTCACTGCAGAGGTAGGCGGCGAACTGGGCATCCTCGCGGGCGCCTACCAGGCGGCCCAGGGGCACTTCCCGTTGCAGGCGCTCCTGGAAGCGGGGGTTCGCCTGAATCTCCTCGGGGAAATACGTGGGGTTGTCGACGAAGTTCTGGGCAATCAGGTTAACCTGTATGTTCTCCGGGGCGAGTTCAACGCCGATCGCCTGCACGTAAGACAACTGCGCCCCCCGTGCGGCACTGTAGGTCGACGCCCGCTTCATGCCCCTCAGTGCCGAGGCACTTCCCATAACCAGGATCCGGCCGTGGCCTTGTTCCCGCATACCCGGCAGAACCGCCTGTACCAGGCGCGGCAAGGGATCCACCATGGCAGCAAAGGTATCCCGCCACTCACCGGCAGAGACATCGCTCACCCGGCTTGAAGGCGCCGGCACCGCGAGGTTGGCCAGCAGCACATCAACGGTTCCAGCCTCAGCGACAATACGGGCAGGAGCCTCCGGATCGGTAATATCGGCGTGGCTGGCAATGACCGTGGCCCCCTGTTCCTCCAGGACCTCACACAGAACTGGCCCCATAAAGTCACCCGCCTGGGTGACGAGCACTCGCTTGCCTTTCAGGGTAGTTTCAGACATGAACGGCATCCTCCTGTCGTTATAAGTCAAGGAATGCCGTCAGGATAGTCGAGAACCGGCCGGGTGGTAAGGGCCCGACCGGATGGCAGGAGGTAACTAGTGTCCCGTTTGGTTAATTCGCTGATCTACTGAGCCACTGAGAGCCTTAAGAGCCGCTACGTGGGACGGGGTCAGCGGCAGGGCCACCGGCAACGGTCTGATTACCACAATTGAGCAACCCTGACCGGGCCAGCCATTCCTTGTCAGGGTAATACTTGAACACCAACTGACCTCCCTTGAGGTTGTCCACGACCTGGTTACTTATCTCCTGGCGTACCGCCGGGCACCCGAGGCTGCGACCGATACGACCATAGGTCTCGATCCAGGACGGGTCCACGTAATCGGCGCCATGGATCACGATGGCACGCTGGCGGGCCAGGTCGTTAAAGCCAGGCTCAAGGCCATCCAGACGAAGGGAGTAACCGTGCTTGCCGCGGTAGCTTTCCGACCCGCGGAACAGTCCGATGCTGGACTGATAGCTTCCCTCT
Source organism: Marinobacter bryozoorum (assembly GCF_023156245.1). Classification (GTDB taxonomy): domain Bacteria; phylum Pseudomonadota; class Gammaproteobacteria; order Pseudomonadales; family Oleiphilaceae; genus Marinobacter; species Marinobacter bryozoorum. The sequence continues at coordinate 3,551 of NZ_JAKZAH010000047.1, forward strand.
ATGTTTGAAAACTGAGTCGACTCCAGGTTACCGGAATTACGACCATGGGCGACCAGGTCCCGCATGATCAGCGACTGGCTCGCCAGGTCAAAGATCCACAGACGCTGCTCGCTGGACGGCAGTGAAAAGTCGATAACCGCCAGGCGCTCGGGAGCCTCCACGCCATTACGGACCGCGCACTCGGTAGCATCAAGTGCGTAACGAAGTACCTGTGGGTCCAGGTTGGGAGCGGCGCTGGAGAGATCCGCAAACAGGTTTTCCGCGGGGGCCGCTGCTACACTTCCTGCATGGGGCAGTAAAAAGGTGAAAAGACAAGCTGACATCAACAGAGCACGTTCAAGGCCTCTGGCTACCATTCATAATTCCTCGTAGGTCCATGGGGTCGCGGGGACCACTTACCGGGGCGGGCCGGACACCTTCACGTATCCGCCCTTGATCTCCGGTATTGTGCGACAAAAATCCCGCAAAAATATGGGAAGCGGGTCGAATTGTACATATTTCATACAAAAATCAACACCCTTTATGGTCCGCAAACGGATGTTGCCCATCGCACTGGAGCATCAGTCATGACCCGGAACCCGCTGTCAGGGCAACGATTCAACTCCAGGACACTGTGCCTGCTGGCAATACTGGCGTTACCATTGGTGGCTCCGGTGATGGCGCAGCCCCTTCAGGACGAATGTCCGGGTTGGCCACAGCCCCCGGAATTCGTCGCTGAAGTCGTGGCGCACCTGGACCAGTTACAGCCTCACCAGGAACGCTGGCAGCGGCCGGCGGACTGGCAAGCGTTGCTTCGCGAGCTTGCCGGTTTGCGTACCGACGGCCTTAACCCCGACTACTACCTGCTACCGGACATTGTGGCGATCGGTGGGCGGCAATCCGGGTATGCGCTGCCTGACAGGTGCCATGCGGGGCTCGCCTCACTCATGCTGGCCTGGTCCGTCACGGATCTGACATTCGGCCGCCTTGACCCTCAGGCACTGGGCCTGGTGTGGCACCAGCACAACCGTTGGCCGGAAGCCAGTACCTTTGCCCTAAGCCTCCACCAGCACATGCAGTTTGCAGACGGAATACGACGCGCCTACCACAACGCCCGGCCTTCCCTCGCCGTTTACCAGAACCTTCGCAAGGCCTATAACAAACGCCTGGAGACCCTTGTACTACGGTGGCCGCAGCTGTCCCCCGGACCGACCCTGCGCGCGGGGGACCAGGGCGAGAGGGTTGCCGAGCTGGCACGCCGCCTCATTGCCCAGGGTTATCTCTCCGTTAGCGCCCCATGGCCCGGAGGCCCGGATGCGGAAACGACCGTGTTGTTCGACCAGGCAATGGTCGATGCGACAATGGACTTCCAGCGAGACCATGGCCTGACTCCGGATGGGCTGGCCGGCAGGAACACCCGAGCCGCCCTGAACCTGCCACCGGCAGCCTGGACTGCCCGGATACGCGCCAACCTGGAACGAATGCGCTGGTTCGCCCCCTATCTGCAGCCAGACCAGCTGCTGGTAGATATTGCCGGCGCACGGGTCCAACTGCTCCACGCCGGCCAGGTGGCCTGGGAAGGCCGTGCCCAGGTAGGGCGGGCGGAACGGAAAACCCCGGCCCTGACATCAACGATAACCCATGTAACGGTTAACCCCACCTGGACCATTCCGCCAACCATCTTTTACAAGGACACCCTGCCTGCCATTCAGCAAGATCCGGACTACCTTTACCGCAACCGCCTGACCGTACTCGACCACGACGGCACCGCCCTGGACCCGGACCAGATAGACTGGAGCCAGCCGGGGAATCTGCTACTGCGCCAGGCAGCCGGCCCCGGCAACGCCCTTGGAGAGGTGGTCATTCGTTTCCCGAACCCCTTCTCGGTCTACCTTCATGACACCCCGTCGCAACGACTGTTCGGTACCCCGGAACGTTTCTACAGTTCTGGCTGTGTTCGTGTGGAGAATGCGGTCAGCCTTACTGACCAGCTTTTTGATGGCGGATCAGAAGACCTTCTATGGCGACTGAAGCAGGCTCGCCATTCGGGAAACACCCGGAACGTCTCCCTCCCCCGGGGAATACCCCTGATCATGGCGTATTGGACAGCGGAGGCGGATAAAGACGGTCGCGTCATTTTCCGCCGTGATACTTACGGCGAAGACGAACAGATTGTCGACCTGCTGGAAGCCGAGGGGCAGGTCGTTCACTGAGCCGTCGCGCATGACCCGGCAACCACTGCAGAAAGCTTGCGCCCCCACCAGGTATCAGGTTCCGAGCCCCAGGCAGCGTGGTGTAGCCATGCAAGGGTGTTGCTGTCGCGACAAAGGTGACTGAGTTCGGAACGGCTGAGTGCACCCGGCCCCTCTTCGAGACAGCGCACCGCCAGCCCCTGCAAGTTCTGTTTGCGCAACCTTCCGGAATGGCTACGGGCCAGGCTGCAATGCATGGCATTGACCTCTGGCAGCAGCACCGCCTCCTCGAACCGGGTCAACTGTCCCAGCCGGGGTAGCAGGGCCTGCTCATCAGCGGTATCGGTTAACAAAGCCGGGGGACTGGTTTCTTCCGGTGTGCGCAGGAGTCCCAGGCGCCGCAGCCAAAGGCCTGGCCGGACCCGGCTGAGCCAGACGCTGGTCGGTGGGGCCAGGATCAGGGGTACGGCCACAGGCAGGGACCAGAGGAAGAACAAGGGGTCCAGGTACCAGGCGAATGCCGACCAGGCCAGGCCAGCTGTCATACCCGGGGCCTGGGTCACGAGCGCCTCCCGCCAGCGGGTCTCTTCGGTGCGATTCTGACCCGCCCAGCTCAGGGAAAGGTTCAGCAGTCCGCTTAGCACGTAGGCAGAATGGGCAAGCATCTTGATGGGCGCCAGCATCACCGAAACCAGGGTTTCAATCACGACGCTAAGCAGGCTTCGTAACACGCCACCAAACCCCCTTGCCCGCCGGTGTATTACGGCGTCCGTCCAGGCCAGCAGCTTGGGGGCGAACAGCATGGTTACCGTAGTCAGCGCCAGGGTAATAGCAAGCCCCGGGCGCCACTCCGGCCACAGCGGGTACAGTCCCGAGTGGTCTTCAGGAAAATAGTCGATGGGCATCAGCGCCAGCTGCGCGGCTTCCACTGTGGTGAATACCAGGAACAACAGCCAAAGGGGCGATGCCAGGTACCCCATGATGCCATTGAACAGTGCCATGCGATGGGCAAAGCGAAGCCCGGGCACGGTCAGCATGACCCACAGGTGCTGCAGGTTGCCCTTCGCCCAGCGCCGGTCCCTGGCGAGTTCATCGGCCAGGCTTGGGGGGGACTCCTCAAAACTGGCCCCCAGGGACGGCTCAAGCCAGACTTCGTAACCGGCGCGCCCCATCCAGGCAGCTTCCACAAAGTCGTGGCTGAGGATCGGGCCCCGGAACAACCCAGCGCCGGGCAGCTTGCGCAGACCGCAGTGCTCCATGAACGCATCGGTTCGGATGATGGCGTTATGCCCCCAGAAAGCCGCATCGCCCATCTGGACGGCGGCCAGCCCGGTGGCGAAAAGCGGCGAATACAGGCGATTGGCGAATTGCTGTATCCGGGCAAACAGGGAGCAGCCCCGCACCACCCCCGGATTGGTCTGGAGGATACCCACCTGCGGCTCCCGCTCCATCAGGCGAACCATACGCACCAGCGTATCCCCGCCCATCAGGCTGTCCGCATCGAGTACGATGGTATAGCGACTGCGCCGGCCCCAGCGGCGGAAGAAATCGGCGACGTTACCGCTCTTGTAGTTCAGGTTAACGGTACGGCGCCGGTAGAACAGACGGCCATTGGCGCCCAGCTCATCACACAGGCTTTGCCAGGCCGCCTGCTCCTCTAGCCATACCTCCGGGTCACGGCTGTCGGAAAGGATGTAGAACTCGAAATGCTCCAGGTGACCGGTGCGCTCCAGGTCCCGGTAAATGGCCCGCAGGCCACGCAGGGTGCGCTGCACCGGCTCATGGTAGATAGGCATAACGACCGCCGTAGACGCCAGCGGTGTGCCGGCAAGCTCGGCGGGGCTGTGGCGTCGGGCCAACGACCAGCGATCGCCCCCGGCCAGCCGGGTCAGGAAACCCCAGACCGCCGTCCAGAATCCGACGGCAATCCAGGCGTAGAGCACGGCAAAGAGTGACGCGAGGGCTACCTCTACCCAGGTTCCACCATGGTATGGAAGCACACGCAACATAAAGCCTGTGGCAACAAAGGTCTGCCCCAACACCAAAAGGGCCAGCAGGAGCCGGCGAATATTGGCCACCCAGCGCCAGCGAATGGCCCGCCGCGCCTGTACCGGGTTGCTCTGAATGGTCACCGGATCACAGGGCTGGCCCATAGCCGATGCTCCCGCGCTGAATCGGTGGGCGCTGGAGGGGCACGTTCAGTTCTGGCAGGTCGAAGTAGTCGGGCAGCCGATCGAACACGCGGGCCAGTATGCCAACCGGCAGCGCCGAATCACCCTGACAGGGCCTCTGGTGGCTGTCTGCCGCGATAACCTCCTCCAGGCAGGCATCAATCAGCGCAAGCGCCCGCCTGCAGGCCTCCGGCGATGGCGGTACCCCATAGTTCTGCAGGTAAAGCATGACACGGTCGAGGGCATACTGGCAGATTGCCTTGTCCATAATTGCTCCCCGGGCCCGGTTGAACCGGCCCCTTCCTTCCCGTCTGTTCAGTCCGCCCGGATATCCAGACCCGGCGGCAGCTCATAGGTCCAGGTCTCAGTCAACGGCTTGCCCTCAAGGGACAGAAACGCCCTCAGGCTCATGGTCTGATCCTTCGAGGGACGTACCAGCATGGACAAGCGCCACTGCTCCTCCGGCTCGGAATACTCCACGAAGTGTTCCAGCACCTCCGTATGCTCATCAGCACTAACCTGGCTCACCACGTCAGCACCCGGATCAGTTCCGTCGAGGCTGCCCCCTTCGAAGTCCACCAGCACCCGGTAGGCGCCCTCCTGGTTGCCGCCACCAATGCGGTTGCCATCACCAATAAACGTGTTCACGGCATAGCCGGAGGGATGACCGCTCAACCCGGCCGGACCAAACTTGAGGCGGTACTCCAGGTCAACGGCAGTGCCTGCCTCCGGCGGCTGTTCGGGGGACCAGAAAGCCACGATATTGTCATTGACCTCGGACCGGGTCGGAATTTCCACCAGCACCACGTTGCCCGGCCCCCAGTTCCCCCGGGGCTCCACCCAGGCGCTGGGTCGACGTTCGTAGCGGGCTTCCAGGTCCTGGAAATCCCGGAACTCCCGGTCACGCTGGATCAGGCCGAAACCACGGGGGTTATTGGCTCGCAGGTAACTGATCCGGAGAGACTCCGGATTAACCAGCGGTCGCCACAGCCATTCGCCACTGTCGCCATCGGTCACCAGAAGCCCGTCGGAATCGTGGGTCTGGGGCCGCCACTCCCCCGGTGGCCGCAGGGTGTTCTCGCCGTAGTAGAACATACTGGTCAGGGGGGTGTAGCCAGGCAGGTCCACCTGTTCACGGAAGAAGAGACGGGCCCTGACATCCATTTCCAGCACGTCGCCGGGCCTGATGGTGAACTGGTAGGCGCCGGTGAGGCTGGGGCCATCCAGCAGCGCGTAGACGACCGCCTGCTGAGCGCCAGCGCCGGGCTGCTCAAGCCAGAACTCGACAAAGGACGGAAACTCCTCACCGCCGGGCTCACCGGTATCAATTGCTACGCCCCGGGCTGACAGGCCAAAGCCATCGTTGCGCCCTACCCCCCGGAAATAGCTTGCCCCTGCAAATGCCAGGAACTGATTATTGATGTCCGCCCCCCGCAGCGGGTAGGTCAGGCGAAAACCGGCGAAGCCCAGGTCCGCTGGTATACGCTTGGCGAATTCCTCACTGGGGTAGGTAAACAGATCCCTCGCAAAGCGGACAGGTTCGACTTCGCCGTTGCGAATCTCGTTAAGCGCCACGGCGTGGGTAAAGTACTTGCCCGCCGGTGTGAGCATCACCTGGAAAGGCGAATCGGAATCACGCCACAAGTTGCGATCATCCCGAAAGCGAATCTCCTGATAACGGGAATAATCGATGTCCTTGAGAAATTGGGGGATTCCCGGAGGTGCCTGCCAGTCGTTACCGGCGAGTTGGCGGGCCTTTTCAGCCACATCGTCGAATTTGAATGGATCAGCGGCGGTGGTGGCGGTCAACAGAAACGAAACGATCACTCCCACAAGGAGGCGCGGCATAGAAAGGGTCCCTTTAATACAAATCCCTTGAGTGGCCCGCAGGCCTGTTCCGGATGTCCCATGGGAATTAACTGCACAGGACACTAAACTTTTAGCCCCCGGGGCCGCTGGCGGCAAGTGACGACTTTGTAAGCCGTTGTCGTTGGGAAGGGTTCTTCAGGGAGTCGGGACAGTCTCAGAGCGTCCAGGCAATATCCAGCGAAACGTCTGGTACCTCGTTCGATGCCAGCCCCGGACCGGCAGTTTCCAGCAGGGCACCTGCCCTCAACCCACCGGAGAGATGGTCACCGCTGACGCGCCATAACACCTCACCAACCGTGGCGCGGCTGGAGGATGCATTCCCCGGCGTTTCTGCCCACCCCCTTAACAGCGAAAAGCGCAGGTTGGTACGAACGCCGGATGGCAGCCATAGCAGTCGTTCCGGCGTGGCGCTGTCCAGGCGCAACCAGCCTCCCTGACGGCCACGAAGTACCTGCCCCCCAAAGCCGTGCATCGTGCCCGGGCCTACCTCCATATAGCGCCAGCCCGGCAACTCGCTGGGCGTGTACTGCAAGGTTCCGTGCAGGTTCCAGTCCATCCGGAGCCAGTCCCTTTCCACTCCGGCTTCCAGCCGATAGCGCTGAAATGCACCAAGCTTTTCCCCACAGGCCTCCTGCTCCATACCCTCCAGGAGGGCCATGCAGCCTTCAATGGTCATACTGAGATCCCCCCGGGCGGCGAGCCACGGTAACGGGCCACCCATCTGGCCATCGAGCCGGAGCAGTGAATAGCTGCGGCGGGCCTCACCGGTGAGGTCGCCGTTTTCGAACCACTGGCTGCTCACATCGGTGGTGACCAGCCTGGCATCGAGACTTGCTACAGGCCCTTGATACAGACTTCTGCCGAGATCGAGTTCCAGGGTTTGCCGGCTGCCCGATACCTGGCGGATATCGTCACTGGCAATGACTTCATCCCGGTATTCATGGTGGTGACCACGAAAAGACAACTGGTTACTGCCCAGGGGTATCTGCCAGTCAAGGCCAATATCCATGGTTGTATCACCCGGTTGCTGTGACACTGACCAGTTACCATCCACGGTCAGGTCACTGCCTACCCATGGCACCCGGCTCTCTTCAAACCCGACACGGACCCGATCAGCCTGGGCAGCTTCATGATCCTCACCTCGCAAAAAGAAACGGTCATCTGCCCAACTGTTGTTACGGGCGGGAGCGGATGACAGGGGTATAGACGCCGCGGCCATACCCGGCCCCGTAGCCACTTGCGGCTGACTGGCTTTGGCCTTGACCATTGAGCCCGCCGGCTGTCCATGCTGGTCACGAATCCACTGCAGACTCTGTTGCAACAAGCCAGGTGTACGCATGCCCTGACCAACCTGCCCGGTTCCGGCCCAGGTGCTGGTAGCGATCATCATGAACAGTGCGGCCGCCACCGACAAAACCGGAATGCTGCGCCGATGTTCTCTGATTTGCCGGGTCACGCTTGCCATGGTGTAGAGAGGGGGCGGTTGCGAAAAGAGCGGCCATGCTACCCTCCATCGCCGTTATGGTTCCATGGTTTACGTGCCGATATTGCGCCTCGTTACAATTTTAATATTTCTTGATTAACAGGAACTTCTGCAACTGTCTGAAACATCAACGTGAGGTTTAAAACCTGTCTCTTTGATTGACAGAGAAAAGTTACATTCAGAAACAAACGGTCAGGCCGGCTTTCTCAGCAGCACAACGTCCTTGCGGGGAACCGACAACGACCACCCGAAATACCGGGCCAGCCAGCGGAACGTCTGTTCCCGGTAAAAGACGATGTGGGTGGGGTCCCGCCGATAATGCCAGTTGGCAAAGCGGCTGTCGTCTGTCTGGAAGCAGGTCATGATCCCCAGCCAGCCACCGGGCCGCAGCAACCCGTCGAGCTGTCGGAACACGGCCATGGGGTGGTGCAGGTGCTCCACCACTTCCGTGCAGGTCAGGAAATCCCATTGACGGCCCAGTACCGCGTCGTCCGGAAAGAATGCGGGATCGTACAAAGCGACGCGATGGCCCCCGCTCTCCAGCATGGCCGCCAGGGCCGGTCCCGGCCCACAACCGAAGTCGAGCCCCTGCTGGCCGGGAGGCAACACGCCAAGCAGTGGCTCAACCAGTTTACCCAGGAATTTCCGGTAACCCGGATCATCTACCTGGTTGTCGTGTAATGCATAGACAGCGCGTTCTTCCGGCGCACTCAGCCAACCCGCCGGGTCCATCAGGGTCGCACCACACTCGGGGCAGCGGCGATACTGTCGTGCATCCACCCTCAGAAAATCCCTTAACCCATCCTGTTCGCAAACGCTACAGCGACTTCGGGCAAGCTGCCGGGGGTCATTCATATCAGGCTCCGGGTGTGTCACCCCACCAACTGTCGGTTGGGACAGACGCGGCTCATCGACGCTTGTTCGCCTCCAGCATCGCCGCCATCATCTCGTGCACCTTGTTGATCGCCTTGAGCGGTCGCACCATCACCTTGAAGTCCCGGATGCGCCCGGTGTCATCCCACTCGATCATGTCGATGCCATTGATAACGACGCCATCCAGCTCGGTGCGGAACTCCAGCACGGCGGTATTACCGTCGACGATCTCACGCAGGTATTCAAAGTGCTCGTTGTTGAGCACGCCAAACGCCGCAGCGAGGTAGGCCTTGGTGATGGCCTTGCCTTCCTGGGGCGTATGCACCACCGGTGAATGGAAAACGGCGTTGTCTGCCAGCAGTTCGTCCAGCCCTTCAGCGTTGCCACTCTGGGCCAGTTCGTGCCAGGTTTTGAGGGTATCGATCATGGAAATCTACTCCTTGTTGTTTTCAATGGCCTGGTTATCTTTCAGCGTCCGGCGCACCAGCCAGGGTCCGATGGCCTCGAAAAAGACGGTCGAGCCCACCACCACCGCCATCAGCGTGGCACTGAACTCAGGAAAGCGTTCGCCGGCGAGCAGTGCCATCCCCATGGCAACCCCGGCCTGCGGTGTCAGCGCCATACCGATTCCGTTGGGCAGTGAGCCCTGCCGGTCGGCAACCGCCCGCGCACCAATCAGACCTCCCAGGTAACGACCCAACAGACGCAGCATAATGTAGGCGCCGGTAACCCCAAGGGCGGTTCCCAGCATACCCAGGTCAAGGCTGGCGCCGGCAAGTACGAAGAAGAAGACCAGGAATGGCCACTTCAGGTAATCGATCTCGTTGAAGGAACGGGTGTGGTGAGATGCCAGGTTTGCCACCATGGCACCGGCAACCATCGCTGCCAGCAACTCCGAGACATTCAGCAATGCTGCTCCACCGGCCAGCAGCAGGATCAGTGCCAGGGCTTCCACCAGCGTGGGTTCGCCAGCCTCAAGCCGACCGGTCAGCCAGGCCGCGGGAATACCCACAATGACGCCGAGTGCCACCGCACCCCCCAGTTCCCAGAGTGCCTCCAGCATGGCTTGCAGGCCATCACCGCTGGCATGCCAGCCCAGGAACGCCATGGCCAGCCCAAACACGATAATGCCCCAGCCGTCATCCACCGCCACGGTGCTGAGTAGCAATCGCCCGGACCGGGTATTGCCGGCGCGGAGTTCATGGATGGTTTCGCTGACTGCTGCCGGGTCAGTGGCAACGGAAATGGCGGCCAGTGCCACGACCAGTATCACAGGGAAGCCGATCAGCCACAGGCCGAGGCCAACCACAACGCCGCTAACCACCACCACGATCAGGGAGAAAATACCTACGACCGGGCCCAGGGTACGCAGTCGCTCCCAGGTGAACTCGCCACCCAGCAGAAAAGCCACCATCACCAGCGCCACCTGGATAAGCGGCTCAGCCAGGTTAGTCACCGGACCAGCCGGCTGGCCAAGCCCCCACTGCTGGATGGCTGCCACCGCAACCCCCACCAGCACAAGCAGCGAAATGCGGGGGACAGCGGTTCTGGCTGCGATAACATCCGCCAGGATGCTGACCGACAACAAACCACCCAATAGAACCAACATCAGTCCGTAATGAGCGGGGTCCAGTGTGATTTCCACTCTCGTCCTCAGGCGCCCGGTGACGATTGGGCGCCGTTGTCACCTTCGTTTTTCCGGTCACGGGCGGCCTTGGGCGGCACCAGGCTGATCAGTTGCCAGTCGGTTTCCGGCTCCAGCTCGTCCCCGGACATGACCGGATGGATCTTGTCCTTGTCGTTGATCACGAACAGTACCCTGGCCTCTCCGTCATGACGGGCCAGGAAGTCCTCGTAGGTAAAGTTCTCGCTCAGCTGGGTGGTTTTCACCGTGTAACCACGGCTCATCAGGCTGGCCAGTTTCGGGTAGGACAAGTCGCCAAACAGACCACGGGTCTGCTGGATCTTCTCGGCAGACTGGTGGCTGGCCTTCTGGTCCTGCTCGCCCTCTGACAGGCTGTACACGCTGTTGGGACCAAACCAGTCCAGGAAGTGGTAGGTGGCCAGGGAGTTCAGTTGCTTGTAGGGCGAAATCACCAGCAGCTTGCCAACACCGGTCAGGTCGAGGTGGGTGGAAGCGTGCTCCGAGGTGGGGTTGCCAAAATACACCCTGAGGCCGTCCATACGGGCCTGGCGTACGTTTTCCCAGTTGGTATCGGTGAGGGTGACCGGTATTTCATTTTTCTGCAGAGCCTGGGCAATGGCGCGGGCACCGCTGTTGGCCCCCAGGAGCAGGAAACCGAAGGCTGCCGGTTCCGCCACGCCCAGGGCCCGGGCGATGGGGCGGGCCGTGAGGCTTTGTAGCGTAACGGTGGCAATGATCAGCATGAACACCAGCGGCACCAGGGTGCCCGCGTCCTCATAGCCCTGGTTTTCCAGCTGGAAGGCAAACAGCGCCGAAACCGCTGCAGCCACGATGCCGCGGGGTGCAATCCAGCTGAGGAATGCCTTCTCCCGCCAGTTCAGCTTTGTTCCGATTGAGGACAGCAGGATACTCGCGGGCCGGGCTACCAGCATCAGGATCGCCAGCACCACCACCAGGCCCCAGCCCAGTTCCGCGATGGCACCGAAGTCCACCCGGGCGGCGAGGATAATAAACAGCGCCGAGATCAGCAGGACGCTGAGGGATTCCTTGAACTCCAGGATGTCGTCGATGGGTACCATCTTCATGTTGGCCATCCAGATACCCATTACCGTTACGGTCAGCAACCCGGATTCATGGGCCAGTTCATTGGACAGGGCGTAGACCCCGAGCATGAAGGTCAGGGTGCCGGCATTGTGGAGGTACTGGGGCAACAGGTGTTTGCGCAGGGCGACACCATTGATCCAGCCAGCAATAGCGCCGAACACCAGCCCGACCGCCACCGTTTTGCCGAAGATATACACCGAGTGCCAGAAGACATTGCCTTGCCCCCAGGAAATGATGGCCTCAAAGACCAACACCGCCAGCAATGCACCCACCGGGTCGATGATGATGCCTTCCCAGCGCAGGATATTGGCCAGGTTCTGTTTCGGCCGCACCGACCGCAACAAAGGGGCTATCACCGTAGGGCCTGTGACGATAGAAATGGCACCGAACAGCAGCGCCACCTCCCAGGAAACACCCAGAATCCAGCGGGCGGCCAGGGTGCCGATCAATGCTGTCACCACCGACCCCACCGGGATCAGGTTACGCACCATCTTGCCGTGGCCCTTGATCTCCTCGTACTTGAGGGTGAGGCTGCCCTCGAACAGGATCACCGCCACCGCCAGCGAGATCATCGGAAACAGCAGGTCACCAAACAGGGGTTCAGGTTGCAGCCAACCGAGGACCGGGCCTGCAGCAATGCCCCCGGCCAGGAGAAACAGGATCGCCGGCATTCGTACCCGCCAGGCCAGCCACTGACAGAAAAGTGAGGCAACACCAATACTGGCAAGGACGAGAACGATGCTTACGCTCATAGACACCCGGTTTCAGTCAAGTCGAGGAAAGTCGGATCATCGCGGATCCGCCCGGGCCGGCGGGAGCCGGCAGGCACACAGGATACGTCAGAGGGGAAAAGCTGTACACGGCAAACCCGTGTCACATCAACATGGGCTGGCGACGAAATTGCCCTGTGAGTGGATACTGTCGGTCGCGCGCTCTCGAAGAACGGGGCTTATTTTCCGGTGCCTTAAGGGTGACAGCTCGCTGACTAATTGACGAATTTATCAGCCAGACGCCACACAAATCCAAGGCTACCAATATCTTGACAAAAGGCCGGCAAATGCCGGCCTTGATCGTGCCCCTGTCATAGGGAGTCTGCCCGGTAAACCGTTGCACACTGCCTGTCAGGGTTTACGTCCTTTCATGGCGTTGGCGACCAGGGAGATCACCAGGAGAATCAGGAAAATGAAGAACAGGATCTTTGCAATGCCTGCGGCTGTGCCGGCAATTCCACCAAAACCCAGTACACCTGCGATGATGGCGATGATCAGACAAACGACAGCCCAATAAAGCATCGTTCCCTCCTTAGGGTCGGCCTCCTTTTCCGGGTGCCAACGCGATGTGAATTTGAATACTGCCCTTTAACCATTGACCCAAAACCCGAAAATCTCAAGAAATCAGCCGTTATCTGACTAACATTTAATACTTATCATTTACCGGTTTGCCAACAGACTGCCCACCATCACGGCCTAATCCAATGGCTGTGTCACAGGTAGCATCTGGGTATTCTTGATCTCCCGCAGGGCGAAGTTGGAGTTCACCTGGGCGATGCCCTGAAGGGTAAAGATTTTTTCATTGAGGAACCGGTCATAGCTGGCCATATCCGGCACCACGACCCGCAGTACAAAATCCGCGTTACCGGTAACGGCAAAGCACTGCAGCACTTCCGGATAGCTGCTGACTTCCCGCTCGATCTCCGCCGTGCTGTCGATGGTATGGCGCTGCAACGACAGGTTCACCAGCACGCAAAGGCCGTGCCCCATGGCGTCCGGATCAAGTCGGGCTGTATACCCGGTAATTACCCCGTTCTCCTCTAGCGCACGCACCCGGCGCCAGCATGCCGCCGGCGACAGGCCCACCTGCTCAGCCAGTTGCTGGTTGCTGATGCGCCCGTCCTGTTGCAGCGCATCCAGGATGCGACGATCCAGTTTATCCAGTTCCACCTGTTTCATTTGGTAACACCTGATTTTTATCAAAGGATCTTTCACTTTATTGTCATTCATCAAAGACTGTTGCACAAACTGCGTTTCACCTTGTTCAAAAAGCAAGCACATTCGGCGCCTTCCCCTCTAGAATTTTGTTCATAAAATAAACAAAGGGAGAGCACCATGTCCGCCGATACCTCTCAACCCGATACTTCTCAATCCGATACTTCTCAATCCGATACCCTGCAACCGGATACCCCCCAACCGGATAACCGGCAATTAGACGACTACAAACTGGAAGACCGCTACCTGCGGGAGTCCGGCCGGGTATTCCTGACCGGCACCCAGGCCCTGGTACGCATTCCCCTGATGCAGGCAGCCCTGGACCGCAAGCAGGGACTGAACACCGCCGGCATGGTCAGCGGCTACCGGGGCTCGCCCCTGGGTGCCTATGACCAGGCCCTGTGGCAGGCGAAGGACCTGCTGGAACAGAACCGGATCGATTTCGTACCCGCCATCAACGAGGACCTGGCCGCCACCATCATGCTGGGTACCCAGCAGGTGGAAACCGACGACGACCGCCAGGTGGATGGCGTATTCGGTCTCTGGTACGGCAAGGGGCCCGGCGTTGACCGGGCCGGCGATGCCCTCAAGCACGGAACCACCTATGGCAGCTCACCCCATGGCGGCGTCCTGGTGGTGGCCGGCGATGACCATGGCTGTGTGTCGTCGTCCATGCCCCATCAGTCAGACGTGGCCTTCATGAGCTTCTTCATGCCGACCATCAACCCGGCCAACATTGCCGAGTACCTGGAGTTCGGCCTCTGGGGCTATGCCCTGTCCCGCTACAGCGGCTGCTGGGTGGGCTTCAAGGCCATCTCCGAAACCGTGGAAAGCGCCGCCTCGGTGGAACTGCCACCCATGCCCGAGTACGTCACCCCGGATGACTTCACGCCACCGGCGGACGGCCTGCACTACCGCTGGCCGGACCTGCCCGGGCCGCAACTGGAAACCCGCATCGAACACAAGCTGGCCGCGGTACAGGCCTTTGCCCGGGCCAACCCCATCGACCGTTGCCTCTATAACAACCGGGAAGCCCGCTTCGGCATTGTCACCACCGGCAAGGGCCACCTGGACCTGCTGGAAGCCCTCGACCTGCTTGGCATCGATGAAGACAAGTCCAGGGACATGGGCCTGGATATCTACAAGATCGGCATGGTCTGGCCCCTGGAACGCAAGGGCGTGCTGGACTTTGTCCACGGCAAGCAGGAAGTGCTGGTCATCGAGGAGAAGCGGGGCATTATCGAGAGCCAGATCAAGGAATACATGTCAGAGCCAGATCGCCCCGGGGAAGTGTTAATCACCGGCAAGCAGGATGAGCTGGGCCGGCCCCTGATCCCCTACGTGGGGGAGCTGAGCCCGAAACTGGTGGCCGGCTTCCTCGCTGCCCGCCTGGGCCGGTTCTTCGGCGTCGACTTCAGCGAGCAACTGGCGCAGATAAATACCATGACGACCGCCCAGGACCCGGGCGGTGTCAAGCGATTGCCTTATTTCTGCTCCGGCTGCCCACACAATACCTCCACAAAGGTACCGGAAGGCAGCAAGGCCCTGGCCGGTATCGGCTGCCACTTTATGGCGTCCTGGATGGGTCGCAACACCGAGTCCCTGATCCAGATGGGGGGCGAAGGCGTCAACTGGATCGGCAAGAGCCGTTACACCGGCAACCCCCATGTATTCCAGAACCTGGGGGAAGGCACCTACTTCCACTCCGGCTCGATGGCCATTCGCCAGGCGGTGGCTGCCGGCATTAACATCACCTACAAAATCCTGTTCAACGACGCCGTCGCCATGACCGGCGGCCAGCCGGTGGACGGTCAGATCACCGTGGATGCCATTGCCCAGCAGGTCACTGCCGAGGGCGCCAAACGCGTTGTCGTGCTCAGTGATGAGCCCGAAAAATACAACGACCACAAGGACCGTTTCCCGAAGGACGTCACCTTCCACGACCGTAGTGAACTGGACCAGGTACAGCGGGAATTACGGGACATTCCCGGCTGTACCGTACTGATCTACGACCAGACCTGCGCCGCGGAGAAACGCCGTCGCCGCAAGCGCAAGCAGTTCCCGGACCCGGCAAAGCGGGCGTTCATCAACCACCACGTGTGTGAAGGCTGCGGTGATTGCTCAGTTCAGTCCAACTGCCTCTCTGTCGTCCCCCGCCAGACCGAGCTGGGTCGCAAGCGCAAGATCGAACAGTCCTCGTGCAACAAGGACTACTCCTGCGTGAACGGCTTCTGCCCCAGCTTCGTCACCATCGAGGGTGGCCAGCTGCGAAAGAGTCGCGGCATGGACACCGGCTCGGTATTGACCCGCAAGCTGGCCGATATTCCCGCCCCCGAACTGCCCGCGATGAACGGATCCTACGACCTGCTAGTGGGCGGCGTCGGCGGCACCGGGGTGGTCACCGTGGGTCAGCTGATCACCATGGCGGCCCACCTGGAGTCAAAGGGCGCCTCAGTGCTGGACTTTATGGGCTTCGCCCAGAAAGGCGGCACAGTGCTCAGCTACGTACGCATGGCGCCGTCCCCGGACCGGCTGCACCAGGTGCGCATCAGCAACGGCCAGGCCGATGCCGTCATCGCCTGTGACCTGGTAGTGGCCAGTTCCCAGAAAGCCCTGACGGTGCTGCGACCGAACCACACACGAATCGTTGCCAACGAGGCGGAACTGCCCACAGCGGATTACGTGCTCTACCGGGATGCGGACATGCAGGCGGACAAGCGACTGGACATCCTGCGTAACGCCGTGGGCGACGACCACTTCGCCCGGCTGGATGCCAACGGCATTGCTGACAAACTGATGGGCGACACCGTATTTTCCAATGTCATGATGCTGGGCTTTGCCTGGCAGAAAGGGCTGCTGCCCCTGTCCGAAGCAGCCCTGATGAAAGCCATCGAACTCAACGGCGTGGCCATTGACCGCAATAAGGAAGCCTTTGGCTGGGGTCGCCTGGCAGCAGTCAACCCCCAGGCGATCACCGACCTGTTGACAGACAGCCAGCCGCAAGCGGTGGAAGTGAAAGCGGAACCCACCCTCGACCAGCTGATCGACACCCGTTACAACCACCTGGTGACCTATCAGAACTGCCGCTGGGCCGATCAGTACCGGACGGCGCTTGAAGGGGTCCGCAAGGCCGAGGAAGCCCTTGGCCAAAATAATGGCCTGCTCACCCGGGCGGTGGCCCAGCAGCTCTATCGCTTTATGGCCTACAAGGACGAATACGAAGTGGCCCGGCTGTTTGCCGAAACCGATTTCATGAAAGAAGTGAATGACACCTTCGAAGGTGACTTCCAGGTCCACTTCCACCTGGCTCCCCCCATCATGAACCGGGGCACCGACGCCCAGGGCCGACCGAAGAAACGCAAGTTCGGCCCCTGGATGTTCCGCGCCTTCACGATGCTGGCCAAGCTCCGCAGCCTGCGCGGCACCCCCATCGACCCTTTCCGCTACTCCGCGGACCGGAAGTTGGACCGGGCTCTGCTGAAGGAATACCAGGCACTCGTTAGCCGCATTCAGAAAGAGCTGAACGCGAACAACTACGACACCTTCCTGCAACTGGCAGAGCTGCCCGCCGACGTGCGTGGCTACGGCCCTGTGCGTGAACAGGCCGCCGAGGCGATCCGGGAGAAACAGGAACAGCTCTACAAGGCCCTGGATACTGGCCGCCCCACGCTGATCCGCACCCAGCAGGCCGAAGAGAAGGAGGCAGACCATGTTTGAGACCCTCAAGCCCCTGCCCCAGGACCCAATCCTGCAACTGATGCAGACTTTCCGGGACGACCCCCGCCCGGACAAGGTGGACCTGGGCATCGGCGTCTACAAGGACGACGCCGGCAACACCCCGATCATGGCCGCCGTACACGAAGCCGAACGGCGCCTGCTGGCCGGTGAAACCACCAAGAGCTACGTCGGACCCGCTGGCTCCGCCGGCTATAACAACGCCATGGCCCGCCTGATCCTGGGGGCGGACAACGCCCTGATCCGGGATGGCCGCACCTCGGTTGTCCAGACCCCTGGCGGCTGTGGCGCCCTGCGCATGGCGGCGGAATTCCTGCGCCTGTGCAATCCGGCCACCACCGTCTGGGTCAGCACCCCCACCTGGGCCAACCACCTGCCCCTGCTGGGCGGTGCCGGTCTGACCATCCGCGAATATCCCTACCTGAATCGCGACACGTTACAGGTAGACTTCGCCGCCATGCTGGAAAGCCTGGAAGCGGCGAAGACCGGGGACGTGGTACTGCTCCATGGCTGCTGCCACAACCCCTCCGGCGCCGACCTGAGCTTCCAGCAGTGGCAGGAAGTCACCGCCCTGATCCAGCGCAAGGGCCTGCTGCCCTTCGTGGACATGGCTTACCAGGGCCTGGGCGACGGCCTCGAGCGGGACGCCGCCGGCCTCCGCCACCTGGCCAGCCAGGTACCGGAAATGCTGGTAGCGGCCTCCTGCTCGAAGAATTTCGGCCTGTACCGGGAACGCACCGGCGCCCTGATGCTGATCTCCGAAACCGCGAGCACCAACCAGGCCGCCACCAGCCAGCTGCTGAGCGTCATCCGCTCCCACTATTCCATGCCCCCGGCCCACGGCGCCGCCATCGTGGAAACCATACTGGGAGACAGCGACCTCACCCAGCAATGGCAGAGCGAACTGGGTGGCATGTGCGATCGCATCCTCCACCTGCGCCAGGCCTTCGCCGAAGCCCTGGCCCCGGCGGGTGATTTCAGCTTCATCGCCCGGCAGCGCGGCATGTTCTCGTTCCTCGGGATAACCCCCGAACAGGTACGGGCACTCCGGGAAGACCACGGCATCTACATGCTGGACTCCAGCCGGGTGAACGTGGCGGGGCTGAATGACAAGGTGCTGCCGCGAGTGGCCGATGCGATCAGGGGTGTTCTTTAAAAGCGGGACACGAAACTCGAAAAATAGTAGCGGCCAACTCCAGGGTTTGAAGCAGTGGGGCCGGGATGCTTTTTCAGGACCTTCGAAAACAGGGACGTTTTCGAAGAGCCTCCATGGATGGATTCACGGCGTGTCCTGAAAAAGCATCCCGGCCCTGCTGCCAGCACGGACCCACAGGCTTGTCCTTAAAAAGGCAACCGACATAACTTCCGACAAAAACAAGTAAGCGGAGAACCCAATGACCCAAAACACCCAACCACACCAGCAGGCCAACAACCTCTGGTCCTCCCGAATGGCCTTCATCCTCGCCGCGGCAGGCTCCGCCGTCGGCCTGGGTAACATCTGGAAGTTTCCCTACATTACCGGCGAAAACGGCGGCGGCGCCTTTGTACTCATCTACCTGGCGTGCATCTTCCTCATCGGCGTACCCGTCCTCATTGCCGAAACCATGATCGGCCGCCGCGGCGGCCAGAGCCCCGTTGCCACCATGCGCACCCTCACCCAGACCGAGGGCACCGCCAGGGGCTGGCGCGCCATCGGCTGGAACGGCGTCATCGCCTCCTTCCTGGTGCTCTCCTTCTACGCCGTCATCGGCGGCTGGGCCCTGGTCTACATCGGCAAGGCTGCCGCCGGCCTGTTCACCGGCGCTGACGCCGAAGCTATCGGCGGACAGTTTGGCACCCTGCTTTCCAATCCCTGGGAACTGCTTTTGTGGCACTCCCTGTTCATGGCCATCGTCGTCTTCATCGTCGGGCGCGGCATCCGTTCCGGCCTGGAAAAAGCCGTCAACACGCTCATGCCACTACTGTTCATACTGCTGGTCGTCATGGTTCTCTACGCCATGAACAGCGGCAGCTTCGGCCAGGCTGTGAGCTTCATGTTCTCGCCGGACTTCAGCAAACTCACCACCGCCGGCGTACTGACTGCCCTGGGCCATGCCGCTTTCACTCTCAGTATCGGCATCGGCGTACTCATGGCCTATGGCTCCTACCTGCCCAAGCACATCAACATCACCCGCACCGCCATCACCATCGGTGTACTGGACACCAGCGTAGCCCTGCTCGCCGGCCTGGCCATCTTCCCGCTGGTGTTCGCCAACGGCCTCGAACCCGGTGCCGGCCCCGGCCTCATCTTCGTCACCCTGCCGTTGGCGTTCGGCCAAATGAGCGGCGGCGCCATCTTCGGCACCATCTTCTTTGCCCTGCTGCTGGTGGCCGCCATTACCTCCGCCATCTCCATGCTGGAACCGGTAGTCGAGTGGCTGGAAGAGCACAAAGGCATCAGCCGGGCCAGGAGCGCCCTTGGTGGGGGACTGGCAATCTGGTTTATCGGCATCGGAACCGTGCTGTCGTTCAACGTCTGGGAAGGCGTCCACCCGCTGGGCTTTATCGCCTTCTTCGAGGGCAAGACCGTCTTTGACCTGCTGGACTTCCTGGTATCCAACCTGATGATGCCCCTGGGCGGGCTGGCCATTGCCCTGTTCGCGGGCTGGGCCATGAAGCGCGAAGGACTGGCCGAGGACATTGGCCTGCAGGGGGCAAGCTACAAGGCCTTTATGTTCGTACTGCGTTATCTAACCCCTGCCGGCATTGCTGTCGTGTTCCTGTACAACCTCATCTGACCCAAAGGATGAGTGACGCTTGAGGCTGCTCCCGGTGGCCCTTTGCCGACCCCGCCGATTACAGGTTTGCGGCGGGGCCGGCCTTTTACCTTTCCGGGTGTCCCTTCAATTACTCGCCATCTGACAGACTGAAACCGCTGCCCTGCTCGTTCAGGCTGATCATCCGTGTCTTGCTGATGCGATGACGATAGATCTCCCGCAGATACTTGATGGCTTTCTTGACGTTCTCCCGAGTCAGGCGGATGTCATTGATGGACACAAAGTTTTGCTGGTCATGGCACATCTCCCTGTACTTTTTTTCATACATGGGTTTGATGGCATACCAGTTGGTGTCCAGGATCTTGGCGGGGTTTTCGAACTCATTGAGCATGCTGTCCACCAGTTCCTCATCCAGTTCCGGTGAACGGATGAAGTCCAGCATCGCCTCATCCAGACTGTCGTCATACCGGGTCTGATCATTGGCAAAGCACCGCTTGATATAAGCAACAATCAGCGTGAGGAAATCATCGCTCAGACACGGACTCTTCACCACCAGCGTGGTCAGGGACAGGTTGGCAGAGGCACCAATCACCAGCGCATAGCGTTTCAGGGTGGTGTCCGGGAACAGCGCGTTCAGATGCGTCTTCAACCGGTTCAGGTCCATGTACGACAGCTTGTAGTCCTTGGGCAGGGACACGATGGAGACGATAGACGAGCAGTTCTTGAAGAAATGCAGGTCCTTCAGGTGGGTCGCATCGTAGCCTGACTCCTTGTACTTCTTCAGCGCTTCCCTGTAGCGGGATGCCTCGATGGGCAGCAGACTCACCCCTTCAATGGCCTCGGTCACCTTGTTGAAGTGAGGCAGGTCGATGGACCGGAAGAACAGGTCATCGATTTCCAGTCGCGAGTCCTCGTTGATGCTGCGGAATTCGGTCGCATGGGCATCGGTGGGCACCACGGATTCCGCGTAGGCCACGGCCACCGGACCGGCCAGGCTCATGAACAGGTCATTGGCGTCCAGTCGAATGGTCTCACCGATGTCCACACCGGCGCGGCGGAAGTAATCCTCATCGTAGTCGGTGGTCACCGCCTGGGCTGTGAGGATGTTGAAGATCTGCTGGGAGATGTACTGGTTGGCGTACTTCTCCATGGCGTTCACATCCACGTCGCGGATCTTGCCCTCGTCCTGCTGCTCCGCGTAACGCATGATGTCGTTGGAAATCAGCATCATCGCGTTCCAGGGCCGGATACGGTGCATCATGTCGGCGTCGCGGGTTTCGTCGGCGTCAAAGTTGTAGGAGAAGTCCCACTCCTCCGCCAGGTACTTGCACAGCAGGCGGCCAGCGTTGATATGGAGCGCCTCGGACATTTCCACCCGGTTGTCCTGGATGTTGGGCAGGATGCAGATGCCGCTGGTGAAAATCGGCTCGAACACAAACGAATGATCCCGGTTCTCCAGCTCCCGGTCTTCCAGTTTCGGATCGAAGGTCTTGCGCATGTAGGAGTACTGCTGCGCCAGGCCGAACTCGGAGGCCATGCCGGAACCGGTGCCGCCGCCAGCGCTGAAGATATAGAAATACAGCCGGGACTGGTTGGCCTTGATACCGCAGGAATCAATCAGGTAGGAATGGATGAACTTCCAGTCTTCGTTGGAGAAGTGATCGGTATCCTTGTTGAGGATAATCCTGGCCAGGTACTGACCCAGTATCGGCGCGTTACCGGCGCCGCCAGCATGGACCTCGGACAGGTCCATGATCTTCATCTTGTTGTAGTCTTCCAGGAAGGTGCTCTCGTCCGCCCGCCGGGAAAAGCGGATGCGCCCCTCGATGTCCTTGTCCAGGTCCCCCAGCATTACCATGGGTTCGATCAGGAACACCGGCTTGAGCGTGTTGGACTTTGGCAGATTCAGACTCTGCCGGATCCAGCGCATCGGACCGATCTCTTTTTCCCGGCTACGTCGCTCCTCATTGTCCAGCTCCTGCAGGTAGTAGGAACGGGCACTGTGCACCAGTTCCGCCACGTCCAGGGCAATGTTGGAACCACATCGCCCCAGACCAATCAGGCATACCGAGGGAAAGAATTGCTGTTTTGGTTCTTCCTTCTGATTATCAGAGAACACCCGGGGAAAGACCGACTCACGGAGGTGATCCAGGTTGGACAGAATCTGGTCCAGGTCCCTTTCCGTGAAATACATGTACGACTCCGGGGCGTCCTGTTCCGGCGTCTTCACAGCGGCGGGTTTGCGGGCCGGCTTCCTGTTTGCCGGGGCCTTACCACCGGAACGGTTGCCGGCCTTGCTGCCATTACGAGAGGAGGTCTTACGAATAACCCTAGTGTCATTTAACAAAAGTTCGTCTTGTTATTAAGTTTGTCGGATAATCGCGCAATGGATTCAATGATTTGATCC
>NZ_JAKZAH010000048.1 GCF_023156245.1 Marinobacter bryozoorum
TTGCGCTCATCATCAACACCTGTAGATTTGCGTTTAGTGTAACGCTACCAGGCGTCTACCGTATCGGGGGCTTGCCACTACGACCTTATAGGTATCCTCCGGGTCATCTCCGTAGAAGTCTCCCATGAAACCGTAAGAACCGCGGAGGCTGATGTCATACACGCCGGCAAACTTTTTACCAAGCTGAGCAGCGACTTCAGTACCAAGGGTTGAGCCGTTGGCCTGAGCAGCGCTGTCGGGCGCGTCGTCGGCAGCGCGGAAGTATCCTGTGCCGTACTTCAGGTAGTAGTCGTTGGAAAGTTCCTGATCACCCGAGACTATCAGCCCCATCAGACCGTATCCCTGGTAAGCTGCGTCATAAACTGACTTGGCCCCCTGGGAACCATTGTTGTAGTAGTAGTCTGTTCCGAAGATTTGCAGATTGCTGCTATTCAGCTCCCAGCCTGACTGGTTTGCCGCGAAGCGATCTGCACCATTGCTGCTGTCATCAGCCGGAATGTAGATGCCGTGAATCTTGAGGCTTGCGTTGCCCCAATGCCTCTGGGCATACAGATTCAACATGTACGTGTCGCCATCTGTTGCGTCAGAGTCACGCCCGGACGACTTTTTGTAAAGTACCGAGCCGCTATAGGCCATTTTGTTATAGGTAAAATCGGCGTAGGCACCGAAATAGTTGTCATCCGTTCGAGCCGCCGTACCATTCAGAGCAGCCTGACTGCTGTTGCTGATCTGAGCTCCGGTAAGGCCGTAGTGGAAAACCTCGCTGGGATGAAGTTCGGCACTCAACATGTAGAAGTCCACGTCGTCCGCAGAATCTCTATCGTTTTCTTCCCACTTGAACCAGCCACCTGTCAGCGTGGCCATACCAACATTGCCCGCAAAGGAGACGCCATTCATGTCGTCGTTGGTAACAAAGCTCTCGTACTTGCCGAAGCCATACCCCTGGATGCCCGCTCGCACCTTCCAGTCGCTGTTCGGCACCTTCAGTTCAGCGTAGGCATTTTTGGTCTCAACGCCAACGCCGTCGGCGCTGAGTTTGCCGCAATTGTCACCCTGGCAGCTTCCCTTCTCACCCCAGGGAGAATCGACCTCACCGTACCAAACCAGGCTCACGTTATCGTTGAGGTCGCCGGTGATCTTTGCACGCAGGCGCTGGTCAACAAAAGCAGTACTGTTATCGTCGGTCGTATCTAGGCTTTCTGAGGTCGCCTGCAGGCGGTAATAACCGTTCACCGTGAAGGGGGAATCGCCTTTCTTGAGCTCTTCCACTTCAGCCGTCAGTTGATTTATTTCAACCTTCAGGTCTTCTACGGTTGGTGACGCACGCCCGACCGGCTCCGCGGCCAACGCCGGTGTTGCTACTAAAGCTATCGCCAGCGGAGCGCTTATTGATTTGAAGATTTTGCTCACCTGAAACTCCTTATTTTATTTTTCGTATCGACAACGGTTTGTTGCCTCAGAATGGATGTGCCAGTTAAACGCAGTTCATCTTGACGCACAAACCTGAAACGAACATGAAATTTCAGCTAAAATTCATTTCTCCCACTTTTTATGTAGACGCCCTGCCAATAAGATCTGACGACATATCACATAGGCGATTTAGGCCCTTAGTGCTGGGTGCGATGGCTTTAACCGGCCAGATAATTCAATTAGCTTTGTGGAGGCTAGCAACATTCCCAGGGTTGGGAAGACTTGGCTAGTATTCAATTGGAAATGGCGATTTCAACTTCGGCTGCCTGAAATTAATAGATTAGTTGGATAGATTATGCATTGTTCAAGTCGACTATCCCGTAGAGGCTGGTTCCTGTTTTTTTTAATTTGGTCTGTCAGCTTTTTGCTGCATTTTTTTTGGGAAATGATCCAGGTGCCTTTCTTTACAGGGATGATGGAGGCATCCCATGGTGCGGTAGTCTGGCTGTGCACGCGGGCGGCAATCGGTGATGCCAATATTGCACTATTTGCCTATGGCATTGCCGCCGCGGCAACTAAAGATGGCTTTTGGATACAGGGACGGTGGCGCCGCCATGTTTTAGGAGTGTATTTTGCTACCGGTCTGCTTATAACGATAGTCTTTGAAGCATGGGCCACAGGCGCAGGCCAGCGCTGGAGCTACAATGATTCTATGCCCCTGTTACCCTTTATTGGCACAGGTATTGCGCCTCTAGTGCAGTGGATTATCGTTCCAACAGTCTCGCTCTTTGGTCTGCGTTGGCTCTATAGAGGCTGGCTTGATCTCAGACGTCAGGGCGGTGATTACTCTCGGCAATAAATAATGGGCTTCGGCCATCATGCAAACGGCCCTACAAACACTTGCGCAAATACACCCAAAAGGAGTGTGGCAGTCAGCGCTATTATCAGTACGGCTTTCAACCAGATATCAGTTCTAGCCACCACGACATTCCCTTGCCTGTACATCGGCACAACGAGGCGCAGATAAACTGCCAGCGAGAGTACGCTATTGATGATCGCCACCACTGCCACCCAGGTGTACTGCACGTCGATGACTGCGGCAAACAAAAGGAACTTGCCGACAAAACCCGCCAATGGGGGAATCCCAACCAGCGATAGCAGAAAGATAACCATTGCGAGGCCAATAAGCGGCTGGGCGCGACCCAATCCGTCAAAATCGTTCAGAGTCCGTCCAGTACTGGCGGCAACGGCGAAAGCGCCCAGGTTCATGGCCGCATAGGCTGCGGCAAACAGGATGATGGATGGCAGCGCAAGCTCACTTGCGCCGACTGCGAGGATGCCCAGAAGAAAATAGCCGGATTGGGCAATCGACGAATAGGCAAGCAGCCGAATCACGTTAGTCTGAGCAAGCGCGGCCAGGTAGCCATAGGTCATGGTCAGAACAGCCAGACCGGCGATGATGGCGGTCCAACCACTTTCCGGGGGTAGATCGCGAACCACCTGAGCGAGTGCGAACAGAGCACCGATCTTGGGCACCACTGACAGGTAGGCCGCTATTGACAGTGGCCCACCCTCATAGGCATCTGGCGCCCAGAAATGGAATGGAACCAGCGAGGCTTTGTAACCCAGACCGACAACCACCGCCACGAACCCAAGAAGAACCGCCATTGGCATGGTATCCATACCAGGAAGATCCGCGAGTAACGTGGATCCCGCAGCGCCGAACCAGTAACTCAGGCCGAAAATCATGATCGCACCTGTGACCGAGGCGAACACGAAAAACTTCATGGCGGCCTCTGTGGCAGGGTCGGTATCCGGGTAGGCAACCAAGGCAAAGGTGGCCAGGCCCGTTAATAATGTACCCAATACAAGGAACATCGTATCACCCGCGCCTGCCAGAACGAGCGCGCCGATGGTGGCAAAGCAAAGCAGGCTGTAAACCGTGCCCTCTCGCACGGTGCCTCTCACATCCACTCTCGCCAAAAATATGGCGAGGATGGTGGCCGGCAGCAGAATGAGTTTGGCCCACACACTGAGCTCGTCAACCCGGAAACTGCCACCAAACACCGTTGTGTCCTCACCAATCAGACTGACGGTCAGACCCGTGGCAACGATCAGACCGCTAACGGCGACCAGCAGCGCAATTTGCGGCCTACGCAGCATTTCCGCGATCAGCGCACCGACAGCCGTCAACAGTACGGCAATTTCAGGAATCAACAGTGCAAGATCACGAGCCATCACAGTGCCAGCGCCGATGTAGTGCGGTGGATGATACCCAGCACCCAGGAGGGTGCCACGCCAGTGCCGACAGTGAGCACCAGCAATGGCCCCACAGCAAGCCACTCACGAGCGCTCAAATCAGGCATGGACTGCCAGCGCTGCCGGGGCTCGCCCAGAAAGGTTTCCCGCAGTGCTTTGAGAAACGTACCGGCAATAATGGCAATACCCAAAATCACAACCACCGCGGCAGGCGAAGCGCTTAAAGTGGCAAGAAATATCTGAAACTCGGCCGGAAAGTGCGCCAGCCCGGGCAAGCCCAGCGATGCAAAGGCCGCCAACACAAAGGTCCAGCCGAGCATTGGGACCGTCTTGAGCAACCCACCCAATTCGCCCATTTCACGGGTGTGGGCACGGTCCTGGATCATGCCCACCAGCAAGAACAAGGCACCGGTAACCAGTCCATGGCTGAACATCTGCAATACCGCACCATCCAAAGCAACAGTTCGCACCGAGGGATCCAGAGTTATTGCCGCCACGGCCACACCGACAATGACATACCCCATGTGGTTAACCGACGTATAGGCGACCAAGCGTTTCAGATCACTCTGGGCCAGAGCGGCAAAAGCCCCGTAGAGCGCGCTGACAACACCGAGAATCAGAACAACAACGCCCGCTTCACGGAACGCATCGGGGGTCATTTGCAGAGCAAATCGAACCAGCCCGTAAGTGCCGAATTTCAGCATGACGCCGGCGAGGATGACGCTGCCGACGGTCGGCGCCTGCACGTGTGCGGCGGGCAACCAGGTATGCAGGGGCACCGCGGGGATCTTTACCGCAAAGGTGATCAGCATAGCGATCAATGCCCACATGGCCGCCGCGCCCTCCAGGGGGGGATTCTCAATCCAGGCTCGCATGTCGAAGGTCGGTTCGGGGCTGCCCAGATAAAGCCCGAGGATAGCAAGCAGAAGCGGCAGACTTCCCAGCAAGGTGTATATAAAAAACATCAACGCTGCCCGTTGCCTGTCTTCGTGGCCCCACCCGGCGATCATGAAATACATGGAGACAAGGGAAACCTCGAAGAAGACGTAGAACAGGATACCGTCGAGGGCTGTAAAGGTACCGATAGACGCAGTTTCCAGAAGAAGTACCAGAGCAATATAGGCGCGCGGACGTTCACGAAGCGACGACGTATAGATCACAGCAACCAGGAAAAGAACAGCGCTCAACAGCACCAAAGGCAGACTGATCCCATCAACTCCAACCCGGTAGGCGGCACCGATGGCTGGTATCCATTGCAGCTCTTCGACCTGGGAAAAGCCTGCACCGCTCGCACCCTGAAACCACATGGACAGAGCACCGATCAGTGTAAGGGCGGCGGTAATAATCGCTATGACGTGTACCGTACGCGTTGCGGGCTTCGGAAGACACAGAATCAGCACCGCGCCGACCAGTGGCAAAAACAGGGTGAGCGAGACAAGTGGTAACATGAATATGGGTTTCCTCTAAAAGCTCGTCGATGAAGCAAAAAGCAGAACAGCCAATGTGACGGCGATTGCGACCGCACTGATCGCCAGGCTATGATGGATAAAGCCGCTTTGGAGGTTTCGGGCTAGCGCACCCAGTGCACGCACAGCCGCCACCAGGGCGAAAATCAGGCCGTCGATACGGCGTTCATCTCCAAACCGCACATAGGTCGCGACCCTCAGGCTCACCCTGCCCACGCAAAGCACAATCTTGAACAAGCCCCGCTCCGCTCGCTCGCTCGCAGAGGCAAGGAAGAGACCGGCGCGCCCAAGAGAAAGCACAGCTTCATACAGACGCCCTTCCAAACGCTCACATCCTCGGGCCACAGCCATTGCGGGCCTACCGACCCAGACCGTAAGCCCACCGCCAACGGAAAGTCCGCGTCGCGCCCACGGATAAACCGGCCCTAGCAGGCGGGGAGCCGGCACGAGCCAGCCCAGGCCGAGGCCGCACGCGGCAGCAAGAAGCCCAAGGAGCACGGCCAATGTGCCTGCGGTGACGGCGGGCAGATCAAGAACGGCCTCGATGGGGCCGAAGGCCAGGCCGAGAATCGTGGCAGGGACCGCCAACCCCCAAACGCCCAAAGTCATCCAGGCACTACCGGCAACCGGGCGGGTTTCTCCGGAGCCTCGCCATAGCAGGCACAAGGCCCGGGCCATATAGCCGCCGGTCAGCAGGGCACCGGCCAGCGCCAGGGGGCCGAGCCAGGCGGTGCCCTGCGCAGACAGGGCGGCGGCGATTACCGCGTCCTTGGAAAAGAACCCACTCAGTGGAGGGATACCGGCCAGTGCCAGCGCTGCCAGCACAAAGCCGGCAAAAGTCCAGGGTCTGTCACGACCAACACCCTCCAACTGATCGAACCCGGTACCCCCGCGGGCATGCTGGAAGTCTCCGGCGGCAAGAAACAGGGTGCTCTTGATGGCGGCGTGGGCGAGCAAATGCAGGAGGGCCGCCAGCGGAACGCCGGCTCCAACCGCAACCAGCATCAAGCCATATTGACTGGCAGTGGAAGCGGCAAGCAGGCGTTTGAGATCACGCTCGGCAAGTGCAATAACTCCGGCCGCCACCGTGGTAACGCCGCCGACAAGTCCGACGACGAGCAACACCTCCGGTGTCAGCAGCGGGGCCGAACGGATCAGCAGGATGGCACCCGCCGCCACCAGGGTGGCCGAGTGCAGCAGCGCCGAAACCGGTGTCGGCCCCGCCATCGCGCGCATAAGCCAGTCCTGCAAGGGGACTTGGGCCGACTTACCCATGGCGGCCAGCAGCAACAAAAGCCCCGCGGCAGTCGAGGCACTGCCGCCGGCCTCCAGGGAGGCGGCAATCTCGCTGGTACCGGCCGACCCAATCAGCATAAATACCGCCACGTACAAACCCAGATCGGCGCTACGAGTGTAGAGGAAGGCGCGACCGGCGGCATCCGCGGCCTCGGGCCGCTGGAACCAAAAGCCAATCAGCAGGTAACTGCACAAACCGATCAACTCCCAGACCGCCAGCAACAGAACCCAGTCGCCGGCCAGCACCAGCGACTGCATAGCGGCCAGGAACAGGGACATTACTGCGTAGAAGCGGCACAGGCCGGAC
The DNA here is from genome assembly GCF_023156245.1 of Marinobacter bryozoorum. Taxonomy (GTDB): domain Bacteria; phylum Pseudomonadota; class Gammaproteobacteria; order Pseudomonadales; family Oleiphilaceae; genus Marinobacter; species Marinobacter bryozoorum. The sequence continues at coordinate 6,739 of NZ_JAKZAH010000048.1, forward strand.
TCCCGCTTCATATATCCGACTGCATAAATCAGCACGAACGTGCCCACGGTGGCCACCGCCACCGCCAGCAGTGCTGTCATAGGTCCGGCGACCAATCGAAGTGGCATTTCCGGCAGACCGGGCAGAAGCAGGGTTTCGGTCTGCCCGCCGGCGACCCGGGCCAGTAGCCAGAGGCTGCCGCCCAGACTTAACGTCGCCCCGCCGAGGGCCATCGTCGCGAGGCCCCGGCGCAGAACCAGCAACGCCAGGGCGGCGATCAGTGGTGGCAATATCGGTAGAAGCACTGCACTCATCCTTTCAGGTCCCCGGCTTCTTCCATTTCAACCGAGCCCTTGGCCCGGAAACGCGCAATCGCGACACCGAAGCCAACCGCCATTTCGACCGCCATGACGGTCATCACCACCAGCACGAACATCTGGCCGGAGTAGCTTTCGGGGTGCAGAAAACGCCAGAAGGCGACCAAGTTCACCAACGCGCCTGCAAGAATCAGCTCCACCCCCATCATGATCATAACCAGATTGGTCTGGGACAACGCGCCATAAACACCAATGCCGCACAGGATTGCACCGGTTACAAGCGCCACGATCAGGACGAGAGTCATTCCGTATCCTCCTTGTCAGCACTATTGGCCGTCGTTTGCACCGGTATCGCCACCGCCGTGGCCGCAATCATCGCGGTCAAAATAGTGATACCGGCGGTTTCGAAGATCAGCATGGAGCGACCCAGCAATTCCATGCCCAGCGCCCGTGTCTGCATCGCCGCATCCGGCGCCTCGGCCGTTACAGGTCCCCAATCGGCCCAAAACGCGACCACTATCGCAACACCGGCAGCGACCACGCCAGCGCCAATTGAAAAGCGCTTCTGGTGGGTCATATCCATGCCCCCCATCCCGCCCGGGTCCATCATGAACATCACCATGAAAATGGCCATGATGCTCATCTCCGTCGCCATCATCATGATCTGCAGCACGCCCAGGAATTCGGTCTGCATCGCCAGGAACATGCAGCCGACGGCAGTCTGAGAAAACAACAGCGCCAGCGCGGAACGCACCATGGACGAGGTGCGAAACACCACCACGCCGAAGCCGATGGCGGCCAGCCCGAAAACGGCAACAAAAAAAGCCTGAGCGTACATTATGGAACCACCAGAACCAGTAAACCGACAACAATGATATTGAGCAGTGCCAGGGGAATCCCCAGGGTCCAGCACCACCGCATCAGATCCGCCTCGCGAATGCGCGGCAGATAGCGACCGGCCAGGAGCATCGACACGGCCACGGCCAGGGTCTTGATCAGGCTCCAGGCCCAGGGAGGCAGCAGCGGCCCATGCCAGCCGCCGAGGTAGAACACCGTGGTCGCGGAAGCCAGCGTGATCACCAGCGTCAGCCTGGCCAGGCGCAACACCGCCAGGCGCACGCCGGTGTATTCCGCGTCCACACCCCCGCCCAGTTCCCCGGGTGCGGTTGGCAGATCAAAAGGCGCACGAAACGCCAGCGCCATGGCGGCAATGAAAAACAGCACGAAACCAAGCGGCTGATAGACAATGTTCCACAAGCCGTCTTGGGAGACAACGATCACCGTGGTCACCAGGGATTCGGCGCGCATCGCCACCGCAGTTATGGGCATGACAATAAGCATGGCGTAGGCGATGAGCTGGCCAAGGAATCGCCAGCCGCCGATCATGGCGTAGGCGCCATTCGGGCCCCAGCCGGCCATGATCAGCGCCACCAGCACATAGGCAAGCGCCGCGTTGATGAACAGCGCACCGGTAGCCAGATCCGCGATCACCAGGGTCGGCGCCAGAGGCAGAACCGCCGCGCCAAGCACCGCGACGATCAGCAGTAGCACCGGCGCCGTCTCGAAAAAGACCCGGTCCGGCGTGCGCGGTACAATGGATTCACGACCGAGGTGCGCCAGGCCGCTGAGTAGGGGCGCGGCCGGACGCAGGCGGCCCGTTGTCGTCCAGCCCTCGACCACGGCGAGCAGCCAGACGCTACCAAGCAACGCAAGCAACACGATGACGAAGTTCACGAGATCACCTCCCAGGGCGAAAGGTCAAGTGATCCGACCGCCACCAGTGCGTCGCCCAGTTCCCGGCCCTCGACAAGCTTTGCGACCAGGCCGATATGGTGACTGCAGGCGGTGTCCAACCTGTAGGATTTCACCTGGCCGTGTTCCAGAATCAGGCTCAGTTGAGCCTCGCCGCGCGGGGTTTCCACGGTGGCCTCACCGGTGCCTGATCCACGCCCGATGTTTCGCAAAACAGGTAGCCCCGGCTCCCCGGTTGCCTTGATGTAGTCGAGGCTCGTGATGATTTCGTCCAGGCGCTGCCACAGGCGCGCCCAGGCATCTCCGGCGTCGTCAGCAGCGCGCGCCACGGGGCCACTCAGGCCCGCAGTGCCCGATGGCAGTACGCCGATCCCCTTCAATCGCGATTTGAGCAAAGGCGTTCGCCCAAGACGAGCCGCCAATGCCTGCAGAGCGGGCGTCAGTTCCACAAGCCGTTTTCCACTGGCGCGGCGGATCTCCAGTTGCAGGGTTGCGGCACGATCCGTCAACCAGGCGAAGCCGAGCTGGCGCCCCGTTTGCGCCAGCCAACCCAGGTGACTGGCGATGCGCTCACATTCAAGCGCCACAGCCCGGGCCTGATCGGTTGCCGAATCGTTCTCCAGACCAGCCGCCCGCTCGATTGCCAGGCAGGCCAGCAGTCGGTAGCTCACGCTGGCCAGTGGCATGGCCGACGCCAGGCGCTCGATAAAGGTCTCGGCGTCGATCTCCTTGCCTTCTTCACTCTCATTGATCATGCCCACCAAGGATGTGGCCTGTCCTTCTGTTACGCCGTCACCGTCAAGAGTCAGCGTCAACTTGAGCCCACCAGGCAGACCGGGGAAAACCGGACCGAACGGCACCTCCATCCAGTCCATCGCCAACCCGTCGGCGCTACGAGGCAGGTCCTTGGTCACTTCAATCATGGACATGAATCCCGAGGCGCCGTGGTCATGCCCACCATGATCATGACCACTATGACCGTGACCTACATGATCATGGCCACCATGTTCGTGGCTATCATGACCGTGCTCACTGTGATCATGCCCCGAATTTTTCTCCTCCGCGTCGCCGTCGGACTCATCGTGCTGGTGCTTGTGTCCGTGATCATGATGGTTTTCGTGCGAGTGCTGATGACCCTCGTGCTGCTCGTGATCGTGCTCATGCGAATCATGATGGTCATGGCAGTGACCATGATGGTGTTCGTGTTCATGGTGTTCGTGCTGCTGCGCATGATCATGATGCTGGTGTTCGTGCTCATGGTGCCGGTGCTCGCGATGATCGTGCCCATGGTCATGCTCGGGGGCCGGCTCCCCTGCCTCCCGGGCGACCAGGTCCATGCCACACTTGGGGCAACTACCCGGCTCGTTCTGGACAACTTCCGGGTGCATGGGGCAGACATACTCTATCCTGGCGTGCAGAACAGGGGCGTCGAAATCCTCGGGGGAGTCTGAGAATGCGCCCTTGGCCAGCGCGCGCTTCAACCAGTCAACCGCGTCGATCAGACCGGCTTGCGAAACACCCGCGGAAAAATCAGGGTCCGGTAGCGTTGACGGCGTCTGTCCGCCCAAAATGACAATGGCTCGCGGCCTCGGCATCTGCGCATAGAGCACCGCCACGGCCTCGTTCATTTTCTCTGAAAGCTCGCCGATAATCAGGAGCACGCTCGCATCGCGAGGTGTCGCGGTGATGCGCATACCTGCCGCTGTCACATCCAGGCCATGGGACAGTGCCACTTCAGGCCCCGGGACGATCAGGCAGCTCAGGTTGCCCGCGAGAGCCCGGGAAACCCACTTCTGAAGTACCGTGAACCGCCCCTGCCGCTGGCGCGCGCCCGTAATGGTCATTGTTGGGTCAGAAATCATTGCCGCCTCAATGCCCCCTGACTCCAGCCGTAGAGCAGACCAAGAAAGAGAATGGCAAGAAACACGCCCATGTCATACAAAGCGACTAACCCTACTTCCCTGTATACAACAGCCCACGGGTACATGAACGCCATCTCCATGTCGAAGGCCAGAAACAGCAACGCGTAGCCGTAGTACCGTGCATGGTAGCGTCCCCAGACCGGGTCTCGAGACAAGGCTCCGGAACTCGCCGGCACATCCTTGCCCAGTTCCCGGTGTGCCGGGCCAATGGCACGGGCAAGCCCATACAGAGCCAGAACGGTAGCTGCAATGCTGAGCACCAGGGCAAGCAGCAGACTGTACTGCTCCAAAACACTCATCATCTAACCCTCAAGTCGCTCAACCGAATATGTCCTCCGATTATTTTCTCCAGAGACAAGATCAATATGGACTTAACTCGCTTCCTGGTTCCGCATGGGCGAAACGTACTTCCTGAGTGAATAGAGGCTGAATCACTCGCCCCCAGATATCCCTACTCCAGACCATGATGCTTCCCTTCGTATAACTTAACGTTCCTGATCTTGCCTCCTTCATTGACCAATTCGTAAGCGTTGCCGGACAAAGGCTTTATTTGATTGCAAGAATAATCGCGACCGTACACTGATGTGCAAAACCTACCGTCTTTCACCTCCCACGTTCCGATATAGTGGGTAAGGTTTCCCTGCTGTTCGCGATATTTGGTCATTCCATAGATCGAACCATCAGGATCATAGTACTCATGAAAAGTCCGAGTGCGGAAAGTGTCCTGAGCATCTCGGAATTCCATTTGCACCGTGTTTCCGACGACAACACTAGCAACATCTTCGCCCGAAAGAGCCTCTTCAGCGTGCAAAAATGGCACTTGCAAAAACATCAAACATACGAACAATTTTAGATTTCTTGCTTTCATCTCGTTGTCTCCCGGTTTCATTCAATAATTGTCGTCACATGGACGACAGCATTAAGTCGTATCGTAGGATTGTGAAAAAGAGCTCAACGCATCAGTTGAATTGCAACACCCCATTTATTTCCCACTACGTTCAACAGGCCAGTCACTAAAAGCGATGAAGTAGAGAAGAACCAGATTGACGATGGGGATAAGTATCAAGACGCCCATCCACCCCGGATATCCCGTGCGCTGGCAAATACGCCGGGCCGGTATCACTACCACAATGCCAATCACCAGCATCCAGAGCCAGTGGCCTGCCCACATTGTGTTGCCAAACATATCGCCTTCCATCATGGTACGGTCCTTCCGGTTAACTGCTAATTAGTGGTGATCATGCACATGAGATTCATCACGTCCCGACTGTCCGGTTTCCTGGAACCTTTTCAGAAAAATCTGCTCCGCAGCGGCAATAACAACCATCGTGACAACCGCAACGCCAATCACAAACGGGTCAGAGTTCAGTTTGACCCAGACAAAACCTCCAAGTACGAGCAAATCCAGGAGGATAGCAACCGCTGGCACCCACGCCTTTGCCTTCACATCGCCGCGTAAATAACGAAGGACTCCCCAGTGAATGGCAATATCCATTACCAAATAGAACACGATACCTAGTGCTGCAATCCGGGAGAGATCAAAGAAAGCCGTCAGAACCAGTCCCAGAACCACGGTGTAAACCAGCGTGTGCTTTTGGATACTGCCCGGCATACCGAAATGACGATGGGGAACCAGCCTCATTTCGGTTAACATCGCAAGCATCCGTGAGACCGCAAAAATACTGGCCAGAATGCCGCCGGCGGTGGCCATCATGGCAATGGCAACCGTGAACCAGACCGCGTACTCTCCCAGAGCTGGGCGCGCTGCGGCAGCAAGCGAATAGTCCTGCGTTTCGATGATTTCAGCCAGCGACAGGTTACTGGCCACAGCAAAACCAACCAGGGTGTAAATTACCACGCAGGCCGCGATGGAAATAATGATGGCTCGCCCTACATTCCGCTTGGGATCTATCACTTCGGAACCGCTGTTAGTGATCGTAGTGAAGCCCTTGAAGGCGAGTATTCCAAGTGCCGTTGCACCCAGGAAATTACCCGTTGCTCCGGCTTCGCCCGTGCTTGAAAAGTCGACCAACAGACTGTCGGCAACCCATACACCCACGACCCCGAAAATCAGTATGCCTCCGATCTTCAGGATGCCTATGAAGGAGGCCACCCCCTGAATCATTCGGTTACCGAGCAGGTTGATCAGAAACGCTGCCAGGATCAGGGACACGCCGAGAATGGGCACCATGCGACCGCTTTCATCGCCACCGAACAGCTGCATGGTGTAGGAACCAAAGGTGCGCGCAAGAAAGCTCTGGGCGATCACCATCGAGAAATACATCAGCAGGGCGTTAAACGCCGTCGGCAGCCGGTTTCCATAAGCCTTGTAAAGGTACATGCCAATCCCACCAGCTGACGGGTAGGCATCGGAAATTTTAATGTAGGAATAGGCACTGAAGCTGACGATTACCGCCGCAGCCAGAAACGCCAGCGGAAAAAGCACGCCGGTCATCTGTGCCATCTGCCCGGTCAACGCAAAGATACCGGCGCCAATCATGACGCCGGTACCCAACATAACCGTTCCTGCAAGTGTGAGACTGCCTTCCTTGTAGCGAGTAGTTCTGTCCTGCTCCCTGCTCATCTAACCTCCAGCTATTTTCGTTTCATGGGCGGGATCTTTGAACAGCAAAACGGATCAAGTTTGGCATTGGCACGTACGTTATCATCTGTAAACCGGTACCACGCCAGTTTCCGTTTAGTCCACCACCCCCCCTTCAACCGACCGCCATGTGCTTCAATCGCCTCCAGCAACTCATCGGTGGACCAATGGGTTCCATCGAAGGTGACTTGCAGTTGGTTATTTGCCTTGCGTTCGGCAAAATCTACACAGGGATGATGGTTGAGTTCGTGAATAAAATCAAACCATTCGCCCTCTTCAATACCTTCAACGGCAAGTTTTCGGCGCAGCAGAAACTGCTCTTGGTTCGATGCTTTGTGTGCTTTAGTCATGGGAGAAACCTCTTAGCCTTATCATCTCCCCTCTATGACAACATGCGGACCTGAACTGCGACTGAAAATCAGTGAGGGCTTTCGATGAAATTGATGTACATCAAAAAGAGAGCCAGGACAAAACCTGGCTCGTTATCCCAATCAGAACGCGATGCGGGCACCGATGACGGCAAACCAGTCTTCTGTACCGCCGCCTTCGGCTTTAGCGAGATCTGCGGTATCGCCGTACTTGCGCTCATGCACCACGCCCACGTAAGGCGAGAACGCACGATCGATCAAGTCATAGCTTAACCGGAGGCCAGTTTCGGTGGAAACCAAGCCTTTACCCACGCCAATTTCCTCGTCCTCGCTGAATGCTACCGTTGCATCCAGCGTCGCAGACAGGATCCAGTAGTTAGTGAACAGCAGCTCGTATTCCGCGTCGATCTCGGCAGACGAATCACCATCCTTGCTAACATACAGGTTGGCATCGACCTCAAACCATTGGGGCGCCAGGCCGGCGACACCGAGAACCGCATACGTACGGTCCGGCCCCTCGGGCGTATCGAAACGCACGCCCGCTTTGGCGTCGAAGAACTTGGAGATAGGGATCTGGCCGACCAGCTGGTTTTCCAGCGTTTCGTAGGCCTGCTCCTCTATCTCGTACTCCCCGGTTGTGAGCAGCCGGACTTTAAAGTCGTCGGTGCCATAGAAGGCATCCGCATTCCAGACGCCCAGCTCCTCGTCATCGTCGCTGTAGCGGTACTCAAATTCCTCGAATTGAACGCCCCAGGTTGTGAGCGGCTGTTTTCGAGCGGTCGTGTCGGAGATCATTTCCTGAGCTGTCACCGCCGTTGAGACACCAATAGAGGCAAGGAAGCTGACTGCGACAATTGATCGAATACAGCTCATACCTCACCTCCATCTTTGGCAATCACGTCTGTTTTGGCCTGCGTCGACTCTGGCCCACCTTCAACAATGACCTTGCGGAACATACCAGCGGCCGCGTGATAGGACAGGTGGCAGTGGAACGCCCACTGACCGGGCCCGTCGACCTCGGTTTCCATGTAAACCGTGGTGCCTGGCTGCACACTGACCGTGTGCTTGATCGGGTTCCATTGGTCTGCTCCAACATCGAGAATGGACCACATACCATGCAGGTGCATGGGGTGAGTCATCATGGTCTCGTTCACGAATTTGAAGCGAACTCGCTCACCGTATTTGAGGCGAATCGGATCGGCGTCTTCGTACTTAACGCCATTAATGCTCCAGGTATACCGCTCCATATTGCCGGTCAAACGAAGCTCAATTTCCCGGGTCGGTTCGCGGTCTTCATACAGTGGATCTTGGGCCTTCAGGTCAGCATAGGACAGGAACTTGCCGCCATTGGCTGCCGTGGGTACAAGGCCACTTCCCTTGGCGTAAAAGGGGTCGCTTGGGCCTTCTTTTCCCATCACCATGGAACCATGATCCATGCCGGACATGTCAGAATGATCCATATCTTCCATGTTGGAGTGATCCATTCCGGACATACCTTCCGAGCTGTTCATATCCATGTTCCCATGATCCATGCCAGACATGCTGCCATGGTCCATGCCGGCCATACCGCTCATGTCAGCCATGGTCAGGCGCGCCGGTTCGCGCAGTTGCGGCACGGCCGCTTCCATACCCTCTTCAGGGGCCAATGTTGCCCTGGCATAGCCCGAACGCCCCATGGATTCAGCAAAAATGGTGTAGGCCTGCTCATCTTTCGGACGGACGATCACATCGTAGGTTTCCGCCACACCGATCCGGAACTCGTCCACACTAACCGGCTGAACGTTGTTGCCATCTGCCTGCACAACCGTCATGTCCAGACCGGGGATCCGGATATCAAAGTAAGTCATCGCCGAAGAGTTGATAAAACGCAGCCGAATGCGTTCGCCCGGCTCGAAGATCCCTGTCCAGTTTTGGCTTGGTCCTTTGCCGTTGATCAAGCCCGTAAAGCCATGGATATCCTCAACGTCCGCTTTCATCATCCGCATGCCACCCCAGGCCATACGGTCACTGACGGTGTTCATCAGGCCATTTTTTGACACGTCCGAGAAAAACTCGCCAACGGTTTGCTGCTCGCGATTGTAGTAATCCGGCATCATTTTCAGGTTGCGCATGATGCGGTCACCGGAATGGGGGTGTTTGTCGGTGAGCTGCACCACGTATTCCCGATCGTAGCGAAACGGCTCACGACCTTCAGGCTCGATAACAATAGAACCATAAGCGCCATCTGGCTCCTGGAAGCCTGAATGGCTGTGGAACCAGTAGGTGCCCGCCTGTTGGATTGGGAATTCGTAGGTGAAGGTTTCACCCGGTTTGATACCTGGGAAGCTGATTCCGGGCACGCCGTCCTGATCAAAAGGAAGGATCAAACCATGCCAGTGAATGGACGTCATCTCATCCAGGTTGTTGGTCACGTTGATCTTGACGTTTTCGCCTTCCTTGAAGCGCATCACTGGCCCGGGGGATTTCCCGTTGTATCCAATGCCTTCCTTCACGAAATCGCCGGTATCAATTTTTACCCGGTCGACCGTAAGGTCGTATTCGCCGGCCAGAACCATGGCTGGCATCAGCAGGCTCAAAAGCCCTGTCAAAAAGCGTGGTTTCATCTGTGTTGCTCCGAACTACACGTCATTGAAGCCGGGCCGAGAAACGTGTCTCAGCCCCGCGCTCGCGGACCTCAGTTAAGCGAGTTACTCGAAATTGACCTCACCGTACATCCCGGCCTGATAATGGCCCGGCACGTTGCAGGCAAATTCGATATTGCCTTTATCAGAGAACTTCCATACCACTTCTTTACTTTGGCCCGGTTCCAGCAACACGCTGTTCGGGTCGTCATGCTTCATGGAATGGCCATTCCCCATATCCATATTCATCATGTCGTGGTTCAGCTTGCCGCCCTGGATGACGCCATGCTCAACCATCATCATCATTTCCTCTTGATGAGCTTCGTGCATGTCGGGAGTGCCAACATTGAACTCATGGACGAGGTTTCCCTTGTTTTCCACCACGAAGCGAACGGTTTCACCCGGCTTTACACTGATTTCTTCGGGTTCGTAGTAGTTGTCGTACATCTCGACAGTTATGGTTCGGCTGGCCTCCGACGCTTTGCCAGGTTCACCGCTTGTAGCGCCGTGCCCGTGGCCACCATCATGGGCGCCAGCCGCAAACGCTGTTGCCGACATTGAAAGCGCCATACCCGCTACGAATAGTTTTGATGCATTCATCTTTTTATCCTCTGTAAAATAAAACTCGCGAAAACACTGCTGGATTGAGCCCCAATCTTGAGCAATGTCCAGAATCGGTTGTTACCTTCTCTCACTAACCTGAATTCTTTCTGAAAAACTCGAACTATTTTCCGTTCAGGCTGAATTCAGGTTAATCAGTCACACTTTCGACCGCGGACCATACAGAGAAGGAAAAACTCATGCGTTTACTGCTCGTCGAAGATGACCGCTTGCTTGCTGAGGGTCTGGTCAGGCAGTTGGGAAAAGCAGGTTTCAGCGTTGATACAACTCCCAGTGCCCGAGAAGCCGTCGTTCTGGGTGAGCAAGAGGATTACCGTGCTGTTGTTCTGGACCTGGGTCTACCTGATGGCAACGGGCTGGACGTATTGAGAAAGTGGCGAACGAATCACGTCAGCTGTCCGGTCTTGATTCTGACCGCGAGAGGCGATTGGCAGGATAAGGTTAACGGCTTGAAAGCCGGGGCAGACGATTACCTGGCAAAACCTTTTCAGACAGAAGAGCTAATCGCACGCCTCAACGCACTCGTGCGTCGAAGTGAAGGAAGGGTCCATACTCAGGTTAAAGCCGGCCGCTTTGAACTGGACGAAAACCGCCAAAGCCTCAAGATGGACGACGGCGTGGAACATACACTTACCGGCACCGAATTCCGGCTGCTACGTTGTTTGATGAGCCGCCCTGGCCACGTCTTTTCCAAAGAACAACTAATGGAACAGCTTTACAACTTGAATGATAGCCCGAGTGAAAACGTCATTGAGGCGTATATTCGGAGGTTAAGGAAGCTAGTGGGCAGCGAAACCATCTCAACACGACGCGGCCAGGGGTACATTTTTAATGCGATTCCTTAAAAAGCCTGCGTCCGTAAAAGGAACCTTGCTTGCGCTGTTACTGCCCGCCGGAATTGGTCTAATGGGGGTAGCGTGGTTGGTCCATGGTTTGCTACTCGACCGAATGTCCCGGGAGTTCGTTGAAAGCCGACTGAAAGATGAAGTCGCTTTCCTTGAACACCAGATTCGCGACGCGAATGGTGAAGTTGACACTCTCCAGACGGGCGATTATTTCCAGGATGTTTTTCATCATGCCTTTGCCATACATACACCCGAACAGACCATCATTTCACCCGATACTTGGGAGCCCTTGTTAACGCCTCTGATTGAAAACGAAGAAGACGGAACCGTTCGCGTAGAAGATGCCGAAACCACTGATACTCCCTTAGACATCCTCGCCTACCGAAAGTCTTTTCAGGTCGGTGAAACACCCATCGTCGTAATCGTTTCTGAAGATCTGGGTGCGCTGAAACGCAGCCAAGCTGCACTTCATGCCTGGACCGCCGTAGTATCAGTTCTGTTGATTATGCTCTTGGTCGCCGTGCTCTGGTTCGGTATCACGATGTCCATGCGACCGGTTGTCACACTCAAAGCCGCATTAAAAAGACTCCAGGACGGAGAGATCTCCCGAATCAACGTTCAGTCGCCAGAGGAGTTCCACCCGCTGGTTCTTCAACTAAATCAGTTGCTGGACTCCTTAGATGAGCGACTGGAGCGCTCCAGGGACGCTCTCGCAAACCTGTCTCATAGCGTCAAAACCCCCATCGCAGCCGTCCGGCAGATACTGGAAGACGACACACGTCCCCTCGACACTACTCTTAGGCACCAGATGGTGGAGCGACTAAGCGATATCGATAGGCAATTAGAGGCTGAAATGCGTCGAAGCCGTTTTGCAGGGCCCCAGATTGGGAAAAGCGCCTACCCCATAAAACAGGCACGGGATCTTTTGTGGATGCTCGGTCGTTTATATCCGGAAAAGTCGTTTGAACTATCGAGTTCTCTGCCTGAAGACAGCCGATGGCCGATAGAAGAACATGATCTTAATGAAGTATTGGGCAACTTACTGGACAATGCTGGCAAATGGTCTTCGAGATGCGTAGAGCTCTCTGTGGAACAAGGCAGCGGCTTCAAGCGAATAGTTGTTGCTGATGATGGCCCAGGGGTTAATCACAAGGATTTAGCCAGTTTGGGCCAAAGGGGTCTGCGGCTAGATGAGCAAACACCTGGGCACGGTCTCGGCCTTGCTATCGTTCGAGATATAGTGACTCGCTATGAAGGTAAAATCAGCTTTTCGACTAAGTCTTGTAGCGGTTTACGCGTTTTTATCGAATTCTCAAAATAAAATAGATTGTAAACATCTCTGTTTTAGTTGCTCCTCGAATTAGGGTTCTCCGCCCGATTGCGTTTTGCCAAGTATTCCAACGGCCGCGAGTCTTTCATTGAATTGGGGGTGGGGAAGGCAACCAGCTCCCGCAGCCGAAGAAAAGGTCCGCTTTTTGATCAAATTCGGTCGTTTTTGAATGTTCGTTCTTGTTTACTAGCGAACCTTCGGCAAGTCATCCCAGCAGGTTGTATACGCCGGAGACAAATGCCCCCGCCGCATCGCATAAGCCGCAGGCCCGGCCTCTCTGGCCATGTAGACCGTCGCCCTCGACTTCCGGTTGATGGTATCCATCACCGCCATCAGGCGTTCCGATCTGCCACTGTCTGGCACCTGCTCCGGGCCGGCTTGGAAGAGATCCTCTTGAACACCCGCTTCTTCCACTAACTCCCCCAACATAACGCCGGCCTTGGCGTAATCCAATCCTTCCCGATACATCGGTCGAAGCAGGTTCAGAGCCTGCTGCACAATAACCCGGGAGTCCTGGCTGGGCTGGATGAGCTTCACGCTGGCACTGCGTGAATACTGCGGCGCTGCAGTTTTGAACGGGTTGGTTCGGATGAACACCATCAGCTCTCCCGCATACTGCTGGCCTCCCCGCAGCTTCTCGGTCGCGCGGGTCGCAAAGTGCGCCACGGCTTCTTCCAGGTCGCTCAATTTCTGAAGGGGCTGACCAAACGATCGGGAGCACATGATTTGCTTCTTCGGGGCCGGCACATCCTCCCACGGAACACAGGGCACGCCATTGAGCTCGCGGGCGGTGCGCTCCAACACCACAGAGAACTGTTTTCTGAGCGTTGCCAGATGGGTATCCGCTAGTTGTAACGCCGTGACAATGTCCATAGCCTGAAGCTTAGCACTGAGTTTTCGCCCGACACCCCAAACCTCCTCAACCGGTACCCGCGCCATCAGCCGCCGTTGCCGGGCGGGGTCCGTCAGATCGACTACGCCTCCAGTGGCTGGGTATTTCTTGGCGGCATGGTTGGCCAGCTTTGCCAGGGTTCGCGTAGGAGCAATGCCCACACAGACCGGTAAGCCGACGTTCTGATACACCGTGTTCCTGACCTCTCGCCCAAAGTCCTCGAAGGACACCACCCGGTCAATGCCGGTCAGGTCCAGAAAGGCTTCATCAATGGAGTAGACATCCACTTTGGGAGCCAGGGCTTCCAGAGTCGTCATCACCCGTCGGCTTATATCGCCGTAGAGCGTGTAGTTGGAGGAAAAGACCTCAATGCCGTAGCGACGAATCTCGGCTTTGATGTGGTGTATCGGCACGCCCATCTTGATACCAAGCGCCTTGGCTTCCTTCGAGCGGGCGACCACGCAGCCGTCGTTATTGGATAAGACCACGACCGGCGTGTACCGGAGATCCGGACGGAACAGCTTCTCGCAAGAGGCATAGAAATTATTGCAGTCCACCAACGCAAATACCGATGGCTTCATCCGGCTTTGGCCTGCTGACGATAGAGCGCCTCGCCCAGCGCCTGGAAATACGCATCAAAGGCCGCATTGATTCGCTCGCGCTGGTTGCCCAAGGGATACAATCCCGACCGGGCTTCATCCGAATGAATGGTGCCGTTGACCAGAAATTGGTTGTGCGGCTCGCGGTCTTCCACAAAGGCTTCGAATGCTCGAGCGCAGAGTTCCTCCGGCCGGGCGTAGTAGAGCACCTTCAACTTCTTGTCCGCTTGCCGGGACGCCTGGAACAGCTCGCTCGGTTGAGTCCCCTCTTCGTTCAGTAATATGGCCTGAAAACACTCACCCAGAAGATCGTTCAACGGATGCGGTTTGCGCTGAATGCTGTCCAGCCAGGCACTCGATGCAAACACGGTGCTCCGGGACGACCGAAAAGCCTTGGCCCCCATATAGTGATCGAAGGCATGAAACCATTCGTGGGCCAGGCTGCCGGCACCGGCATTCTTGGCCAGGGCCAGTTGACGGGTGGCTGGGATGTAGTGAGCCGCCACGCCAGGACGACCGCCAATGCCATATTGGAGACCAAGGATGCCGCGCAGGGAGATGAGCGATTCCGTGCCGTTCAATACCGTCTTCAAATCGCATAGGGCCTGGTAGAAGCGAACGGCGGCCCGATCTCTCTCCGGCTCTGTTACCCAACGGCCCACTTCGATACTGCGGAATTCAAATCGACGCCGGAGAGTGACGAAGGACACAGGCTGGCTGCTTGTCATGACTTACCGCCACGACGCAGCGAGCGGACCACGTTGGTTACCACGCCAAAGACCTCCAGCACGTCGTCCTCCCCCAGAACAATCGGCGCGAAGGCGGGGTTACGGGGCAATAACCGGACGGGCGGTGGGGTCAGTTGCAGTTGCTTGACGGTCATTTCTGATCGGAGACTGGCGATGATGATGTCCCCATGTACCGCCCGCAGGGAGCGGTCGACGACGAGTACGTCGTCCGGGAAGATCCCCGCCTCAATCATCGACTCGCCCTGGACGCGAACAAAGAACGTCGCTGCCGGATGCTCAATGCACAGCTCATTCAGGTCCAGGGTTTTCTCGATGTAGTCTTCCGCCGGCGATGGAAATCCAGCGGAGATGCGCTCCAGGAACAGCGGAATCGAGAGCGCGGATAGGGAATGGTAATCACCTAGCAGAATGCAGGACATGCTGACACCGTATACTGTATATTTGGACAGTAGTCTGGAGAGATAACCCGGGTGAGTCAACCCATAGTCGGGCACACTGTCCTATATGCATGAACCGCTGAAGGTTACCACCTGGCCCGGAGCAAGGCTGCCCCGCAAAAGATGTCGGTTTGCTGCACCGGTTTGGCCAAAATCACTGTCCTCGGCGATTCCAGAAAGGCCTGGCACAAGGGTGTGGTCTCACGATGAGCAATGAGCTCGTCGTTGCTCTCTGAACCCGGTAAGCAGGTACTGCCGGAGAGTTCGCCCCATCGACCTAACCGGAAATGACCGCAAGCGCATGCCCCTCCCAGAATAAAAAGCACATTTTTCCGTCAAAGGATTCCCGTCATTTTGTCGCTTATTAGAGACAACAAGGCTAAAATTCCGTGGTTTGTCGCTAATAAGGTACAAAAATGAAAAGCATCGGGGCAACCATGAGGGAGCAACGCAAGGCGCGGGGACTCACCCAGCAACAGGTCGCCGAACTTGCCCGACTCCCTCGCAGCGAAATCAGTGAAATGGAAAACAATAAGTTTACCGGCTCGATTATTCGCGTCGAACGGGCGGCAGCGGCACTGGGGATGTGCCTGGTATTACAGGTCAAGCGATGGCCGGTGCTGGAGGAGCTGCACAGCTTCTTCAACGAAGACTGAGCGGGTCAGGTCGACGCCGACCAGATAACCAGTCCATCCCTGGCGATTTCCCCCAGTATGGCCGGGTTACTGTACTGCTCCGGATGCTGCCACTGTGATTCCCAGATCGGGAAGGCCTGAATCCGGACGCCTGTTTCCAGTAAAACATCGAAGGCATGGTCAGCCATCGCCAGTTTGGTTTCGACGAAATCGCCCGGCTTACCACTGAGTATCACGGCAACATCGGCATCACTCTCGGCATGGTAGTCGCCCCGGGCCCGGCTGCCGAACAGGATTAACCGGGTAAGGCCGAAGCCGTCCGTGAGGCGCTCACGAAACCGGAGAACTGCATCGCGGATATCGACCTGGTCCTCCATAACGGTCTGCTCCAGTCCGACATTGGGCATCTGCTCCCAGGCTTTGACGTCGTCCGGGGTGGGCGCACTCGGGTCACACTGTTTGACCAGGTCCTTGAATGCGTAGCGCTTGCGGGCTGTCATGACATCACTCCCTATCGCAAAGACCCACGCCGGCCCAGAATAACGGCCGCCTGGATTGTGTCGGAGGCAGGCGTTTTAAAACGTTCCACTGGCTGATACTCACCATCCCAGGGTTGGGCATGGCGGTAGCGAACCAGCTCATGCCGGCTCAGGTCGACGACCTCGTCAAAACCCGTCTCGTACCCTTCTACCAGCACTGGTGTGTCAGGTGGCAGCGTTTGCAGTCGCTCGATCAGCTCTTTAACCGTCATGGCTTGTCTCCCGAAACCTCCAGATCCAGCACAATCGGTGGATTGGTCGGCGTGTAGCGTGCGGTACAGGTGCTGGCGTTTACCAGCCGGGCCTTGCCGAGCTGATATTCACCGTACCCTTCATGGATGTGACCAAAGACATGCGCCCGCACCGACAGTTGCTGCAGGCGATCCCGCAGGTCCTGGCAGCCGACGTTCTGACATTTAAAGCCGACGCTGACCTGGTCTCCGACATCTTTCGGTGGGCCATGGGTGATCAGCACATCGGTATCGTCCGGAATGACCCGCCACCGCTCCCGTAACGGCTCACCACGCGGCAGCATAAAGGCCCAGTCGAGGAAGGTGGGTGTCCAGGGGGACCCCCAGAACCGAAGGCCTTCGATTTCAATGCCACTGTCCTGCAGGTAAATGGCGTTACTCAGGGCAGCCCGGGCCAAGTCCGGGTCTTCCTGGAACACCCAGTCGTGGTTACCGGCGATCACGATTTTGTGTCGGTGCGGCAAGGTGCCCAGCCACTGGTTCAGCTCCTGGACATTCTCCAGAGTTCCCTGACCCAGGCTGTCGCCGGCGTGAATGAGCACATCCCCCTCCGGTATGGCAGGCATACGCCGGTGAAGGCTGTGGGTATCGGAGATGCAGACAATCTTCATGGTGCTTTTCCCCACCCCCGGAGTCCCGCGGGCAGGCTCCTGGCGGTGTTGCCGTGGTTCTGTTCAGGTTTCTGTGGAGCGTCCACGGACGGCGCACCGGGCCAGCGCTGCGGTGGCGTAAACAGCACCGGCTCCAGCGACCAGTCCATAAACGGCAGTAGCCGGACCATGTTGCGCGCATCATCCACGCCCCGGTGGTGATGTCCCTCAAACCCCAGCTCGTGGGCCAGTCCTTTCTTGCGCTTCTGACCGGTACTCCGTCGCCACAGGCGCTTCAGGTTCAAGTGGGGATAGCGCAGCATCGCAGGAATCGCTCCTGTTTGCTGGCTCTGAGCTTCTACATGCAACCGGTCGTAGTTGCCCCAGCAGGTGGCCTCCAGGTCCACAACCAGCAGGGGTGACTCACTCATGACGGGCCTCCTCATTGACCCACGCCAGGATTTGCGAGATGGGCATCAGGGGGACCTGGCCTGTCCTCGCCAGGGTATCAATCCACACCTGGTTGGCTTTGCGGATCACCCGGTCGGTGCCAATGTGACCGGACACCACCGCCGTCACCCCCTCCACCGGATGGTGTTCGCCCTGTGCCCGGTCCCAGGGCCAGGTGCAGTCCATGGCAAACGCCCGGGTATAGGGGCTGGCCTGAACGTCCCCCCAGCTCCGGGCCGGGCTCTGGGCGTGCACCAGGCCGACCTGGTCGTCCCCGTGGGCCAGCGTGATCGTGAGTGGCCAGGATTGTCGGCACCGTGTGGCCAGCGTCCGATGGGTGGCCGGATCAAGCTGGTCTACCCACTCGCCTCCAATCGCGCGATGCCGGGCTTTCAGGCTCGGCTCGCCGGCCCCGGCGATCATCAACAGCTCATGGTTGCCGATAACGCTGTAGACCCAG
>NZ_JAKZAH010000049.1 GCF_023156245.1 Marinobacter bryozoorum
CTCTGGCTCTGGCTCTGGCTCTGGCTCTGGCTCTGGCTCTGGCTCTGGCTCTGGCTCTGGCTCTGGCTCTGGCTCTGTAAGAGTAGACGGGTGCGCGTCGGCAGGGTCAACCGGGTCTGTATTAACTGTTCCGTCGCCAGGCGGGGCCACCTGTGCGGGTTCAGCGCTCAAAGTGGTCGGCCCATTGCGCTCCCCGTCAGTCTGTTTTTCCGGGCTATCAGGGCCGACCGTCACAATAGCCCGGGTGGGAGCCGGTTCATTGTCCGGCGGGCCTTCAACCTGCTGGACACTTTCATCGTAGCGGGAAGAGATAAACCACCAGGACGCCCCCAGCAGGAGGATGGCCAGGGCCACCCACCGAAGGGATGATAAACCACCCTTCACGGAAGCGGACGGTGAACGCCCACTGACCGACGCCATATCCATCCATACTGCCGGGGCAATGCGCTGGAGCCGTCCCGGACTGCCCTGACTGAGCACCAGTAGCTGATTCAGTCGTCGGCCAGACAGCAAATCCTCGGGCTTGCCGCCAGCACGGACAATCCTGGGTTCGAGATACTGCCGGATGTCTTCCCGGTCAAATTCCGGCAGCCGAATAACATGGGCTGCCATGTTACGCAGCTCATCTTTCAGCCCGAGCTGTTGCTCCAGCTCGGGCCCACCTGAAAATACCGGGACCAATGAAGCAGAACGGTTGCTGTCCATGAAAGCGTCCAGCAACAGCGCCAGGGCTTCACCGGAAGCCTGGTCTGCATCATCCAGCAACAAGACCTGCCGGCGACCCTTACCGGTCGCCTCCTCCGAAAGTGACAGGAAGCCCTGCAGTGCTTCGCGCACCGACAGCGCCTCCGGCCGCGCGCGCCCTACTGACTGATACAAGGCGCGAACCAGGGTTTCAGCGGAGTCGAGTCGTCCGGGCTGCAGGCGCAAGAACTGCAGCCGGGCGCCCTCGCTTCGGACCAGCTCACCCAACAGGCGGGTCTTGCCTGCACCCCGCGCCCCTGTGAGCACGAGGGCCATATCACCGAACCCACATAGATGGCGCAGGGTTTCCAGCGCGTGCTGGCGCTGGGCGCCAGAATAGAACGGCACCTCCATGGCGAGCGGGTCACTGTTGAACCCGTAACGCTCCTGCAAGCGGGGGAACAGCCCTCCCCCTTCCAGGCCGGTAATGCTCTCACTCATGTCCGGTACCACACTCCCAAAGTCAATCTCCCTTCAATGGCAGAAGGCTGTCAGGGTATCGGACAGGTCCCCGGGGGCAAAAGCCTCAGTGACTTCCGCCTCGCCGAGACTGCGCAGCAGGATCAACCGCAGCTGACCCTCAACGTTCTTCTTGTCCACCGCCATCAGACGCATAAAGTCGTCCGGTGTCATACCTGCAGGCGGCACGACGGGCAAACCAGCGGCCCTGATCAAACGCTCCACCCGGTCCATGTCTGCCGCTGTCAGGGCACCGCCCCGCCGCGAAAGGTCCGCCGCCATCAGCATGCCGGTACCCACGGCTTCACCATGCAGCCAGTTGCCATAACCTGCCCAGGTTTCGATGGCATGGCCAAAGGTGTGTCCCAAGTTAAGGATGGCACGGAGCCCGCCTTCACGCTCGTCCTGTGCGACCACTTCAGCCTTGCAGGCACAGGAGCGATAGATCGCCTCGGTCAGTGCTTCGGCATCGAGGGAAACCAGCCGTGGCATAGTCTCTTCCAGCCAGGCGAGGAACCCTGCATCACGGATGAGGCCGTACTTGATGACTTCGGCCAGTCCCGCAGAGACCTCCCTCGGAGGCAGGCTTTGCAAGGTATCCGTATCGATCAGGACACCACGGGGCTGATGGAAGGCCCCGACCATGTTCTTGCCCAACGGGTGGTTAATCCCCGTCTTGCCGCCTACCGAGGAGTCAACCTGGGACAACAAGGTTGTTGGCACCTGGATGAAGTCGACACCTCGCTGGTAGCATGCCGCGGCAAACCCGGTCATATCGCCGACCACCCCACCACCGAGTGCCACCAGGGTGGTCTTGCGGGAGTGGGTGTTTTCCAGCAGGGCATCAAAAATACGGTTCAGGACTTCCCAGTTCTTGTGGGACTCTCCGTCCGGCAGAACCACTTCATCGACCCTGCAGCCGGGGAAGTTCCTGCGGGTGGCCTCGAGGTATAGCGGGGCGATCGTGTCGTTGGTAACGATCATGACCCGGCTTCCCGCCACCCAGGCTGTCAGGTCGCGGGCCCCCAGCAGACCTGCACCTATGAGGATCGGATAGCTGCGGTCACCGAGCTCTACGTTCAGCTGCTGGACGGTATCAGTCATTGTGCTTGCCTTCTTTCCTTACCTTGCGGCGTTGTCGTGGCGTGCGCGGGTTGAGCCGGTTCAGGATCTGGCGAACCACCAGTCGCGGACTTTTACGGTCGGTCAGCATCACCACATCCGCCAGGTGCGTATAGATTGGGTCCCGCAATTCAAACAACCGGCGCAAAACCCCTTCGGGATCATCGTTCTGCAGCAATGGTCGGTTGCGGTCCTTGCGGGTGCGCTCGATCTGCTGATCCAGGGAGGCCTTGAGATAGACAACCACTGCATCCTGTTTCAGGAAAGGATGGTTCTCGTCTTTCATCACTGCCCCGCCCCCGGTAGCCAGGACCGATGCGCCCACGTCGGACAACTCCCTGAGCATGGCGGATTCACGCTGGCGAAAACCCTCTTCACCCTCCACGTCAAAGATCCAGGGTATATCGGCGCCGCAGCGCTCCTCGATCATGCGATCCGAATCCAGGAAATGATAACCCAGCTCCCGGGCCAGGTGGCGACCGATCGTGCTCTTGCCCGCCCCCATGGGCCCTACCAGCACGATTCGTCTTGGTAACGGCATGTTGCTTGGACTCCCCATATAAACAGGCGGGTGAGAATAGCATAAAACACAAAAAAGCCGCCGGTGTTACGCGGCGGCTTTGGCGTAGCTGGCGCCATTCAGTCGATAAGACTGCTTCTCAGTATCTTGGGCGTAATGAAGATCAACAGCTCGCTGCGCTCGTCAATGTTCTCGGTGCGACGGAACAACGCACCCACATAGGGAATATCCCCAAGGAACGGCGTCTTGGTAATCGTGGTGGCAACCTCGGACTGGAAGATGCCGCCAAGTACAACGGTTTCGCCATTGCCCACGAGTACTTGCGTCGTCACTTCGTTGGTATTGATGCTTGGAATACCCGCGGTTTCCTGTCCCCGGGAGTCCTGGTTCACCCTGAGGTCCATGATAATCTTGTTATCCGGGGTAATCTGCGGCGTCACCTCCAGGGATAGCGCAGCTTCCTTGAACGATACGGAAGTGGCACCGCTGGAGGACGCCTCCTGATATGGAATCTCTTCACCAGATTTGATGGTTGCGGTCTGGCGGTCTGCCGTAACAACCCTGGGCTGAGAAACCAGCTCCGCCTTACCGTCACTTTCCAGCGCTGAGAGTTCAAGGTCCACAAGGAAGTTGGTACCGCCCCAGCCGATAGCAAACGAGGACGCACCCTCATCAGAAACTCCCAGGTCCACCGACAGCGCATCCGGGAACACCACCTGGTTAGTGTTGGTAATGCTCGTCAAGGTGTTGATTGAGCCCCCGGCGGTAAACTGGTTGTCACCGCTGATACTCCGGGCCCCGCCACCCCACCGAATGCCGAGGCTTTCTGCGACGTTTGCCTGTGCACGCACGATACGGGCCTCGATAGAAACCTGGCGAACCGCGATGTCCCAGGTGTTGATCAGGCGGCGAATCTCTTCGAGCTTGTCAGCTGTTTCGCGAACACTGATGGTATTGGTCCTGGCATCGGAAGAGACGAAGCCACGCTCGGTGACCAGCTCCGCATCTGCACGGATCAACTCTACGATGTCAGAGGCCTTCGCATAGTTGATCTGGATAATTTCAAGGCGAACCGGGGCCAGCTCAGCAATCTGCTTGTTGGTTTCCAGCTCCAGGCGTTCACGGGCGGCGATTTCCTCCGCCGGTGCCACCAGCAGCACGTTACCGATCTGGCGCTTGTCCAGGCCCTTGGTCTTGAGGATCAGCTCCAGCGCCTGGTCCCAGGGAACATTCTGCAACCGCAGTGTGATGCTGCCGGAGACGGTATCACTGGCCACCAGGTTCAGGCCGGTAAAGTCAGCAATCAGCTGCAGCACCGAACGCACCTCGATGTCCTGGAAGTTCAGGGACAGTTTCTCGCCAGAGTAGGGGAACTTCTCTTCCCGGCGGCGCTCCGCCTCCTCTTCCGAGAGCTTTTCAACGCTGACGGTAAAACGATTGCCGGACTGGTAAGCCAGGTAGTCGTAGGCACCCTCCGGGCGGATCTCTACGATAGCGTCACCACCCTCTGTGAAGGTATCAACCCGGGTAACCGGGGTAGCGAAGTCAGTGACATCCAGGCGACGGCGAAGGTTATCAGGCACATTGGTGCCATCCATCACCAGCCGGATACGGCCACCCTGCTCATTCAGCGCCACGGGCACACGACTGTTGGACAAGTCGATAAGCACACGGCCCTCACCGTCTGTGCCGCGGCGGAAGTCAACGCCGGTTATGGCATCACCGGATACCGGGGATGGGGTCGACGTCGCTGTACTAGGTGCGGCGGATTCGACCGCATCACCACTGTCAGAACCGGCCGCAGCAGCAGGCCCACCGTCACCGATGGTGATCATGAGCTTGTTACCCGCTACCTCTGTCTCATAGGGGGCCAGCTGAACCAGGTTGAAGATCAGACGGGTCCGGTCCTTGGTCTCAACCACCGTCATGCTCTGGGTATTACCGCCACCAAGGGACATGTTGCGGCTGTCGAGCCCGCTCACGGTGTCCTTCAGATCGATGGCTATCCGCGCCGGTCGCTCAATTGTGTAGCCACTGGGTTCTGGCGGCGCCTCATCAAAACTCAGAACCACCTCGGTGCGGTCGCCAGAGAGCGAGGAAAACTCCACGTCCTGAAGCGTTGCCGCGTTGGCGATACTGGCAGCCAGTGCCAGTGCCCCTGCGCTCATCCATACCGTGAATTTTCTGAACATCGCTAGCCTCGACCCCAAAACTTGTGTTTCTTGCCAGTATCTGTGTGTATTCATGCGCGCGCCGCTCCTTAGCCTTCTTCTTCCAGGGACAGGGATCGGGGCCTCTCAACCCATCCCCCCGAACCATTGGGCACTATCTCGATCAGCTCAACCCGGGTTTCGCTGATCCCGATAATGCGGCCATAGTTGGTACCCATGTAATTGCCATTACGCACCCGATGAATTCCCCCGTCGGAGTCCTCGATCAGCGCGAACAGGTTACCGTTGGCGTTGGTAAGGGTTCCCACCATTTCCAGCTCGGTCAGGCCGTAGTTTTCCAGCACTTCCCTGGGCCGGTCGAGATCCGGCTCCACCGAACTGTCGGGTTCTTCGTCCAGCATCGTCAGCTGGACGTCGATGGGCGGCTCAAACGGCGCACGACGATCGGCCGCAGAATAGCTAAACGCCTCATAGGCCTGGAATTCCGGCAGGGGCTCCACATGGCCCCGTGGCTTGGCCCGGGTTTCTTCCATAAAGCGGTCAAGGTCTGAAAAGTTGCCTCCCTGGCTGCATCCGGCCAGCACCGTGACCAGGCAGGCACCCAGCCAGGCTTTCATTGCATGCTGTCTTGCCATGCTCATTCTCCAGCCCGGTAGCGGTAGGTTCTGGCGACAACCTGCATATCAAGCCGGTCCGCATTACCGCTAACTGGTGTGATGGTGAAGTCATGCAGCGTGACAATCCGGGGCAACCCGGCAACACTGCTGACGAAGGAAGCCAGCTCATGGTAGGAACCGCTAACCTGGATATTGATGGGCAGCTCGATGTAGAAGTCGCGCTTCTGTTCGGACTGCAGCTGGATTTCCCGCAGCGAAAGGCCGCTGCCCAGCGCGGTGTTGGTGATATCTTCCAGCAACCCGGGCACCTCGGTGTCACTGGGCAGCTGCCGCACCAGGGCGCCAAAGGTTTCTTCCATTTCCACCATCTGTTGCTTGAAGACTTCCAGGTTGGCTACCTGGTAGGCCTTGCGTTCGTATTCCTGGCGCAGCTCGGCCTCCTGTCGCTCCACCCGTTCCAGCTGGGCATACTGATCCTTGATAAAGAACCAGTAGCCACCGCCGACGATGAGGCCAACAAGGATGAGAATAACGATGAACTTGACCGGCGCAGGCCAGATACCCGCGTTGTTGACATCCAGGTCGTTGATATCAAATTCATTCAGGCTTTTGAGAGAGTCCGACAGGCTCACTGGCTGCTCTCCTCTTCTTCCGGTTCCGGGGTGGTCTGGCTGACTGACAGGTCAAAGGCGCTGTAGCCGGCGCGCTCGTCGTCCGCTGCTGCCACATTGGTCAGGCCCGGGTTCGTAAACCATTCGGACCGCTCAAAATTCCGCATCAGCGTGGAGATGCGGCTGTTGGACTCAGCCATGCCGTTAATGGTCAGCTCTTCGTTGGCCTTGCTTAACTCGGTATAGAACAACCCTTCCGGAAGTGTTCTCACCAGTTCGTCGAACACCCGGACAATCACCGGCCGCTTACCCTGCAGGTCCTGGATAACCTCCATCCTGGCCAGCAACTCTTCCCGCTTCTTGCGAAGCTCCTCGATCTCCTTGATCTGGCTGTCCAGCTGTCGGGACGCCGCCTCGATGTAGTCGTTGCGGGACTCCTGGTGGGCAATGCGGTTATCCATATCAGTCTTCCACAGGAACACCAGGCCAGCCGCCACGATCGCCGCCCCCAGCAGGGTCGCAACGAACCGCTTCTGCTTCTCTGCCCTGAGCTCCTCGCGCCAGGGGCGAAGGTTAATCTTGGCCATCAGTCAAAGCTCCTCATCGCCAGTCCGCAGGCAATCATCAGCGAGGGGGCATCATTGGTGAGGGCCGATGCGTTGACCCGCGAGCCAACAGCCATGTCAGAGAAGGGATTGGCCACAATCGTTGTCGTCGCCGTTTTCTCCTCCACCATTGCAGCAAGGCCGGGAATGGATGCCGTACCCCCAGCCAGCAACAGGTAGTCAACGGCGTTGTACTGGCTCGCGCCGAAAAAAAACTGCAACGCCCGGGCCACCTGCTGTACCACCGCCTCACGGAATGGATCCAGCACTTCGCCCTCGTAGTCGTCAGGGAGGCCGCCTTGCTTCTTCGCCAGTCCGGCTTCTTCCACCGACAGACCGTAACGACGCTGGATTTCTTCGGTCAGCTGCTTGCCGCCAAAGATCTGCTCCCGGGTATAGACTGTCTGACCGCCGGCCAGCACACTCAGGGTGGTCATGGTCGCACCGACGTCGACAATGGCGACCACCAGCTCCTCACCGTGGGATTCCAGCTGAGGCTCGATCAGTGAGTAGGCGCGCTCCAGGGCATAGGCTTCCACATCCACGATCTTCGCACTGAGCCCGGCGATATCCAGGGCATCCTCGCGAATATCGACGTTTTCCTTGCGGCAAGCCGCCAGCAGGACATCAACCTGGTCAGGATTATTCTCGGAGGGTCCCTGAACTTCGAAATCGATGGCCACCTCATCCAGGGGGTAGGGAATATACTGGTCAGCCTCAAGGGCAATCTGGTCTTCCAGCTCGAACTCGTTGAGCCCGGAATTCATCTGGATAACCTTGGTAATGACTGCCGACCCGGACACCGCGATGGCAGCCTGCTTGACACCGGTGCGGGCCTTGCTGACAACACGTTTGATAGCATCGCCAACCGCTTCTACGTCAGTAATGTTCTTCTCTACGACCGCATTGGCCGGAAGCGGCTCGACAGCATGGCTTTCCACCTTGTAGCGGCTGCCCTGCTTCGAGAGCTCCAGCAGCTTTACCGAGCTGGAACTGACATCCACCCCCAGCACGGTACTGGACTTTTTTCCTGTTAATCCGAACACGCGCTCACCTTATACCTGGACAACCTTGCGCCTGGCGTACACCGGGCTCCGGCCGCAAAACCGTGGCCTGACTGCCTTTTACGCTATGGTTCTTGTAATACTGCGCAGCAGTTCCATTTATATGTTTTTTATGTAAGAGAATTTCAGGGCTTTTAGGTCTACAATGCTCCCTCGTTGTCTTGAGAGGTTGCGGGAGTATTGACTCCTTTTAACACCTAAAGCAATTTCTCAAATGATAGACTTATAGCCAACAATTGTCAGAAAAAAATGTCCCGACTGATTACAGCATCACGCTTCTTTCTCTGGCTGGCCATTCTGGGGGTCAGCTCCGCCATGCTCGTTGCCGCCGGCTTCTATCTGCATCTGCGACCGGAGCTACCGGCCGTGCACCAGTTGCTTAATACCAAGCTGCAGACGCCTCTGAGGATCTACTCATCGGACGACAAATTAATAGCAGAATTCGGTGAAAAGAGAAGGACGCCTGTCACAATCGATCAAATCCCCGAGGCACAGCTGCAGGCCTTCCTGGCTGCGGAGGACTCCCGGTTCTACGAACACTTTGGCGTCGACTTTATCGGCCTGACCCGGGCCGCCGTCGAGCTCGCCTCCACGGGTGAAATCCAGTCCGGTGGCAGCACCATTACCATGCAGGTCGCCCGCAACTACTTCCTGACCCGGGACCGCACCTTCGCACGGAAATTCAACGAGATCCTGCTTTCCTTCCAGATCGAGAAAGAGCTGGACAAGCAGACGATCCTCGAGCTCTACCTGAACAAGATCTATCTCGGCAATCGGGCATACGGACTCGCTGCCGCATCGCAGGTGTACTACGGCAAGCCGGTGGCTGAACTCGACCTGGCCCAGATGGCCATGCTGGCCGGGCTACCCAAGGCTCCATCCGCCTTTAACCCCCTGGCTAACCCCGAACGAGCCAAGGTGCGCCGGGACTGGATCCTCGGCCGCATGGCAGAGCTGGGGTACATTTCCAGCGAGGAGCGGAACGAGGCGCGCTCACAACCACTGACAGCAAAGTACAACGCCACGCCAACGGAAGTGAATGCTGACTACGTCGCCGAGATGGCGCGGTCCGAAATGGTCGCCCGCTATGGGGAAGCGGCCTATAACGACGGCTACAGGGTTACCGTAACCGTGGGCAGCGCAGACCAGGATGCGGCTACCCGCGCCCTGCAGCACGGCCTGGAAGCCTATGACCACCGGCATGGTTATCGTGGGCCTGCCGGCACCACTGACGATGTGCCGGCCGATAACGCTACCTACCAGGAGATCCTGGACGCCTACCCCAAAGTGGAAGAGCTCTACCCGGTCATCATTACCGGAATCAATGACGAGCAAGCGCAGGCAACTGCCTGGTCCCGCCACCTGGGCGAAGGCTTTGTTCCCTTCGAGACCATGGGCTGGGCAAGGGCCTATCGCTCAGCCAACGCACTGGGCCCGAAACCCACCCGGGTGTCTGACGTACTGTCCGTGGGCGATATTGTGTACGTGCGCCGACAGCCTCCCGGTGAACCAACAGAACCCGCTGAAGATAGCGAAGCGGCCGGCGACATATCAACACTCGAAGCCAGCGACGCCCCGATTATATCCCCTGTGGCGATGGCGCTGACACAAATTCCCGATGTGGAAGGCGCGCTGATCTCACTGCAGGCCAGGACTGGCGCGATCCGCGCCCTGGCAGGCGGCTACAGCTTCAGTCAGACCAAGTACAACCGGGCCATCCAGGCGCAGCGGCAACCCGGCTCCACCTTCAAGCCATTCATTTACCTGAAGGCACTTGATGCGGGCATGACCCCGGCCACCATTTACAATGATGCACCCATCGTACAGGAAGGCAGCGAAACCGAGCCCGGCTGGCGCCCGAAGAACTCCGGTGGCGAATTCCTTGGCCCCACCCGGTTGCGGGAGGCGCTTTACCGCTCCAGGAACATGGTCTCGATCCGGTTGCTGCAGGATCTTGGCATCGATGAAACCATGGCCTTCCTTGATCGACTGAAGCTGCCAACCGATGACCTCCCGCGGGAACTTTCGCTGGCACTGGGCAGTGGCTCGCTCACCCCCATGGACATGGCCCGGGGCTTTGCCCTCATTGCCAACGGAGGTTATGACGTTCAGCCTTACCTGATCCAGACCATTGAAAACAGTGATGGCAAGGTACTGTACGAGGCTGCCCCCACCATTCTGTGCGACAGCGACTGCGACCGCCTGCGCGAAAACCGCCCGGACCCGGTCGTCGGTTTCCCGGCCATCCGGGTAGCCGAGCGCCTGGTAAACGAACAGTCGGTCTACCTGCTTCACTCCATGCTCAAGGACGTCATCAAACGGGGAACCGCCACCCGCGCCCGCGAACTCGGGCGCAACGACCTTGCTGGCAAGACCGGTACAACCAACGATCAGAAGGATGCCTGGTTTTCCGGCTTCAACCACGAAATTGCAACCACGACCTGGGTAGGCTTTGACCAGCCACAGACCCTCGGATTCCGGGAGTTCGGTGGTACCGCAGCCCTGCCAATCTGGATGGACTATATGCGCGACACCCTCGCCAACCGTCCGGAATCAGAAATGCCCAGACCGGAGGGCATCGTCGGTGTCAGGATCGACCCCCGGACCGGTGACCGCGCAGCATCGGGACAGGACAACGCCATTGTGGAGTTGTTCCCGGCCCACAAGGTGCCATCACAAAGAGCCGGCAATGGCCTCAGCGGGGGCAACGACGACGCCAACCTGCCTCGCAACCTGTTCTGACGCAGCGAGACACCGGGGCCCCGGCACGACTGGAGCCCCCGGCCCAGGACTGCGTCACTCCCCCGCACAGGCCAGAACATCACCCACAAAAAAACCGACGGCTCGCACCGTCGGTTTTTTTGTGGGCCTATTCGCTCAGGATCAGCGAATGTCATCCATGGACTTGAGCGGGTAGTGCTCCGGATAACCTTTGCGGGCCACACCGGAATCCACTGCAGCACGGGCTACCGCTGCCGGCACCACATCCAGCAGACGCACGTCCATCGGCTTGGGAATGATGTAATCCTTGCCAAACTCAAGGCTGTCTACGCCGTAAGCTTCGCAGATCTCCTGGGGTACTGGCTCCTTGGCCAGCTCACGGATCGCGTGAACCGCCGCCACTTTCATCTCTTCATTGATAGCGGTCGCACGAACGTCCAGCGCACCACGGAAGATGAACGGGAAGCCCAGTACGTTATTGACCTGGTTCGGGTAGTCAGAGCGCCCTGTTGCCATGATCAGGTCATCACGAGCCGACATTGCCAGCGCATGGTTGATTTCCGGATCCGGGTTGGAACAGGCAAATACGATCGGGTTCGGCGCCATTTTCTGCAGCTGCTCAACGGAGAACAGATCCGGACCAGACAGGCCCAGGAATACATCCGCACCGTCAATCGCATCATCCAGGGTGCGCTTGTCGGTATCGTTGGCAAACATGGCCTTGTACTGGTTCAGGTCATCACGTCCTGCGTGAATAACACCCTTGCGGTCCAGCATGTAGATGTTCTCGGAGCGAACGCCGCAGCTGATCAGCAGCTTCATGCAGGCGATGGCCGCAGCGCCGGCGCCCAGGCAGACCACCTTGGCCTCCTCGATCTTCTTGCCCTGCAGTTCAAGGGCGTTGATCATGCCGGCGGCCGTTACGATAGCTGTACCGTGCTGGTCGTCGTGGAAGATCGGCACGTCACACTTCTCGATCAGTGCGCGTTCAATCTCGAAGCATTCCGGTGCCTTGATATCTTCCAGGTTGATACCGCCGAACGTATCGGCAATACGCTCAACCGTTTCGATGAACGCCTGGGGGCTCTCGGAGTTCACTTCGATATCGAACACATCGATACCGGCGAAGCGCTTGAACAGAACACCCTTGCCTTCCATGACCGGCTTGCTGGCCAGGGGGCCGAGATTGCCGAGACCGAGGATAGCCGTGCCGTCAGAGATAACGGCTACCAGGTTACCCTTGGCAGTGTATTTGTATGCATTCTCGGGGTCCTTTGCGATCTCGCGGACCGGTTCAGCAACCCCGGGACTGTACGCCAGCGAGAGATCGCGGGAAGTCTGGGTCGGCTTGGTGATTTCTACACTCAGCTTACCCGGCCGCGGCTGGGCGTGATATTCAAGGGCTGCTTCTTTCAGATCTTGAGACATTGCCACTGTTCCGTTTGTCACGTTGAAAAGAGGACGTTTCGACTATTCGCGAATTGACACCTGAAAGGGGCCACCGCAAATGTTAGCGCGCCATTATGGACCTAACCCCGACCCCAAACAAGGCCTCGCATACGTAATTCCCCTTATCAGCGCACAGTTCCAGACACAAAAAAAGCACCCCTGGAGGTGCTTTCCGGACTTCGATGCTGCCCTGGGGGCAGCGCGAAATCAGCTCTTCTTGCCGCCGATACGGCCGCCGAAACGCTTCTGGAAGCGGTCGATACGGCCAGCGGTATCCATCACCTTCTGCTTACCGGTGTAGAAGGGGTGGCACTGGGAGCATACGTCCAGCTGAAGATCCTGGCCATAGGTAGACCGGGTCTGGAATGAGTTACCACAGCTGCAGGTTGCGGTAATCTCGTGATACTTGGGATGAATACCTTCTTTCATGGCGAACCTCTTACGGTCATGCCGCCACCTGGTCACCGGTAAGCAAACCGTTTTGCAACGATTTTCAATACCTTGGCGCCGGGCACCGCATGTTTGAATCCATTGGGAAGACAGGGCACAATCAACCCCGCCTGAATCAGACCGCGCATCTTACGTGCAATCGCCTCCTGACGCAAGATACGCAACGCCCGTAACACGCGCCCAGCACGACCCCGGAGCCCCCGTGTCCCAGATCGTCCGCGTTGCCCTCAACCGCCCTATCCGGCGCCTGTTTGACTATATCGCCCCGGATAATCTGACGCTGCAGCCCGGACAGCGGGTGACCGTTCCCTTCGGTCGGTACCGCGCTATCGGCCTGGTGGTGGAAACCGGCGTCACCCCTCCGGACGGCATCGCCCTCAAACCGGTTGCCGGCGCCCTTGAAAGCTGGCCCGCCCTGCCGGGGGAGACCCTCGAACTACTGACCTGGGCCGCCAACTATTACCAGCATCCACTGGGGGAGTGCCTGTTCATGGCGCTGCCGCCAGCCCTGCGCAAGGGCCGGACGACAGAAGCACCGGCCCCGGCCCAGTGGTGGGCGGCAAAGCCGGACACTGACGCCAGCCATATCCCGGCCAATGCCCACCGCCAGAGACAACTGTTCGACCTGCTTCAACAAAATACCGGGGGCCTGCCCTGGGCACAGTTGAAAGAAAGAGGCTTCACCCGGTCACAGCTGAACGCCCTGGCCCAACGGTCGCTGATCCAGAATGTCGAACCGCCCGGGCCAGTGGCGCACGACAAAGGCGAACCACCCACAACCCCCGTATTGACCACAGCCCAGCAACACGCTGCCGGCAAACTACCCGGTCGCCCGGGCTTTTCGGCAAGCCTGCTTTATGGCATCACCGGAAGCGGCAAGACCGAGATCTACCTTCATTACCTTCACCGGGAGCTCGGAGCTGACAGCCAGGCGCTGGTACTGGTACCGGAAATCAACCTGACTCCCCAGACCGTAGCCCGCTTCCGCAACCACCTCGGCAATCGTATCGAGGTCTGGCACTCAGCCCTGAACGACGGCCAGCGAATGGAAACCTGGCGACGGCTCCGTAATGGCGAACCGGTTATCCTGATCGGCACACGCTCGGCAGTACTGCTGCCCTTCACCAGGCTACAGACCATCGTGGTCGATGAGGAGCACGACAGCTCCTATAAACAGGGGGATGGCTTTCGCTACTCGGCCAGGGACATGGCCGTGTTCCGCGCACACCAGAACCGGTGCCCGGTGATTCTCGGCTCCGCCACGCCATCACTGGAGTCCCTGCATAACGCCGCAACCGGCAAGTACCAGCAGATCAACCTGACAGAGCGGGCTGGCGCCGCCCGGCCACCTGCCATACAGCTGCTGGACATTCGCAGCCGCCCACTGACGGCCGGAATGTCACGCCCCGCCATCGAGGCGGTCCGGGAGACGCTGGCTGCCGGCCAGCAGGTCCTGGTCTACATCAATCGCCGCGGCTACGCCCCGGTACTGATGTGCTTCGACTGTGGCCACCTCGCCGAATGCCCCAACTGTGACACCCGCCTGACTTACCACCGCCGGGACCGGGCGCTTCGCTGCCATCACTGTGACTACCAGCAGGCAGCGTTTCACCGATGCCCGAAATGCGGTGGAGAAGCCTGCGAACCGGTTGGCCAGGGCACCGAGCAGAGTGAGGCCCTGCTTGCCGAAACCTTTCCGGATGTGCCTGTCATCCGCATCGACCGGGACAGCACACAACGCAAGGGCAGTATCCAGAACATTCTTGAAAAGGTTAACAGCGGCGAGCCCTGCATCCTGGTGGGCACCCAAATGGTCGCGAAGGGTCACGACTTTCCCAATGTGACCCTGGTGGTGGTCGTCAACGCCGATGGTGGCCTCTTCAGCGTGGACTTCCGCGCACCGGAACAAATGGTGCAGACCCTGCTCCAGGTAAGTGGCCGCGCCGGTCGGGGCGAAAAGCCCGGTCGGGTACTGATCCAGACCTGCCACAGTGATCACCCCCTGCTGACCAGCCTGGCGAAGGCCGACTACCTGGCCCTCGCCACGCAACTGCTCGCGGAACGTCGGCAAGGCGCCCTGCCCCCGTACCGCTCCATGGCCATCATCAGGGCTGAGGCCCCCACCATGGAGGCAGCCCTCGAGTTCCTTGAGAAAGTACGCAGCCAGCTGCCGCATCACCTGATCGAGATCTGGGGCCCGCTACCCGCCTCCCTGGCCCGCAAGGCCGGACGGCACCGGGCACAGCTGGTACTGCAAACAGAGAGCCGCGGGCACCTGAACCGCGCATTGGCCGGGCTGTGCCAACAGCTCGAACAACACCGACAGCCAGGCGGTCTGCGCTGGGCAGTGGATGTGGATCCACTGGAAACCAGCTGACGCACGTCTACCCGCCGCACCGTGGAATTTGAACCACGCCACAAGATTACACTCGGTTAAAGAATTACAACCAATGCACAATATCCGGTCGTTGCCCTGTGCTATGATTTCGGGGTATTTGTACGGCTTGTAATAATAGCCTCGCAACCTCCTGATTTTCATGAAGGCACGTGGCTAAAGACAAAGCGCTGAACCAAGAAACTGGAGAAACAATAATGTCGGGGAAATTTCTTGCACGCCTCCTTGCAATCACCTTTGCCCTGTCCCTGGGCGCCTGTGGAGGCGGCGGTAGTAGCGACGATGACGGCTCCCTCGGTGGCCCGAACACCGGCGGAGGTTCCGGCGGGGAAGACACCCCGGCAGAGGATGGCCAGGAAGCCTCCGTTGCCATGGGCCAGGGAGAGGGTGCCTCTTTCGTTCAGGGTCAGCTATCTCTTGCCCCGGACTCAATCCTTGCCGGCGGTACCAGTATCGTCGGGCTGTCCGTGGTTGACGCTGCCTCTGGCAACGCATTGCTGGCCGGTGAAGAAGTTTCTGTCGAATTCACCTCACGGTGCATATCCTCAGGCGATGCGACCATCAACAGCCCGGCAACCACCACCTCTGGCCTGATCGAAGTCGAGTACCAGGCTCTGGGTTGCACAGGCCAGGATCAGATAACCGCTACCTATGAGGATGCCACGGCGCAAGGGGTTATTACTATTGAGGACTCCGACGCATACAGCATTTCCAGCAACCCTCCGTCACCACAGTCTATTGCACCAACAGGCAACACAAATTCGGCACGACCATCTACATCTACCGTTACTTTTAACGTGATTGATGAAGACAACAACCCGGTAAGAGGTGCCCTGGTCGAGTTCGATCTCAGCTACTCCGAGCGGGCCTACCCTAACGTCGAAGATGTTCGCCTTGACCGTCAATCCACCGAGTCAGGGCCCGACGGGGCTGCGATCGTTCGGGTGCGGGCCGGACAGCAGAATACAGTCGTTCGCGTCATCGCGACCATCGCCCGTGAGGATGGCCAGCGAGTATCAGTCGTTTCTGCTCCCATCTCCATAAACTCGTTCCTTCCCGACCAGGACAGCTTCTCAATGAGCATCAGCAACTTCATGCCCAATGCTCAATTCCACAACAATGAGACGACTGAAATCACGATCAATGGTGGTGACCGCTTCAACACCAATGATCTCGAGGAAGGCAACGCTATCGTGAACTTTGTCACCTCTGGCGGCTCAATAGACAGCTACTGCATCCTTGATGATGATGGGGTTTGTACCGTCACGTGGAGAAGTACCGATCCACGCCCGGCCAACGGCCGAGTAGCTATTCTGGCCCGGACTGTCGGTGACGAAAGCTTCCGCGATCTGAACAGCAACAACTCCTTTGACCGCGGCGAGTTTTCACCCGACCCCGGAGTTGCATTCGAAAAGGGCGAAGCCTACCTCGACTACAATATTGACCGGCGTTACTCTGCATCGGTAGATCAGTTCTTCGATGACAATGGCAACGGCACCTACAACGGTCCCAACGGTCGCTACGATGGCTCTGCCTGTCTGAATCCGTCTGCTGGCTCTTGCACGAAAGGTCCGGTGACCATCTGGGATCAGGGGTATATTGTAATGGCAAGCGACTCCGGTATAGAGGGCTCTCTGACAGCGACCGACAACGACGGGGAGTACTGCCTCACAGTCAGTGCCACCACAGGGGCGGGTCAGCCCGTGCCGCTGCCTACAGACACGGCAATAAACTTCGAAATCACTGATGGAGAGTTTATCTCCACCGTAACCTCTTTCGAGATCCCGAATACTTATCTGACAGACAATGCCGTCACTTACTGCGTCTATGCGGAAGAGGATGAGGATGACACAACGGTGACTCGACTGAGTGCTACTGTTGAGCCGCCAGCCCCTTACGGGGGTGCTCCAATCGAATATACGACTATCGTGGAGTAACCACCCACAACTCCCAAAGCCCGGCCTTCGATTCTATATAGTACCTAGAACTGTGTACTTTTGATAAAAACCCCCTTGATTGGGGGTTTCTTTTTCCTGAAAACCGAACTATATATATAGTAAATACTGTGTAATGTGTGTAGGATTCAAGGATGTTTGCAACGAAGGTTACAGCCAAGGTAGTTCAGGATAACAGTGGAGTGGCCACAGAGATCCCGATCATCCTTACCGACCAAGGGGTTTTGGGATCAGTCACAGATTATGTGCTTGGCCTTCACCTGAATGGCATCTCACTTTCAACCATCACCAACCATATTCAGTCGATTAGACTCCTCATCGAGTTCATGGATGCCAACGAAGGCATGTTCGATGAACCCGAAGAGTTGTTCGCGGGCTTCGTCCGACGACTCTACAGCGGGACCATCGGTGAGGATGGATTGGACCCCTCTGGCCTTTATTGGATACCGGCCAGTAATGGCACGATACATCGACACATCAACAATCTGACGAATTTCACCAATTGGCTCTCGGACAAAGGTCTGGGCAAACCTCTTAATACCCTGCGCACCGCCACTCGACATGAGGAGCGCATTCAGTACGCCGCTTGGTTTAGGCGCAACCAGAACGATTTCCTCGGTCACATTAGAGACACCTCGGTTAGTACCACGGTAAAGAGAGCCCGCAGCATCAAAGGCAGAACACCTCTGGCAAAAACCAATGACGACGCCATCGCCTTCCCTACGGGAAAGTTTGAAGACTTCTATATGAAGGGGTTGGGAGGAGCCAAAGACCCGCGAGTTGCGCTGCGTGACAAGCTTATCGTGCTCCTGATGCACGCGGCGGGATTAAGGCGTAGCGAAGCGCTGCTGCTGTGGGTCACCGATGTCTTTGAAGACCCCTCCGATTCGGATCGGGCAATCGTGAGGATCTACAACGAGATAGAAGGTAAGGCACCTGAAGGCTGGAAGTCCCGAAAAGGGATAAAAACGCGCAAGGCTTACCTACAAGAAAAATATGCACGCATGCCGCGCCAGGAGATGCAAAACACTCAACATCTCGGCTGGAAATCCAAAACCCTGGATAACAAGGATGGCTACCTGGAGGCGTATTTCTTCCCGCTGGAGTTTGCCCGGGTTTTTATGTCGTTGTGGCGCCAGTATTTGGTTTTCCGTGCATCGTTGGAGTGCCATCACCCCTATGCGTTTGTCAGCTTCGACTCTCGCTATCTGGGCAATCCCTATACGTTCAATGCCTTCAACCAAAGCTATGCCGCAGGATTAAGACGAATTGGCCTCGAACCCAACAAGAGCGTAGGGCTCGATCCTCATGGCCATCGCCACAACTATGGCCGTCGATTGACGGATGCTGGGGTTGATCCGCTCATTCGCAGAAAGTGCCTGCATCACGCAAGCCTGGAGTCTCAGGTTCCTTACACCATGCCTTCCAGCGCGAAAGTCTCAGAAGCGCTGTCCCAGGCAACACAACAACTTCAGCTG
This sequence comes from Marinobacter bryozoorum, assembly GCF_023156245.1. Lineage (GTDB taxonomy): Bacteria > Pseudomonadota > Gammaproteobacteria > Pseudomonadales > Oleiphilaceae > Marinobacter > Marinobacter bryozoorum. The sequence continues at coordinate 18,362 of NZ_JAKZAH010000049.1, forward strand.
CAATCCGATAAGCCTTCTGCCCAAATATCTTTCGATTGGAAGGAGTTGGCACAGCATGGCTTTGAGGACCTTGATCCAAACGGTCACTTCACCGGCAAGAATCCACGACTAGGCAAGGGTAAATCATGACCAAGAAAAAAAATAAAGGCTACACCACTGACCTGACGTTGGGGTGGGTCACACAAGATATAGGACCGGAGTGGTTGCAATGGCAGCAGTATGCCGCTGAGTGGGCGGCAAAGAATCCTTCGAACACAGGGAAGCGCTTAGAGGCCATCAAGCATTTTTTGTTGTACCTGAAAAACAAAGCTCCTTACGCGCACGACATCGCTTCGATGTTCAAGGGTCATCGAGACGGCCACAAAGTATCGAGTGAAGAACTCAACGACTTCATGCTGAGCAGGGGCGCTAAAGCCAAAGCTTCTATATACATCAGCCTTGTAAACGAATTATGCGATTACATCCTCAAACACCATTTAAGCGTTGACGATGATGACGGCAATCCTGTCGCGCTCTTCCGCAATCCTTTCGAAAAAATCAAGAAGATAACTTCGAATACAGAAACCGTCCACAGCCCCTTGCCCTATCGCTACATCCAGCAACTGAGGCAAATCCTCTGCCCCTATCCAACCGACGATCCCAGCAATAAAGCGCCGTGGGTAGGCCGCCATTTCCGGGACTGGCATTGGGCCATTGATCACCTTCAGTGTGGCAACATGGGGTGGATGGAAGTGCCGCCCGAGGTCATCGACCCTGAAGATCCAGATTGCATCGCCCGTACACGGATAGTCGGACGATCACAAAAAAATGTCGAGATCCACGAAATCTGGTCGCCGGTCATGGCGATGTTCCTGTTTACCAAACTGCACTTGCCGCTGCGCTCTTATCAGTTGCGTCTTCTGGACTCTGGCGAAGGCGATACCTGGCGCTATGAAGGTGGGCAATGGGTAGAAAACACCAAACACCCCTTTAAGTATGGAACGCCCAAGCGACCTTATCAGAAAGGCGTCTTCCGACGCATTTATGACTCCATGACCGAGGGGTACTCGACGGGCCTCTACGTGTCCACCAACAAAACCGCCGATCAAAACAAGGATGACATTCAGCGGGGATACACCATCCCCTGGCAGCACGAAGAGCTGCTGTATTGGCTGGAGAAGCTTCGCAACTGGCAAGAGAAATACAACCCCATTGACCGGTTGGTTAAAGGTGCCGAACTCAAAACGTCGATCGTGGGACATGCAAAATCCAAGACGCAATTAAAGGAAATGGGCGAGTTTTCCTTTTTGTTTCGAGACCGAAACTCAGCTTTCCCGATCTACAAAAATGCGTCAAAAAACCCTTGGTATCGCCTGTTGTCGAAACTCGAAGAGGATGTCTTCCAGGCCGGTCAAACAATGGCCAACGGGGATCGCCTTAGGTTTGTGAAAGACTACGGCGAGGACTTTGGAGGTCAGGAAGGGTCAAAGACGGCAACGGAATACCCGCTCCACAGCCTTCGGGTCTCCTTGATCACCTGCTACACCATGGATACCGACCTCCCCTTGCCGGTGATCTCGAAGCTTCTGGCCGGCCACACCCGGCTTCTGATGACGATCTATTACAACAAGATCACGCCCTCCGTCATGGCCGACAAAATGAAGGAGGCGCATGCAGTTCTGTCGGAACGAGGTGAAGGCTCGCTCCGAAACTTCCTTGCGGATGCGGAGATGAGACAGATTTCGCTCCGGGCTGCCTTTCACAACGACCAGCACAAGTCCGTCGAGAGCGTGCTTGCCAACCGGAATCCCATCGGCTGGGAGGAACGAGCCACGGGCTTGTGCCTGGTTGGGGGCAACACCGTGCGATCAGATGAGCAGTCCACCGTAGGCGGCTGCTGGAACGGTGGCCCGATAGTTAGGGATTCAGAAAGCGCACATTCAAGAGTTTATGGCCCGGTTCCCCACGGGCCGGAGAATTGCCCCCGGTGTCGCTGGCACATTACCGATGCCACCTATCTCCCGGCACTGAATTCGGCGTTCAACCAGGTGAGCTACAAGGCGCACCAGGCGGCCGAGCTGTCTGTTGAGCTAGAGGGTCAGCTAGAAGCGCTGAAGGATGAGCTGTTCATCGCTGAGGAAGCCGGTGCAGTGTTTCTCAAGCACAACGAACTTCAGGCGATAGAACGGCGCTACGAGAAGCAGAGGGTGGAGGCGGATGAGTACGCCAAGGATTACATCGCCATTTTCAACCTGATCAATCGGGTGATCCAGATCGAGAATGGGCGTGAAGAGGACGACGACGGGCAAAAGCTGATCGCGGTCGGCTCTGGTGAAGACCTGAAATATAGTATGAAGTTCGTCGAAACTGACTCGGAGTTACTGCACCTGGCGCTGCTGTGCGAGGACGCTGAGTTCCACCCCGATCTGCGCGATGATCTGCGCAAGACGCCAGCGATAGCCAAGCGTACCAACGCCTTGAGCCGCATGATGGCCCGTTCCGGGTACAAGCCCGTTTTCCTTGAAATGGACGAACAAACCCAGTTGATTGCGGGTAACGCGCTCATGCGCAAGATGGCCAAAATCGCCGCCCCCGAAGATCGGCTTGAGGGCTACCGGATCGCGGCCAACTACATCGAGGCTCAGGAGTTCCTCAAAGACGATCGGCTGCTGAAATCCGGGTTTGACGCCATGAAGAAGATAGCCCCGATCAGCTTGCCTATTGAATCCGTGGAACGGATTCCCGCTCTGGAGGTGGAAGAATGAACATCGATATCGATGCGGTTCTGGAGTCCCTCAAGGACGGAAAAACCGCTAAAACGCAGTCGTCCCTGGATACGCTCAACCAGACACTGAAAGACTACTACGAATCCGGTGCCCGGGACTTCTCCATTACCACCATAGGGCGTGTCTCAGAGGAAAATGGCGGCGTTGGCTATCAGTCGATTCGTGCCACTGCGAACAAGCATTACCGGGATCTGATTGAAGCGTGGGCCGCTAAGGCGAAGACCACTACCAAGAAGCCACCGGTAGGGCCTGCCAAGAGACCAACTCAGGACCATCAGCTGCTTGAGCGGATTGATGATACGGCTGTGCGAGCCCTTTTCGGGCAAATCATCCGTGAGCGGGATCGCTACAGAAGCGAAGCCAACATGCTCAAGAACCAAACCCAGATCGTCATCGACAAGCGCCCTATGGCTTACAGTGAACCCCAGTCAGACGCCAGTGTGGAACTTCTGCCCTCATTGAGGGGAATCTGCTCTGACAACGAGATTAAAGCCCTGCAAACCGTCTGCACCGATGAGTGGCTCGAAAAGCTCGGGTTCCAGGCGAACAAATTGGGTCAGGTGAAGGATGAGTTTGGCATGGAAATCCTGCCTCGTGGCTTCCTGACCGGGCTCAAGAAGATCCTGGGGGAAATGGATGAGTAATGGTCAGGAAAGAGCACGTCAGAATCTGAGCGCCTTCCAGAGCTGGGTGGCCACCCAAACGGATGACGACTTTAAGCAGATCGTCTTTCGGGGCCAGTTAAACCGTGGCGAAGTGGCCAAAGCCATAGGCATCGGAAAGAGCGCGTTGCGCCAGAATCCGGCCATTAAAACGGCACTGGAGAATCTGGAGCAAAGCCTGCGTGATCGGGGTGTACTGCCAGAACTGACCGAAACCGCCCAGGCCCAGCAGTCAGAACCGAAGCGCTATGATCCTAGCGTTAACCAAAGAGCCATGGAATCGAGAAGGCTCTCTGTGCTGGAGCAGGAAAACATTGAGCTAAAGGCCCGAGTGGCAACCCTCGAAGCCAAGCTAAAACGTTACGGTGAACTGTCCGAAGTCCTCACTGAGTTCGGAGTCGCGCCCGATGCATGAGGATTATTTCCGTGTCACCAGTTGCCAGCATAACGGCTACAAATACACGATCTTCACGGGCATTCCCCTTAAAGTCGACAGTTACAAAATCAACTCGGGCAAATATATCGTCAGCATCCGATGCGAAAACCAGTCCCTGCCTATTAAACCGTCCGTTGGCCAGCAATGGCGGGTGTGTGGTGTAAGGACGCTGGAGACCGTTCAGGCAGGTGATTATCAGCTTCAGCAGCATTTGTATGACGCCCCAGCTGAGATGGAGTGCACGCTGCCCGAGACGGGCGAAGCGCTGATCCGCTTCATTGCCAATGAAAAGGAGTTCACCGGAATCGGTGAGGCCAAAGCACGAGCCCTCTGGGATGCTTTTGGCAGCGATCTGCACCCCATGCGTATTCCGGCGAACGTGACCGGTCATTCCGGGGATCGTGACCGATTTGCACACGGCCATCACGCTGGAGTCGGT
>NZ_JAKZAH010000005.1 GCF_023156245.1 Marinobacter bryozoorum
GCCCAGAATCTGGCTGTAGAGCTGTGTATCTTTCATGAGGACAAGGCTAATCTACCCACTCGATTTGGTGAAGGCCCAAAAAGGGAAAGGTATTCATGTCGATGATGACTATGAGGAGTTACTCGGAAAAGCGGGACTTTCACCGGATGCAGGTAAATTCTGAAATCCAGATTACCGACGGTGACGGCCGGTCCTACAGCGGAATCTGTCGAGACCTCAGCGGCACTGGCATGCAGCTGCAGGTGGCAGAGTGTGTTCCGGAGGGGACACTGCTCCACACCGTGTTACCGGCCAGCAGCGATGATTTCCCGCCTTTCGAGACCGAGGTAAGGGTTTTACGCTCGGAGCCTAGCGGTGATGTGTTCCTGCTGGGCGTCGCCATCGAAAAGGTCAGGCACTGACAAAAAAGCCCCGGCGGAAAACCGCCGGGGCTTTTTTCTAACGGTAGCAGGGTTCAGCCAAGCTTCTTCTCTGACACCACGATGCCGTTATTGTCTGCATAGATGTACTGACCAGGGCGGAACGTTACCCCACCAAAGGTGACTGGCACGTTCAGGTCGCCGATACCCTTCTTTTCGGTCTTGCGGGGATGGGTCCCCAGTGCCTGGACACCCAGATCGGTTTTGCCGATAACATCTACGTCGCGGATGCAGCCGTAAATGATCAGACCGGCCCAGCCGTTTTCCGCCGCTTTCTCCGCCAGCATGTCGCCCAACAGGGCAGCCCGCTTCGAGCCGCCACCATCAACAACCATGACACAGCCGTTCCCCGGCTTGCCCACCTGCTCCTTGACGATGGAGTTGTCTTCAAAGCACTTCACCGTGACAACCTCGCCGCCAAAGGCGTCGACGCCACCAAAGTTACGGAACCCGGGCTCCACTACCTGAACTTCGGGATGATCGTCGCAAATATCGGGAGTTACGATGTCCACGTTGTCTGCCTCCTTTTCGCCGGCCCGGTGTGGCCGGTATCAGTCAATGGTTTCGTCAGCCAGGAAGAACCAGGTATCCAGCACAGAGTCCGGGTTCAGGGATACGGTATCGATGCCCTCATCCATCAGCCACTTGGCGAGATCCGGGTGATCCGACGGACCCTGGCCACAGATGCCGATATACTTGTCAGCACGCTTACAAGCCTGGATGGCATTGGATAACAGTGCCTTGACCGCCTCATTCCGCTCATCAAACAGATGGGCAATAATTCCGGAATCCCGGTCCAGGCCCAGGGTCAGCTGGGTCAGGTCGTTGGAACCGATGGAGAATCCGTCGAAGTGCTCCAGGAACTGGTCAGCCAGCAATGCGTTAGCAGGCAATTCGCACATCATGATCAGGCGCAGGTCGTTTTCGCCGCGCTTCAGACCGTTCTCTGCGAGCAGGTCCACGACCTGGCTTGCCTCGCCGACAGTGCGCACAAATGGCACCATGATTTCCACATTGGTGAAGCCCATCTCGTCGCGGACTTTCTTGAGGGCGCGACACTCCAGCTCAAAGCAGTCACGGAAGGTGTCCGATATGTAGCGGGAAGCGCCACGGAAACCGAGCATCGGGTTCTCTTCGTCCGGCTCGTACAGGGTGCCGCCGATCAGGTTGGCGTATTCATTCGACTTGAAGTCTGACAGGCGCACAATGACCTTTTTGGGATGGAAGGCCGCCGCCAGGGTGGAAATACCCTCAACCAGCTTGTCTACATAAAAATCTACCGGCGACGTATAGCCCGAGAAACGTTTCTCAACGGTCTGGCGGATATCCCGGGGCAGGCTGTCGTAATTCAACAGGGCCTTGGGGTGCACGCCGATCATGCGGTTAATGATGAACTCCAGCCGCGCCAGCCCCACACCCTCATTGGGAAGGGACTGAAAATCGAAGGCCCGGTCCGGGTTACCGACGTTCATCATGATCTTGAACGGAATGGCCGGCATGGACTCAACGGTATTTTCCCGCAACTCAAAATCCAGGCTGCCTTCGTAGATCAGGCCGGTGTCACCCTCGGCGCAGGACACGGTAACCTCCTGGCCATCCCTGAGTACCTCGGTGGCATCGCCGCAACCAACGACAGCCGGGATACCCAGCTCACGGGCAATGATTGCTGCGTGACAGGTACGCCCGCCCCGGTCGGTCACGATGGCGGCAGCACGCTTCATCACCGGCTCCCAGTCAGGGTCGGTCATATCGGTGACCAACACATCACCCGGCTGGACCTTGTCCATATCCTTGATGCTGTCCACAACGCGCACGGCCCCACTGCCGATCTTGTGACCGATGCTGCGACCTTCAACGATCACCTTGCCCTGCTCCTTCAGCAGGTAGCGTTCCATGACATTGGCAGAAGCCCGGCTCTTCACCGTTTCCGGACGGGCCTGGACGATGTAGATGCGACCATGGTCGCCATCCTTCGCCCACTCAATGTCCATGGGACGATCGTAGTGCTTTTCGATGATCATGGCCTGCTTGGCCAGTTCGGTCACCTCGGCGTCGGTGATAGAGAACCGGTTACGGTCATCCTGCTCCACCTTCACCGTATCGACGAAGTGGTCGGAGTCCTTGTCAGCTGAGTAGACCATCTTGATGGCCTTGCTGCCGAGGTTCCGGCGCAATACCGCCGGCCGGCCTGCGTCCAGTGTCGGCTTGTGTACGTAGAACTCATCCGGGTTTACGGCACCCTGAACCACGGTTTCACCGAGGCCGTAGGAGGCGGTCACAAACACCACGTCACGGAATCCGGACTCGGTATCCAGGGTGAACATTACCCCACTGGCGGCCGTTTCACTGCGAACCATCTTCTGGATGCCCGCTGACAGGGCTACCAGTTTGTGGTCGAAGCCATGGTGGACCCGGTAAGAAATGGCGCGGTCATTGAACAGGGAGGCGAACACCTCCTTGACCGACTTCTTCACCTGCTCGAACCCCACCACATTCAGGAAGGTTTCCTGCTGGCCGGCGAAGGATGCGTCGGGCAGGTCTTCGGCTGTGGCCGAGGAGCGCACAGCCACGGCCAGGTTACGGTTGCCGTCCTGGAGCTTGATAAACGACTGCTCCAGGTGTTTCTCCAGGTCTGCGGGGAACGGCTGTTCCAGCACCCACTGGCGAATATCCGCGCCGACGCGGGCCAGCTCGTTAACATCATTGATATCAAGGGCGTCCAGCGCTTCGTCAATGCGATCCCGCAACCCGTCCTTGGCTAGGAACTCCCGGTAGGCATGGGCCGTGGTCGCAAAACCACCTGGTACAGACACGCCGGCATTGGCCAGATTGCTGATCATTTCACCGAGGGAGGCGTTCTTGCCCCCTACCCGCTCAACATCTGACATGCCCAGGTTCTCAAACCAGATAATATAATCTTCCAAAGCGCGTCTCCCTTGGTTCAGTCGAGCAAACTGCAAAGAATAGAGGAGCCTTCATTCCCTGTAAATAATCGGGCCGGCGCGGCAGACAGGGCTGCCTCAATGGGCCCGGGGAATGGTAAGGTTGCTCCCGACTATCGAATTTGGCGTGTATCATACTGTAACCTGTGAAGATTACCTAGGGAACCTCTGCTCATGAAACGCACAGTCTTCTTCATCTCCGACGGCACCGGCCTTACCGCCGAGGCACTCGGCAACAGTTTGCTGGCCCAGTTCGAGAAAATCCAGTTCGAGCGGGTAACGGTCCCCTACGTCGACGACCAGGAGCGGGCGGAAGACCTGGTGGAGCGCATCAACACCGCTGCAAGGCAAGATGGCGTGCGGCCACTGGTCTTCGACACCATCGTGAAAAAGGACATCCGGGCGATCATCAGTGAGGCTGAAGGCTTCATGATTGATATCTTCGGTACCTTCCTCGATCCCCTGGAGCAAGAACTGCAGGCTTCGTCGTCATACACCGTCGGCAAGTCCCACTCGATCAACAACGAGGGCAGCTACGAAAAGCGGATCCATGCCGTCAACTTTGCCCTGGACAACGACGACGGCGCCCGCACCCGACATTACGACGAAGCCGACCTGATACTGGTGGGCGCATCCCGTTCCGGCAAGACGCCCACCTGCCTGTACCTGGCCCTGCAATACGGGGTAAAGGCAGCCAACTACCCGATCACCGAGGATGACCTGGATGATCAGCAATTGCCGGAAGTGCTGCGGCCTCACCGGGATAAAATCTTCGGCCTCACCATCGACCCGGACCGCCTGGCGGTGATCCGAAACGAGCGCCGCCCCAACTCCCGCTACGCTTCTATAAAGCAATGCATGCATGAGATCGAGGAAATCGAAACCATGTACCGACGTGAGCGGATTCCGTTCATGAACACCACGGCTTATTCAGTGGAAGAAATCTCCACCCGCATCATGGTATCCACCGGTCTCAAGCGACTACGCTGACAGCGCCGGGCTCCAAGCCGGGCGAGGCAGCACGAAAAAGGGGCGGCGTGATTGTTCACGCCGCCCCTTTTTTGTTCCTTTGCTCGCTGTGACGCCTCAGGTGAGGCGCACCCTGGTTAAAGCTCCCGGATTTCCAGCCCCAGGCCTTCTACAAGCCCACGGTTATCGTGGCTGGTAATAACAGCGGTACTGGCCTTCTCGGGCCGCAGCCAGTCCCGGGCTACCCGCTGCAGATCCGCTACCGTGACGGCCAGCAAACGCTCACGGAACCGGGCCTGCTGCTCTGGCGTCCGGCCAAACAGCCGGCTGTGGAACGCGTGGCGGGCTTCGCCGGCAGGTGAACGGGGCTTGTCGAGCTGACCAACCACGCCCAGAACGGCTTCTTCAAGGGACTGCGGGTCGTGGGCCTCTTCCCCCAGCCATTTCAGCGACGCATCGAAATCGTCCAGGGTTTCGCCCAGGCGTGGATCCCGGTAGGAGAAGAACCGGAAGGTACCGTTGACGTTATCCTGCCCGGCACCACCGCCATAGGCGCCACCCTTTTCACGAATAGCCCGGTGCAGGAAGCCGTTGCGCAGGAAGCCACCCAGCACGGTCAGTGCCGCCGCATCCGGATGGTCCGGCGCCACGGTGGGATAGGAGCGAGCACAGAAGTTGACCTGGGTCGAGGTGAGCCAGGCCTCGTGGGTATCGTAGCTGACCGGATCCATGTGCCATTGCTCACCACTGACTTCCGGTGCCTCGGGCCACAGGCCGGTCACACCCTCGGCCATGGCATCGAGGTGCTCGCTTTCAGCCACCAGCAGGAATTGCCGCTTCTGGCTGCGGAACTTCTGATGCAGGTTGGCCAGGTCGTCACACAGCTTGTCCAGGGCTGCGCTGTCGTCCAGGGTGTCGTCCAGTGCCTTGGTGCCCTTGATTCCGGCCAGGCCAGCGAGACGGAATGACAGCCACGCGCCGGGGCTATGCCCCTGGGACGCAGCCCCCATGGCAAGGCCGTGACCGCTGCCGGTCGCCGCCTGTTCACGACGGGCACGGATCTGGGCTACCAGCTCCCGGATACGCCCCTTTTCATCGAAGCGGGCATTGTCATAGACATCCCGCAACAGCTCAGAGAGCGCCTTGCGGTTGCGAGCGAGTGCCTTGCCGCTGAGGATCAGATAACCGTTCAGGCTTTGCACGTCATCCACAGTGCCCCGGGCCGAAATGCTGGCCCCGATTCCGCCACTGCACGCGGAAATCCGGTCCTGCATCTGCAGGTAGTCCAGCTCACCACAACCGACTTCGGTCAAGATGGTGGTGTACAGGGGCAGCAGAAGCAGCTCGTCCCGGGACAGTGCCGGCAACTGGAAGATAGCCTGTTCGTAGACCAGGCCATTGGTACCCTGGGCATACAGCGCTGCCGGGAAAGCCTCCAGGTTACGCCCCTCCGGGACATGGATCTTCAGGGGCACATCGGACAGGTCCACCTTGGGCAGTATGGAGTCGTCGTCCTTTTGCAGCTGACGGGCTTCCAGGGCCTGGGCGCGGGTCACGATGTGCTGTTTTTCTTCATCCGACAGCCGGGCCTTGCGCGCCTCCAGGGCCTGGCGCACCGCCTCCTGGCGGCGATTTTCCAGCTGGTCGTCAGGGCGCAGGGTCAACGTTACCCGGTGGGGGTTGTCGATCAGCAGGCGACGGATCAGACCCGGCACATAGTCGGGATCACTGATCCGCTCCCGCATGGTTTCCAGTACCGGCTCCAGGTCCAGCAGCTCGACAGGATCGCCGCCATGAACCATGGGAGAAATCGCGGTCATGATCAGCTGCAAGCCATAGGGGAAACTGTCACCGGCGATTTCCCGCTGATGCAGTTCCAGCTGGTGAAGAATGGCTTCCAGGCGTTCCAGGGGTACGCCTTCCTTCGCCACTTTCTCCAGCACGCCCTCAACCAGGGCCTCCAGGTCTTCCCGACGCTCCGGCTCGGAGCCTTCCACCCCGCAGACAAAGGTCATTTCCCGGTTGGAGTCCTCCAGGCCACACATGGGCGACGGGGCCGCCGCTATGTCCGTGGTTTCCAGCGCGTGCAGCAGGGGGGACGCGCTGTTCTCCAGCAGTACACTGGCCACCAGCTGGGCTTCCAGGTTCTGCTGCAGGTCAAAGCTGTGACCCAGCAGCCAGCCCATCACCATATGGGTCTTGCGTTCCACGGGCTCCCCGGCACTGACCGCATAGCCCTGCTCTACCCTCAGCGCCGAAAACAGCCGCTTTTCATCCCGCACGGGGAGGTCCACTTCCAGGGCGTCGAACCGTGACAGGGCCAGCTCCTCAAAGCGCTCATGGTGCTCTCTGGCCGGAATGTCGCCATAGGTACAGAAAATGGCATTGCTGGGATGATAATGGTGACGATAGAAGGCGACGAGATCGCCGTAGCTCAGGTCCACGATATGATCCGGCTCACCGCCACTGTTATAATGATATGTGGTCGTGGGGAACAGGTGACTGGACAGGTTTTGCCACAGCTGGGACGTAGGCGCACTCATGGCGCCCTTCATTTCGTTGTAGACCACACCCCGGTAGACCAGCGGCGTGGAGGGGTCATCCGGTGTCTCGAATTCCAGCCGGTGCCCTTCCTGGGCAAAGTCCAACGGATCCAGCTTGGAAAAGAACACCGAGTCCAGGTAAACCGAGAGCAGGTTGTCAAAATCCTTGCGGTTCTTGCTGGCAAAGGGATAAGCCGTCCAGTCACTGCTGGTAAAGGCGTTCATGAAGGTATTGAGCGAACGCCGGATCATCATGAAAAAAGGATCCCGCACCGGGTACCGCTCGCTGCCACACAGCGCCGTGTGTTCCAGGATATGGGCAACACCGGTGGAGTCCATGGGGAAGGTACGCAGGGCCACGAAGAACACGTTCTCGTCATTGTCCGCCGCCATGTGCAGGTGACGCGCACCGGTCTTGCGGTGAACATACTCCTCCATGGTCAGGTTCAGGGCCGCGATGGGATGACTGCGAACCCGCTCGAAGGCCGGGTGTACACTGGACTCACTGGTTACGCTCATGCACTCGTCCTGTCTGGGAAATGGTTTTGTGTAGCTTATCACGGTATCCTCTGACCCATATTGTCAGACGGATTGCCGTCAGTTGTGACCGGGAACGATCTTCCCCGATAATAATTCCCCTATGATGGTGACGAGGTCGAGGTTTTGAAACCCCGACCCCGGAACGAATGTCACGGATATACCTCAGGCAACCGCGCCTTTCTCGTGATATTCGCCCGGACCAGTCGAATATCGAGGTAAACCATGATCACGACCGACACGCCAAGCGAGCCCGGCCGCTACCTGTCCAGCCCACCGGTACCGGATGCCAGCGCCTATCACAACGAACGGCGCCGTTACCTCGCCCGCGCTCGCCGTAACCCTGGCCTGCGCCAGCGCTACCTGCGCAAACTTGCCAGCTACCTGGTGCTTCGGAGTGCCTGGTCATTCGGCTTTTTCCCGGTCATCCTGGCCTTCTGGGTACCCCTGGTCATGGCCGAGTTCAACCCCGTAGTCATGGTTCAGTCCATATTGCCGCACCTGGAGGCCTTCGTTTCGTCAAATCCTGAAGTCCAGGCCAGGACCATCAGCATGCTGCTTGCCGGCTGGGGATCCGTCGGGCTGTTCTTCTTCCTGTTCGACGTGGTAATCAACCCGTTCCACTCACCCTTCCAGAAAGAAGCCGACATCCACATGCGGGCCTGGTCCCAGAGTCAGGGACTGGTACCTCCGGACGAAGTGTGAACGGGGTTTGATTCAGCAACAATAACCCTGCCGCTCTGTAAACTTTTGTATCTGTGCCGCGGTACACTCTTCCTCAGACTACGGACTGAGTACTGGGGAGAAAACCCGGATGGACATTAAAAACGCCTTGTTGGTCGACGACTCCAAAGTCGCCCGCTTCACACTCAGCAAGCTGCTCAGGGGCAGCAACATGGAGGTCAGTACCGCAGGCTCCGCCGAGGAAGCCCTGGACCTGCTGAGCAACAGCGACCAGCCGGACGTGATCTTTATCGACCACCTGATGCCGGGAATGACTGGCGTCGAAGCCGCCCGCGCCATCCGTAACAACCCGGCCACTGCCCACATCCCCATCGTGATGTGCACCTCGGGCAAGTCCGCTGAATTCGAGGAAACCGCCCATGCCATGGGTGTGGACGTCATACTGCCGAAACCGCCGGAGCAGGACGGAATTGCGCGAGTACTCGACAAACTGCGTGCCATGCCCGAAGCCCGGCCCGTTACGGTCAGCGAGGAGAGCCAGGTGCCGCCGGCAAACGATCCCGACATTCCATTGCTGACAGAAGACCAGATCGCCATGGCCGCCCGGGCGGAGGTCAAGTCGCAGATCAGCGAACAGCTCCACGAGCGCCTGACCCACCTGTTCGACGAGCAGGCAGGCTACCTTCGCCAGGGCATGGACCAGCACAACAGCCTTAATACTTCCCTCATCAATGAAAAGCTTGCAGCGCTGGAAGCTATCCTGGACGTTCACCAGGAAGCCGTCGCAAGAACAGTAACCCGGGAAGTGGACGAGTTGTTGAAGAAGCTGCTCAGCCAGCACCAGCGGGCCACCGTTAAAACCATCGCGACACTCCTGGCAGACAGGGACCGCTATCTTCAAGAAGAGCTGGACCGGCAACGGGAACAAGACCAGGAATTCTGGAAATCACTGCAGGCGGACACCCTGCAAGAGGCCGCAGAATCCTCCCGCCAGCACGCCGAACAGGTGGCCCGCCACCTGGACGAACTGGCCGCCAACAGGCGCCGGAAATCCACCCGTAACACCTACCTCGGCATACTGCTTGGAAGCCTGGTTGTGGCAGGTATCAGCCTGGCCTGGGCCAATGGACTGCTGACACCCTGAACCCGGCGAAAAAGCACGGAAGCTTCGGGTTTTGCTACCCCAAAAGGAGCCACCAGGGCTCACCCACCGGCACGGAACTTTGGTAGAATGCGACCTGTTCTCAACCCACGGTCTCAGTCCTCCTGCCGGATGTTTTCATGAATCACCTGTTTATCGACAACCTCACCGTTATCGACTTTGCCTACCTGGACCACCACCGTGGCCTGGTCGGCGAAAGCTGGATTGCCGACATCGTACTGGGCGGCGAACTGGATGAGCAGGGCATGGTGTTCGACTTCGGCAACGTGAAGCGCACCATCAAACGGGTAATCGACGAACGGGTAGATCACCGGCTGGTGGTACCGGCCGGCGCAAGCTGCCTTGTACGGGGCGACAGCCCCGGGCATCTCACCTGGACCCTGGCAGACCGCAGCCAGATCCGCCACGAGGGGCCAGAACAATCGGTGGTCTACCTGGACCACTCCGAGGTTGTCCCCTCTGCGGTAGCGCGGTTACTGGAGCAGGAGCTTAAAGCAGTTCTGCCAGCGAACGTGACCGATGTGGAGGTCTCCCTGCGGGAGGAGCTGATCGAGGGCGCCTATTACCATTACGTCCATGGCCTCAAGAAGCACCTTGGCAACTGCCAGCGCATTGCCCACGGCCACCGGTCGCCGATCCGCATTGATGTCAACGGACGCCGGGACACAGATCTGGAGAAGCATTGGGCACGGGAGTGGCAGGATATCTACATCGGTACCCGCGAAGACCTGAGCCAGAGCTGGACGGACGGGGATGGCACCGAGTATGTGAGTTTCCATTACGACGCAGAGCAGGGTGAATTCCGGCTGACCTTGCCCCGCCAGCGGGTGTGGTTCCTGGAAACCGATACCACTGTTGAGTTGATTGCAGCTTACCTAGCGGACCAGATCAAGGCTTCACACCCCGGTGATGAGGTTCGTGTTCGGGCTTTCGAGGGGGTTGGTAAGGGCGCGATTGCTGTTCGCTAAGCTGGTGGTAGCTGATCTTACTGCGTAGGCGGCCTGCTGATTTGGATTAGCAGCCTGCTAGATTCGGGTGGCGGAGCTGAGGCGGTAAGACTTTTCTGGACACGCCCCGCGAGTACGTCCCTGGCCGATTTTTGCTCCTGCAAAATCGGCATTTCCGCCATCCTTCGCGGTCATAGAACTCCGTCGCGCCATCCCTGGCGCTCCAGGGTCCTGAAAAGTCTTCCCACCCCAGCTCCTGCAAACCTTTCCGATATCTCTACGATAAAACAACACAACTACTTCTAGCACTCTGCGTAGTGCCGAAACGGGCAACGTATAGGCTGTTTATGTCTAGCTTCAGGAACGGTGCTATGCCCCACAGTTCCACGATGTTCAGTCGCCACCAAACATGGTCGGCGATATCAGAGCAGTTCATAGGGAGTGGGGTTGGGGACATCTTTCAGGACCCTGGAGCGCCAGGGATGGCGCGACGGAGCCCTCCAGGGATGGATTCACGGGGCGTGTCCTGAAAGATATCACCGGCCCCGGTCCCCGCCACCAGGCCAACCATTCCAACCGTACAGTTGGAAAACCGAGCAAACCGAGCCTCAAAAATCAGACACAAAAAAACCGCCCGAAGGCGGTTTTTTTGCTGATAACCCGGTGGACTAAACCGTGTTACCAAATTGGCGTCCCCTAGGGGGTTCGAACCCCTGTTGCCGCCGTGAAAGGGCGGAGTCCTAGGCCACTAGACGAAGGGGACTAGAAATTGGTGGAGCCAAGCGGGATCGAACCGCTGACCTCAACACTGCCAGTGTTGCGCTCTCCCAGCTGAGCTATGGCCCCTCAACGGCTGCGTATATTAAGGATCCGCCCCGGGGGCGTCAACACTTAAAACGCATTTTTTTCAGTTTTCTGAACATCCCTGTCCAGACCGATCAAAACACCACCAGATCGCTTATTCTGCGATCAATGTAGCGTACTCCTTCTCCACTCGCTTGGTTTCCTTCTTGGAAAAACCACCCAGAACATTCAGCGCATGACGCAAACGGGCACGGGTCATGTCCGGACCCAGCAGCGCCATGGAGTCCATAACCGACCAGGAATTGGGCGTACCGGCAATGGCAACGAAGATAGAGAACATAAAATCGCCCATCTTCAGGTCCATGGCTTTCGCCAGGCCCTTGATGTCCCCGAAGATATTCTCCTTGCTCCAGTGACGCTGGGCCTCCAGCTTCCACAGGGCAAACTGCAACACCCGCTTCACCTGGCCTTCGTCCAGTTTGTTGTGGGCAAAGTCGTCCGCCGTCAGCTCCAGCATGCCTGAGAACATGAAAGAAGCCATGGGCGCCACATCCGAGAAGACCTCCGCCCTGCCCTTCACATGGGGCACCAGCGCCCGCAGGGAATCTTCGTTGAACCACCACTCACGAAGTCGCGCGACAAACTGCTCATCCGAGACGTCTTCACGCAGCCACAAGCCATTCAGCCAGCGCAGCTTCTCCACATCGAACACCGGGCCACCTAGGGATACCCGGTTGATGTCGAAGTGCTCGATCATCTCGTCCAGGGTGAACTTCTCCCGCTCGTCCGGCATGGACCAGCCCATGCGGCCCAGGTAGTTGGTCACCGCCTCCGGCAGAAAGCCCATGCGCTCATAGAAGTTGATCGAGGTGGGATTCTTGCGCTTGGACAGCTTGCTCTTGTCCGGATTACGCAGCAGCGGCAGGTGGCACAGCACCGGCATGTCCCAGCCAAAGTATTCATACAGCAACTGGTGCTTGGGTGCAGAGTTGATCCACTCCTCGCCACGCAGAACATGGGTGATGCCCATCAGATGATCATCCACCACATTGGCCAGGTGATAGGTGGGCATGCCGTCGGACTTGAGCAGGATCTGGCAGTCCACCTGGGACCAGTCAATCTCGATCACGCCGCGGAGCATATCGTCGACCTTGCAGACGCCCTCGTCCGGCACCTTCATACGGATCACATAGGGCTCACCCGCGTCCAGGCGACGCTGCACTTCGTCCGCCGGCAGTTCCAGGTCACCCTTGATGCCCGGGTTTTCACCCCGGGCCTTGCGCTCCTCGCGGATGGCGTCGAGCTCTTCCGGGGTACGGAAGCAGTAGAACGCATGGCCCTTCTCCACCAGTTCCATGGCGTACTGGCGATACGAATCCTTGCGCTCGGACTGGCGATAGGGGCCGTGCGGGCCGCCCACGTCGGGGCCTTCATCCCACTCCAGCCCGAGCCAGCGCAATGCCCGGAGAATATCCTGTTCCGACTCGGCGGTGCTGCGGGCCTGGTCGGTGTCCTCGATACGGAGGATAAACTGGCCACCGTGCTGGCGAGCAAAGCAGAGGTTGAACAGGGCGACAAACGCTGTGCCCACATGGGGGTCGCCGGTGGGTGACGGAGCAATTCGGGTACGTACAGTCATCAAAGGATCCAGCCTGACGCAGTGAGTGGAGGAAAAGCCGCCATTATACCGAGCCGCGCCGGAAATCCCATGAATGCAGGTACGGTTGTCCACTCAGACCAACCCGACACTTCCCTCACCACCAATAATGTAATATTATAACATTCTCTTTAAGACGAGCAGAGCAAGTCTCCATCATGAAGCAGATCACCAATTTTCTACCGATAGCCGGTCTTACAGCAGCCCTGGCCCTTGGAGCCGTAACCGCCCACGCCACGGACGAAAAGCCGAACATAGTAGCCTCCCTCGCCCCGATCGAACTCCTGGTGAGGGCTGTGGCCGGTGATCAGGTGACGGTTTCCACGCTGGTGCCCGCCGGTGCCAGCCCGCATACCTACCAGCTGCGCCCCTCCGAGCGCCGCCAACTGGCCGCCGCTGACCGGATTTTCTGGGTGGGACCGGGCATGGAGAACTTCCTTGAGCGCCTGCTGACGGGACCGGATTTTCGCGACCGGAGTGTAGCCCTGGCCCCGGGCGCCGACGCACCCGGCGATGACGACCACGGGTACCACCACGAGGACGATCACGATAGCCACGCTGAAGCGGAACACGGGCCGGAGCATGACAGCGCCGACGCTCATGCCCATGGTCACGACCACGGTGACGGCGGAGACCCCCATATCTGGCTGGATCCGGCCCTCGGGCTGGACATGGCAGGAAAGATTGCCCATAGCATCGAACAGCTTGAAGGTATCGATGCTAAAGAGATCGATGAGAACCTGGCGACGTTCGAAGCCTCGCTGAAAGACCGCGAGGCATCTATTCGCCAGCAGTTACAGCCAGCGAAGGACCTGGACCTGTTCACCTACCACGGTGCCTTCCGTCGCTTCGCGGAGCACTACGGGCTGACAATAGCCGGCGTACTGACCCTCAGCCCCGAGCGCAGCCCGGGTGCCCGCCACCTGGCAGAGGTACAGGAACGATTGCAGCAGGCAGACCAGCCCTGCCTGCTGACGGAACCCCAGTTCAACCGGCAATGGTGGGAGTCGTTGATGACCGACGCCGATATACCGGTCAGCACCTGGGATCCCCTGGCCGGTGATATCGAGCCTACCGCCACAGGTTACCTGGAATTCCAGCAGAGCCTTGCGGATGCCGTTCTACGCTGCCTGCCAGAGAACGCCGAGTAACAGCGGCAGGGTAACCATGCCCAACAGGGTCTGCCCGCTGATGATAGCGGCCATCAGCGGGGCGTCGCCCCCCAATTGGCGAGCCAGGATGTAGGATGAGGTGGCGGTGGGCAGTGCCGCCAGCAGGATGGCCACCTGCACCAGGGTACCGCTCATACCCAGCAGCATGGCCAGGCCCAGGGTGAGTACCGGGAAGATCACCAGCTTGGCGAAGGATGACACCAAAAAAGGTGCCGAGGCATTGCGCAGCGCTTTCAGTTGCAGCCCGGCGCCCACACACATCAGCCCCATGGGCAATGCCAGGTCACTCAGCGGTGCCAGGATGCCGGCCACCACCGGATGGAAGCCGATACGGAAGAAACTCCAGATCACACCGATCACCGATCCGATAATCAGCGGATTGGTGACGATGGCCCTGATCACTGGCGCCAGGCGCAGCTTCCCCTGCCGACAGGTCACCGAGAACATCAGTATGCACAGCAGGTTCAGCAGAGGTACCTTCACCGCCACGGCCACCGCGATCAGTGAGATCCCCTCGTCCCCCAGCAGCATGCCAGCAGCCGCCAGGCCAACATAGGAATTGAAGCGGATGCCGCCCTGGAACACCGACGAATAGACCGGCCCCGGCCAGCGCCAGACCAGCTGGATCAATACAAAGATCAGCGTCATGGCCACCAGCATGGCCACGGTCAGCAGCAGTATGTCGCCGTAGGCGGATGCCGGCAGGCGCGCCTGGCCAAGCTTGTAGACCAGCATGGCCGGGAACAGGGCATAGTAGGTAAAGCGTTCAGCCTGGATCCAGAAACCCTCGCCAGGGAACTGCCAGCGCCGGAACAGGTGCCCGATCACTATCAGCACGAACACCGGCATCAGGGCCTGAACCACAACTGACATATCTGTCCCTCAAGGCTGAAAAGCTGAGGATACTACCATTATCGCTCCCCGGGGTCTGCCCGGGGAGCCTGCAGGACGGGCGGTCTAAACCGCCCTTGAATTACACCGGGCTTAGCGGCTGGTCTTCAGCTGCTCCCAGTAGCGGTTGTAGACCTGCATGGCCTCATCACCCACGTCTTCCTGGAACTCGGCGTTTTCCATATCCTCCGCCGTGGGATAGCTGGTGCGATTGCTGGCCACTTCCTCCGGCAGCAGGTCACGGGCGGCCAGGTTTGGTGTGGCGTAGCCGATGTCCTCGCTGATCAGCGCGGAGATCTCCGGCTGCAATACGAAGCTGATGAACTTGTGTGCAGCTTCCGGATTGGCGGCATTCTTGGGGATCACGAAACTGTCGAGCCACACAATGACGCCCTCCTCCGGGTAAATGTATTCCAGGGACGGCATGTCTTCCTTGCCCATAAAGGCTTCGCCGTTCCAGATCATGCCGATATCGGTCTCGCCTTCGAGATAGGGCATGCGGGGGGCGTCGGAATTGAAGGTACGTACCGACGGCATCAGTTCGGTGAGCTTCTGATAGGCTTCCCCGATTTCCTCCGGATCGGTGCTGTTACCGGAGTAACCCAGTACGCGCAGGCCGATATGGAACACTTCCCGCATATCGTTCGTCAGCATCACCTGGCCTTCATACTGCTCGTCCCACAGGTCGGCCCAGCCGGTTACGTCGCCCTCTTCCACCGCGTCACTGTCGATGGCCAGGCCGGTGGTGCCCCACAGGTAGGGTACGGAGTAGGCGTTGTCCTTGTCGAAGCTCTGGTCGACCAGCTCCGGGTCCAGGTTATCGAAGCCTTCGATCTGGTTGTGATCGATTTCTGTCAGCAGGCCTTCCTTGCGCATCTTGTTGACGTAATAGGTGGACGGCACGGCAAGATCGTACTGACTGCTGTCGTCCAGCAACTTGAGACGCGCATACATGGCTTCGTTACTGTCGTAGGTGGTGTAGACCACCTCAATGCCTGTTTCTTCCTCGAACCGGTCCAGCACTTCCTGGGGCATGTACTCTGACCAGTTGTACAGGTTCAGTACCTGCGCCTCTTCCTCCTGGCCGCTGCAACCCGCCAGGGAAACCGCTGCCAGACCGGCAATGGCAAGTTTCTTCATCGTTTACTCCTCATCAGAATCCATTGGGATAACACAAGCATCAGCAGCGAAAACACCAGTAACAGGGAGCCCAGTGCATTCACCTCGGGTTTCAGGCCCACACGCACCATAGAGTAGATGCGCAGCGGCAGGATTTCATAACCGGGGCCACTGACAAAGGTGCTCACCACCACATCGTCCAGGCTCAGGGTAAAACCGAGCAGCCAGCCGGCCAGCAGTGCCGGCATGATCACCGGCAACAGTACCGTGCGGGTCATGGTGAAATCCGACGCCCCCAGGTCCCGGGCCGCTTCCGGCAGGCTTTCATCAAAGCCACTGAGCCGGGCCATAACGGTAATCACCACGAACGGCAGACAGAAGGTCACGTGGGCAAGCAGCAGGGAGAAGTAGCCCAGCTGCACACCCACCAACAGGAACAGGGACAGCAGGGAGATGGCCAGCACGATCTCCGGGGACATCATGACCACGAACAGCATCCCCTTGAGGGCCTTTTTGCCCCGGAAGCGGTAGCGGTGCAGTGCCAGTGCGGTCAGCGCCCCGATCAGCGTAGACAGGGTGGCGGCAGAAACCGCCAGCCACAGGGAGTTCCACAGCGCCTGCATCATGGCGTCGTTGGTAAACAGGGCTTCATACCAACGCCAGGTAAAGCCACCCCAGCGGTAGCCGGTGCGCCCGTCGTTAAACGAAAACACCACCAGCACGGCAATGGGAATGTACAGGGCCAGGTACACCAGGGCCAGGTAGGCCCT
This sequence comes from Marinobacter bryozoorum, assembly GCF_023156245.1. Lineage (GTDB taxonomy): Bacteria > Pseudomonadota > Gammaproteobacteria > Pseudomonadales > Oleiphilaceae > Marinobacter > Marinobacter bryozoorum. The sequence goes on from NZ_JAKZAH010000005.1 coordinate 16,617, forward strand.
CGGCAGCCAGCGAGTCATACGTCACCTTCCTCACCCAGGCGGCGCTGGCTGAGACGATGGGTAAACAGCAGCAGCGCCATGGCCAGGGTCAGCATGATGGCGGCGGCGGCACCAAACGGCCAGTTGCGGGCATCGAGGAACTGGTTCTTGATGACGTTACCCACCAGCAGGTTGCGGGAACCGCCCAGGATATCCGGCACAAAGAACAGCCCCATGGCTGGCAGCAGCACCAGCATGACGCCCGCCAGCACGCCCGGCAGGGTCAACGGTATCACCACATGGATAAAGGTGCGGAAACGCCCTGCCCCCAGATCGTGGGAAGCCATCAGCAACTCCCGTCTCAGGTCATCAAACACCGAGTACAACGGCAGGATCATAAAGGGCAACAGCAAGTAGACCAGCCCGACAATAACCGCCCCTTCGGTATACAGCATGCGCAGGGGTCCATCAATCAGGCCCAGCTCCATCAACCCGGTGTTGATCAGGCCATTGGTCGCCATCAACAGCTTAAGGGCGTAGGTGCGCACCAGTGAGTTGGTCCAGAACGGCACGATCAGCAGGAAAATCAACAACAGCTGACGGTCCTTCGCCACACGGGACAGGGCCCAGGCAAACGGATAGCCAATGAGCAGGCACACAAGGGTGGTGATCGAGGCCATGTACAGGGAGTGAAGAAACACCTCCAGGTACAACGGATCCAGCAGGTTGCGGTAGTTTTCCAGGGTCACCGGAAGTGACAGGAAGGTGCCCGGGTCCCGGGTGAGGAAACTGGCGCCGATTACCAGCAGGTTTGGCGCCAGCACCAGGGCCAGCAGCCATGTCCACACCAGTAGCAGCACACCGGTCCGGAAGGGTTGCCGCAGCCCCCTAAGCATTCGCCGCCTGGTCCTCCGGGACGCCGCCGTTTTCAAGGGGGAGGAGCCACTCCCAGCCTTCCACCCAACTTACCCGAACCGGCTCGCCCAGGCGGTAGTCAAAGGCGGGGTCGTCCTCATCAAAGAATTCGCTGGCCAGCACCTCGGTGCCATCTTCCAGATGAATCACCGAGTCCAGGGTACTGCCTTTATAGTTCCGCTCCACGACCTTGCCGGCAAAACCGTGGTCTGCATCCGGCTCCAGCACCCGGATATCCTCGGGCCGCAGCAATACATGAACACCCTCGCCCTCAGACACCGGGAACCCTGGTCGCCTCATGGTGCGCCGGTAGCCGGAGACATTCACCGTTATGCGCTGTTCATCCACCTGTTCCAGGACACCCGGGAAAAGATTGGTTTCTCCCACAAAGCGGGCAGTGAAAAGGTTGGCCGGGCGTTCGTAGATCTCCCGCGGCGTGCCCTTCTGCTGCACCTTGCCCGATTGCAGTACCACCACCCGGTCTGACATGGACAGCGCTTCTTCCTGGTCATGGGTGACGAAGACAAAGGTAATGCCCAGTTCCCGTTGCAGGCGTTTGAGTTCGATCTGCATGGTCCGGCGCAGCTTGTAGTCCAGCGCCGAGAGGGGCTCATCCAGCAGTAACAGTTTCGGGCGCTTGACCACCGCCCGGGCGATGGCAACCCGCTGTTGCTGGCCGCCCGACAACTGGTGCGGCTTGCGTCGCGCAAACTCCCCCAACTGCACCATGGCAAGGGCTTCCTCGACCCGTTGGTGGATTTCGTCCTTGGGTCGTTTTTCCATTTTCAGACCGTAGGCGACGTTGTCGAACACGGTCATATGGGGGAAAAGCGCGTAGTGCTGGAAAACCGTATTCAGGGGCCGCTGCTCCGGCGGCAGGGCCGTAATATCGGCGCCGTTGAGCTCAATGGTGCCACTGTCGGGTATCTCGAAACCCGCCAGCAACCGCAACAGGGTGGTCTTGCCGCAGCCGGAAGGCCCCAACAGGGTAATGAACTCGCCATCCGCAATATCCAGGTCAAGGGAATCCAGCACCGTCTTGCCGGAGAACTGTTTGCCCAGATTTCGAAGTGAAAGCAGCGTCTTCTGCGTCATCAACGGCGCCCCTGAAATGAGCGGGCTATTTTTTCAGAAAATGGGCTCGCGGGCAAAGCCCACGCCGGATTTTAACGGGTTTCTGCTACATCGCCGATAGCAGGTTCAGGTACAATGCCGGCCAGATTCACTGCTCAACCGGGCCACACTCATGTCTATGTCAGAGACACTCCCAAATCCGTCTGCTCCGCTGTCCCGTCGATTCTGCGTGGCACCCATGATGGACTGGACCACGCGCCACTACCGCTACCTGGCCCGTATCCTTAGCCGGCGGGCATTGCTGTACACCGAAATGGTCACCACCGGCGCCCTGATCCACGGCGACACCGCCCGCTTCCTGCAGCATGACCCGGCCGAATACCCGCTCGCCCTGCAGCTGGGCGGCAGCAATCCGGGCGAGCTGGCCCGGTGCGCCGCCCTTGCGGAGGACTATGGCTTCAGTGAGGTCAACCTGAACGTGGGCTGTCCCAGCGACCGGGTGCAGAACAACATGATCGGTGCCTGCCTGATGGGACACCCCGACAGGGTCGCGGAGGGTGTCCGCTCGATGATCGCCGCCACCTCCCTGCCGGTAACCGTCAAACACCGGATTGGTATTGACGGGAGAGAGTCCTGGGAAGACCTTTGCCACTTTATCGAGACCGTGGCGGCCGCAGGGTGCCGGACCTTTATCGTCCACGCACGTATTGCGATGCTTGAAGGACTGAGCCCCAAGGAGAACCGGGACATCCCGCCGCTCAAGTACCCATGGGTGTATGACCTGAAGGCCCGGTACCCGGAGCTGGAAATCATCATCAACGGCGGTATCAAGACCTTCGATGAGTGCCACCATCACCTTGAGCACACCGACGGCGTCATGCTCGGCCGGGAGGCCTACCATAACCCCTGGCTGCTGGCTGGCGTTGATCCGGAGCTGTTTGGTGAGTCACCACCGGTGACCAGCCGCCATGACGCACTGCAGGCCATGCTGCCGTTTATCGAGGCCGAGCTGGAACGGGGCGTCTACCTGACGCACATCACCCGCCATATTATGGGTCTGTTCCATGGCCAGCCCGGAGGACGCCAGTTCCGTCGGCATATCAGCGAGAACGCCCACCGTCCGGGTAGTGGTATCGAGGTGGTGCTGGATGCACTGGCGAAGGTTAGGGAACCTCTGCCCCAGCCAGACCCGGCATAGCGTTCACCATGACGGCCCGGTAAGCCCTTGCTGTCTTGTTCCAGCCCCGCCAGCCGGTTATCGTAGCGATATACTGACGACCTTCAGGTAGCCTCCGGTCTTTTACCAGCCTTGCCGAAGGCCACATACGCTTTGACGCATCCGGAAGCATGCCTGCAAACAACAGGGACACAAGGAACATTACCCATGACCAGCAAACTTGAACAACTCAAAGCCATGACCACCGTGGTTGCCGACACCGGTGACCTGGAGGCCATTGCCGAGTGGCGCCCCCAGGACGCCACCACTAATCCGTCACTGCTGCTCAAGGCCGCCGGTTCCGACGCCTACCGTCCCATGCTCGACCAGGCGGTCGCGTTCGCATCCCGCCAGGGTGGCTCCGACCAGGAACAACTGGGCTGGGCCACGGATACCCTTGCGGTGCTGGCCGGCAAACAGATCCTGGAGCTGATTCCCGGTGTGGTGTCCACCGAAGTGGACGCGCGCCTTTCCTTTGACACCGGTGCCACCATCGACAAGGCCCGCCGCCTGGTTGAGCTGTATGACAGCCAGGGCGTGGACACCAGCCGGGTGCTGATCAAGATCGCTTCAACCTGGGAAGGGATCCGCGCGGCGGAACAACTGGAAAGGGAAGGTATCCACTGCAACCTGACTCTGCTGTTCTCCTTTATCCAGGCGGCGGCCTGTGCCGATGCCGGCGCCTACCTGATCTCACCGTTTGTGGGTCGCATCCTCGACTGGCACCTGGCCCACAGCAACCGGGATGCCTTCCAGCCGGAAGAAGATCCGGGCGTGCTTTCAGTCAGCCGGATCTACAACTATTACAAGGCCAATAGCTACGACACCGTGGTCATGGGAGCCAGCTTCCGCAATGTCGGGGAGATCGAGCAACTGGCGGGCTGTGACCGGCTGACCATCAGCCCTGCCCTGTTGCAGGCCCTCAAGGAAGATGCCGGGGAACTGCCCCGCCGCCTGTCACCGGATAACGCCCGCAGTGCGGACCGGCCGGTCGACATTGACGAGCGCCTGTTCCGCTGGGAGTCCAACGAAGATGCCATGGCGACCGAGAAACTGGCCGATGGCATCCGTCGCTTCGCCGCCGACCAGGTCGAACTGGAACAAAGGGTCAGCCAACTCGCCCGGGCGGCCTGACCGGAGGACAATAGCCTGATGATCAACCAACTGCGTCAATTGCTGTTTCCCGATACCGGTGAAACGGGCGCATCGCCAGACCCGGACCATCACCAGCTGGCGGTGGCAGCCACCGCGCTGATGGTGCAGCTGGCCCGCATTGACAGCCATGAGGATGAGCGTGAGCTGGAAACCATCGTCGACTGTGCCGTCAAAGTGCACCAGGTAACTCCGGAAGAGGCCCGCGAAATCCTTGAAGACGCCCTGAACCATGCTGATGACTCTACCTCTCTCTACGAGTTTACCGGCAGCCTCAATGAACAGCTGAGCCAGGACGCCAAGCAGCGGGTCCTTGAAAGCATCTGGCGCGTGGCCCTGGCGGACGGTCGTATCGACAAGTACGAAGAACACCTGATTCGGCGAATAGCCGATCTGCTGCACCTTAATCATCGGGAATACGTGCAGGCCCGCCACCAGGCCAGTGACGAACCGGCCTGACCGGCGCCCACAATTCCCAGCTCCCCGGGCCGATACTCGCCCGGGTCACCTAGTCTCAGGAGAACCACCATGCTCGCCATACTGCACCCGGACACGCCGCTGGACAGCGACAGCTATCGCCAGACCATGAGCTTCCTGGAACAGCTACCCGGTGTGGCGATCAAGGTCCATGAAGTAAAGGGGGCCACTCAGCGCCTCACCGAAATCTACCTGCTCGGCGACACCAAGAGCCTCGACAAGGACGAAATCGAAGCCCTGCCCGCAGTCGAACGGGTTATCCGGATCTCTGACGACTACCGGATTCTGGGGCGGCACCGGGACGACCAGCGCCAGTCAGGATTTACCTATAACGGGGTGGAGTTCAACCAGAACAACCTGAACGTGTTCGCCGGCCTGTGTGCCGTGGATACGCAGGAACACGTGGAAATCATGATGCGGGCCCTGAAGGAACAAGGGCAGCACTGCACCCGTATGGGCGCTTACAAGCCCCGTACCAACCCCTATTCCTTCCAGGGTCACGGCAAGAGCTGCCTGCCCTGGGTATTCGAGACCGCCGGCAAGCATGATATCCGGGTGGTGGCCATGGAGATCACCCATGAGAGCCACATCGAGGAAATCGACGAGTGCCTGGAAAAGCTGGGGCGCCCCACCGGGGTCATGCTGCAGGTGGGCACCCGCAACACCCAGAACTTCGAACTGCTCAAGGCCATCGGTCGCCAGAAGACCTACCCGGTGCTGCTGAAACGGGGCTTCGGTATCACCCTGAACGAGTCCCTCAACGCGGCGGAGTACCTGGCCAGCGAAGGCAATGCCAATGTGGTGTTCTGTCTGCGCGGCATGAAAAGCGACGCCGGCCAGCCCCACCGCAACATGGTGGACTTTGCCCATGTGCCTACCGTGAAACGCCTGACCCGTATGCCGGTGTGTATCGACCCGTCCCACTCGGTAGGCAGCCGTGACAAGGCACCTGATGGCATCCCGGATGTCATGCACGCTACCGCCCAGGGGGTGGTAGCCGGCGCCAACATGGTACTGGTGGACTTCCATCCCCGTCCGGAAAAAGCCCTGGTGGATGGCCCCCAGGCACTATTGATGGACGAACTGCCCGCCTACCTTGAAGATGTCAGCCAATGCCACCAACTCTGGAAGAAACGCCAGGAGCTATACCGGAACACAGGAGAAGTCAGGGCAAAATGATCGTCTATGGTCATCGCGGTGCCCGGGGCGAAGCCCCGGAAAATACACTGGCCGGCTTCACCACTGCCTATCGCCACGGAATCCGGCACTTTGAACTGGACGTGCAACTATCGTCCGACGGCATCCCCGTCGTTATCCATGACCTGAGCCTGGAAAGGACGACCGGCAAAAGCGGCAAGGTGGCCAATCACAGTGCCGCCGAGCTGTCCCGCCTGGATGCCCGCCGAAACACAACGCCCTGGCCGGATCCCGTGGGGATACCCGCCCTGGAGCAGATTATGGATGCCTGCCCCGAGGTCGCCCACTACCAGCTGGAGGTCAAGCCGGATGCGCGCAACCGGCTCAACGTCCTGTGCAACCGGCTGACGGAGCTTATTCAACACCGAAAGCTGTTTGAAACCGTGGTGGTTACCTCATCCGATGGCTGGTTTCTGCAGGAGATCAAACGCCGGAACCGGAAGATTCACACCGGGTATGTGGCAGGCCGGCGCTTTCCCAGGCCGGTCATCACAGCCCGACGCCTTGGGTGCAGCTACCTGGTTCCGAGCTGGCGAATCTGCTCGTCCGAGATGGTCAGCCAGGCCCACCGCCAGGATATGCAGGTCTCGGTCTGGACGGTGAATCGCATCCACGACATGCTGGCAATGCAGGATCTGGGGGTAGACAGCATCATCACGGACTTTCCCACCAGCACCCGCATATACTTCGACAACCAGGCGACGAGGCTACCCCGGCCGACGGAAAAAGTCGGTGGAGACCGGAAAAATGAAGGGACAACGGCCTGACTGTCAGTTGCCAGGCAAGGCAATGACAGACCAGGCCGGTGAGCTCCGGACTACTCGAAAATCCGGTTGAGGCCGTTCAGGGCAGCCACCCGGTAGGCTTCCGCCATGGTCGGGTAGTTGAACGTGGTGTTGATGAAATAGTTCAGGGAGTTGGCCTCCCCTTCCTGGTTCATGATGGCCTGACCGATATGGACGATCTCGGCTGCCTGGTCACCAAAGCAGTGAATGCCCAGGATTTCACGGGTCTCCCGGTGGAACAGGATCTTCAGCATACCCACCTTCTCGCCGGTGATCTGCGCCCGTGCGAGGTCCTTGAAGAACGCCTGGCCCACGTCATAGGGCACTTTCTTCTCGGTCAGCTCCCGCTCTGTGGGGCCCACTGAACTGATTTCCGGAATCGTGTAGATACCCGTCGGCACATCGGAGACAAACCGGAAGTAGTCATCCTGCACCACATCCGAAGAGGCGGACCGCCCCTGGTCATAGGCGGCACTGGCGAGGCTTGGCCAGCCAATCACATCCCCGGCAGCGTAGATATTGGGCACGGCGGTACGGTAGTGCTCATCCACCTGCAGCTGGCCCCGGCTGTTGGGCTCAAGCTCCAGGTTTTCCAGCCCCAGGTTGTCGGTGTTACCAGCCCGGCCATTACACCACAGGAAGGCGTCGGCACGGATCTTCTTGCCGGACTTCAGCGATAGCACCACACCATGGTCATCGCCATCCACGGACTCGTACTCCTCGTTATGACGAACCAGCACGCCGGTGTTCCGCAGGTGGTAACTCAGGGCATCGGAAATCTCGTCATCCAGGAACGACAGCAACCGGCTGCCCGGGTTGATCAGGTCCACCTTGACGCCGAGCCCCGCGAAGATAGAGGCATACTCCGAGCCGATCACCCCGGCACCGTAGATAATCAGTGTGCGCGGCGTGTGGGACAGGTTCAGTATGGTGTCGCTGTTATAGATGCGCCGATGGCGGAAATTTACATCCGGCGGCATATACGGGCGCGAGCCGGTGGCAATGATGGCCTGCTTGAAGTTGAGCACCTCGGCGGTCCTGGCACCACGCACCTCAAGCCGGTTCTTGTCCAGGAAGAAGGCCCGGCCGTTGATCAGATCGACCCGGTTGCGGGAATAGAACTGCGTGCGCAGCTTGACCTGCTTGTCGATCACCTTCTGGGCATTCTGCAGTACCCGGGGGAAGGAGAACCAGCGTGGCTCACCGATATCCCGGAACATCTGGTTGGTATTAAACGTAATGATCTGCTTGACGGAGTGCCTGAGGGCCTTCGAGGGAATGGTGCCCCAGTGGGTACAGTTGCCCCCCACCGCGGGCTTGTCTTCAATGATTGCAACGCGCTTGCCATGCTTGGTGGCATTCATGGCCGCACCTTCACCGGCGGGGCCTGCGCCAATCACCACGACGTCATAATGATGTTCAGCCATCAGGACGATCACTCCTTATCGCGTGGTTGTTAAAAAAAATACAACCCGCCGGCAGTCAGGAGACCACCGGGGGCAGGAATCAACTTGTTATGCCAGCTCGGTATCAGGAACCGCTGCGCTTGCCGGCGTCGGCCGCGTCATAGGCCAGGTTGCTGTTTACCTGGCCTTCTTCTTCGCTGTTCTCACATTTGCTGGTATCACCACCACAGATCTCACACGGTCCGGTGATACCAGCCGCACCCAACCCACCGCAGGTGCCGGTGATGGGCTTGCGACCAAAGATAACGCCAACCGACATGGCGACCATCAGCAAACCAACAACCAACAGTGCCAGTAAAAAGGTGCCCATGTCTTACTCCCCTTATTCAATCAACCAGGTGTCGAAGGCAGGGGTGTGGTAGGTCTCGAACCCCTCCCCTTCACGCACAATAAAATAGACGGCCAGGTTCTCCTGTAACGCCAGCCGGTAACCCTCCTCAAACCCCAGCACCGTAAACGCGGTGGCCCAGGCATCGGCCATCATGGATGAGTCATCGATAACCGTGACCGACGCCAGGCGGTGATCCACAGGTCGACCGGTTGCAGGGTCTATGGTATGTGAAAATCGCTGCCCATCCGATTCGTAATAGTTACGATAGTCCCCGGATGTTGCCATGCCGTTCCGGTCCATGGCCACAACCCGGTTGACCTGCCGGCCCTCTGCATCGGGCTGCTCAACCGCCAGGCGCCAGGCCGAACCATCCGGTTTGCGGCCGCTGACCCGGACCTCGCCACCGATCTCCACCAGGTACCGGTTGACGCCCTCGCTTTCAAGATAACGGGCAACGGCATCCACGCCGTAGCCCTTGGCAATGGCCGACAGATCCAGGTACTGCTTCCGCCCTGCCCTGATGGCCTGTTTTTCGGGGGCCAGCTCCAGGAAGCGGAACCCTGTGCTGGCAAGCCGGTCCGCCAGCACCTGGTCCTCCGGCACCTTGTCAGGGCGACCTTCCGGGCCAAACCCCCAGAGGTTGACCACCGGGCCGATGGTGATATCAAAGGCGCCCCCCGAGCGTTCGGACACCCGCTGTGCTGCGGTCAGCACCTCGAACAGCGGATCAGACACCGGCACCCATTCCGACTGCTCATCGCTGCTGTTAAACCGGCTGAGCTCCGAGTCCTCCCGCCAGGTGGACATACTGGCGTCCACGGTTTCAAGGACTTCCGTGATACCTTGCGACAGATCTTCAAGGGTTTCCCTGTCGTCGGTCAATACGACGTTAATATGGTACCGGGTACCGAAGATCCCCCCGGAAATTTCCCAGGTTTTTTCCTCTGGCTCAAACGAACAACCCGCCAGGGCGACCAGGGCCAGCACCGCAAGGGTACTGGCCAGGGTCACCCTGACGGGTCGTGACATGCCGGATGTCATCTGAGTGTCTTAACCCCCGAAGTCGTCCAGCATGATGTTTTCATCCTCTACACCAAGATCCTTGAGCATCTTGATGACGGATGCGTTCATGATGGGGGGCCCACACATGTAGTACTCACAGTCTTCCGGTGCCGGGTGGTCCTTCAGATAGCTCTCATACAGTACGTTGTGGATAAAGCCGGTTGGCCCTTCCCAGTTGTCTTCAGGCAGTGCGTCAGACAGGGCGACGTGCCACTCGAAGTTCTCGTTCTCCCGCGCCAGCATGTCGAAGTCTTCCACGTAGAACATCTCGCGGACACTCCGGGCACCGTACCAGAAGCTGATCTTGCGCTTGGAGTTCAGGCGCTTGAGCTGGTCGAAGATGTGAGAACGCATGGGCGCCATGCCGGCACCACCACCGATAAAGACCATTTCGGCTTCGGTCTTCTTGGCAAAGAACTCCCCGAACGGCCCCATCACGGTCACCTTGTCACCCGGCTTCAGATTGAAGACATAGGACGACATGATGCCCGGCGGATGATCGGTGCCGGGAGGCGGTGTGGCGATCCGGATGTTGAACTTGAGAACACCCTTCTCTTCCGGATAGTTGGCCATGGAGTAGGCGCGGATAGTCTCTTCCTTGTTGACCGCTGTGTAGCGCCAGATGTCGTGCTTGTCCCAGTCCTCATGGAACTCCTCCTCGATATCGAAATCCTTGAAAGGGATTTCGTAGGGAGGACACTCCAGCTGCACGTAGCCACCGGCGCGGAAGTCCACTTCCTCGCCTTCCGGCAGCTTCAGCACCAGCTCCTTGATGAAGGTGGCAACGTTGTGGTTGGAAACCACCTCGCACTCCCACTTCTTCACGCCGAAGAACTCTTCCGGCACCTCGATCTTCATGTCCTGCTTGACAGGAACCTGGCAGGACAGGCGCCAGCCTTCCTTCTCTTCCCGGGGGGTGAAGTGGGTCTTTTCGGTGGGCAGCATGGCGCCGCCGCCATCAAACACCTTGCACTTGCACTGGGCACAGGTACCGCCGCCGCCACAGGCGGAGGACAGGAAGATACCGCTGTTGGCCAGCGTGCCCAGCAGCTTGCCACCGGCACTGGTTTTCAGGGTGTGCTCGGGGTCATCGTTGATTTCAATGGTCACATCACCGGTGCTTACCAGCCTGGAACGGGCCGCGAGGATAATCGCCACCAGCGCCAGCACGATAACGGTGAACATGACCACGCCGAGAATAATTTCTGTATTCATGGTCTCGCCTTTTCGTTAAACCGAATCACCGGGTTGATTACAGGGAAATACCGGAGAAGGACATGAAGCCCAGGGACATCAAACCAACGGTAATGAAGGTGATGCCCAGGCCACGCAGGCCCTCGGGAACGTCGCTGTACTTCAGCTTCTCACGGATACCCGCCAGTGCAACGATGGCCAGGGCCCAGCCCACGCCGGCACCAAAGCCATACACCAGGCTTTCGCCAAAGGTGTAATCCCGCTCCACCATGAACAGCGACGCACCCAGGATGGCGCAGTTCACTGTGATCAGGGGCAGGAACACACCCAGTGCCGCGTACAGGGCCGGAATGTACTTGTCCAGCACCATCTCCATGATCTGTACGATGGCAGCGATAACACCGATGTAGGTCAGCAGGCCAAGGAAGCTCAGGTCCACGTTGGGCAAGCCCGCCCACTCCAGGGCACCTTCCCGCAGGATGCTGTTATACAGCAGGTTGTTCACCGGCACGGTGACGGTCAGAACCACCACCACGGCGATACCGAGGCCAGTCGCCGCTTCGATCTTCTTGGAAATGGCCAGGAAGGTACACATCCCCAGGAAGAAGGCCAGCGCCATGTTCTCAACGAAAATGGCCTTGAGGATCAGACTGATATAGTGCTCCATCAGAAGGCCTCCTTGGTGGTGTGGCGAGACATCTTGAAGTCAGGCTCTTCCACCTGCTCCGGTTTCCAGGCGCGCAGGCCCCAGATGGCCAGGCCGATGATGAAGAACGCGCTCGGCGGCAACAGCAGCAGGCCATTGGGCACGTACCAGCCGCCTTCGTTCACGGTCGGCATCAGGGCGAAGCCGAACAGCGAGCCGGCGCCAATCAGTTCGCGGAAAAATGCGACGAACAGCAGCATGACCGAGTAGCCGAGACCGTTACCAATACCGTCGAGGAAGCTCAGCAGCGGCGGGTTGTTCATCGCAAAACCTTCCGCGCGACCCATAACGATACAGTTGGTAATGATCAGCCCGACAAACACCGACAGCTGCTTGGAGATCTCATAGGCATAGGCCTTGAGGATCTGGTCCACCACGATAACCAGTGAGGCAATGATGGTCATCTGCACGATGATCCGGATGCTGCCCGGAATCTGGGTACGCACCAGCGACACGGCCAGGTTGGAGAAGCCTGTTACCGCGATAACCGCCAGGCACATCACGATGGTCACGTTCAGGCTGGTGGTCACCGCCAGCGCGGAGCAGATACCGAGGATCTGCAGCGCGATGGGGTTATTGCTGAAGATTGGTTCGAAGAGAACCTGTTTGGCTGAAGCGTCTGCCATGATCAGACCTCCCCTTCACGAAGTTTTTGCAGGAACGTGGCAAAACCGCGATCCCCCATCCAGTAATTCACCAGCTGCTCGACGCCGCGACTGGTCAGGGTTGCCCCGGACAGCGCGTCTACCTTGTGCTCCTTGTCACGGGCGTCGCCGCTCACGCCGCCCTTGACCAGCTGGATCTGCGGCTCGGTCTTGTCTTCACCGTACAGCTCCTTGCCAACCCACTGCTGTTTCCAGCGGGGATTGTCCACTTCACCACCCAGGCCCGGGGTTTCCGCGTGGGCGTAGAAGCCGAGGCCTTCAATGGTATTCAGGTCGCCTTCCAGCGACACAAAGCCGTAGAGGGTGGACCAGAGGCCATAGCCGTGAATCGGAAGTACAACCCGCACCATCTCACCGCCTTCTTCCAGGACGTAGATCTTGGCGACGTCAGGGCGACGCTTGATGCCGGCCTTGTCTTCGCTGGACGGAATGTTGGTGGACATGTCCGGGTCTGAAGCTGCCTTGTACATGTCGTACTTCATGGGATCTTCAACACCGACGGTCGAAGGCTCCACGAATTCACCGGTTTCAAGGTCCACCAGGCGTACGTCAAAACCGGCAAAGCTCTCCTCGATGTCCTCGACACTCATGCCAGGCTCGAGCATGCCGGCCGCTGACAGGATGTTGGTCTTGATGTCCAGGTTCTGGTTCTGGATCTGCGCCGGGCGGAGCATGACGGCGGCAGTGGAGACAACCACCGAGAACACGATGCTCAGCACCAGGGCAACCATCAGGGTTCTGGAGACAGTATCTTTAGCTTTAGCCACGGGCAAGCCTCCGTTTGATGTTGGCCTGAACCACGTAGTGATCCATCAGCGGTGCGAACAGGTTGGCGAACAGGATCGCCAGCATGATGCCTTCCGGGAATGCCGGGTTGACCACACGAATCAGCACGGTCATGACACCCACCAGGATACCAAAGCACCAGCGACCGGTATTGGTCATGGCAGCGGAAACCGGGTCAGTAGCCATGAACATCATGCCGAAGGCAAAGCCGCCCATCACCAGGTGCCAGTGGGGACCTACCGCGAAGAACGGGTTGGTCTCGGAACCAAGCACGTTGAACAGCAAGGAGGTGGCGATCATGCCAATCATCACGCCTCCGACAATCCGCCAGGACGCGATCTTCATCACCAGCAGTGCAATACCGCCAATCAGTACCGCCAGGGTTGAGGTCTCACCCATGGAGCCCTGAACAGTACCCAGGAAGGCGCTCATCCAGCCGATATTCTGCTCCAGCGCCTCCAGGCCACCGGATGCTGCCCAGCTCAGGGCCGTCGCACCGGAGAAGCCGTCAATGGCGGTCCAAACGGTGTCGCCGGAGATCTGGGCCGGGTAGGCAAAGTACAGGAATGCGCGGCCGGTCAGGGCCGGGTTCAGGAAGTTCTTGCCGGTTCCGCCAAACACTTCCTTGCCGATGACCACACCGAAGGTGATACCCAGCGCCACCTGCCACAGGGGAATGGTGGGCGGACAGATCAGGGCAAAGAGAATGGAGGTCACGAAGAAGCCTTCGTTCACCTCGTGGCGACGCACGGTGGCAAACAGCACTTCCCAGAAGCCACCCACAACGAAGGTGACAAAGTAGATGGGAATAAAGTACGCCATGCCGTAGACGAAGTTATCCCAGATCCCTGCCCCGGAACCGGTTACTGCCAGGGCCTGGATAAAGGCAGTCCGCAGGCCACCGTCGCCAACCAGTGCATCCGGGTTTTCCGCCAGGAAACTGTTGGCCTGGAAACCGATATTCCACATACCGAAGAACATGGCCGGGAAGGTACACATCCACACGGTGATCATGATGCGCTTGAGATCAACGCCGTCACGTACGTGGGAGGTGGTAGAGGTTACGCTGTTGGGCGTATAGAAGATGGTGTCGACCGCTTCGTACAGGGCGTACCAGCGTTCGTACTTGCCACCTTTTTCAAAATGATGCTCGATGCCATCGAGAAACTGTCGGATTGCCATCGGTTAGCCCTCGATCTCGATTCGGGTCAGGTTCTCACGGAGAATCGGACCATATTCGTATTTGCCCGGGCACACGAAGGTACACAGGGCCAGGTCTTCTTCATCCAGCTCCAGTGCGCCAAGCTTCTGTGCCATCTCGGTGTCACCCACAATCAGGATACGCAGCAGCTGTGTCGGCAGGATGTCCAGGGGCATGACCTGTTCGTAGGCTCCCACTGGCACCATGGCCCGCTCACTGCCATTGGTTGTGGTGGTAAAGTCGAACTTCTTGCTGCCCATGAGTTTGGACAGGTAGATGTTCAGCACCGAGAACTTGTTGGCACCCGGCGACAACCACCCCATGAAATGGCGCTTGTAGCCTTCCTCGAGCACGGAGACCTGGTTATCAAAGCGACCCAGGTAGGCACAGGGACCAGTACCGCGACGTCCGCCGAATACCGAACCGGAAATCGGACGGATGTCGCAGTCAGTAGCGGCTTCATCCTTCAGCAACTCTTCCAGGCTGGCACCCAGACGGGTACGTACCAGGCGCGGCTTGCTCGCCTTCGGGCCACCGATAGCCACCACGCGATCCACCGGCAGCTCACCGGTTTCGAACAGCTTGGCAATGGCGATGACGTCCTGGTAGCCAATGCTCCAGACCGTCTTGCTCAGGGACACCGGATCCAGGTAGTGGATGTGGGTACCCACGTTACCGGCCGGGTGCACACCGTCAAACTGCTCGACCTGGATGGCATCGGATTTGGGCACAGGCACGTCAGAGCCCGGCTTGCCGGTAACGAAAACCTTGCCATTGGTCAGTTTGGTGAGAATCTGCAGCCCCTTTTCAAAGGCAGCAGCCTGTTCCTTGATGATGACAACCGGGTCCGCCGCCAGCGGGTTGGTGTCCATCACGGAGACAAAAATGGAGTTGGGGGCACTGTCGATGGCGGGAACCTTGCTGAAAGGCCGGGTGCGGAACGCGGTCCACAGACCGGATTCCACCAGGTTATCCACCACCTGCTGACGCTCCAGGGAGGCCAGGTCGCCCTCGCTGTAGCGGGCAAAGGTCTCAGCCTCGTCACCGTCGACTTCAATGACGATGGACTGGAACACCCGCCGCTCACCGCGGTTGATCTCTTTTACAACACCGGCTGCCGGTGAGGTATAGCGAACGCCTTCGGTCTTCTTATCCGTAAACAGCAGCGACCCGCGCTTGACGCGGTCTCCCTCTTTGACTTCCATCGTCGGCTTCATGCCGTTGTAATCAAAGCCGATCAGCGCGACGTGGCGTACCGGCTTTCCTTCTGAGATGGTCTGATCAGGAGCGCCGCTGATGGGAAGATCCAGGCCTTTTTTGATGTTGATCATTAGCCTCGTCCAATCATCAGGAACTATTAAAAGGATTGTCACGCCTGGCCCTGCAGCCTTGTTCCCCGACATGTCAAACAGGCCTCGTACAGCCCGGATAACGACTGACCGTACCGGCGTTGCACACGGTTTGCGGTCATTGCTCAGGAAATCGACAAGAAACGGGTGCCAGACGTACCCAAAATCGCGCCAATTATAGAGATTAAGAGAAGCTATTTCTACCGGTAACCTGGACCCGTTAGAGGATTTATCCCTTCCAGCCAGGGTTGGGCGACCTCCAGCGGGCCATGCTGACGGACCAGGGGGGCGCCAACAAAAAACCCCGGGAGCACTGAGCTGCCGGGGTTTTCATCAAGCACTGACCTCAGTCAGCCAGGGCCTGTGCCCATTCCCGCGAACGCTTCGGGAAGATCGGGTAGGTAATGCCAGCCATCTGGTTAACGCAGCGAATTACCTGGGCACTGTAGCCGAATTCATTGTCGTACCAGACGTAGAGGATCAGGCGCTTGCCATTGGCAATCGTTGCCTGCGCATCTACTACGCCCGCATGGCGGGAGCCCACAAAGTCAGTAGAGACCACTTCCGGGGAGTTCACGAAGTCGATCTGCTTCTGCAGCTCGGAGTGAAGGGCCATTTCCCGCAGGTACTCATTGGCGCTATCAACCGTCACGTCTTTCTCGAGGTTCAGGTTGAGGATAGCCATGGACACGTTGGGCGTCGGCACCCGGATCGCATTCCCACTGAGCTTGCCCTTCAGCTCCGGCAGGGCCTTGGCAACCGCCTTGGCGGCCCCTGTCTCGGTAATGACCATGTTCAGCGGCGCACTGCGACCACGACGACTGCCCTTGTGGTAGTTATCGATCAGGTTCTGGTCGTTGGTATAGGAGTGCACGGTTTCCACGTGGCCATCCAGGATGTTGAACTCGTCATGGATAGCCTTGAGCACCGGCGTAATGGCGTTGGTGGTACAGGACGCCGCAGACAGAATGCGATCCTCGTCGGTAATGGTATCGTTATTGATGCCATAGACGACGTTCTTGATATCACCCTTGCCCGGGGCCGTCAGGATCACCCGGCTGGCACCCTTCGACTTCAGGTGCAGGCCCAGGCCCTCTTCGTCCCGCCACTTACCGGTGTTATCGATAATGATGGCGTTGTTGATGCCGTACTCGGTGTAGTCCACCTTGTCCGGACCATCGGAGTAGATCACCTTGATGAAGTTGCCGTTGGCAATCAGCGCGGAGTTTTCCTCATCAACGGTAATGGTACCGTTGAACGGGCCATGTACCGAGTCACGACGCAGCAGGCTGGCACGCTTTTCCAGGTCGTTGTCGGCACCACCCTGCCGTACCACAATGGCCCGCAGGCGCAGGTTGTTACCGCCACCGGCCTTTTCGATCAGGATACGGGCCAGCAGGCGACCGATACGACCAAAGCCATAGAGTACAACGTCCTTGGTTTGCTCAACGGCGTTCTTCTCGGACTCGGCATGGTGCTGACCGACAACCGGTCCGATCTCGTCCCGCAGGAAGTCCTCCAGCGAGCGACCATTACCCTCGGCCTTGAACTTGACGGCCAGTTTGCCGATATCGACGTGGGCCTGGCCCAACTCCAGCTTATCCATGGTCTCCAGCACTGGCAGGGTATCGTGAACTGACAGTTCGCTGTCTTCCACCTGGCGGACAAAGCGGTGAGCACGAAGGATACCAATCACTGACTGGTTAATAATGGCGCGACCATAGACCGACGTGACCACGTTGTTCTTGCGGTACAGACGACCGATCAGGGGAATCATTGCTTCAGCGGTGGACTCCCGCTCGGTCCAGTTGGACAGGTGCTGGTTGATCTGTTCGTGACTCACGCTTGAACCTCTGCAAGTTGGCACTGGAAAAATGGGGTGCGTATTATCCAATTTAAATTCCGTGATCGCAAACCACCACCGGCGAAGCCCTTACTGCCGAAGTCCCTTTAACGTTAACTGGGGACGTTTTTTTGGCAGGTCAGCGACGGACCGGCTTTAAACGTGCTGTCATGACAGTTCAGTCTGTCACCGCTAGAATACCCCCCTTTCCGGAACGGTCGCCATCCGTAATAAGGTCTCCGGGCTTACCGTCCGTTCATGATTCGCAAGCCATCCGTCAGGCCAACGCCAGGAGCTGATCATCCCGATGAAACCGGGCAAACCGCACACTCCCATCGCCGACTTTGTCCCCGCTGCCCCTACCCGCCCCGCGGATCACAGGATATGGGACCGACTGAATGGCAGCGCCGATGCCCTTGCCATCAGTGAAACCGCCCGCACTACCGGCGGCCTGACCCTGGTGATCACTCGCAGCACGGATGAGGCCATTCGACTGGAGCAGGCGGTCCGCTTCTACCTGGACCTGCCGCCGGATGAAGAGGCTGCCTCCATTACTGACGATGGCCTCGAACTGTTGTCCTTGCCCGACTGGGAAACCCTGCCCTACGACCTGTTCTCACCCCACCAGGACATCGTCTCCAGGCGAATTCGTACCCTGCACCGGCTGCCACAAACCCGGCACGCCATACTGATCGTCCCGGCGCGGACCCTGATGCACCGATTGCCACCGGTCTCCTACCTTCAGGGCAACACGCTGCTACTGGAAGCGGGCCAGACCCTCGACCCCGCCCAGTGGCGCCTGCAACTGGAAGCGGCCGGCTATCGCCATGCGGAGAACGTCTACGAGCACGGTGAATACGCGGTGCGCGGTGCCATTGTCGACATCTTCCCCATGGGCGCAAACCAGCCTTACCGCATCGACCTGTTCGACGACGAAATCGAGACCCTGCGTACCTTCGACCCGGAAACCCAGCGCTCCCTGGACCGCATTGACCGGATAGAACTGCTGCCAGCCTTCGAGTTCCCCTGGAGCAAGGATGCCCGCTCGGGTTTCCGCAACCGCTGGTTCGAATACTTCCCCAACGCTGACCGCAGCGCAGCGGTTTACCAGGATGTCACCCAGGGCATCACCCCGGCCGGCATCGAGTACTACCTGCCGCTGTTCTTTGATGAAACCGCTACCCTGTTCGACTACCTTCCTGGTGAAACCCTGGTATTCACCGCCGACGGCCTTGACGAAGCCGTCGACCTGTTCCAACAGGACACGGCCAACCGCCATGAAGAACGCCGCCACGACCGCATGCGGCCGATCCTGCCGCCGACAGACCTGTTCCTGAAGACCGATGAGCTGTTCGGCCTGTTGCGCCAGCGCCCCCGGGTCACCCTGGTGCATGGTGAGACCACCCGGTCCGGTCAGGGCATTACCTCCCTGCACTCCGAACCGCTGCCGGATGTCGCCATGGACGGCCGCGCCAGTGACCCCGCCGCCCGCCTGCGCCAGTTTATCGGCGAGTTCGATGGCCGGGTGCTGATCTGCGCTGAATCCTCCGGGCGTCGCGAAGCATTGCGGGACAACCTGTCAGAGAACAGCCTGAAGGTTGAAACTGTAAATAACTGGCTGGCTTTCCTGACTTCCGACACCAGCCTGGGTATCACCGTCGCACCCCTGGAGCCGGGGCTGCTGTTGCCGCGGGAGGGCCTTGCCCTCATCACCGAGACCCTGTTGTTCGGTGAGCGGGTACTGCAACGACGGCGCCGGGAGAAACCCACCGAAGTGGACGACTCCGGTTACCGCGACCTGTCCGAGCTTCGGGTCGGGGCACCGGTGGTGCACATTGATCATGGTGTAGGTCGTTATCAGGGCCTGGAAACCATCACCGTAGATGGCGATGCGACGGAATTCCTGACCCTGGAATACGCCGGCGGCTCAAAACTCTATGTACCGGTTTCCAGCCTGCACCTGATCTCCCGCTATTCCGGCTCGGATACAGAGCACGCGCCCCTGCACAAACTGGGCACGGACCGCTGGAGCAACGCCAAGCAGAAGGCCATGGAAAAAATCCGCGATACCGCCGCGGAACTGCTTGACGTCTACGCCCGGCGGGAGGCCCGTAAAGGCTTCCAGTTCAGCGATCCGGAGGAAGCCTACCGGCACTTTGCCGCCGGCTTCCCGTTCGAGGAAACCCCGGACCAGCAGGCAGCCATCGAACGGGTGATCGAGGACATGACCGGTGAGCGCCCCATGGACCGTCTTGTCTGTGGCGATGTTGGCTTCGGCAAGACCGAGGTCGCCATGCGCGCCGCCTTCATTGCCACCTGGTCCGGCAAACAGGTGGCGGTCCTGGTGCCCACCACCCTGCTGGCCCAGCAGCACTATGAATCCTTCCGGGACCGTTTCTCCGACACCCCGGTCACCGTGGAACTGCTGTCCCGCTTCCGCAGCACTGGCGAGACCCGCAAGGCCATTGAGCGCATTGAAGAAGGCAAGGCGGACATTGTCATTGGCACCCACAAGCTGCTGCAGGGGGATATCCGTTTCAGTAACCTGGGACTGGTGATCATCGACGAGGAGCACCGCTTCGGGGTCGGCCAGAAAGAAAAGTTCAAGGCCCTGCGCGCGGAGGTGGACATGCTCACGCTGACCGCCACACCCATACCGCGCACCCTCAATATGGCCATGGGCCACCTGCGGGATCTGTCCATCATTGCCACACCGCCGGCCCGGCGCCTGTCGGTGAAGACCTTTGTGCGCCAGAAAGACAACGCCATGGTCAAGGAAGCCATCCTGCGGGAAATCCTTCGGGGCGGCCAGGTGTACTTCCTGCATAACGATGTGGCCACCATCCAGAAAACTGCCGAGGATCTGCGCAACCTGATTCCCGAAGCCCGCGTGGGCGTGGCCCACGGGCAGATGCGGGAACGGGAGCTGGAACAGATCATGTCGGACTTTTACCACAAGCGCTTCAATGTGCTTGTGTGTACCACCATCATCGAGACCGGCATCGACATTCCCAGCGCCAACACCATCATTATCGAACGGGCAGACAAGTTCGGCCTGGCCCAGCTGCACCAGCTGCGGGGCCGTGTCGGCCGCTCCCACCACCAGGCCTACGCCTACCTGCTGACCCCGCCCCCCAAGGCCATGACAGCAGATGCCCGCAAACGACTGGATGCAATTTCCGAGGCCCAGGACCTGGGCGCAGGCTTTATGCTCGCCACCCATGACCTGGAAATCCGCGGTGCCGGCGAACTGCTGGGGGACGAACAGAGCGGACAGATCGAGAGCATCGGTTTTACACTCTATATGCAATTGCTGGATGAAGCCGTGCAGGCGATCCGCGAAGGCCGGACACCCAATGCCGACCTGCCCCTGAGCCACGGCACGGAAATGAACCTGCGCATTCCGGCACTGATACCTGACGATTACCTGCCGGATGTGCACAACCGCCTGATGCTCTACAAGCGTATCGCCAGCGTGAAAACCGAGGAAGAGCTCAAGGAGTTGCAGGTGGAAATGATCGACCGGTTTGGCCTGCTGCCACAGCCGGCGAAGAACCTGGTCCGCCAGAGCAGCCTGCGTATCCGCGCCGAGGTCCTGGGGGTGATCAAAGTGGATGCCGGCCGTGACTGGCTCAAGCTGGAGTTCGGCAACAACACCACGGTCGACCCGCTCAGGCTGGTGCAGAAGGTCCAGCAGGCTCCGGACCAGTATCGCCTGGAGGGCGCAAATACCTTCAGCGTGCGGCTGAAAGACGACACAACCGATGGTAAACTCGACGCCATCTCGGCGGCATTGACGGAACTGGCAGCGTAACCCGATCGCTGCATTGCCCCGGATGGATAAGGAGATAGCCTGTCACAGTTGTGCAGGCCATCGATTCCGACGAATGGATCAGGAGACATCCCTTGTACAAACCGGCCCTTACCTTTGCCAGCCGACTGCTTGCCAGCCTGGCCCTGCTGACGGCTCTGTCTTCGGCTGCCCTGGCCCAGGATCGCTACCGCGCTGAAATCGTCGTCCTGGAGCGACTGGCAGACCCGATTCTTGAAGAAAACATGGCCGGCAAGATACCTGAACCGGTCACAGGCAACGGGCGCCTGTGGGTAGTGGACAGCAGCGGCAACCAGGTATCCGACATCAACACCACGTCCAACCTGACCCTCAACAACGCCGCTGCCCGCCTGGAAAACAGCGGCAAGTACCGGGTGCTGATGAAAACCGGCTGGTTCCAGCGCTTTCCGCCCAATTACAACGGCGAACCGCTGCAGATCGAACTGGGTGACTACCTGGAATCCGCGGGTCACCGGGCCATCGAAGGCACCATTGAGATTAACCGGCGCCGATATTTGCTGGTTACGTTAGAGCTGAATCACTGGCAGGAAGCCAGCGGGAACAACTCCCCGGCTCGCTCGACAGCCTCATCCGGGGAAGCTGACCGCAAGGGCCAGGAAGAGCAGCAGCCGCCAGGCGACGGCGAAACCTCGAGCGAGGACAGCCCGATTGCCACGGGCAGCGCGGGCACTGCCCCATCGGCATCGTCGAACAAGGAGCTGATCACCTGGATTCGGGAAACCCGCCGCATGCGCAGCAAGGAAGTCCACTTTGTGGACTCCCCCACCATTGGCGTACTGATTTACTTCCGTCCGCTGGACTGACCGCCTCGTATCAACGCAAAACGCCCGGGAAACCCCGGGCGTTTTGCGTTATATTCCCTTTCCTGCACAGCCTACCCCTATGACGCTTTAAGGGCGGGTATCACCTCTTCGAGGATGGCTTTCACACCGCTCATTCCCTCCGCCAGGGCCTGGCCAATCTCTTCCATGGTAATGATGTGATCCGACTTGCCGGCCGCCCAGTTCACTGACAGGGCCAGGCAGGCGTAGGGCAGGCCAAGCTCCGCCGCCAGCGCGGCCTCCGGCATACCGGTCATGCCCACCAGGTCGCAGCCGTCCCGCTCGAGCCGGGTTACCTCGGCAGCACTCTCCAGGCGCGGTCCCTGGGTGGCCCCGTAAACCCCGTAGTCCACCGCCATGACCTGACGACGGGCAGCGGCCGCCAGCAGGGCCTGGCGGAGGGATTCGTCGTAGGGAAACGTAAAGTCGATATGGGTAACACCCTCAAGCAGGGCATCGCCCACCTGCTCAAAATAGGTATGCCCGCGACCCCAGGTGTAGTCGATAACCTGGTGAGGGACGGCAATTCGGGCGGGCCCCATGGCGGAGGTAATGCCACCAACGGCGTTCACCCCGATCACCCGGGCTGCGCCTGCCTCCCGCAGCGCCCAGAGGTTCGCCCGGTAGTTCACCTGGTGGGGCGGAATGTGGTGGGGATGGCCATGGCGGGCCAGGAACAGTACCGGGTGCCCGCGGAAATCCCCTCGTACCACCGGCCCGGACGGCTCTCCCCAGGGCGTATCAATGGCCAGCTCCTGCACCACGGCCAGTCCTTCGAGCTCGGTCAGGCCGGTTCCGCCAACAATAGCGGTCTCACCGGCCCCGGCTGCCACTTTGACATCAGCCGTCATGACTCGCCCTCATCACCGAGGGTGGTTTCCTGGCCAGCGCCGGAAGGCTCTCGCACCGCCCCGCTGTCAGCTGCCTTGCCTTCATTGCCCTGCTGCCGGCGCCGGTTACGGGCGCCCCCATCGTGTTCGCGACCTGGATCTTTATCCGGCTCGTCGCCATCCCGGCGTTCCTCGCGGTCAATACGGACCGTTTCGGCCACGTGCAATGTGCGTGTGGGGAAGGCCACCTCGGAACCGTAGGACTCAATAATATCGCTGATCTGCAGCAACACATCCTGCTTGACCTCATGGAACTTCACCCACTGGGTGGTCTTGGTGAACGTATACACCATGATATCCAGGGACGAACTATTGAAAGCAAGGAAGTTGACGATCAGAGTCTGGTTGGCGTCAATTTCCTCATGATTCTCCAGCATGGTCCGGATATCCGAGACAATGTTCGACATTTCCTTCACGTCGACATAGCGGATGCCGATGGTTTCATAGATACGCCGGTTCTGCATGCGCGACGGGTTCTCTACCGCGATCTGCGTGAAAGCTGCATTGGGCACGTACAGCGGGCGCTTGTCGAAGGTACGGATGGTGGTCAGGCGCCAGCCAATAGCCTCCACAATACCTTCGATTTCCCGGTCCGGGGAGCGGACCCAGTCCCCGACCTTGAAGGGACGGTCCAGGTGGATAATAAAACCGCCAAAGAAGTTGGCCAGCAAGTCCTTTGCGGCAAAGCCCACAGCAATGCCACCGACGCCACCGAAGGCCAGCACACCGGAAATGCTGTAACCCAGGGACTGCATCACCGTCAGCAATGCGGTAATAGCCACCACTGCCCGCAGCAGCTTGCTGATGGCGTTAACCGTGGTGTAGTCCATCGGTCGCTTCATCTTGACCGGTGATGTCAGAATCTCTTCCGCCTGCTTGATCACCCCGAACAGGGTCCAGACGATGATGAAGACAAAGCCCAGCTCGAGCAGCATATCGTTGGCCGAGAAAATCTCTGCGTCGGAGTACTTGTGGGCGACCTCCGCCGCCCAATAGACCCCCTGCAACCAGATAAACCCGATCATCGGGCGACGCAGGGCGTGTAGCACTGCGTCATCCCACAGGTTCTGGGTTCGCTGGAACCTTCGCTCCAGGAGCAAAATGATTCGACTGACCAGGAAGGCGACGCTGGCAGTGGCGAAGACCAGCCCAAAAACAACAATGGCGACACGCCAACTCTGGGAAAGCAGCTCCCAGTTATTCATCAAGCCAACCACCAGCTCTGGAGTTTCTTCCACAGATATTTCCTCTTACGGCTTTTCTACTGACGAACGGGGACCTGGCTCAATGGTAACCGGCACCCCTGCCTCCAGCCGGTCAAACAGGTCAATCACAGCCTGGTTACGCATGCGGATGCAGCCATGGGAGCGTGGCTCGCCCATGGGCTCTGTATCCGGGGTGCCATGAATGTATATGAAGCGACCAAAGGTATCGACACCAGGGCCACGGTTGATGCCTTTTTCCAGGCCACACAGCCAGATAATGCGCGACAGGATCCAGTCGCGCCGTGGCTGCTGCCGGGACAATTCCGGCGTCCAGAGTTCGCCGGTAGGGCGGCGGGCGACAAATACCGTACCCTGGGGTGCACCGCGGCCAACCAGGGCCCGGACATAGTGACGCCCCCGGGGCGTACAACCGGAATCCTGGGCTTCACCCGGGCCTTTAAGCGCCGTGGAAACCGGCCAGCTCAGGTGCTCGCCATAAGGGCCAAACCAGTCCAGGGTCTGATCCGACAGACTGATCACCACATGCTGTGCGCCGTTCCGGGACGAAGTTCGAGAGGCCAAACCGGTGCTCCTGCCAGAATAAAATCAAGGAGCAAAGGCTAGCGAACCCGGCGCAGGGTGGCAACTGCAAACTCGCCGGGAGGCGGGTTCAGTCCGCAGCCCGGTTAGCGGAAACGGTGGCCTCTGGCCGGGGCACCATCATCAGGTCCGGTGCCTGCATGCCTGCGGCCAGGAATGGTATCAGGCGGGCAGCGATTTCCTGGATCGGTGTTTCCACACCGGTCTTGGTATGCAGGATATCGCGAAGGGCATCACTGGAGGACATGGTAAAAGCAGTGGCTCCCAGCATGAACTGGATACGCCAGTAACGATCCACGGAGGTGAGCTGCGGTGTGGCCTGTTTCAGGAGGGACATGAAGCGGCTGAATATTTCCCGGTACTCCTCTTCCAGGTACTCCCGCAGGTGACCCTGGGACTGGGTATAGGCCAGCCCCAGCAATCGCATAAAAATGGAAATGCCCCGCTCATTGCGCTGGGGCATCCGCACTGCGCTGCCGGTTACGGCCCCCAGAATTTCCTCCACGGTAAGGACGCGGTCGCCGGGGCGGGCTTCCAGCTCATCAAATTCCCGGTCCAGGGTAGCCGAATAAGGTGTCAGGAAACGGGCGAAAACGGACTGGATCAGGGCATTCTTGGACCCGAAATGATAATTCACCGCTGCCAGATTGACACCGGCCTTGCTGGTTATCATTCTGAGAGAGGTTTCCGCGAAGCCACGGTCGGCAAACAGCTCCTCCGCCGCATCGAGAATCCGGTCAACGGTATCTGACTGGGCCACAAGACATTCCTCCAGGAAACAGGTGTTTAAAACATACGTTTCAAACGGAAAGCTGTCAAGTTTCCTTGCCCTGCTGGCTTGTCGAGTCGTCCGCTGTTACATCCTCACCTTGCCCCGTAGTTTGCGCGCCGCCTGACGGGTTCTGAGCCTGTCCCTGGTCCACGCCGGAGTCGGTGACGGCTTGCGCCACCGATTGCCAGCCCCGGTCAATGGCTTTATGGTGCCCCTCAAAATAGGCAGCCTGCATGCGCTCGTAGCGCTTTCTCGGCCTCCAGCATGAAAATCAGGTAAAGCCGGAAATGCTCCCGGCGGGTCAGGGACGGTGCCAATCGCCGTTGTTCCGACAGATGACGCAAGGTACTGAACCGGGGCGCCGCCAGGGCCGGATTGAACTCGGATAACTCGTTACACTGCCAGATCAGTCCCAACTCACCTTCCAGGTGGGCCACATGGCGCCGGGCGTCCCGTATCAGCTGTTGCCGGTAGAACACCAGGTCCAGGTATGAGGGGTTCGATGTATAAAGCCGCCGCACAAACGGAACGCCCAGCAGCAGGATGACCACGAAGGCACCGAAGCCTCCGCCGGCGAGCCAGGCCGGCACCATGCCTGTGAGACCGCTCAGAAACACCAGTGCAGCGACAGTGGCCGACAACAGCCAGCTGTCGCGGCGCCGGCGTGCTGCACTCAGTGTGTAACTGTCCGGCCAGCCAGAGAGCGACAGTAGATTGAAATCCATCAGGTTGACCCGCTCACACTGCCGTAACAACCGGCGCAGACGGCGCTGGTAGGATTCGGCATAGCGGCGCTCCACCTCATCCTGTTCTGCAGAAGCATCAGGGCTGTCAGTGCTATCGGAGGTTTCCGTGGTGGTCTGCGACTCGCTGTCAGGGTTGCCAGACCCAGCCTCGCCCTGCTGTGCACCCGGCCCGCCTTCAACGACTGACTGCCCGGAGGAGTGCGAAGGCGTGCCAGCCTGGCCTTTGACAGCCGGCACTGACGAACCACCAAGGTCGGGGTCTGCGGGCCGGCCAGGGCGAAGTACCGGCTCCTGTACCGAATGTTCGGTATCGCGATTTTTCAAGGTGGAATCTGCCATCACTGTCAGCCGTCTCACTACGGAATACCCTGCAGCCCTGACTGCGGGTCGTTGCCCGGGCACGTTACCAGCGCCCTTCGAAAGTCATTCGCCCTGAAAGGTTATCGCCTGCCAGCCGGGTTTCTTTAGCGACCGGGCCACGGGTTAACCTTTTTGATCACCGACCTTTTGATAGCTTACCTTCGGGGAGATACACTTGCGTGTTCCGAAATGTAACGAGGTGCAACCATGTTTACCGGTATCGTGCAGGGCATTGCCACGGTGGAATTACTGATCGCCCGGCCCGGGCTGACCACCTTTGTCATCCGTTTTCCGGGGGGCAGTCTGGAAGGTGTCGCCATTGGCGCGTCCGTAGCGATCAATGGCACCTGTCTGACCGTCACCGCCCAGGAGGACCACCGACTCTGGTTCGATGCCATGCAGGAGACCCTGCGCCTGACCACACTGGGGCAGCTTGCCCAAGGCAGCCAGGTCAATTTTGAGCGCGCCGCCCGCATCGGTGACGAGATCGGCGGGCACCTGCTCTCCGGCCACATTCACTGTACCGCCCGGGTGACTGGCCGGGAACAACCGGAGAACAATTGCACGCTCTCCTTCGAGGTGCCGGAAGACTGGCAGAAATACCTCTTCCCCAAGGGTTACATCGCCATTAACGGCGCCAGCCTGACCATCGGGAATGTGGAAAGCTGTCGCTTCAACGTTCATTTGATTCCGGAAACCCTGCGGGCCACAACCTTCTCTGATATACAGGAGGGCGACCTGGTCAACATCGAGGTGGACAGCCAGACCCAGACCATTGTCGACACCCTGGCCAGGATGGGTTACGAGCGTCCACCGGCATGACGCGGGCCGGAGCAGCGGAACACCACGAAACGGGGGGACGCCTGCAATTGCTCCACCCCGGTGAAAAACTGGCGCAGACTGCGGTGATAACCTAGGTGGCGATTACCCACCATCAGTAACTCACCGTCGTGTGCCAGGTGCCGGGATGCTTGCTCGAATAATCGCAGCGCAATGTGATCCCCCACAGCGCCGCCCTCATGGAAGGGCGGGTTCAGCAATATCAACCGGAAGGGACCTGACTGGACCGGAACACCGTCACTGTGGAAATACCGACACCGGTCATCGTCAATATTCACCCCGGCGGCGGTAACATTGGTCCGTGCGCTGACAATTGCCTGGGACGAAATATCCGCAAAGCTGACAGCAAGGTCCCTGCGCTCAGTCATCGCTGTCAGCCCGAGCAGGCCGTTGCCGCAGGCCAGGTCCAGTACGGGGGCCTCCTGAGGCAGCGACGAAACCGTCTCCCGGATGAAAGGCAGTAACTCCCGGCTACCAACGTCGAGTCGGTCACGGGCGAAAACCGCCGGTAATCCCATTACCGGTGCCGGCAGGTCCTGGAGGGTATAGCCGCGCCATAGCCGGTCCCAGCCCGCAAGGGTCGGGGCACCACGCCGGCACAGAACCAGGCGGGCCTTCTTCTTCGCCGGCAGCACGGCTTCGGTTTCCACCAGTTCCTGGTAGAGCTTTACGGCCTGGTCCGGCAGGTGCTTGATCATCCCCCCGGTCAGCAGCCAGCCATGGGGGGCAAGCACCTGGTTGCACCAACGCAGCAGGAACGCCAGGTATTCCAGCTGCCGGGGCACCTTGAGGATCACTGCATCATACAAGCCCTCCCCTGGCGCAGTGCCGGTGGCAGGGTCGCCATCTGCCAGCACCCGTTCCCAGCTGACGACCCGGGGCACCGGCAAGCCATTGGCGGTGGCGTTCTGTGCAAGGCCTTCCCCCAGCGCCGCGCTGTCAGCCACCACGTCCGGCCCATAGCTGGCCATCCCCAGGGACAGGGCACCGAAACTGTCATCCACCACGGCCACCCGCTGTCCCGGCACCAGCCTGGAGAGCGCTTCAGCCACCAGCTGTTCGTCGGCGGCATCCCAGGCTCTCAGGCTACGGCCGCCCCGATGGGGCCGGTTCAGAATCAATGGGGATTCCCCTGCCCTGAACAGGGCCTCCCGGTCGGAGCGGCTCAACGTACCCTGCTCCTGTCCCGTCCCCTGGCCGGTTTCTCACGGAAGGCCTGGTACACGGTATAGCGCCGGTCTTCCGACAACACCTTACAGGGACCAATAGATGCTTCGATCAGCCCCCGATAGGGCAGGAACCGATTGGCCACCAGCCGAAGTTCCCCACCCGGTTGCAGGTGGCGCCGGACCTGCTCGAGAAAGGCCTCGGTCATGGAGGTATCCGTACGAACGCCGCTATGGAAGGGGGGATTGGTAACGACCGCCTGGTAAAGGCCCAGGTCTTCCGGCAGGCCATCGCTGGCGACTATGGTTCCATTGGCGTTATTGCGGTCATAGGTCTGGCGGGCACAGAAAACCGCCTGGGCCTGGACATCAACACCGTCCACAGGGCCCTGGCCAGGCGAACGTGCCTGGAGCCAGGCACCGATAACACCCGCACCGCAGGCAAAGTCCAGCACCGGTCCGCCGACCGGGATCTCAGCCAGGGACTCCAGTAGCCGGGCGGTGCCTTCATCCAGGCGACCGTCGCTGAAGATCCCGGGCAATCCGGCGACGGCTATCTGCGTGCCTGCGCAGGCAACCTCATGCCACTGCAGCCATTGGCTCAGGTCAAAGCGCTCACTTGCCCCTGGCAGCCGTGCCGTCCACACCTGGCAGTGCCGGGCGCTATCCACCTTTTGCGCATCCGGTGCCAGGCCCAGCAGCTGCCGCGCGGCGCCGGCAATGCCTTCGCGCTTTTCACCCACCAGCACCACCTGCCCCTGCGCTGACAGCAGGTACCGGGCCAGGGAGAGATACAGGTTCAGGGTGTCGCGGGCCTTGGGCACGAAGATCACCAACGTGTCCAGCGAGCCCTGATCCGTTTCAGGGGCCTGGTAGCCAAACAGCACACGGCAGCCACCGCGTCGCTCCAGTCCGGCCGCTACGCCGGCATGCTCGGTAATCACCAGGGGCTCGTCACCGGGGGGCAGTGCGGGCAGTTCAGGAATGAGCAAACCCAGCAACCCTGTGCGGCCTGTGAGCAGGCTGGAATTTCGCTCCAGCGCCGCCAGGGCATTGCGCCCCCCGGCCTCGTCCCGGTTGGTTGCCTTTCTTGCCGTCATGTCCTTCCCCCAGCCAATGTTTCAGGTGGGGCGAATTGAACGGCATTCAGCAGAGAATCGCAACATCCGTCGGTATCTCCTCCTCCGTGTTCGGGGAGGAGGAGACCCTGGCTCATTCCGCCAGCGGCGCGTGTATGCTGCTTTGCGCCAGGTCCAACAGCTCCCTCAGGGCCACCGAGAACATGGCATATTCGGGCTGGCGCGCGCCCTTGAGTTCCGCCAGCATGCTCTTCCACCGATGGATCATGGTGCCGTGCTGGGCCATCCAGCTTTCCACGCACTCATCCACCTTGTGGTAGTCATCTGCCATTCTCAGTACACCCGTTGTCAGCGCGCGCTGTTGCCAGTCCAGGTCCTCACGGAAGCTCTCCCGGGCCAGGGCCTGCCAGTGGGAGGCCGGCTTGAGGTTGGCAATGGCAGAAGCGAACCAGTTCAGGTCCAGCCGCTCGCCGAGGGTGTAGTAGAGGTTGGCCACCGTCTTGAGGGGCACACCTGCCGACTCCTGGGCCTCGATAATGCCAAGGGCGGAATAGAGATAGGAACTGCCGGATACCACCGCTGCCAGGTCGGCCGGTACCCCCTGTTTTTCCAGTTTTTCCAGCTCGTCCTTCCAGTCTTTTTCGGCACCCTGCCCCAGGTAGTCCGGCAGGTTGGCGGAAATCCTGGCAATGCTGTCAGTAAACCGGTCCAGGTGGGACTGGATATTGAGCTCGCTGCGACGATTCCTCAGCAGCCAGCGCACCGCCCGGCGAACCAGGCGCATGAGATCGTTCATCAGGCTGATCTGCAAGCTGGCCGGTACCTGGTAGTCCAGTTCCTCGATTTTGCGCCACCAGGTGTCCAGACTGAACACATCCCGGGCGATGATCCAGGCCAGGGCGATGGCCGGGGCATCAGCGCCGGTGGACTGGATCAGCCGGTCCACAAAGGTGATTCCCATGTGGTTGATCATGTCATTGGCTATCTGGGTAGCAATGATTTCCCGGCGCAGCTGGTGGGCCTCCAGCTCGGCCGGAAATTTCTCGACCATTGGCCGCGGGAAGACCTTGTACATCTCCGAGACAAGCAACGGATCATCTGGCAGGTCACTGTCGATCAGGACCTGTTTCAGGTCACCCTTCACATAGGAAATCAGCACCGCCAGTTCCGGTCGCGTCAGGCCCTTGCCCGCGGCCTTGCGCTCCTCCAGTGCTTCGTCATCGGGCAGGAACTCGAGTTCACGGTTAAGCTTGCCGTCGGCTTCGAGGCCATTAATCAGGCGCCGGTACTCCTCCATACGGCCGGCCGCCTCCTCATTGGCCACACTGAGCGCCTGGGTCTGGCGGTAGTTGTTGGCCAGCACCAGGTCGGCGACCTCCTCGGTCATCTCCTCGAGCATGCGGTTACGCTGCTTCTCCGTGAGGTCACCGGCAACCACAACCCTGTTAAGCAGGATCTTCATGTTTACTTCGTGGTCGGAACAGTCCACGCCACCGGAGTTATCGATAAAGTCCGTGTTCAGACGACCACCGTTGAGGGCGAACTCCATTCGCCCCAACTGGGTCATGCCCAGGTTGCCCCCTTCACCGACAATTCGGCAATGCAGGTCGCGCCCATTAATCCGCAGGCCGTCGTTGGCCTTGTCACCGACTTCGGCATTGGATTCATGGGCAGACTTCACATAGGTGCCTATGCCGCCAATCCACAAGAGGTCCGCCTGCGCCTTGAGAATGTGGGTGATAAGCATATTCGGCGGCACCCGGTCCGACTTGATGCCCAGCAGTTTCTTCATCTGCGCGCTCACCGGAATGGACTTGGCGCTGCGGCTGAATACCCCGCCGCCTTCAGAAATCAGCGACTCGTCGTAGTCTGCCCAGGATGACCGGGGCATTTCGAACAGACGCTTGCGTTCGGCGAAGCTGCTGGCCGGATCCGGGTCCGGGTCCACGAAGATGTGCATATGGTTGAACGCCGCTACCATCCGTGCCTTGTCAGAGCGCAGCAGACCGTTACCAAACACGTCGCCACCCATATCGCCGATACCGATGACCGAGAAGGTGTCGTTGGCCGGGTTGATGCCAAGCTCCCGGAAGTGACGCTCTACAGACACCCAGGCACCACGGGCGGTAATGCCCATTTTCTTATGGTCATAGCCGTGACTGCCCCCGGATGCGAAGGCATCCCCCATCCAGAAACCGTATTCTGCCGCCAGGCCATTGGCGATATCCGAGAAGGTCGCGGTGCCCTTGTCGGCGGCGACCACCAGGTAGTGGTCATCGCCGTCATGGCGAACCACTTCCCGGGGCGGCTGTATGCCGCTGTCCACCAGGTTGTCGGTAATGTCCAGCAGGCCCCGGATAAACGTCTTGTAGGCCGCGATCCCCTCCGCCTGGAACGCTTCCCGGTCGGACGGGTCCGGCAGGCGCTTGGCGACAAAGCCACCTTTGGCCCCTACTGGCACAATCACCGCATTTTTCACCTGCTGGGCTTTGACCAGGCCCAGTATCTCGGTGCGATAGTCCTCGAAACGGTCAGACCAGCGCAGGCCACCCCTGGCCACCTTGCCCCCCCGCAGGTGAACCCCTTCTACCCGTGGGGAATAGACAAAGATCTCGAACATCGGCAGCGGCAGTGGCATGTCCGGGATCTTCGCCGGGTCCAGCTTGACGCTGATGTAGGGTTTGGGCTGGTCGTCACTGCCCCGCTGGAAGAAGTTGGTTCGCAAGGTGGCACGTATCAGCTCCAGGTATAGCCGCAGCACCCTGTCCTCACTGAGGTTCTCCACCTCATCCAGGCCGGCATTGAATTCCAGCTCCAGCTTCTGTTGGGCGGCCTCGCTCTTGGCCTGGCTTTGCTGGCGACCCGGGTTCAACCGGGTATCAAACATCTGCAGCACCAGGTTCGCCAGTCCGACATGGTTCACCAGGGTAGTGGCGATAAATGACTGACTGTTACTGAAGCGAATCTGCCGCATATACCGGGCATAGGTACGCAGGATGGCAATATCACGCCAGCCCATATAGGCCGCCAGCAACAACCGGTTGAAAGCGTCGTTCTCGGCTTCTCCGAACCAGACCCGTTCGAACAGCTCCTCGAAAATCGGCCGGATTCGGTGGATGTCCACCGTTGTACCGGAGCGCGCCTGGAGCGAGAAATCATGGATCCATACCACCTTTCCGTCATGGTCCACGATTTCAAACGGATGCTCGCCAATCACCCGGAACCCCAGGTTCTCGAAAATCGGCATCACATCGGACAGGGGCAGCTGCTCGGTGGGATTGAACAATTTGAAGTGAACCGTGTTCCCCTCTTCTTCCAGCGCCCGGTAGAAGCTCATGGCCATGGGACGGCCTTCAGACACGGCACAGATATGTTCCAGGTCAATCGCCGCCCGGCGGGGGGAGAACATATCCTGGTAGCTGGCAGGGAAAGCCGATGCGTAGCAGCGCATCAGTTCGTTGCCACGCTCCTCGCCCCAGGTTTCATGCAGTGCCTCCGAGAGGCCCTCTCGCCAGGACTGGGCCAGTTCGATTACCCGTTCCTGGATTTCTGCCACCGGCAGCCGACGGCTGCCTTTACGGGGTACGCGGATCGTAAACTGCACCCGGGCCAACACTGATTCAGAGAAGTGCGTGACAAAGCTGATATCGTCAGCTTCCAGGTGGTCACACAGGACGTTTTCTACCCGTAAGCGAAGCTCGGTGTTGTAGATATCCCGCGGGAAGAAGGCCAGGCAGGTGACAAACTGGCCGTATACGTCCTCACGCATGAACAGGCGGATCTGGCGACGTTCCTGGATGTAGAGTATGTCCAGGGCGGTCTGGTACAGCTCCTCAAGCTCAATCTGGAACAACTCGTCCCGGGGATAGACTGTCAAAATCTGATCCAGCTCCTTGCCGGCATAGTCGTCCTTGAGGAAGCCGGAGCGCTCGACGACGGCCTCGACCTTGCGGCGCAGCAGCGGGATGTCCTCAGGGCGACCACTGTAGGCGCGGGAGGTATAAAGGCCGAGGAAACGCCGCTCGCCAACCACTTCGCCCTTGCTGTTGAATTTTTTCACCGCGATGTAGTCCGGGTAGGCCGGGCGATGCACCCGTGACCGCTGCGCTGACTTGGCGAAAATAAACAGTTCATCGGTACGGGTCATCTGGCTGCGAGTGCGCCGTGGCAGCTCACGCATGGCCACCTTGGCGCTGCGTTCATTGTTCACTCGCAGGATACCCAGTTCGGAATTCTCCACCCGGCAGACATTGGTGCCCTTCTTGTCGCCGACGAAGTCGTACTCGTCATAGCCCAGGAAGGTGAAGTGATCGTCGATCAACCAGTCCACGAAGGCCCTGGCCTCCTCCACGTCATCCGGGGTGATATCGGCAGGCGAGCTGTCCAGTTCACCTGCGATCTCCAGGGCTTTCTGCTTCATGGCGTCAAAATCAGACACCACGATACGCACCTCATGCAGCACTTCCTGCAGCAAGTGCTCCAGGTTGGTCAGGTCCTTCTCGTCGCTGTGGCGGTCGATTTCCAGGACAATAAAGGCTTCGTGGCGGCCACCGTCGCTTTCATCAGGGGCTTCCAGTGACACCAGGCCACCGTCCTTGTCACGTTCCACCGTCAGGATCGAGTGATGGATGGTGTGGGTGCCGATATCCCGCCGGTTGATGGCCATGCGAACCGAGTCAATCAGGAACGGGATGTTTGGATGCAGAATGAAGATAACCGTGTGTGTAGACTGCCAGCCATCGCTTTCCAGGTCAGGATTAAACACACTGACCGGTGTCTTGCCCTCGGGTCGCTGCTGCAGGAACTGCCAGGCCGCCAGCACAGAACCATAGGTATCATGGAATGCCCGGCTGAGCAGTTCATCCAGGGGCAGGTGCATCAGATGTTGACGACTGAAGTGACTGATCCGTTCCGCTTCTTTGTTTGGCAGTTTGCGGAATAATTCCTCGTTCAGCTGCTCGAGGAACTGATCCTTGCTGGTCACGGTCAGGGTATTCATCAATCACCTCTGTAGTTCGGGTGCCCGCCGCGAGCGGCCGGCACTGATGTGAACGAATGGTAACTCCATCATAGTCAAACCCTTGATAATTTGCTGTAAATTCGCGAAAACTTCATACGGTAAAACCGAGATATCCTTACTTCCGGAGTAGTCAGCCCCATGCCTTCCCTGCAACAGATTTTCGGCGAGCTGAAACAGCACCTCGCGGAACGAATCATTGGTCAGCACGCCCTTGTCGAGCGCCTTCTGATCACCCTGCTGGCCGACGGCCACCTGTTGGTTGAAGGCGCACCCGGGCTCGCCAAGACGACCGCCATCAAGGCGCTGGCAGAGCACCTGACCGGCGACTTTCACCGCATCCAGTTCACCCCTGACCTGCTTCCTTCAGACGTAACCGGCAGCGAAATCTTCCGGCCCGAAACCGGTCAGTTCGAGTTCCAGCGCGGCCCGGTGTTTCACAACCTGGTGCTTGCTGACGAGATCAACCGCGCGCCCGCCAAGGTGCAGTCCGCCCTGCTGGAGGCCATGGGAGAACGCCAGGTCAGTGTTGGCATGCGTACCTTTCCGCTACCGGAACCGTTCATGGTCATGGCCACCCAGAACCCCATCGAGCAGGAAGGCACCTACCCCTTGCCCGAGGCTCAGCTGGACCGGTTCCTCATGCACGTTACCATTGGCTATCCGGAGCCAGCGGCCGAACGGAAAATTCTCCACCTTGTGCGTCAGCAGGCACGGACCTCCGGGGCACCCGCCCCCACGCCGGTTACAGCCGACCAGGTCAGTGAGGCACGGATCGCAGTGAGTGACGTATTCATGGCCGATGCGGTGGAAGACTATGTGCTGGCCCTGGTGCTGGCTACCCGTGACCCACAGGCGCTGGACGACGACCTCGGGCGCTGGCTGTCGTTCGGTGTCAGCCCCCGGGCCACCATCGCCCTGGACCGTTGCAGCCGGGCCCTGGCCTGGCTGGATGGTCGTGACTACGTCACACCGGATGACGTGCGGGCCGTGGCTCCGGATGTCATGCGTCACCGGCTTATCCTGACCTTCGAGGCGGAAGCCGCCGGCATAACCCCGGACCAGGCAGTCCAGCGCCTGCTGGAACGGGTTCCGGTGAGCGCCTGAGGAGGCCGGCCGACCATGAGTGTTCTGACCGGCGCCTCACAGCAAGCAGGCCAGCACCGTACCTTTATAGGGCTGGACCAATTGCTACGCCTGCAGGTCCAGGCCCGGACTCTGCAACTGCCCTCGGCACGCCGGGCCCTGCGCCAGCGCCGGGGTGGGCATCATTCGCTGCTGCGGGGCCGGGGCATGTCGCTGGCCGAGATCAGACCCTATCAGCCGGGGGACGATGTGCGCCGGATCGACTGGCGAGTCACCGCACGGCGCCACGAGCCCCATACCCGGGTCTACGAGGAAGAGCGGGAACGCCCGGTACTGGTGCTTTGCGACCTTGGCCCAACGCTGTTCTATGCCAGTGAGGGCAGTTACAAGCAGGTGCGGGTTGCCGAACTGGCTTCGCTGCTTGCCTGGGTCGCCCATGGTTCCGGCGACCAGGCCGGGGGTATCGTATTCGGAGGCGCCATTACGGCGATCCTCCGCCCTGCCCGTCGGCGCCGTTCGGTTATGCAACTGCTGAACGCCCTTGCCTCCAACCAGCGCCGGCAGCCGGCTGCAGACACGACGACCGGATCCGCCCAGCTGAACGCAGCCCTGACCGAGGCGCGGCGCATCGCCCATACCGGCAGTCGGGTGTTTATTCTCAGCGACTTCCTCGACGCCAATGAAGACACCCGGACCTTGCTGGCAGGACTTGCCATGCATAACCAGGTAACGGCAGTCGTCATGACCGATCCGCTGGATGAGCAGCTGCCGTCCGGTGGCCGCTTCGCGGTTTCAGGGCCTGCCGGCACGCTCTGGTTCAACGGCGCGGACCGGGCCCTGCAGCGAGCCTGGCAGGAACAGGCCAGCGCCCGGCGGGCAAACCTGGGCCAGCTGTTCCGGCAGGCTGGCGTCAACGGCCTTACCCTGGGCACCGGGGAAGACCCGGTCACCCTGATGCATGGACTGACATCGGCGGGAGGACGACTGCTGTGATTCCCCACGAGATATTGGCCCAGCTCCATGACATCGAAACCCCGCCACCAGCAGGCCCCTGGCCACCGGCTCCTGGCTGGTGGCTGCTGGGGGGACTGGTCCTGGCGCTCCTGGTCTCGGGTACCTTCATGCTCTGGCGCCGGTATCAACGTACCGCGCCCCGGCGGGAAGCGCTGGCGCAGCTCGCCGCCCATGGCGCCCCCGACCGGGCCGGACCGGACTGGTACGCTGCCCTCAACCGACTGCTGAAACAGACCGCACTGGCCCTATACCCGGAACAGAATCCCGTTGCCCTCAGTGGTGACCAGTGGCGGGATTTCCTGGCCCGCACCTCTGATGTTCCCCGGGACTCCTGGCAGCAACTGGTGAATGCCAGCTATGCGCCAGCCAGTGACCTGGCACCGGACCAGGCACACAAACTGGCTGAACACTGGATACGGAGGCAACCATGGTAACCCTGGCCTGGCCCTGGCTGCTGACCTTGCTGCCACTGCCATGGCTGGTGCGACGGTTGCTGCCGGGGCCTGCCAGCACCGATACGGTGCTGGCGCCGGCCTTGCCGATACAGGCCCGGCTGGCCGGACTGCCCGGGGTCGGCAGCCCGGGCCAGGCCCATCGCCGCTGGCTGAAACTGTTGTTCGCGCTGGCCTGGGCGTTGCTGGTCATCGCCCTGGCCCGTCCGCAGCACGTGGGTGAAAACACCCAGGTGCCGGTCACCGGCCGTGACCTCATGCTGGCAGTGGACATATCACCCAGCATGGAAGAGCGTGACATGGTTATGCAGGGGCGGCCGCTGAACCGACTGGAGGCCCTCAAGGTGGTGCTCGATGACTTCATCAACCACCGTGCAGGCGATCGCATGGGGCTGTTATTGTTCGGAACCGAGCCCTATATCCAGGCGCCACTGACCTTTGATCACAAGACCCTGAGAACCCTGCTGTTCGAGGCTGGCCTTGGCATGGCCGGCCGTGCCACCGCCATCGGCGACGCCATAGGCCTGGCCGTAAAGCGTCTGCGTGATCTTCCCCAGCAACACCGGGTACTCATCCTGCTCACTGACGGTGCCAATACCGCCGGCAACCTCAGTCCGGAGAAGGCCCGGGATATTGCGGCGGACAGCAACGTACGCATTCACACCATCGGCATAGGCGCGGAAACCGCCGTGCGCCAGGGCCTGTTTGGCAGTAGGCGGGTCAACCCTTCCAGTGACCTGGACGAAGGCCTGCTGCGGGACATTGCCGCGGCCACCGGCGGCCAGTATTTCCGCGCCCGCAGTATCGAGGAACTCCAGGGCATCTACCAGGAGATCGACCGCCTGGAGCCTATGGAGCTGGAAAGCAGGAGCTGGCGCCCTGTCACCGACCTCTACGCCTGGCCAGCAGCGGCAGCCCTGACCCTCTGGCTAGCCGTCCTGGCCTTTGCCAGGGTACCGGTACTGGCGGCCAAAGCCTCGCCTGCTGGCTGGAGGCGGTCATGATCGACTTTCAGTTCCTGCGCCCCCTGTGGCTACTGGTGCTACTACTGGTACCGTTATTGATCTGGCTGCAGCGCCATGGCGTCGCCAGTCAGAGCCAGTGGCACCGGGTGATACCGCCGGCACTACTCAAGCCCCTCCTGCCAACCGGTCGTGGTTCCGCGCTTTCCGGAGGCCGCGCCCGGCTGATAGCGCCCTTGTTACTGATGCTGGCCGCCGTCGCACTGGCTGCTCCCTCGTTTCGCTCTGCCCCCTCTCCCCTGCAGCAGCAGGACGACTCACTGGTCGTGGTACTGGACCTGTCACTGTCCATGCTGGCCACTGACGTGGAACCGGATCGGCTGACCCGGGCCACCCGCAAGGTTCGCGATTTACTCGCCACGCGGGAAGGCGCCTATACAGCCCTGGTGGTCTACGCCGCCGATGGTCATGTGGTCACTCCGCTGACCGATGACCGGCGAACCGTTGAAGGCATGCTCAGCGCCCTCGACCCGGTCATCATGCCCGCAGCCGGAAACCGGGCCGACCTGGGCGTTGCCCGGGCCGTCGAGCTGCTGAACCAGGGGGCACCCGGGCGTGGCCGCATCCTGCTCATCACTGACAGCCTGAACCCCCGCTACGCAGACCGGATTCGCCAACAACTGACCGACACACCATGGCAGCTCAATGGCCTGGTGGCAGGCACAGAAAATGGCGCACCCATTCCCCTGCCGGAGCGTGGATTTATCCGCGATGGAGACAACGTGGTTATTACCCGGGCGAGCCTGGATGAACTTCGAAATACCGCCTCTGCCACCGGCGGCGACGCCCTGGAAATGACCACAACCGACGACGACATTACCCGACTGGGATTGCGGGCGAAGGACCACGATAGCTGGCAACAGGCTGCCCGGGAGCGCACCACCGAGCGCCGCCAGGATGACGGCTACTGGCTGCTCTGGCTGACCCTGCCCCTGGCCCTGATTGGCTGGCGCCGGGGGGCACTGGCCCTGGTAGCCTGCAGCCTGTGGTGGACGCCCGCCGGGCCCGCCCAGGCAGCAGACTGGCAGCAACAATGGCAAGGCCTGTGGCAAACCCCGGAACAGAGGGCACCGGAGCTGATCAAGGATAATCCCGCCGAGGCGGCCAGTCAGCTGGACGATCCCCTGTGGCAGGGCACGGCACTGTACCGCGATGGCCAGTACGACGGCGCGGCCAATGCGTTCGCCCGGGATAATTCGGCCACGGCCCACTACAACCGTGGCAATGCCCTCGTCCGTGCCGGCAAGCCAGAGGCCGCCCTGGACGCCTGGCAGGAGGCACTGGCGCGGAACCCGGACCACGAAGGTGCCCAGCAGAACCAGCAAATTGTCCGGCGATACCTGGAGCAACAAGGGCAAAAACAACAACAGCAACAGGCATCCGGAGACAGGCAGAATGGCAGCTCCGGGCAGCAGAACCCGGGGCAAGGTGAAAACGGTCAGGGTGAAGGCACACCACCCGGGGATAGTCAGGGTCAGGGCGGAAAGGGCCGCGGCAACCAACAGGACAGGGCTCAGCCCGGATCAGACCAGTTCGACGGAGCCTCCAGCCCTGACCGGGGCGATACATCGTCCAGCGAAGACGGAGAACCAGGCGATGGCGGTGCCGGTGAGCAGGACGGCCAATCCCACGCCGATGCCCTCAGCCAGTCCCAGGAACAGTGGCTGCGAAGAATACCCGATGACCCGGGTGGGTTGCTCAGGCGCAAGTTCCTGCAGCAATCCCGCAGCCGCAACATACAACCGGACGAGAACGACACACCATGGTAGAACCCACCGCCAGCCTGGCGCGGAGCGCACTGATCGTGCTGCTTGCAAGCCTTTGTGTTGCCCTGGCAAGTTTGCCGGCACAGGCCCGGGCGGAAGAGACCCGGCAGGCGTTCATTGAGCTATCGGCCAGTGACGACGAGCTCTATGTGCAGCAACAGCTGCATCTGCGGGTCAAGCTGTACTACACGAATAACGTAATCCAGGGTCACCTGAACGACCCGGAACACCCGGATGTGGTAATCGAGCAACTCGGAGAACAACGCCAATATCGTGAACTGCTCGGCGGCGAAAGCTACCGTGTGGTTGAACGCAACTTTGTGCTGTTCCCCCAGAAGCCAGGGCAGCTCCAGCTACCCCCCATCGAATTCCAGGGTACTGCCAGGCACCCCCGCGGGCACCAATACCGGGTCAGCCATTCGGCCACCCTGTTCCCGCTGGATATCCGGGACATCCCCGAGAGCTTCAGCGGACGTACCTGGTTGCCTGCCCGGTCCGTGGAGATCCACGAACAAGGGCTGGACCTGGACCGTCCGGTCGAGCCGGGCGAAAATCTCAGCCGCACACTGACCCTCACAGCGGAAGGCCTGCCCGCTACCACCCTGCCTGACCTGGCCCCGCCTTATCCGGACACGCTGCGTGCCTATCCGGAACCCGCCCAGCGGCAGTCCTCTGCGACCGAAGAGGGCGTGCTCGGACAACTGCGGCAGACCGTCGCCCTGGTACCAGTACCCGGACATAACGGGGAAGCCACCCTGCCTGAACTACGGATTCCCTGGTGGGATGTGGAAGAGGACCGGGAGAGGGTTGCGGTATTGCCTGCGCGAACTCTGCGCCTTGCCGGCCCGGTGGGCAAGGCCAATGCCAGGCCTGCAGCATCCGCAACGGACGAGGCGCAGGCCACGGCCACTTCGTCCGCCGACATTCGTAAAGCGGAAGCCGGCCACTGGGTATGGCCACTGATAGCAGCCCTGTTCGCGTTGGGCTGGCTGACCACGGCCGCCGCCTGGTGGCTTCAGCACCAGCGGGCGCGCCGGCGTGCTTCCGCCACTGCCGCACACCCGGAAGAACGGGGTGAAGGCGAACGAAGGTGGTTTGCAAGGGTCTGCGAGCAGTCCCGCTCACTGAACCCGGCCTTTTTTGACAGCTTTCCGGTATGGGCAAGACAGCTCACCGGGCGGCCATCGCCGACGCTGGAGGCCACCCTGGGCCAGCTTGGTGACGAAACACTTCGTCAGCTCATCCAGCAGTGGCAACAGTCTCTGTTCGGGAGGAATGCGGTGCCGGCCCCGGATGGAAAGGCACTGGAGGAAGCCCTGAAAACTACCCGCAAGGCCTGGCAGCAGCGCCGCCACGGAGGCAGCGGCAAACACCGGCTACCCGACTTCTATCCGGAAGGTCTCAGGCCCTGAACGCCAC
Organism: Marinobacter bryozoorum; assembly: GCF_023156245.1. GTDB lineage: Bacteria > Pseudomonadota > Gammaproteobacteria > Pseudomonadales > Oleiphilaceae > Marinobacter > Marinobacter bryozoorum. The sequence continues at coordinate 58,123 of NZ_JAKZAH010000005.1, forward strand.
TTATCGTGCCGGCCGGGGGCCTGTCGGCTTTGTCACTTGCTGATCCATGTGCCAGTAATCACTGCGTTCCGTGCAGCTGCTCGTCGATAGTCAGCACCACGGGGTCGCTTTCGTCGCTAACCACCGGTACGGGCTCATCCCGGATACCCTGGTAATCCCCTGGCTGGGGCGTGGCCGAGCCCGACGGACTGATCCGGGCCGCGACCACCACCTCGTCTGCGCCTGAAATGCGGAACTGCGGCGCCATGGCAAGGCGGTCATCCAGGCGGAGTTCCGCAGGCAGCTGCCCTGCCTGAAGCCTGGCCACCGCCAGTGGTGCTGACTGCATATCCGGCGTACGGGCGTAGACGAACAGGGTTGTGTCAGGGTCCACCTGGCCGGCAAACGCCTCGTCAAGCTCTACCCGCACGGTCACGCCACGGTCGGATACCGGTTCGCCGCCGGTCGCCTGCTCACCACGAATGTTTTGCGGCACATCCATACCCAACTGCTGGTAAGCCCGGGCGACGCCTTCGCGAATGGATGGCAGCTGCGGGTGGTCCGGCGCCACCTCGATGATCTTCTCCCAGTGGCGAATGGCGTCCTCGAAGTTGCGCTGCTCGAAGGCATGGATACCCAGCAGGCCAAGGGTATTCACCTCGTCGGGATTGAATTCCCGGGCCCGGTCCATGGCACGGGTAACCTCATCGGTCATCGCCCCCTGGCTTTCAAAAAACCAGGCCTGGGCGGACAGGCCCCAGGCGACGGCCCGGGCATTGTCCGGCCCCGCCACTTCCGCCAGGCGCGCAAAGGCCCTCGCTGCCTCCGGGTAGCGCTCCATGCGCATATAACTGCGGCCCAGCATGGCCCAACCATCGGGATTGTCCGGCTCAGCTTCCAGCCGCTCGGCCAGCTGGCGCGTGAGCTCATTCATCTGGGCCATACGGTCGCCACTTTGATCCAGCGCCTGCATGGCGTGATACTGCTCTACCTTACCCAGCGCACCCCACTCCTGGTACAGGAGGAACACTCCGACAGGCAGCAGCACGATGGCCAATACCACAACGGCCCAGGTACTGCGGCGCCGATGGTCCATTCTCAGGTCGGTCGCGCGCACTTCTGCAGCCGGTTGCTCCTCACCTACATCTTCCAGCATCGCGCCCGCCAGTTCCTCCCGCAGCATGCGGAAGTTTTCCTCGTCGATGGTGCCCTGCTGGTATTCCTCTTCCAGCTCGGACAGGCGGGTACGGTAGGCCAGCAGGTTCTGGTTACGAATGTCCGCCGATACCCGCTTTTCAGGACGGCTGAAAAACAGGGGGTAAAGCACGAAAAGACAGGCCAGGACGATCAATATCGCCGTGATGATCCAGAAGGTATTGGTCATAAAAGTCAGTCAGTTGAATCCGGAAATGGGTTCAGGTGCCGATCACTGGCGCCGCAGAAGTTCGTCCGCCTGCCGGCGTTGTTCATCGGTAAGGCCGGCACCATCATCGTCACCGCCATTGCCGGAACGACGGACGATCACAACAATCACCAGCAGGCCGACCAGGATTACAATGGCCGGCAATAGCCACAGCAGGGCGGTACGGGCATCGAAGGCCGGCTTGTAATGCACAAATTCGCCGAAACGGTCCACCATCGAGTCAACAACCGTCTTTTCATCGGCGCCATTCTGTACCATGCGGTAGACCTCCTCCCGCATATCCTCCGCGATGGGTGCATCCGAATCAGCGATGTTCTGGTTCTGGCACTTCGGGCAGCGCAACTCGTTCAACAGGCGATCAAAACGCTCCCGGTCTGCCTCCGACGCCAGCGGATAGATGTCCTGCGCGGAGGCCGATGAGCCTTCGGACTGTGCCAGCGCGAAGGGGGCAATCAGTACCAGCACCAAGGGAATCAGCCAGTACTTCATGAGCCCTCCTGCTGGTAACGGCGAACCACCGGACCCAGCTTTTCTTCCCACACCTCAGGGTTCACCACCCCGACATGGCGATAACGGACGATGCCCTGCTTGTCGATCACGTAGGTTTCGGGGGCGCCATAAACCCCCAGGTCAAACCCTAGCTTGCCCTGGGGATCAAACAGGGTGATCTGGTACGGGTCGCCCAGGTCCTGCAGCCAGCGCAGGGCCTGGTTGCGATTGTCCTTGTAGTTCAATCCAATGACCCGGATGCCCTTTTCTTCCGCCAGCCAGATAAGGTCATCATGCTCATCACGGCAGGCAGGACACCAGGTACCCCAGACGTTCAGCAGGGAGACCTGGCCCTGGAACACCTCAGGGGTCAGGGTCCGGTCGGGGTATTTCAGGTCTGCCAGCTCGAAGGCGGGTACCGGCTTGCCAACCAGGGCCGATTCCAGCTCCTGGGGGTCCTTGCCAAGCCCGGTATAGAGGAAAATGCCAAAGGCTATGGCGACGATAACCGGCAGGAACAGCAGTGCACGCTTCATACCCCTGCCTCCGCTGGCCGGCCTTCGGCACCTGCACCACCGGCTACCGTCGCTTTGCGCCGCTCCGTCGCCTCATCCTTGATGCGATAGCGACGATCTGCAATGGCCAGGAAGCCACCAATGGCCATCACCAGCGCACCCAGCCAGGTCCAGCGGACAAGGGGTTTGTATTGCAGCCGCACCGCCCAGGCATCGCTGGATACCGGTTCCGCCACTGCCACAAAGATGTCACGCAGGAAACCGCCATCAATACCTGCCTCGGTCATCACATTTCGCTGTACCACGTAACGTCGACGTTCGGGATAGAGTGTACTGACCGGTTCGCCGTCCCGGCTTATGTCAAAGCGGGAGACCAGAGCGGTGAAGTTCGCGCCTTCCCTTTCACCCACGGAGTCGAAGTGGAACTGATAGTCGCCAACGGTGGCAGTGTCGCCCGGACTCATGCGAACGTTGCGCTCAATGCCGTAGTTATTGACCACGGTGGCACCGGCAATCACCATCGCCAGGCCCAGGTGGCCCAGCACCATGCCGTAGAAACTGCGGGACTGCCGACGCAGGCCGTGCAGACGGCCATGGCGGGATCCGGACTTGTTCCAGACATCCTGCAGGGTCGCGGCCGCACACCAGCTGGCCGACAGTACCCCGAAAAATGCCCATAAACTGAAGCTGCTCCAGAATCCGGTCCCTTCCGCTGACACGGCACTGCCCATGGTAAGCACCACGGCGAACGCCACCACCAGGCTGACCACCGTAGGCACGATCATCTTGCGAAGCAGGTAGCCTTCGTCGGTCTTCTTCCAGCGGGAGAAGATGCCCACGCCCAGCAGGATGCCCACCACGACGGCAATGGGGCTGAAGGTCAGGTTAAAGAAGGGCTCACCAATGGAGATATTACCCAGCTCGAAGTAGTCCGCAATGAGCGGGAAGATGGTTCCGACCAGCACCAGCAGCATGGCGGCCAGCAGCAAGACGTTGTTCAGCAGCAGGAAGACTTCCCGGGACAGCGGGCCGAACTTCGCCCGGGTGTGTACCACCGGCGCACGGAAGGCGTACAGCGTCAGGCTGCCGATAACGGTAATGGCCAGCAGCAGCAACAGGAACGCGCCCCGGGTGGGGTCGGAAGCGAAGGAGTGCACCGAGGTGATCACACCGGAGCGGACCAGGAATGCCCCCAGCAGACTCAGGGCAAAGGTAAGGATGGCCAGCAGTACCGTCCAGCTCTTGAACACGCCCCGCTTCTCGGTCACCGCCAGGGAGTGCATCAGGGCGGTACCGGAAATCCAGGGCAGCAGGGACGCGTTTTCCACCGGGTCCCAGAACCACCAGCCACCCCAGCCAAGTTCGTAGTAGGCCCACCAGCTACCCAGGGCGATACCCAGGGTCAGAAAACCCCAGGCCACCGTGGTCCAGGGCCGGGACCACCGTGCCCAGGCCGCATCCAGGCGGCCGTTGATCAGCGCGGCAATGGCAAAGGCAAAGGCCACCGAGAACCCCACGTACCCCATGTAGAGCATGGGCGGATGCACGATCAGGCCGAAATCCTGCAGCAGCGGGTTCAGGTCTGCCCCGTCCGCCGGCACGTTGGGCAGGATGCGATCGAAGGGGTTGGAAGTCATCAGGATAAACAGCAGGAAGCCAACAGCCACCATACCCATCACGGAAAGCACCTGGGAGACCATCACCGATGGCAACCGGCGGCTGAAGGTCGCAACCGCCAGGGTCCAGCCGCTGAGCATCAGGATCCACAACAGCAGGGAGCCTTCGTGGCCGCCCCAGACCGCACTGAACTTGTAGTACCAGGGCATCAGGCTGTTGCTCTGGTTGGCGACGTAGGCCACGGAGAAATCATCGACCAGGAAGGCATTGGTCAGAATGCCAAAGGCAATGGCAATAAACACGAACTGCCCGGCGCCAAGCGGGCGGGCAAACGCCTGAAGGCTGTCACGGGCCGTCAAGGAGCCGTACAGTGGGATTATCGCCAGCAGCACCGATAGCAGCAGGGCGATAATGAGGGTGACTTGTCCGAGTTCGGGAAGCATGGTTCTCTCCGGTCAGGAGTCGGGTAAATGGCGTCGGGCAATCAGTATTCAGGCATCTCCCGGCCCTCTTCCCGGGCGCGGGCGGCGGACCGTTCCAGGGCCTCGCTGACCTCCGGCGGCATGTACTGTTCATCGTGCTTGGCCAGCACCTCGCTGGCGACAAACTCCCGGTTCTCATTAAGCTGGCCAGTGGCTACCACGCCCTGCCCTTCTGCAAACAGGTCCGGCAGGATGCCTTCATAGTGAACGGTTACAGACGACGAGTAATCCGTCACCCGGAACTGGACCTTCAGGCTGTCCGGGTCTCTTGCCACGGAGCCTTCTTCGACCATGCCGCCGGCACGGATGCGCACGTTAACAGGTGCTTCGCCGCCGGCGATCTGGCTGGGGTCATAGAACAGGTTGATGTTCTGCCGGAAGGCATAGGTGGTCAGGCCAACGGCAACGGCAACACCTGCGAGCAGGAACAGGACGATGGTGAGCTTGCGCTTGCGTGCTGGGTTCATGACTTGCTGATCGACTCGCTTTGGGAAGTGGGAATACGTTGAAAACCGCCACCGGTGCGCTCATTGCGAACGGTATCAGTCTGACCGGGAGATGCCACTGTTTGTTCTCGCTGCTGGGTACGTACAACCCGGCGACGATCTCTCACGGAGAGCCAGGTTATAAGCGCCATCAGCAGGAAGAACACGCCGTAACAGGTCCATACATAGGGGCCGTGACCCTCCATGATGATAAAGGCACTGAAGGAATCAAACGCCATGGTTTCAGGCTCCTCCGGATTTCAGTTGCGAACCGCCGCCGGCGGCAATGACATCTTTCACCCAGCGGGTACGACGTTCACGCCGCAACACTTCGGTCTGCATTCGGTAAAGGGAGACCCAGCCAAACAACAGGTAGGTTCCCAGCACCGCCAGCAACAGCGGCACCCACATCTCGGGCACCATGGTGGGCTTTTCAGTCAGTTTGAAGGTGGCCGGTTGATGCAGGGTATTCCACCAGTTCACCGAGTACTTGATGATGGGAATATTCACCACCCCGACGACAGTCAGGACCGCCACCGCCCGGGCTGCAGTTTTCTCATCGGAATAGGCGTGGCTGAGGCCGATTATGCCCAGGTACAAAAACAACAGGATCAGCATGGACGTCAGTCGTGCATCCCAGATCCACCAGGTGCCCCAGGTGGGCTTGCCCCAGACCGCCCCGGTAAACAGGGCCAGCACGGTGAGGATAGCGCCGACCGGTGCTGCTGCGCGCACAAAGACGTCCGCCAGTTTCATTTTCCAGACCAGGGTGATCACCCCGGCGACCGCCATCATCATGTAGACCGACTGGGCCAGGAAGGCGGTGGGCACATGGATAAAGATGATCCGATAACTGTTGCCCTGCAGATAGTCCTGGGGCGCGAAGGCCAGTCCCCAGACAATACCGGCCAGAGACAGAACAAGGCCCAGCCCCAGCAGCCAGGGCATGAAGCGGCCTGCGATTCCGTAGAACCACTTTGGTGACCCCAGCTTGTGAAAGAATTGCCACATCGGGTATATCCCCTGATCCTATACCTTTAGGCGATAAAAACCTGCGCGATGGATGGTCGCAAGCTAGGACGCCGATAAACTGATTTTCAGAGCTGCAGCGGCCGCCAGCGGCGCCAGAATGACCGCCAGCATCAGCATGGCAGCCATCAGTGCCAGGTGCCCGGATACATCCGAACCACCGGCCGCAGCCATGACAGTTCCGGTACCGAAAATCAGCACCGGAATATACAGAGGGATCACCAGCAGCGACAAGAGTACGCCCCCGGCCCGTAATCCCACGGTCAGCGCTGCTCCCACCGACCCGATCAGGCTCAGTACCGGCGTTCCGATCAGCAGCGTTAGACACAGAATGGCAACAGAGTTCCCGTCCAGGAACAACATCATGCCCAGCATTGGTGTAAGGATCACCAGGGGCAAGCCGGTTGCCAGCCAGTGGGCCAGGGTCTTGGCCAGCACCAGCACGAAGAGCGGCTGCGGCTGCAGCGCCATTTGTTCCAGGGTGCCGTCCTCGTAGTCAAACCGGAACAGATGGTCCAGCGACAACAGGGTAGCCAGCAGCGCGCCGACCCACAGGATGCCTGCCCCCGCTTCCTTGAGGAATTCTGACTCAGGGCTCACGCCCAACGGGAACAGGGCCACCACCATCACGAAGAACAGCAACGGGTTCAGCAGGTCCTGTTTCTGGCGTATGCTCAGGCGCAGATCACGCTGCAGCACCGCAACCATCGACTGAAACAGCCCTGGTGACGTTGTGACCGGATCAAGCACCGTTATCGACAGGGATTGTTGCTGCCCCATTCAGTCCACCTCCCCGACGGCCCGGGTGACAGGCCCCTGCTCACCAGCGCCCCCCAGGCGAATGCGACGCATCCCCTGCATGGCGGGTTCGTGGTGTGTGGTCATCACAACCGCCCCGCCCTGACGCACCCGATCCTCAAGCAGCCGCTCAACCGCGGCGACCGCATCGACATCCAGTGCGGTGAAGGCTTCATCCAGCAACCACACCGGTTCATCGGCAAACAGCAACCTGGCCAAAGCCACCCGACGCTTCTGGCCGGCGGACAACTGGCCACAAGGCACGTGGCTCCAGGGCCCGATACCGACCTGCTCCAGTGCCTGGCCAAGAACACGCCCCGGGACCTGCTGGCGCCCCGCCACCAGGGCCTGGAGGTTTTCCAGCGGCGTCAGCAACATCTTGATACCCGGACGATGCCCCAGGTAGAGCACATTGCGACGCACCAGGTCCCAGTGTTTCTGACGAGGCTGGCCGCACCAGTAGACCTGTCCCGACCAGTTGTCATTAAGGCCCGCCAGTATTCGCAACAGGGTTGTCTTGCCGGAACCGTTGGGGCCCTCGACACGGGTAAGGGTTCCCGGCACTATGGAGAAACTCAGGTCACTGAAGAGCGTCCGGCCATCTCGCTCGCATTCCAGGCCCTCGGCCCTCAGCAAGTGGTCAGCGTGTTGCAGCGGCTCAGTCATCAAGGCCCCGAAGTACGGGGGGCAGCCTCAAGGGCCACCCCGGATAATGCGATTTCGCCGGTAGTTCCGGCTGCGACCGGGTGCAGTCCCGGTGAGACCGCTATTATATAGAAATGGGCCATTGATTACTCTTGCCTGACATCAAAACCACGCATCGCACTTAACAAAAGCCATGAAATTACCGCACGGTAACCCGATCCCGCCCCAGCCGTCGAACCGGTCAGCCCCGCCACAGCCCGCAGGCCAGCCGGATGCGATGCAACAACTCCGGCAACTGCATCTGGAAAACCGGCAGGCGGTCGTAGCCCGGGTCGCTGAACTACTGGCGCAAAGAGGCAGCCAGCAGGCGGTGCTGGATGTGCGGGGCCAGCGAGTGACCGTGGACTTGCCAAATAACGGCCCCGAACTGAAAGCCGGTGACCTGATTCGCATAATGCGCGAAGGCCAGTCCCTGACCCTGCTGGACAAACTGCCGGCTGCCGCCGAGACCCGCCTGGGGCAGGCACTGCTGCGCCACCTGCCCTGGCAGCAAAACCTCGACAGCGGCCTGACCCGACTGTTAGCCGCCCTGAGCACCGGGCTCAACAGCGCCCCCGGTACCGCCCTGCCGGGCACAACCGAGCCTCTGCCGGCATCGGTGCGGGAAGCGCTGCAGGCCATCGTCCGGCTGCTGCCAAGGGCATCTGCCGAGAACGGAGCGCCGTCGTTCAGGCCAGTAACCGGCCAGTCCCCCGCCAGCCCCGGGACCTCCGCCGCCCTGTTGACGGGCACGGGCGCGCCGCTGAAAAACCCACTGGATGCAGCCGCGGTCAAACAGTGGCTGGCCACCAGCGGTGTGCTCGCCGAGGCTGGCCTGGCCCGGGGCACAGCACAGCCTGGTCCAACCGACCTGAAGCTTGCCCTTGGCCGACTCGCCCTGACTCTGTTGCAACACCAGAATCTGGGCAGTGACCAGTTCACCCGCTTCACCCCCCTTCCCAGCCAGGAGCTGATCAGCGCTCCACTGCAGTTCCCGGCACCGACGACACCGCCGGTCACCATGACCGAAGCCCGGGAACCGACATCACCCGGGCAAATGCTCAGGCTGCTGGCCGGCATGCTCAACCGGATCACTGTCAATCAACTGCACAGCCAGCTGCTGACCACGCGGGCAGGCGGCGAGGCCGGTACGCCCGTCAATACCCTGGTCACCGACCTGCCCTGGATGGCCCCCGGAGGCGAGGTAAAAACCGCACAGCTGCGCATAGACTACGAGAGCCCGGATCAGCAGGGGGCATCGAAGGCCCGCAAAGCGAGCGTGGCCGAGTGGCGACTGTCCCTCGCCATGGACCTGGACGAGGCGGGCAAGGTGTTCTTTGACGTTGCCCTGCGACAGAGCTCGGTCTCCGCCCGGGTCTGGGCCGAACAACAGGCTACCGCGCGCCAGGTCACCCGGCAGCTGGGAGACCTGCGCACACGACTGACCGACCTGGGGCTGGAAGTCTCAGAGCTGGAGTGCCGCCGGGGCCAGCCACCGGTCACACCGACACGGCTGGAACACCGGCTACTGGACACACGGGCATGAGCAGCGATAAAGGCTGGCACAATGACTGAACAGAACAAAACGGGAAGGGAAACCGCCGTTGCCCTGAAATACGACGGTAAACGCGCCCCGACGGTAGCCGCCAGTGGCCTTGACGAGGTGGCGGAGGAAATCATCCGCATCGCCCGGGAGCACGACGTCCCTCTTTACGAGAACGCCGAGCTCGCCGGAATCCTGGCGCGACTGGACCTGGACGAGGAAATCCCGGAAACCCTGTACCGGGTGATCGCGGAAATCCTGGCGTTTGCCTTCCACCTGCAAGGCAAGACGCCAGACGACGCTGAGTGAGTTGACTGGTGAGCTTACGCGGCCCGCTGCTGTCGGCGGCGCAGGGCGGACACCAGCTCGGCTTCTGGCCGGGAGATGCCACAGGTATTCATCAGGTCATCCACATCCGCCCCGAGGTCCACCAGGCGGGAAGCCTCATCGTAGGAGACCCGCAGAGGGTCATTCTGGCGCATTTCGTCAAACTGGGTGCGCAGCTCATGGAGCTGGCGTTCGCAGGCAATCACCCGGTTGCCCACACCAATGCTGCCACTGCTGGTGGCATGGAGCTCACGAACCAGGTTTTCGCTGTTGTCCCGCAGCTGCTGACGCAGGCGGGCAATGCGCCGGGCGTTGAGTATCCCCTGCGCACCCAGCAGAAGCAAAGCCATTACGGTCAGGGCCCAGGGGGCCAGGGTAGTCCAGTCGGTGGTCATCATCACTCATTCCTCTCAGGTGGTGATCACGCCAGGCGGTGGACCGGCCCTGACCGCTGTATTCCGACCGTCCTCCCCGGGGGAAGGCGACCGTGCTCAGGGTCAGAGTGCGGCGATCTCCGCCCACTCGTGATCAGACAGCATCTTGTCGAATTCAACAAGGATGATCAGTTCACCATCCTTGTTGCAGACACCCTGGATGAACTTGGCGCTTTCCTCGTTCCCCACATTGGGTGCCGTCTCGATCTCACTGGCCTTCAGGTACACCACCTCGGCAACGGAATCCACCAGGATACCCATCACCTGGCTGTCAGACTCCATCACCACGATGCGGGTGGCATCCGTCACCTCCGCATCCACCAGGCCGAACCGGCGGCGGGTGTCGATCACCGTGACCACGTTACCGCGCAGGTTGATGATGCCCAGCACATAGTCCGGGGCACCGGGAACCGGCGCGATCTCGGTGTAACGCAGCACTTCCTGGATCTGCATTACATCGATGCCATAGGTCTCGTCATCCAGACGGAAGGTGACGTACTGAAGAACCTTGTCGTCTCGGGCCTGACTGTTCTGTCCGTTATCGGATGCCATAATGCCTCATCTCCTGGCAGGCCATCCGTCAACAGGACAGCCTGATGTCAAAAAACCATCGTCAGCGCCCCATACTATAGTCAGGGGCACAAACCGTGCCAGAGTGGTACGGTTTCATTTGGTAACTGCCGGCGGGTGTTGTCGTGCCAGCCTGTGGTAGATATCGGCCGGCGCCGGTGAAAACTTGAGTATTACCCTGAAATCCGTGCAGAAATTGCCTATTCCAGGTCCAGCCGCTGCTCCCTCTCGGCCCTGGCCAGCAACCGGGCCATGGCGCCCACATCGATCAGGGCACACATATGCTGCACCACCGTACCCGCCAGCCATGGGCGCTTGCTGCGAGATGTACGCCAGCGTACCTGATCCGGATCGAGGGTGAAGGATTCTGCCACCTCGTCACAGGCCAGTGACCAGTCACTGTCGTCCAGGCGGATTACGAACCGGTAGCCTTCCCGGGCGTCCGCCGGCGCGCGACCGGGCATGATCCACTGGGCCGAGTCCACTACCTTCAGGTTCACCCCCCGGTCCGGCAACATGCCCATGTACCAGGGAGGGCGTCCGGGGATCGGCTTGATCCGGTCCTCGATACGGTGAATCGCGCCCAGCAGCACCAGGGGCACCGCCAGTTGCAGGCCTGCCACCCGGAAAATCAGGCACTCGAAGGGGCGTTCCGCCCAGTCCGGGCGCCCTTCCGTCGTGGGTTCCGGCTCGGGCCCTGCCGGCGTTTCCACCTGTTCGGCCACCACCGGCTCAGCCACCGGTACCGGTACCACTGACTCTGCCACTTCAGGCCCTGGCTCCGGCGGAACAGGGAGCTGCTCCGGCGGAACCGCCTCTTCCACCCGGGTTTGGGTATCAGCGGCAGGCGGCTCTGTCCGGGATTCCGGCGTTTCCTCCTCCACCTCCGTCAGGGTCGAGGTAGCCGTATGCAACAGGTCATCCAGGTAACTGACCAGCGCAGACGAAGGATCCGCCAGGTCGGCCTGCCGACGGGAGCCACGTTCAGCCGCCATGGTACCCCCTGTCCGGAATCACGCACCGCGCCGGAAATCCGTCACACCAAAGACCCTCCGGGAACAGGCCCGCCAGGGGGATCGTATCGGAGCCCCTTTCTATCGCGCGATCACCTAGTTGTGCTGCCATGAGGTGGTTCCCTCCTGCAGGTCCTGCAACAGCCGCCGGTAGGCCCGCACGCCCCGGGAATCCGGGTCCAGCCTGGAGGGCACCACGCCCGCCTGGCTGGCATCCCGGAACCGCGTATCTACCGGCACCATGAAGCGCCACAACTCTTCAGGATAGGTGCGCCTGAGTTCGTTCAGGGTCTTCACCGACGCCTGGGTACGCTTGTCATAGAGTGTCGGCACGATGGTGTATTCGAGCCGGTTTTTCTGGGATCGCATGATCATCTGCAGGGTGTGCAGCATTCGCTCCAGCCCTTTAAGCGCCAGGAATTCGGTTTGTACCGGCACGATCAGGTGCCGGGCCGCAGCCAGGGCGTTCACCATCAGAACACCCAGTGACGGCGTGTTATCCAGCAACACATAGTCAAAGTCATCCCAAAGCATGGCCAGTGCCCGGGACACAATCAGCCCCATGCCCTCGACGCCGACCATTTTGCGCTCCAGGGTCGCCAGTGCGGTGCTGGCCGGTAACAGTGACAGGTTTTCACAACTCGTTTCGGTAACCAGCTGGGCCGGCAGATCCTCGGGCACCTTGCCGTTGTGCTGGAACAGATCAAATACACTGTGCGCCAGGCGGTCCGGGTCATAGCCAAACCAGCTGGTCAGGGAGCCATGGGGGTCCAGGTCGGCCACCAGCACCCGATGGCCCTGTTCCGCCAGGAGCCCCCCAAGGGTTACCACTGACGTGGTCTTGCCCACGCCCCCTTTCTGATTTGCTACTGCCCAGATCCGCACAAACGCTTCTCCTGCTCCGGTATCCCTCTGGGGAGACCGTTGTTACTCTGAATCTGCCGATGCGCCCGGGCCGGCAACCGATTGCCGGCCCGGGCCTTTTTCATGGTCAAATCCGGCCTTTCCGGACATTGATACAGATATCGTGCCACCCTTATCAGACAGCATCGCTCCATCGATTTACGGTGACCGGACCACGCCCCGGATCGCGGCATCACGGGAGATCAGCAGCACTACCCGCCGGTTACGGCGCCGGCCTTCGTCGGTGTCGTTACGGGCCACCGGCTGCCAGGCGCCATAGCCAACAGCCGCCATCCTCGATGCATCCACCCCCTCGGCGGCCAGCATGCGCACCACCGCCGATGCCCTTGCTGTCGACAGCTCCCAGTTCGACGGGTAGCGACTGGTCCGGATCGGCCGGTCGTCGGTAAACCCCTCCACCCGTATGGCGTTGTCCTCATCCCTCAGGATATCTGCGATCCGCTCCATCACCGGAAAGGCATCATAGTGCGGTTCCGCCTCACCGCTGCCGAACAACAGGCTGTCACGCATACTGAGCTCAATCCATTTGTCGTTGCTTTGCAGGCTGACCACCCCCTGCTCCATCAGGCTATCGAACTCCAGGGCAAAGCGGTTGGCCATCTCCTGCAGGGCCTCGCTGCGAAGGTCCTGCTCACGGACCGTGGTGGAAGGCTCCTCGGCGGGCACCGGCTCAGGCGCCACCGGTGGGGGAATTACCTGGTCCCCGGTGGGCTCTGTCAGGGCTGGCTGATCGCCCACGGGAACGGGCGTCATGGATCGCTGGGGCGCGTTGAAGACGCCCGTCAGCGTTTCGGAGAGCACCTTGTACTTGCCTTCGTTCACAGAAGACACCGAGTACATGACCACGAAGAACCCGAACAGCAGCGTGATGAAGTCCGCATAGGAAATCAGCCACCGCTCCCGGTTCTGGCTTACCTCAGCCCGCCTGGATCGACGCCTCATGGGTTCCCCCTGCGCGTTGGCTCATGGTTGCACGAACCCCCGCAATCGCATCTCGATGGCGCGGGGATTCTCGCCTTCCGCGATGGCAATAATGCCATCAATCATCATGTCCTCGTACCGGGTCCGACGCCGCACAATTTCCCGCATCTTGTTGGCAATGGGAAAAAACAGCAGGTTGGCCAGGGCGACCCCGTATATGGTGGCCACGAAGGCGGTAGCAATACCGGCACCGAGGGTGGAAGGGTCGGTCAGGTTGGTCATGACCTGGATCAGCCCCATAACCGCCCCGATAATACCGATGGTGGGCGAGTATCCCCCCATGGCTTCGAACACCTGGGCGGCCTCCAGGTCGCGCTGCTCCCGGGATTCCAGGTCCACTTCCAGCACGCTGCGAATGGTCTCGGTTTCGGCACCGTCCACCAGTAGCTGCAGGCCTTTGCGGGCAAAGGGTTCGGGCTCTTTCTCGGCGATGCCCTCGAGGCCGAGCAGGCCCTGTTTGCGGGCCTTGACGCTCCAGTCCATGACCTTGCCCACGCCCTCCTCGAGGCCGATGTAAGGCGGGAAAAACACCCAGCGGGCCTGGCTGAAGGCCCGGCGGAGAAGGCCCGCGGATGTCTGCAGGATGGTGGCGGCCAGGGTACCACCGACCACGATCAGTGCCGCCGGCAGGTTGAACAGGGAGGCCAGGGTGCCCCCTTCGAGCATATTGCCCCCCAGCAGCGCCGCAAAGGCTAGGATAATGCCCAGCAGGCTGAGGATATCCATCAGTGGACCCCTTCAACCAGGCGGGGCCCGACCTCGTCCAGGGGCAGGATTTCATCACTGAGCCCGGCCCGGGCAACAGCCATGGGCATGCCGTAGATCACCGAGGATTTTTCATCCTGGGACCAGATCACCGACCCGGTCTGTTTCATCATCCGGCTGCCTTCCTTGCCGTCTGCTCCCATACCAGTGAGGATCACGCCCAGGGTCTTGCCCGGGAAGCTGCGGGCCAGGGAGCCAAAGGTGACATCGACGCTGGGCTTGTAGTTGAGCCGGTCATCCCCGGGCAGGATACGCACCCTGCCCTGGCCGCCCCGGTTCTCGATCATCATCTGTTTGCCACCCGGTGCCAGCAGTGCCAGGCCCGGACGCAGCATATCGCCGTCCTCGGCCTGGCGAACCTGGATGCGGCAGAGTTTGTTCAGCCGCTCGGCGAAGGCCGGGGTGAAACTGCCGGGCATATGCTGAACCAGCACCAGTGGCGCCGGGAAATTGGCAGGCAGGTTGACCAGTACCTTCTGCAGGGCGATAGGGCCGCCGGTGGAGGTGCCAATGGCCACCACATCATAGTGACGGTTGGCCGTGCGGCGGCGAGCGGGGCGCGCCGGGGCACCTGGTTCCTGTCGCGACGCCGGGGGGGCAGCGGGCGCCTGGCGTGCGCTAACACGGCTGGATTCCTGTCGGTGTGCAGGAGGAGTGGCCGGGCGTGAGCCAGCCGGTGCATTCGGGGGCGTTGACGGCGCCTTACTACGGCCTGCCCGGGGGCTACTTCGGGCCACATCCAGTATACGCTGTCGCAGGATGCGCTGGAGCTCCGAACCGTCCTTGGCAATATCTTCGAAATTCTTCGGCAGGAAGTCGACGGCACCGGCTTCCAGGGCATCCAGGGTTACCCGGGCGCCCTCGTAGGTCAGGGAGGAGAACATCAGTACCGGCGTCGGGCAGCGGCGCATGATTTCCTTCACCGCTGCAATACCATTCATCACCGGCATTTCATAATCCATGGTGATGACATCCGGGCGAAGCTTCTCCGCCATTTCCACGCCTTCACGGCCATTGGTGGCGGCGCCCACAACCTTGATGGTGCCGGAAGCGTTGAGAATTTCCGTCAGTCGCTTGCGGAAGAACCCGGAATCATCAACGACCAGCACAGAAACTGTCATTCACTCCCCCTCTCTGATACCCGTCCGGTCAGCCGTAGTGCTGCAACAGGCTGGGCACATCAATGATCAGGGCGATGCGGCCATCGCCGGTAATGGTGGCACCCGCCATGCCCGGCGTGCCCTGCAAGGCACGACCCAACGGTTTGATAACCACCTCTTCCTGGCCAATCAGCTGGTCCACCACAAAGCCCACCTGGCGCGTGCCCATGGCCACGATCACCACATGGGCATTCTCAGGCTCGGCCGTGCCGGTATCCGAGGGCACCAGCCACCGCTTGATATGGAACAGCGGGAAGACCTTGTCCCGCACGACGATGCATTCACGACCGTCGACAACATTTTTCTTGCTCAGGTCCAGGTGGAAAATCTCCACCACGTTGACCAGCGGCAGGGCAAAGGACTGGTTGCCCAGCATGATCATCAATGTGGGCATGATCGCCAGGGTCAGCGGCACCTTGATACGGATCGCCGTACCCTTGCCCGGACTGGATTCCACATGGACCTGGCCATTGAGCTGGCTAATCTTGGTCTTCACCACGTCCATGCCGACACCACGACCGGACACATCGGAGATCTGGTCCTTGGTGGAGAAACCGGCGGCGAAGATCAGGTTGAAACACTCGTTGTCGGTCAGGCGGTCTGCCGCATCCTGGTCGTAGATGCCCTTCTCTACCGCCTTGCGACGCAATTTTTCCGGATCCATACCGCCGCCGTCGTCCTCGATGGACAGCAGGATATGATCCCCTTCCTGCTCTGCCGACAGGGTGACCGTGCCCTGGCGTGGCTTGCCGGCCTGCTCACGGGCATCGGGCATTTCGATGCCATGGTCCACGGAGTTGCGCACCAGGTGCACCAGCGGATCGGCCAGGGCTTCCACCAGGTTCTTGTCCAGGTCCGTGTCTTCGCCGTGCATGACCAGGTTGATTTCTTTCTTCAGGTTCCGGGCCAGGTCACGGACCACACGGGGAAAGCGCCCGAATACCTTCTTGATGGGCTGCATCCGGGTCGCCATGACAGCAGACTGAAGGTCCGTAGTGACGACATCCAGGTTGGAAACCGCCTTGTGCACCTCACTGTCTTCACTCTCCGAGCCCAGGCGCTGCAGGCGATTACGGACCAGGACCAGTTCACCCACCATATTCATGATGTCGTCCAGCCGCCGGGTATCCACCCGCACCGAGGTTTCCGCCGGCGCCTGGTTTGTCTGGGCAGGGCTCGCTGACTTGGCCGCCGCTGCCGGCTTGGCGGGCTCAGGCGCCGGCTCTGGCTTCTTCTCGGCTGGCTTGTCGCTGGCAGCCTTTGGTGCGGGCTGCTCTGGATTTGCCGCACCGGCCGAATGCGCCGGGCTCTTGCCCTTGCCGTGGAGGTCGTCAAGCAGGCGCTCGAACTCGTCGTCTGTAATCAGGTCGCTGTCGCCAGCGCTGGCTTTGTCGTCATCGCCTGCAGGCGCCTCCCCGGTACCTTCATCCGGGTCCGGCACGTCAGTGGAAGCCACTTCGCCGGAGAACCTGCCCTTGCCATGAAGCTGGTCCAGCAGGGCCTCGAATTCGTCGTCGCTGATATCATCACTGTCTGACGGGCCGCTGGCCTCACCAGCACCGGCATCAGCGGGAGCTTTGTCGGCTACGCTTCCCTTGCCATCGTCAAGGGCATCCAGCAGCTGCTCAAATTCATCGTCGGTAATATCACCGTGGTCGTCACCACCAGCAGTGGCCGTAGCCTCTTGTGCAGGTGCAGCCGGGGCGTCGGCCTGGCTGTCCAGGGGTGACTCACCCTCAGGCAGGGCGTACTGCCCGAGGGTGTCGATCAGCGACTGGGGTGCCGGGGTTGGTTCTTCCCGGTTGCGTACCTGGTCGAACATGGCGTTGACGTTATCCAGGGCCTGCAGCACCACGTCCATCAGGTCCGAAGTGACGGCACGCTTGTGGTTACGCAGCGTGTCAAACACGTTCTCGGCCGAGTGACAGCAGTTGACCAGCGCTTCGAGCTGGAGGAACCCGGCCCCCCCCTTGACGGTGTGAAAGCCACGGAAGATGGCATTGAGCAGATCACTGTCTTCCGGGTGCTGTTCCAGGTCCACCAGTTGTTCAGAGAGCTGTTCCAGGATTTCCCCGGCCTCCACCAGGAAGTCCTGGAGAATCTCTTCGTCTGCATCAAATGCCATGCAACTACCTCACTTAAAAGCCGAGACTGGACAGCAGGTCGTCAACGTCGTCCTGTCCGGACACAACGTCAGACCGCTCTGCGGCGCGCATCTGGGGTCCTTCCCCCTTGATCGAGGCATCCTTTTCCTTGATTTCGTGGACGGTTCCGGTGAGCTGGTCCACGTGGCTGGCCATCACAACAAGGCTCAGCAGGTTCTCTTCTACTTCTTTCACCAGGGCGGTGACCTTCTGGATCACCTGCCCGGTCAGGTCCTGGAAATCCTGCGCCAGCAGGATTTCCGAGAGATCGGTGTACATCTTCTCGGCGTCGTCGGCCAGGCTCTCGAAGAACCGGTCAATGCGGCCATACAGCTCACGGAACTCGGACGGAGCCATCTCCCGGCGCCGCAGCCGTTGCCAGTCATCCCGCAAGGATCGCGCCTGTTCACACATGGCGTTGGCCCGGGGCATGGCATCTTCCACCAGGTCCATGGTGCGGTTGGCGGCCTTGCCGGTCATTTCCACCACGTACTGAAGCCGGTCCGAGGCATCGGACATCTTGGACAGGGCTTCCTGCTGCTCCGCATTCTGCGGCTGGATCTGGAAATTGCGGATGGCCTCGTGGAGGCTGCGGGTCAGGCGACCCACTTCCCGGTACAGACTCTGATCCCTCACCTCGCTCAGGTCATTGATCAGGGTCATGGCCCGGGCATAGTCACCGGCATTGACCTGCTCAACAAGCTCCTGGGCCTGTTCCTTGAGCTTGCTGGTGGTTTCCGGGTCCAGGCCGGGGCTGTTCTGTTTGTCTTCGCTCATGGGAGCACATCCGGACAGTCAGTTCAGGGTTCAAGGCGCTGGCGGCCTTACTGGATTCGCTCGAAGATCTTCTCGATCTTCTCCTTGAGTACGGCGGCCGTGAACGGCTTGACCACATAGCCGTTGACGCCGGCCTGGGCCGCCGCCACGATCTGGTCGCGCTTGGCCTCGGCCGTCACCATCAGGATCGGCAGATCCTTCAGGTCTTCGTCGGCCCGTACCGCCTTGAGCAAATCGAACCCGGACATGCCCGGCATGTTCCAGTCGGTCACCAGGAAGTCGTACTTGCCCGTCTTGAGCATGGGCAAGGCGGTATTGCCGTCATCCGCCTCGTCGGTGTTGGTGAATCCGAGATCACGGAGCAGGTTCTTGATGATCCGTCGCATCGTGGAGAAGTCGTCCACGATGAGAATTTTCATGTTCTTGTCCAATGGGACCTCCAGTTGGTCGTCGCCGGAATATTGACCTGGCCCTGTGCGGGCCTTTGGCAGGCGATAACCTGCCTGCACTGCTGTCAGATCCTCAGCTGTGGCGTCATTCTAGCAGCCTGAGCGATGCTTACCGTTTCAATGTGTTATCGAACGATTCTGCTGTAACCGTCTGTCTGCCCGGACCGTGCCAGGCGTCAGAGGGCGCCTGCATCCCCGGCCTGCCAGTCCGACAGCCGGCCCCGCAACCGCAGTGCGGCCTGGCTGTGGATCTGGCTGACCCGGCTTTCACTGACGCCGAGTACCGCGCCGATTTCCTTCAGGTTCAGTTCGTCCTGGTAGTACAGGCTCAACACCAGCTTTTCCCGCTCCGGCAGATCATTGATGGCCGATGCGAGGTTCTGGCGGAATGCCGCTCCGGACACATCATCCAGCGGATTATCCGTGGCTTCCTGTTCGTGTATCGGCAGCTCTCCGGTTTCATTGAGCTCATCGAGGGAAAAAAGTCGACCGGAGCTGGCGTCACTGAGGCAG
The DNA here is from genome assembly GCF_023156245.1 of Marinobacter bryozoorum. Taxonomy (GTDB): domain Bacteria; phylum Pseudomonadota; class Gammaproteobacteria; order Pseudomonadales; family Oleiphilaceae; genus Marinobacter; species Marinobacter bryozoorum. The sequence goes on from NZ_JAKZAH010000005.1 coordinate 77,224, forward strand.
GAGTGGTATTCGGTCAGGGTCATGCCCAGCTCGTCGGCCACTTCCTGGTCCTGGGCTTCGCGCCCTTCCCGGTCCTCAACCGCCTTGATGGCAGCCGCGACACGGCGGGCATTGCGATGGACCGAACGGGGAACCCAGTCACCCTTGCGGATTTCGTCCACAATGGCGCCGCGTATGCGAATGCCGGCGTAGGTTTCAAAGGAGGCACCCCGGTCATCCTGGTACTTGGCCGCAGCTTCCAGCAGGCCGACCATGCCAGCCTGGATCAGGTCGTCCAGCTGAACGGAGTCGGGCAGCCGGGCCATCAGGTGCAGGGCGATTTTCTTGACCAGCGGCGCATGCTGCTCAACCAGCTGATGGGTACTGCCCCGACCGGTCTGGTGGTAAATTCCGAGTCTTCTGGCCAATGTCATGTATCCGGTTAACCCGTACTTCAGGAATGGATCAGGCGTTACTACCTACCAGGCGCTCAACGAAAAACTCCAGGTGCCCCCGGGGCGATGTAGGCAGGGGCCAGTTGTCGACCTGCTCCGCCAGGGCCTTGATGGCCAGTGACGCCTTGGCCCGGGGGTAAGCGTCCAGTACCGCCCTCTGACGTTGCACTGCCTTGCGCACAGATTCGTCGTAAGGAACCATGCCCACGTATTGTAATGCAACATCAAGGAACCGCTCAGTGACCCGGGTCAGTTTACCGAACAGATGCTTGCCTTCCTGCTCATTACGGACCTGGTTGGCGAGGATGCGGAAACGATTGACACCATAGTCGCGGTTCATCAGCTTGATCAGGGCATAGGCATCGGTGATTGACGTCGGCTCGTCACAGACCACCAGCAACAACTCCTGGGCAGCACGCAGGAAACTGACCACGCTCTCCGAAATACCGGCGGCCGTATCGACAATCAGGACATCCACCTGGTCACCCAGTTCGCTGAACGCATTAATCAGCCCGGCATGTTCCATGGGTGAAAGCTGGGTCATACGCTGGGTGCCCGACGAAGCAGGCACGATCTTTATGCCACCCGGGCCATTCACCAGCACATCACGAAGGTCACACTCACCGGACAGTACGTCGGCCAGGTTACGCTTGGCGCCGATTCCCAGCAGCACATCAATATTCGCCAGGCCCAGGTCGGCATCCAGCAGGATAACCCGGCGGCCCATTTGCGACAGGGCAATTCCCAGGTTGACCGAAACATTGCTCTTGCCCACGCCACCCTTGCCACCGGTGACTGCGATTACCTGAACCGGATGTGGTCTGCTCATAGTGGTTGTCTGTTCCCGCTGAGGTTGTTCTCATTCATACCAATAAGCCTGCAGGGTGCCGACCACGTCCGGCTGCCGGCAAGGGCCACTCAGGCACCTTCTGCCATGGTCTGCTGCTTGCGTACGTCCCGCAGGCGTTCCACACCCAGGCGCACCAGTGATGCCGCATTGGCCGGGTGAAGGTCCTGCGGAATCTTCTGGCCATCAGTGACCCAGGCAACCGGCAGGGCGGTTTCCAGCGCAAACCCGAGAACCTCGCCGAGGGTCAGCGCCTCATCCAGCTTGGTCATGATGCAGCCTGCAAGACCCGACATCTTATAGCAATGCCACATGGATTTCATGATCCTGGGCTGGCTGGTCGCCGGAACGACCAGGTGCGGACTGACACGGTGCCGGCTGTTCGCCAGCTCTGCCAGCTGCTCCTGGCATCCGGGGTCGGCGCCGGACAGGCCGGCAGTATCGATCAGCACCATATGGCGGCCTTCCAGCTCATCCAGCACGTCATCCAGGCTGTGGCTGTCATCCACCACCCGTACCGGTACATTCAGGATACGACCAAACACGAACAGTTGCTCATGGGCTGCCACCCGGTAGCGATCGGTGGTCACCAGCGCCAGGGAGTCGGCACCATGCTCCAGTACGTACTGGGCGGCAATCTTGCCGATGGTGGTGGTCTTGCCGGAGCCGGTGGGACCCACCAGAGCGTAGATACCACCACGGGTCGCCCAGTCACTGTTGCCGGTTTTCAGACCCGCGGCCAGTGTGCGCAGAGCCCGCTTCCAGTTGTCTTCCAGCTTGCCGCGACCACTCTGGCGGGCCAGCGTGTCGGCCAGGGTGCTGCTCATGCCAAATTCTTCCAGACGCTCCGCCAGCCGCTTGCGCACCGCGTCCGGCGCCTCCGGGGTATGCTCCTGCGAGCTGGCGAACGACGCAACAGCGCCAGTTCCCTGTTCACTGATCATCGCCCGCAGCGAGTCCAGTTCACGACGCATCGCCGCGAGTTCATTGCTGCCGGCACCCTCAGCATTGTCGACCTGTGCCCCGGCCGCCTCGGGCTGACGGTTTTCCGACAGCGAAGGCAGGCTCTCGGTGTCAAGGTGATCCTGGAGCTCTTCGTGACGCTGGCGGGGCTCATAGCCACCCCGCTGCTCACGCAGGTGCCGGATACGACTGCGAGAGCGATCAAGCTCATCCTGCAGGCGCAGGTGTTGCTCCGCCTGTAATTCCGCCAGCCGGCCGTCACTGGTGGCGTCTACCGCTGCATCGCCAAGTTTCTGGCGGGCCATGTTTTCGTCATAGTCCAGTGCCGTCACAATCTCCACACCGCCATCGACCCGGCGGCTGGACAGGATTACCGCGTCATCGCCCATGGACTCGCGGACCTGCTTGAGGGCAGCGGACATGGTTGCCGCAAAGAACCGTTTTACTTTCATCTGTCTCTACCTCCCAGTGGGTCGTTACTTACCGACCGACGCCACGATGGTGACCTGCTTGTTATCCGGCACTTCCTGGTACGACAGCACGTGCAGGCGTTCTACCCCGTAGCTGGCGAACTTCGCCAGTACGGGCCGCAGGGGCGCTGATACCAACAGGATGGCGGGCTTGCCCATCATTTCCTGCCGCTGCGCACTCTCCTGCAGGGACCGCTGTAACTTCTCCACCATACCTGGCTCGAGCACCATGCCGATGTCGTCACCACCGCCGGATTGTTGACTCTGTTGCTGACTCTTCAGCAATAACTGTTCCAGTTCCGGATCCAGAGTGATTACCGGAATCTCCTGGTCGTTGCCGCAGATGCTCTGCACAATCATCCGTCGCAGGGCCTGGCGGGCCGCCGTGGTCAGCACGTTCGGGTCCTGGCTCTTGGGATGGACGTTAACGATGGCTTCGGCAATGGACCGCATATCCCGTATCGGCACCTCCTCCCGCAGCAGGCTTTGCAGCACTTTCAACAAAATGGAGATAGACACGGTGGTGGGCACCAGCTCTTCCGACAGCTTGGGCGAGACCTTCTCCAGCTGGTCCAGCCACTTTTGCACTTCCTCGTGGCCCAGCAGTTCGTGGGCGTGGCTCTGCAGGATCTGGTTCAGGTGGGTGGCCACCACAGTACTGGCATCCACCACGGTATAACCGAGGGTCTGGGCGTTATCTTTCTGGTCTGGCTCGATCCAGATGGCATCCAGGCCAAAGGCCGGGTCCTTGCCGGCAATACCTTCCACCTGACCAAACACCTGACCGGGATCGATGGCCAGTTCCCGCTCGGGATGAATCTCCGCCTCGGCGATGGTGACGCCCATCAGGGTGATCCGGTAGACGTTGGGCATCAGGTCCAGGTTGTCACGGATATGCACGGACGGCATAAGGAAGCCCATGTCCTGGGACAGCTTCTTGCGAACGCCCTTGATGCGGCTGAGCAGCTGACCGCCCTGGGACTTGTCCACCAACGGAATCAGGCGATAACCCACTTCCAGCCCGACGATGTCTACCGTGGCCACATCGTCCCAGCCCAGCTCCCTGTTCTCCGGCGGTGCCGGCAAGCCCTGCCCCTGGTCGGCCGCCTCCGGGCGGGCACCACCAGACGGCGCCGGCTGGCCGCCACCACTGCGGGCAGCCGCCGGCCAGCCGCTGCTGCCGTCTTCTTCCACAGCCTGGCGGCCCTGCTTCCAGACCCACCAGGCGGCACCGGCCGCCAACAGGCCCAGTCCCAGGAAGGCGACATGGGGCATACCGGGAATCAGCCCGAGCAGGATCAGGATAGCAGCGGCAATGGCCAGGGCCTTGGGGGCATCGAACATCTGCTTGAGGATCTGCCCGCCCATATCCTGGCTGGTGGTGACCCGGGTTACCATGATGGCCGCCGAGGTCGACAACAGCAGTGACGGAATCTGGGCCACCAGGCCGTCACCGATGGTCAGCAAGGCGTAGTTCTGGGTGGCACTGGCAAAGTCCAGGCCGTGCTGGATCATGCCGATGCCGATGCCGCCAATAAGGTTGATAAACAGAATCAGCAGGCCGGCGACGGCGTCCCCTTTAACGAACTTGCTGGCACCGTCCATGGAGCCGTAGAAGTCGGCCTCCTGGGCGATTTCTTCCCGCCGGTGCTTGGCATCATCCTGGTTGATCAGGCCCGCATTAAGGTCGGCGTCGATAGCCATCTGCTTGCCAGGCATCGCATCAAGGGTAAACCGGGCGCTGACCTCAGACACCCGGCCGGCACCCTTGGTGACCACCAGGAAGTTAATAATCATCAGGATGGCGAACACCACTATACCCACGGCGTAGTTACCGCCGATCAGCACCGCACCGAACGACTCGATCACCTTACCGGCGGCATCGCCGCCCTCGTGGCCGTTAAGCAGGACAATCCGGGTAGAGGCCACATTCAGGGCCAGTCGCAACAGGGTCGCTACCAGCAGCACCGTCGGGAAGGCCGCAAACTCCATGGGCCGCAAAGCGTAGACGCACACCAGCAGGATGGTAATGGACAGGGCAATATTGAAGGTAAAGAGCACGTCCAGCAGGAACGCCGGCATGGGCAGGATCATCATGCCCAGCAGTGCCATGAGCATAATCGGAATGCCCAGGTTTCCCCGCGTCAGGGATTTGACGTTATTCAGGACAAGGGCCCGGTCCATGTTGACGGATCTCTCCACACTGGTCGTTCTTGCTGCAAAGGCCGGGGCCGATTTTTTGACGCCCTGGCCGACTTACAGGGACTAGCGGCAAGATCCATACCATTTCTTACATTTTCTCCAGAATCCCCCCTGACTGAGTCGCTTCGATACGGTATCCTTGCGCAAATCCCACCCGACCAGCTGACAGGTGAACCATGCCCATTCACGAAGTCAAACACCCGCTTATCCAGCACAAACTCGGCCTGATGCGCCGCGCCGATATCAGCACCAAGAATTTCCGCGAACTGGCCCAGGAACTAGCGTCGTTATTGACCTATGAAGCCACCAAGGACTTCACCCTGAGCAAGGAAACCATCGATGGCTGGGCAGGCCCGGTAGAGGTGGAACAGATCGGCGGTAAAAAGGTCACCATCGTACCCATCCTGCGGGCAGGCCTGGGCATGATGGACGGTGTACTTAGCCTGATCCCGGTGGCCCGGGTCAGCGTGGTGGGCCAGATTCGCAACGAGGAAACCCTGGAAGCCTCCACCTACCTGGAAAAACTGGTGGGCGAACTGGACCAGCGCATGGCGCTGATCGTCGACCCCATGCTGGCAACCGGGGGCTCGCTCATCTCCACCATCGACCTGCTGAAAAAGGCAGGCAGCACGGAAATCCGCGCACTGGTCCTGGTCGCGGCCCCGGAAGGCGTGGAGAAGGTTCTCGAGAAGCACCCCGACGTGTCCATCTATACCGCCTCGGTGGACGAGCGCCTGAACGAGAAAGGCTACATCCTTCCCGGTCTTGGGGATGCCGGCGACAAGATCTTCGGCACCAAGCAGAAGGATGTCTGATATGCAGGATGCTGATCACACCACATCCCTGAGGGAAGACTACGCCGGCGAGCCCGTCTGGCGCCAGGCCCTGGCCGGCTCCCAGATGCTGCTGGTGGCTTTTGGTGCCCTGGTGCTGATGCCCCTGCTCACCGGCCTGGACCCGAGCGTGGCATTGTTCACTGCCGGCCTTGGCACGCTGATTTTCCATATTGTCACCGGTGGCAAGGTGCCCGTGTTCCTGGCCTCTTCCTTTGCCTTTATCGCGCCGATCATGGCGGCCAAGAGCCAGTTCTCCATTCCGGAGATTCTCGGCGGCCTGGTGGCGGCCGGTATCCTCTATATCCTGCTCAGCGGCGCCGTGCGCCTGCGGGGCACCGGTTTCATTAACCGCCTGCTGCCGCCTGTGGTCATTGGCCCTGTAATCATGGTCATCGGCCTGGGCCTGGCCCCGGTCGCGGTGAACATGGCCACCGGCCACACCGGTGATGGTTCCGCCGAACTGGTGCCCTACAAGCCTGCCATTGTGATTGCCATGATTTCCCTGCTGGTGACCATCGTGGTTTCCGTATGGGCGAAAGGCATTTTCCGGCTGATTCCGATTATGGTCGGCATTATCGTTGGCTACCTGCTTACCTGGCTGGCCGGTGTGTTCGAGGTAACCCCGGTTATCGTGGACTTCTCCCCCATTGCGGAAGCCGCCTGGTTTTCCATGCCGGCCTTCCAGAGTCCTTCGTTCAGCTGGGGTGCCATCCTGTTCATGATTCCGGTGGCCATTGCCCCGGCCATTGAGCACATCGGCGACGTGCTGGCGATCAGCAACGTGACCGGCAAGAACTTCCTCAAGAAGCCTGGCCTGCACCGCACACTGCTGGGCGACGGCCTGGCCACCAGCTCCGCCGCGTTCCTTGGCGGGCCACCCAACACCACCTACTCAGAAGTAACCGGAGCGGTGATGCTGACGAAGAACTTCAATCCGCGGGTGATGCTGTGGGCTGCAGGCGTGGCAATTGTACTGGCCTTCGTGGGCAAGTTCGGCGCCGCCCTGCAGACGATTCCGGTGCCGGTGATGGGTGGCATCCTGTGCCTGCTGTTCGGTTCCATTGCGGTGGTGGGGCTGAACAGCCTGATCCGCAACCAGGTGGACCTGTCCCAGGCCCGCAACCTGGTGATCGTGGGTGTGACGCTGGTGTTCGGCATCGGTGGTATGACGATCTTCGGGGTTGAGGGTATCGCCCTGTGTGGCATCGTTGCCATTCTGCTGAACCTGGTTTTGCCGGGCTCTGACAGTGCCTGGGGGGAACGTGTTCACCACGAGCACTGAGGGTGAATCCTTCCCTCGGACGGAAGTCGTCTACCTCTGTCCCTAGCCTGCGGGTTATGGGGTAGGCGGCAACCAGGGGGGAGGCTTTTTCCGCCGCATTGGAGGGGCGTCCTGCCACCCCAATGCTTCCGCGACATCCCTGTCGCTGCTCCAAAAGCCTCCCCCCTGTTCACCGCCAGTTACTCTGGTCGATATCGGTTGTATTAGAAATGTATAGGGGGTTGCGCTTGCCCTACGCTACGAAGCGCTGAGCATGAACTTATATATCCCGACGCATATCCTTGGGAATGGGGAAGTTCGGCATAGTCGGCTTGGGCGCATGCCCCTTGCGGAACTGCCGCAGCTGGAAGATATAGGCCAGCACCTGGGCCACCGCCATGTACAGCCCGTCGGGAATCTCCTCCCCCACCTTGGTGTTGTGGTAGACCGCACGGGTCAGTGGCGGCGTACGCAGCAGCTCCACCTTGTTCTCCCGGGCAACCTCCATGATCTTGAAGGCCACCTCGTCTGAACCCTTGGCCACCACCACCGGCGCTCCCATCGAGTTCTGGTCGTACTTCAACGCCACCGCGTAATGAGTCGGGTTGGTGATAACCACATCGGCGCCCGGCACATCCGCCATCATCCGCCGCTGGGCCATCTCCCGCTGCAGCTGACGAATCTTGCCCTTCACCTCCGGCTTGCCTTCCGTGTCCTTGTACTCGTCCTTCACCTCCTGCTTCGTCATCCGCAGTTTTTTCTGGTGATCATAGATCTGGAACGGCACATCAATGACGGCGATAACGATGGTGGCACAGGCCAGGAAGAAAAAACTCCACGCCATGGTCCACACCACATGGGCCATGGCCGGTACCGTCGGCTCCTCGGAAATACTCAGCAGATCCTCGGTACGCAGGTTCAGTATCAGGATCGCCACCGCCAGCACCAGGCTCACCTTCAGAATCGCCTTGACCAGCTCAACCAGCGACCGGGCAGAGAACATCCGTTTCAGACCCTTGAGGGGGTCCATACGATTCAGCTTGGGGGCAATGGCCTTGCCACTGAACAGCAAACCGCCGATACCGATGGGCCCGGCGATTGACGCAATCAACAGCAACAACAGCAGCGGACCAAGGGCCACGGTTGCTTCCCATGCGGAGCCAATCAGCTGGGTACTCATAAAGCGGGTATCAAAGATTTCCCCCCGCTCCAGCACAAAGGCGCCCCGCATGATCTGCTCCATGGAAATGGCCATGCTCTTGCCAAACACCAGAAGCCCGCCGGCCCCAGCCAGCAGCACAGCCATGGTGGCCAGTTCCTTGGAACGAGCGGTCTGGCCATCCTCCCGGGCCTTCTCAAGGCGTCGGGGCGTCGGCTCTTCCGTTTTCTCCTGACTGTTGTCGTTCTCTTCGGCCATATCAGCAATCAAAGTCCAAGCAGGCGCGGCACACAGTTAAAAGGGCATGGCCGGGGTGCTCCTTTCCGGAACCGTGAGGCGCCACATGCGGCGCCGCCCGCGCTCTACGACCGCCACGGATGGCGGGAGTGCCGATTTTGCAGGAGCATAAATCGGCCAGGGACGTACTTGCGGGGCGTGTTTCAGAAAGGGGTACCCTAGCCGTGACCCTGCACACAGATAAAAGGCAACGCCAGGGTATTGTTTGTAAGAATTTCAAGGCTGTCCCTGAAGCTGTCTCATAAACTCAAAAGTCTCACGGGTATACTGCTCAAAGTGCGGCAGAAAATTGGCATGCAGCACCCATATGGCAAACAATCCAAAAATCAGGCCAATCGGGAAACCCAGGGCAAAGATGTTCATCTGGGGCGCCGCCCGGGTCATCACACCAAAGGAAATATTCACGATAAACACCGCCGTCACCGCCGGCAAAGCCAGCAACAGGGCAGCAGCAAACATCCACGAAATCCGGTGGGCCAGCTGCCAGACTCCCTCCTGCCCCAACCCCTCAAGGCCAATGGGCAGGGTGCGGAAACTCTCCAGGAACACCTCGATTGCCACCAGGTGCCCGTTCATGGCCAGGTACAGCAGCGTGATCGTAATGGTGTAGATCTGGGAGAGAACCGTCACATTGACCCCGTGGGAGGGGTCGTTCATGGACGCAAAGCCCAGGCCCATCTGCATGGCGATCATCTGCCCGGCGATGGTAAACAGCTGGAACAGGGCCGTCAGCGCAAAGCCCATACCCACGCCGATCAGAATCTGCTGCAACGTGATAATGACGGCCTCGCCACTCATGGCCTCCACCTGGGGCACCGGCGGCAGCATGGGCACTACAAGGATCGTGGTCAACAGTGCCAGGCCCAGGCGAATCCTCGCCGGCACCAGCTGGGTGCCGATAAACGGGATCACCATGAAGAAACTGGCGATGCGGAACAGCGGCCACAGGTGCTGCCCCACCCACTGGCTCAGAACGTCCGCGCTGAGGTCGGCGGGAATCATGCCCGCCTCATCCGATCAGGTAGGGGATGCTGCCAATCAGCCCCTCGGCATGGTCAATCAGCTGGGTCAGCATCCAGGGACCCGCAAAGATAATCACCAGCAAGGTGACCAGCAACCGTGGCAGGAAACTCAGGGTCTGCTCGTTGATCTGGGTGGCCGCCTGAAAGGTACTCACCACCAGGCCAATCACCAGGCCGGGGCCGATGATAAAGGCCGCCAGCATCACGATCATCCACAGCGCTTCACGCATGATGTCGATGGCGGTTTCCGGCGTCATGGCAGGCCTCCCTATATTCCGTAGCTGGCGGCCAGGGTGCCCATGATCAGGGCCCATCCGTCCACCAGTACAAACAGCATGATCTTGAACGGCAGTGAGATGATGATCGGTGACAGCATCATCATCCCCATGGCCATCAACACACTGGCCACCACCATGTCGATAATCAGGAACGGGATGAACAAAATGAAGCCGATCTGGAACGCGGTTTTCAGCTCACTGGTCACAAAGGCCGGCATCAGCACCCAGAAAGAGACGTCCTCCGGGGTATCGTACTGCTCGTCAGCAATGCGCATAAACAGGCCCAGGTCACTCTCGCGGGTCTGGGCCAGCATGAACTCCCGGAAGGGTCCACTGGCGGCCTCCACGGCCTCGATGGAGGTCATCTCCTCTGCCAGGTAGGGTTGCAGCCCCACCTGGTTGGCCTCTTCGAAGACCGGCTTCATGATGAAGATACTGAGGAACAGCGCCAGCCCCAGCAGGATCTGGTTGGAGGGCGTGGATTGCAGTCCGAGGGCCTGGCGCAGGATGGCGAAGACCACGATGATGCGGGTAAACGACGTCATCATCATCAACATGGCGGGCAGGAAGGTCAGCGCCGTCATGAAGGCCAGAATCTGCAGGGTGACCGAGTACTCTTCCCCCTGCTCTCCCGGCGTCACGGTGACGGCCGGAATGCCCGGTATACCGCCAATGCCGTCCTGGGCAAACACATCCGGGGCCAGTGCAAGACCCGCCAGCAGCAACAACCAGCGCATCAGTCTGACTCCCCCTTCCGACCGGTGTCGCCAGGTTTCCAGTGCCGTCCCATAAGGCTTTGCAGCTTCCTGGCGAAGTCACCGTTGACAGCCTGGCCCGGCGCCACGACCGGTTCATCAAACACATGGAGGGTGCGGATGGAGCTGGGGGTAATGCCCACCAGTATCTGGGTGCCAGCCACGTCAATCAGGGCGATGCGCTCGCGTGCACCCAGGGCCATGACCGAAATAACCTTCATGGCGCCGCTGTTCATGCCGGTCAGTCCGTTCATGCGGCGGATCAGCCAGGCACATCCAAAAATCAGTGCCACCACCACCAGCAGGCCAATACCCATGGTGGCCAGGGTGGCAACCGCATCGGACTGGCTACCACTGCGCTCCGGCGCCTGCTGAACGGTTTCGTCCTGTGCAAGGCTCACGGCAGGTACCATCAGCCAGGCGACCAACGCCGCGGCACGTGCCTGTGTCATGATTTCTGAAGGCGCTTGATGCGCTCACCGGGGCTGATCACATCGGTCAGGCGAATACCGAACTTCTCGTTCACCATTACCACCTCACCGTGGGCAATCAGGGTGCCATTAACCAGCACATCCAGTGGCTCACCGGCCAGGCGGTCCAGTTCGATCACGGACCCCTGGTTCAACTGAAGCAGGTTGCGTATCGGAATCTGAGTGTTGCCCACTTCCATGGAAATGGTCACCGGGATGTCCAGGATGACATCCAGGTCCGGCTCGGTGGCCGGCACGCTGCCGGACTCTGACCCGACCCCGAAATCTTCCATGGGCGCAGTTCTCACCTGCTTGCCGGGGTCCTCTTCAGAATCCTCGGCCTCGGCCATGGCAGCGGCCCATTCGTCGGCCCGGTCTTCACCTTCCTTTTCGTCGCTGTCGCCGGATTCTTCCATGGCCGCTTCCCACTCGGCAGCCAGCTTTTCGTCTTCGCTGAGCTCGCGTTCGTCTTTGTTATCGTCAGCCATGTTTACCTACCTTCAGTTGTTTCTTCACCTTCGGAAGCCGGGTACGCTCCTTGATTCTCAAGGCCATCTTGCCGTCGCGGGTACCCAGGGTTGCCTTGTAGATGGGAATACCGTTTGCCGTCATGTCCAGCGCTTCCGGCATCTCCACGGGAATCACATCACCTGGCTTGAACTTGGCCACATCTCGCAGGGAAATACGGCGCCGGCATACTGTCGCGTTGACCGGCACCAGGACTTCCTTGATATCTTCCTGCAGGGCATTGACCCAGCGCTCGTCCACATCGTCTATATCACTCTGGACACCCGCATCGAGCACTTCCCGTATGGGCTCGATCATGGAATACGGCAATGCCATGTGCAGTTCACCGCCGCCGCCGTCCAGCTCCACATGGAAGGTGCTGATAACCACCACCTCACTGGGGCTGACAATATTGGCCATGGCCGGATTGACCTCGGAGCTGAGGTACTCGAAGTCGACCTTCAGCACCGCATGCCAGGCCTCTTTCATATCCACAAAGACCTGGTTGAGTACCATCTGCACGATGCGGGTCTCGGTGGGGGTGAATTCCCTGCCCTCAATCTTGGCATGGCGCCCCTCACCCCCGAAGAAGTTGTCCACCAGCTTGAACACCAGCTTGGCATCGAGAATAAACAGACCAGTGCCCCGCAACGGCCGGACCTTGACCAGGTTCAGACTGGTAGGCACATAGAGAGTATGGATGTACTCCCCGAACTTCATGATCTGGATGCCGCCTGTGGAAACGTCGGCATTTCGGCGCAGGAGGTTGAACAGACTGATGCGTGTATAACGGGCGAACCGTTCGTTGACCATTTCCAGGGTCGGCATACGCCCCCGGACAATCCGGTCCTGGCTGGCGAGGTCATAGGTCTTGACCCCCTCGTCATCAACCTCGTCATAGGTGTCGATATCGCCGTCGTCCACCCCGTGGAGCAGCGCATCGATTTCATCCTGTGAGAGTAAGTCCTGCATCGTTATCAGCCTCTGACTGCCTGCAGTCTGGACGTATACCGGTCAGCGATCCCGGTACCCGGCCTTCGTGTGTTTTACTGAACAACAAAGTTGCGCAACAGCACCCGGTCCAGGGTGGGCTCCCCCTCTGCCGCCAGGGTCTCATTGACGGCAGCCAGCAATTGATCGGGCAGGCCCTGCCGACCTTCCGGGGTCTGCAGCACCATGAACTCCTGCTGTCCCAGCTCGGAAATCAGCCTGTTACGGACCAGCGGCATATGCTTTTCAGCCGCGGCCAGGGCATCCGCCTGCTCCGACTCAAAGGCCAGGTATACCTGGATATAGCGCTGCCGGCCGGGATGGCGGACGGTGGTAACCAGCGGCCGTTCCATCACCAGGTAACTCGCCGGGACAAAGGCCTCTTCTTCTGCGGCTGCCGGGGCGGCCGGGTTACCTTCCCCGCCCCTGGTAAGGAACCAGAGTGTACCCGCCACAGACAGACCAATCGCCAGAACCAGGATAATGACCAGCAGCAGTATGGTCTTGAACTTGCCTTTTTTGGGTGGCCCAGCCACCGAGTTGTCTTCCGCCATTCCGGAGTCCGTCAATTTTTTGCCGATGCGGGTCAGAAATCCCCTTGCAAGAGATTAAAGCAATCCCTGCGCCAATCCTGACCAAGCCTGAAGTTATGTCGCCAGAGTGTAACCCTGTCAGCCTGCGAACCGAAGCACCCCGGCCCGCAAACACAAACGCCAGCCTGATGGCTGGCGTTTGTGACATAACTCACCAGAGTGTAACCCCTGACCCGCCCGGTGGCGAATACTTTGAGCACTCCGGCAAAGGGAATAACCATCAACCGGAATCAGGCATAGAGGTCCACTTCGCCTCGCCAGGACAGGTCCAGTGAGCCAGCCGCGATGGTATCCGCATCAGTGTCGTCGCCCTCATCGGCCAGCTGGCCGGGGCCAGGTTCGCTGCGCCCCTCGCCATCACCTTGCTGGTCAGCGGTTTCACGGCTGCTGGAGTCGCTCACGTCAAAGCCTTCGAGGCTGAGCCCCTGTTCGCTGAGCATGTCCCGCAGCCGGTGGCCATGGAGTTCGAGCTGTTCCCTCACCGCCGGAGTAGTGGCATGCACCGTTACCGTGGCCTGGTCGTTCTGTACCTGCACCCGCACATCAAGGGGGCCCAGCTCCGGTGGTGTGATATGGATCTCCGCTACCGACATCTGGCTGGCGGTCAGCCAGGCCAGCTTGCCCATAACCTTCTCGCCCCATTCATTGTCTCCAACGGGCGAGTCAACACTGGTGGTATAACTGCGCATCAGTGCCTGGGCCTCCTGCCCACGCAGGGTCGCTGACTGGCTCAGGGACTGGGTCAGCTCGGGCGCCGACATTCGGGCCATCAGCGTATCCGCAAACTTACCCGATGACTCGCCAGACAGCTGACTACTGCCACCCTGAAGCCCTGCCAGCAGGCCCCCGCCCTTCGCAGAGGATTCCTTGCCGGCTTCCAGCATGGCGGTAAAGAGTTTACCAACGGTCGGGGATGCTCCGGGCTGCTGGCCGGTCAGTCCCGGCGCCAGCAAGCCAGCCGCCAGGGAACCATTGAGAGCCTGGGCAGTCCCTGTCTGAAGCTGTCCGTTAACGCCGAGTATGAACGGCGCCTCGGCCCCCTCGGCCAGGTCCAGCAGTTCGGCGCTTTGCTCTTCCAGGGAGCGGATATCGATTGCCGTGTCCGTTTCAGGTTTGCCCCCGGCGTCGGCAGCCTGACCCTTACGACCCGGGTCCACTTCCGAGCTGGCGTTACGATCCGCAGGCGCCTCTGGGCGGCCTTGCCTTGCCGTTTTAGCGGCAGGCTCCGCCTCCCTGGCCTCCGGGTGGCTGGTTGCCTGTTCTTCCCTGCCCTTGCCAGCGCTGTCAGTACGACGGGATTCCGCCTGGCGTTCCTGTTCCATTTTCCGGTCGCGAGCCCGGTCTTCGAGACGCCATTGCTCCAGCCTCTTCTCCTGTTGGCGTACAATTTCGTCGTACCGGCTCGGGCCATTATCGGCCGGAGCCTGGGGGGACGGGGTTTTACCAGGCGCCTTTCGGTCAACGCCCGGTTCAGGGTTAAGTAACTGAGTAAGCACCATTGAGGACATGGCAACCTCTTGCCGCAGAATCGCTGAAATCCGCACGTAAGGCGGGTTTTCCAGGAAACCTGCAAACACAATGCCAGAGACGGCAAGGGAGGGAAAAGAGCCGGCGCGAGCAGCGCTGATTCTGGCCTGGGCGCCTTGCGGACAAGGCCTCAGGCGAGGAGTGCGTCTTCCATCAGGCGACGAACGGTGGCGAATTCGGTCTCCAGGGGGGCCATGACCTGGCGGGCAGCGTCCAGGTCACCTTCACGGCCAGCCTTTTCAACTTGCAGGCACAGGTCACCCAGGCGGGAGGCACCGATATTGATGCTGCTGCCCTTGAAGCTGTGAGCCGTCCTGGAAAACGCGTCCGGATCATTCTCGGACAGGGCCTGGTGAAGTGACTGGATTCGTTCACGGGAGTCATTGATGTACGTCTGTATGAGGATGTCGAATTCATCCTCCATCACATCCCGCAGTTCCGCGAGGGCCTCTTCATCAAGGTGTGGCTTGGTGTTCATAACCGACCTCACAGGAGCCACCGGTAGCGGTGACCCTTGATGTGTTTATCTGATCATAGTCGAGCCAGCCGGGAAAATAACAGCCCGGTCCGCTGCCCCGCAAGCAAACCCGACAGGCTTTACCGGTTGGCCAGGGAGCGTTAGCCCCCGTTCTCGGATAACTCCCAATCATATACTACTTCAGCCTGATTTCCTTGTTTGTTGTAGCTCAGGCCACTGGACAACTGGCGGATCAGGCTCAGTCCCCGGCCCGCATAGACGCTCGTGCCGCCCTCACCCTCCGGCGCATCAGGGTCGAAGCCACGACCGGAATCCTGGCACCGTATCACCAGCTGTCCACCATTACCCTCCATGCGATGCTCCAGTTCAAAGCGGATATAGTGGCCATCAACCCTGGCCAGCCGGCGCTCCCGTTCAGCGTAGTAGCGGGAAAAGCCTTCCGGGCCATTTTTCCAGCCTGAAGGCAGCTCGAGTACCCCGTGTTCAAGGGCATTGTTGTACAGCTCCGCCAGCAGGGTGTAGATCTCACCGCTGTGTTGTCGCAGGCCAGCCACGGCCATACACACGTGGAGTAACAGGGGCAACGGATTAAACTGCCCCAGGGTCTGCCCCTCCACCTGGTAGCTGCAGCGCCAGAACGCCGGCCCGGTCACCGCCGACCGTGCGGCTGAGACCGACTGCAGGGCCACCGGGTCCTGGCCGGTAACCCTCAGGCCCAGCAGGGTCAGGTCGTCACTCTCCCGGGCACTACCAGTGAAGCCCTGTACCGCCTGGACCAGGTGATCCACCGGTGACGCGCCCGTCGGCCGGGCCCCCAGTGTCTCGGCCAACCGACGCTCACCAAAGTGTTGCCCCTGCTCATCGGCCGCCTCCAGCACCCCGTCGGTCATCAGCAGAAGCTGGTCTCCCGGCTCGACCCGGTACTCCTCCATGGCGGCAACAAACCGCTCCGGCGCCAGTATCCCCAGCGGCAGGTGCCTTGAGGCGAGGGCCTGATGGTCACCGCTCTTGTACATCAGGTAACCATCCGGCAAGCCGCCATTCCAGAACCGCAGCATGCCCTGCCGGAAGTCCACATCAGCAAAGGCCGCGCAGCAGAACATTCCGGTCGGCAGGATCCGCACCAGTTTCTGGTTCAACTCCCGCAATACATCCGGCCCACTGAAGCCTTTGCTGGTCATACCGTAGAAAATCTCCGCCACAGGCAGGGCACCAATGGCGGCTGGCAGCCCGTGGCCGGTAAAATCCCCCACCAGCAGGTGTACTCCACCGGCCGGACGGGGGCAGGCAAACAGGATGTCACCGTTGAACACTGACATCGGAGAGGCGTGGTACCGGATATTGGGAGCGTTCAGGCAGCCGGTGTGGGCGATGTTGTCAAAGACCCGGCGGGCAATGATCTGCTCCTCCAGCAACTGTTCGTTGCGCGCCTTGATCAGGTCCCGTTGCTGGCTAAGGGTTTCATGCATGCGGCGCATGCGATCAAAGGCACGGAGCTTGGCTTCGATAATCACCGGATTGTAGGGCTTGGGCAGGAAGTCATCACCGCCGGCGTCCAGGCACTGGGCCAGGGACCCTGCATCGGTCAGCGAGGTCAGGAAGATCACCGGCACCAGGGTTTCGCCGGCAAGGGCCTTGATTTGCCGGGCTGCCTCCACGCCGTCCAGGCGTGGCATCATCACATCCAGCAACACCATATCCGGTTGCCAGCAGTCATAGAGCTTCAACGCAGCCTGGCCATCTTCCGCGGCCTGGACCTCGTGGCCCTGGCGTCGCAACATGGCCTGCAGGATCAGTCGGTCAGTGTTGCTGTCATCGGCAATCAGCAGCCGCAATGGTCTGGGATTCTCTGGCTCTGTCACGGGTGCGTCCTCTCACCCCTGAGGGCATTGTGGCCACTGGCCGCAATATCCCCGACGGTATCGTCAACGAATGGAAAACAACTGCTCGAAATTGGAAATGGCCAGGATCCTGCGCACGTCACCGTTGCAGTTTTCAATGTGGATACTGGCCTTGTCACCACCGGCGTAGTCTCGCAGCAGCAGCAACATACCCAGGGCGGAGCTGTCCAGGTAACTGGTGTCGGACATATCAATCACCCAGTGATGAACGCCCTCGGAGCCCTTTTCGTAGGCGTCACGGAACGCCTGGTGGGTACTGAAATCAAACCGCCCTTCAATGGCAATGGTGCGGGTTTCACCGTCGTCGCTTTGTCGGGTATGCACAGGCATGGTGTTTCCCTCCACTAACCGGGGCCAGGAGTCTGCAGGATGTCTGCGGCACAGACTGCTGGAATCGTTTGGGTAATCCTGCTGTTAATCGGGTGCCACTGCAAGGCGTTTGTCCAGCTGCAGAACGGCCACTACGCCCTACAGGATAGCGAATGGAAAGGCATTTGTATTGCGGGTGCTATCGGCGCCGCGATCAGCGCCGGCGGGAAAACTGACGGGCGGCGGCTTCGTCGGCCTGCTTCTGCTCAGCGAGGTCGCGGGCGCGCTGCTCCTGGACACGGCAGGTATCAATGTACCTTTCCATCCCACGCCTGCGCTCCCAGGCCTGCTGCCATTGCTGCCGAGCCTGTTCAACCCGTTGTTCCGCCTGGCTGGCCCGGGCCTGCTGCTCACCGATGAGCAGATCCAGCCGGGCGATAAAGCTCTGCCACCCCTGCAAACGGGAGACCGGCACGGTACCTTGCTGCTGTTGGCGCATCTGTTGGTGGTATTCCTGTTGATAGCTCTGCAGCTCTGCGAGTCGGTCCTGCTCCGCCTGCCACTGGCGGCGAACCTCGTTCATGCGGTCCAGGGCCTGTTGTTCCTTGCGCTCCTCCAGCTCCAGCACCACCTGGAGACGCTCCGACCGCACCGTCATTCACGACCCCCGGCCTGGTTCTTTTCCGCACCAGGTGCCTTGGCGGGCTTCGCCGGCAATAACGCCAGCAATTGCTCGACGGACTGTTCGAAGGGCGCCGCCTCATCCAGGCCCTGCTGCAGGAAGTCCCGCATGGCATCAATGTAGCGGATCGCAAAGTCGGTTTCCGGGTCCGAGCCCTTTACATAGGCACCGACGCTGATCAGGTCACGGGCCTGCTGATAGCGGGAATAGACCTGCTTGAAGCGCTGGGCCCGGGCGAAGTGATCTTTTTCGGTGACATGGGGCATCACCCGACTGACGGAAGCCTCCACATCAATGGCCGGGTAGTGCCCCTCTTCCGCCAGACGGCGGGAAAGCACGATATGACCATCCAGGATAGCCCGGGCCGAATCCGCCACCGGATCCTGCTGGTCATCCCCTTCAGTCAGCACGGTATAGAACGCGGTAATCGACCCACCCCCGGGCTTGCCGTTGCCCGTGCGTTCCACCAGCTGGGGGAGCTTGGCAAATACCGACGGTGGATAACCCTTGGTGGCTGGCGGCTCACCCACCGCCAGTGCGATTTCCCGCTGGGCCTGGGCGTAACGGGTCAGGGAGTCCATCAGCAACAACACCCGCTTGCCCTGGTCGCGATAGTACTCGGCAATACGGGTGGTCAGCATGGCGGCCCGCAGGCGCATCAGGGGCGAGTCATCCGCCGGCGACGCAACGACCACGGAACGGGCAAGGCCCTCTTCCCCCAGGATGTCGTCGATGAATTCCTTGACCTCCCGACCCCGTTCGCCGATCAGACCAACGACGGTGATATCAGCGTCGGTGAAACGGGTCATCATGCCCAGCAGCATACTCTTGCCCACACCACTGCCCGCAAACAGGCCCAGGCGCTGACCCTGGCCTACGGTCAGCAGGCTGTTGATGGCACGGATACCCACATCCATGGAGGTGCGAACCGGGGCCCGGTCCAGGGGGTTGATGATCTCACCGGTAAGTGGCACCCGGGCTTCCGCCCGTAACGGGCCATGACTGTCGAGGGGTTCACCATTACCGTTGACCACGCGGCCCAGCAACCCTTCACCCACCGGCACCTTGCTGGCAGCGGAGAGAGGCACCACGCGGGCGCCGGGACGAAGCCCGTCAATAGCGGTCAGGGGCATCAGGTAAACCCGGTCATCCTCAAAACCAACAACCTCGGCTTCCACTGTGGCATCACCCTGACCCAGGATCAGGCAGCGGTCGCCCACCACCATGGGGCAGCCCACGCACTCCAGGGTCAGGCCGACCATACGGGTCAGGCGTCCGGACAGTTCCGGTGCGGGCTCTGAGGGGATATTGGCGGAAAGTTGCTGAAGCCGGTCAGCCAGGCTGCTGGTCATCGTCGGACTCCCCCGGCTCGTCCAGCACCTCACGATGGAAATCGGACAGGTCTCCCATCGCCGCTCCCGGCTGATCGCCCTCACCGGCGGAGGCAGTGCCGACCTGCTTTTCCAGCATGGCCTGGACGGCTTTCTGGAAACGTTTCTCGATCGTGTAGTCCACCAGTGAGTGCCGGGTTTCCACCTTGCAACCACCGGCCAGGATGGATTCGTCAGTGGTCACCGACACCTCGGCATCCAGCCGTGAGGCGACCTCATTCACCCATTCCTGGTCGGAAGGATTGATCCGTATGCGGACGTTTTCCCGGGTGGACGGCAAACTGTTTACTGCATCGGTAACCACCTGCCGGATCTGGGACGAATCCAGTGACAGCTCCCGGTGAATCACCGCCCGGGCCAGCACCGTGGCCAGGTTGACCAGGGCGGATTCCAGCTCGTCCTGGTGCCGCTCGATGGGGGCGACCAGTTCAGCCATCACGCTTTCCAGCCGCGCCAGTTTTTCGTCGATGGTGCTGCGGGTGTCCTGCTCGGCCTGCGACCGGCCTTCCTGTTCACCGGCTTCCCGGCCTTCCCGGTAACCCTGTTCGCGGCCTTCTTCCGCTCCCTGTTTGAAACCTTCATCGTGACCTGAACGGCGGCCCTCTTCCCTGCCTTCTTCCCAGGCAGACTGGCGAATGGCTTCAATGTCCGCGGCGGTCAGGGGCTTGACCTCGACCTCTTCTTCGCGGGGCACCTCGTTACCCTGTCCATCCAACAGGGGCAGCTCCCAGCGTTCCCAGGCACTGAGCTCTTCGCGGGGAATATTGTCGCGGCGACGGGAATCCTTCATCACATCATTTCTTCGCCGGCACCGCCGAGGGTGATTTCACCCGCTTCAGCCATTCGACGGGCAATGGTAATAATGTCTTTCTGCGCCGTTTCCACTTCACTGACACGGACCGGGCCCTTGGCTTCCAGGTCATCCTGCAGCAGCTCGGCCGCACGCTTGGACATATTGCGGAAAATCTTGTCCTTGACGGAATCATCCGCACCCTTGAGCGCGACAACCAACACGTCGGAAGAGACTTCCCGCAACAGGGCCTGGATGCCCCGGTCGTCCACTTCCACCAGGTTGTCGAAGACAAACATCAGGTCCTCAATGGTGGAGGCCAGGTCCGGATCCATGTCCTTGATGGAATCCATCAGGCCACCTTCGATGGCCCGGTCCATGAAGTTCATGATATCCGCGGCACGTTTGACGCCACCAATGCGGCTGGTCTGGGCACCGGAACCACCGGAGAACTGTTTCTCGAGAATATCGTTGAGCTCCTGCAAGGCCTGGGGCTGGATGCTTTCCAGTGCGGCCACCCGCATCATCACGTCCAGGCGTACCTTCTCATCGAGTGTGGCAAGGATTTCTGCGGCCTGGTCCGGATCCAGGTAGGAGATAACAATGGCCTGGATCTGGGGGTGTTCATAGCGAATGATATCCCCCACCGCCCGGGGTTCCATCCACTTGAGGGTGTCCAGGCCGGTGGTGTTCCCACCGATAAGGATCCGGTCGATCAGGCTGGCAGCCTTGTCGTCGCCGAGGGCCTGGGTCAGCATGGCGCGGATATAGTCGTCGTTACCGACGCCCAGACCCGTCTGGCCACCAACCGCATCGACGAACTCATTGAGCACGAACGACACGTCGTCCTTGCTCACATCTTTCATCTGGGCCATGGCTACGCCCACTCGCTGGACTTCCTTCGGGCCCATATGGCGCAATATTTCGGCGGCGTCGGACTCACCCAGGGACATCAGCAGGATTGCGGCCTGCTCGACCCGGGGAATCTTGCGGCGGAGCTGTTTCTTGTCCCCGTCCTGGCGGTTTTCTTCACTCATCGACGTTCACCCACTGGCGCATTACCTGGGCAACCCGGGCCGGGTCCTCGGCAATCAGCCCCTTCAAAGCGTTCAGGTGCCTATCATAGCTGTCAGTAGCCCCGGGCAAAAGCAGCTCGTCCTGGCCGCCCATGGCATCCGCCAGGGCTTTGTCCGCTCCCATGCCCAGGTCATCGTAGGAGCCGCCGCCAGATTCAAAGTCATCTTCCCGCTCGCGGCGGCCACCGCCGGAGATGGACTTGAGCACCGGACGCAGCAGCCCCAGCACCAGGGCCAGGATAACCACCCCGGCAAGTACCTGCTTCATCAGGTTCCAGAACCAGGGTTGCTCCCAGAACGATGGCTCCACATATTCCACCGACTCTTCCGGTGCGAAGGCGGTGTTCATCACCGTCACACTATCACCCCGGGCAGCAGAGTAACCAACGGCGTCGCGAACCAGCATATTGAGCCGTTGCAGCTCCTGTTCTTCCCAGGGCTGGTAGGTAACCTCGCCGGTATCCGGGCTGACCACCCGCTTGTCATCCACGGCCACCGCCACGGTCAGACGTTTGACGTCGCCCTGGGCCTGGCGAATGTAGCTGACCGTGCGGTCCACTTCGTAGTTGCGGGTCGACTCGCGGCGGATATCCACCGGCTGGGTCTGGCCACCTTCGTCATCGTCCTCGTTACCTGCCCCAGCCTGCTCAGGCACCGTGGCGGCGCCCGGCGGCTGGTTGGAAAGGGCTCCGGGAATCCCACCTTGCGCCCCGGCGACCCGCTGCTCGGACGACTCCCGCTCACTGCGTATGGCCTGTTGCTCCGGGTTGAACAATTCTTCGGCCTGCTCCACCGACGAGAAATCCAGGTCGGCGCTGACCTCTGCCCGGAAGCGGCTGTCGCCTACAATCGGTGCAATCATCGAGGCTACCCGGCGGGTAAGGCGATCTTCTACCCGCTCGGTGTACTCATACTGTTCCTGCATATCCCGGCGGCTTTCATCTTCATCACGGCCGGTAAGCAGGTTGCCATTCTGGTCCACCACCGTGACCTGGTCGCGCTGCATTTCCGGCACACTGCCGGCTACCAGGTTAACAATGGCCTTGATCTGCTCCTGCTCGACCCGGCGACCCGCAAACACATTCAGGAAGACAGACGCGCTGGGCTGACGGGCATCACGAACGAACACGGAACGCTCGGGAATCGCCAGGTGGACGCGGGCAGACTTGACGCTACGCATGCTGCCAATCGTGCGGGCGAGCTCGCCTTCCAGGCCCCGGCGGAAGCTGACGGTCTCCATAAACTGGGAGGTACCCAGCCCCTGGTCCTGGTCCAGCAATTCATAGCCGATGGTGTCCCGGTCTGTCACACCCTCCGCAGCCAGTTTCAGGCGGGCATCATAGACATCATCGGAAGCCACCAGCAACGCGCCGGAGCGCCCGTCCATACGGTACTGTATACCACTCTGGTCAAGGATGCGGGACACATCTTCCGGGTTGTAACTGGACAGGTCTCCCAGTACCGGCTGGTAATCCGGTTCCTGGGCCCACAACACGACAGCCACGCCCAGTGCCACGCTGGCAGCCAGCCCTACCATAAGGCCGATCTGCCGCAACAGGTTCAGGCGATTGAAGCCGAACAACAGGTCGCTGCGGCTTTCGTTCTCGGTGTCCGAGCCGGTGGTGGACAGCTCGGTGGAGGTGGCGTCTGCAGGTACACTGGCCATGGATTTGCTCCGCTGCTAACTCGTTATACCGGCCGTCAGATCGGCATGTTCATGATGTCTTCGTACGCCTTCACCACCCGGTTACGAACCTGGGACAGCGCATCAAAGGCGACAGAAGATTTCTGGGAGGCAATCATCACCCGGGTAATATCCACGTTCGGGTCACCCTGTTCGTAGGCGGTTCGCAAATCGCCGGTGGTGGACTGGAGGTCATTCACCTTGTCCACCGCCTGGCTGAGCATATCGCCAAAACCCGGAGTTTGATTGGCTTTCTCGGGACCCGCCGGCTTGTCTACCTGACCACGTACCGCCAGGTCATTGTCCATACGCTGGTTCTGCGTCATCTGCGCCCGCAGGTTGCGCATTTCAGACAGGACGTTGTTAATGTCGGCTCGTTGGACCATTGCTCATCTCCCGGTTCCCAAAGCTGTTTCCAGGCCCCACGTCATACTCGGGGCTGAACAGGTTTGATCCGTTCAATGCAAACTCCTGACCAACTCATAATTAATCATTAATTACAGTCAGTTAAGCGGGAACTCAAAATGCTGACCGAAGGATATGCCGGGATTTTGACGAGCTGACAGGGGCCATCGAAGGCCCAGAAACACGAAAGGCGCCCGCAGGCGCCTTTACGCATCCATGGTCAGTGTCAGCCAGCCATGGCCAGCTCGGCGTCCAGGTCGATACCGAAGTCACGCATCTGGGCGAGCTTGTAGCGCAGGGTGCGGGGACTTATGCCCAACTGCTCTGCCGCCCGGTTGCGGCGGCCACGCTCGCGTCGAAGCGTATCGATGATGATGCGGAACTCCCTGCGGCGGACTTCATCTCCCAGTGAGGCAGACTCCGCTTCGGGTTCCGGTGTCACCTGCGAGTGCCCTGCCGTGTCACCATGCTCAGCGACCGGTGCGCTGACCGGCTCAGCCTGCACTGGTGCCGGCGGCGCCTGGGTAACCGGTGCGGTCGGGCTGGCAGCCACGCTGCCCAGTCCGGTAATACCCATATCCAGGCACAGGTCCTCCGCCTGGATCTCGGCACCCTGGTGCAGTACCAGGGCCCGCTGTATGGCGTTATCCAGCTCCCGCACGTTGCCGGGCCAGCCGTGATTCTGAAGCGCCTGGCGAGCCCCGCCTCCCAGGGTAATACCGGTGAGTTTCATCTTGCGACTGTGCTCGCGCAGCAGGTGCTCAGCCAGGGGCAGGATATCCTTCGGGCGATCCCGCAACGGGTGCCAGTGCATGGGCAGTACGCTCAGACGGTAATAGAGGTCTTCCCGGAACTTGCCTTCACGGACGTAGTCTGCCAGGTCCCGGTTGGTGGTGGCCAGTACGCGTACATCGAGGGAAATGGTGCGGCGCCCACCGACCCGCTCCACTTCCCGCTCCTGCAATACCCGCAAGAGCTTGGACTGCAACCCCAGGTCCATCTCCGAAATCTCGTCCAGCAGGATGGTGCCACCGTTGGCCTGCTCGAACTTGCCCGGTACCGAGGCATGGGCGCCGGTAAACGCGCCCTTCTCGTGACCGAACAGAATGGCCTCAAGCATGTTCTCGGGAATGGCAGCGCAGTTGATGGCTACGAAGGGCTGGTCACTGCGACCGGAGTTCTGATGGATAAAGCGGGCCAGCACTTCCTTGCCGGTGCCACTCTCGCCGGAAATCATCACCGTGGAATCACTGGCAGCCACTTTCTTTGCCAGCTGGAACAGGCGCTTGCTGATGGGATCTTCCGCCACCGGGTCGTCACTGTTGCGACGGCGACTGACCGTGGCACCCACGACCTTGTCCACCGCTTCCACCAACACCTGCGGCTCGAAGGGCTTGACCAGGTAGTCAATCGCGCCGGTCTGCATGGCGCTCACCGCATCGCTGATCTGGCCATAGGCAGTAATCAGCATCATGGGCAGCCCGGGGTACTTCTTCAGCACTTCCGAGAGCAACTCATGGCCGGACATACCCGGCATATTAACGTCACTGACCACCATATCCACCGGCCCACGGGCCAGTTCCTCCAGCGCCTTTTCACCGGATGCGGCTTCCCGCACCCGGAAACGGGCCAGCTCAAGGGTGGTAACCAGCGCCTCGCGCAGGTCGTGGTCGTCTTCAACGATAAGAATCTGGGGTCGGGCCATGATGTCCTCCGACGGTCCTTTTCTGTCAGGATGTTGTTTTCAGGTTACGGGCGGCGGGTAAACGCACCGAGGCACAGGCGCCGCCAGCAGGCATGGGTACCAGGCTGAACTGCCCGTTATGGGCCTTGACCACAGCCTGCACCACCGCCAGGCCCAGACCGGTGCCATGGGACTTGGTGGTGTAGAACGCTTCCATCAACTGGCCGGCCTGTTGCTCAGGGAAGCCGGGGCCATTGTCCGCCACTGCGATAATCAGTTCGTCGCCGTCCCCTGTCACAGAGACTTCCACCTTTCCGGCACCAGCTTCCAGGCTGTTATTCACCAGGTTCATACAGGCCCCTACCAGGGCTTCCTGGTTGCACATCAGCGGCACCCGGTTACCCCGGACAACCAATTCCACTTGCTGACTGTCAGTAAGGTTCAAGCCATCCACCGCCGCCCGCAGACCATCTTCGATGCGCTCGGATGACAGCGCTTCCGCCAGCCGGGTTTCACCCCGGGCAAAGGTCAGCATGTCACGCACCTGGGACTCCAGGTGGGTCAGGCGGGACATAAGGCGACTGGCACAACGCTGGCGCAGTTCCTCGTCCAGCTCTGGCTGGGACAGGTGGCCACCGTAAAGGATGGCCGCCGACAGCGGGGTGCGGATCTGATGCGCCAGCGACGCCACCATGCGGCCCATGGCGGATAGCCGTTGGGCATGGGCAAGCTGGGACTGGAGCTGACGGGTTTCGGTGAGATCGGTGAGCAGGATCAGCTGACCCGGCTCGTTTTCCATGGTACGGATTTCGATACTGACCCGGCGACCGTCCTTCAGGGACACTTCGTGGCCGTCGTCCCGGCGGGGGGCAAAGCAGCGCTGGATAACGCTGACCCAGCGTTCGCCTTCCAGGGGCTCCCCCAGCAGGGCGACGGCAGCCGGGTTGCACTGGGCAACCGTGCCCTGGCTGTCCAGTACGACAACGCCAGCGGGCAGGGCCGATAACAGGGTTGAGAGGCGGTCCGCCAGGCGCTCTTTTTCTTCCAGCTCTCGCTGGCGTTGACGGGTCTCGGCGGTGAGTTCGCCGGAAAGCTGGTTCACCCGGGACTCCAGTGTACGGTAGGAGTCGGTGATCTGGCGGGACATCTGATTGAACAGGTCCAGGGCAGAGTCCACCGCAGCATCGTCATCCTGCGCCGGGAACAGCGCGGTCACCTTGTCGTTGGCGTCCGCCGCGGCATCCCTTGAACTTACGGAACCGAACTTCCCGGAACGGGAGGCAGGTACTGCCGTCTGGATCTGTCTCATGCTTCCCCCTGACCATAATGTAATGATTCAGGAGGGTATTAGCAGGACCCGTGCCAGAAGATTTTTATTGTTTTAATTCAGATTGTTGCAGGAATAAAAAAACAGATCCCCAGGTCCCTTTAACGGACAGTGACAGAAAACCGTCAGCTGTCACCCTCTTCCCGAAGACCGTATTTTCGAACCTTCTCTACCAGGGTTGTCCGGCGAATTCTCAGCTTTTCAGCCGCCCTGGCGACCACGCCACTGGCCTCGTCAAGGGCCTGCTGAATCAGCTGCTTCTCCAGGTTGGACAGGTAATCCTTTAGGTCGAGCCCATTAACCGGCAACAGCGCCGGCGCATCCAGGCCTACCAGCCCGGGCATGCCTCCGGCGGGCATGGCGTCTTCGTCTCCCGGCAGGCCCTCGTCGTAGTCATCGACATAGCGGAATTTTTTCGGCAACTCCTGTACCCCGATAACACCGTAGGGGTGCATGATGGCAAGTCGCTCCACCAGGTTGGCCAGCTCACGGACATTACCAGGCCAGTCGTGGCGGCAGAGGCTGAGAATGGCGGCGGAGTTCAGGCGCAGCGACCCGCGCTTTTCCTTTTCCATCCGGGCAATAAGCTCATTGATCAGTAAGGGGATGTCTTCGGCCCGTTCCCGCAGTGCTGGCATCTCGATGGGGAATACATTGAGGCGGTAATAGAGATCTTCCCGGAAGTCGCCCTTCTCAATCATGTCTTCCAGGTTCTTGTGAGTGGCAGCAATAATGCGCACATCGGCACTCTGGGTCTTGTTACTGCCCACTCGCTCAAAGGTACGCTCCTGCAATACCCGCAGTATCTTCACCTGCATATTGAGGGGCATGTCGCCAATTTCGTCCAGGAAAAGGGTGCCCCCTTCGGCCAGCTCGAACCGCCCCACCCTCGCCGTAATGGCACCGGTAAAGGCACCTTTTTCATGCCCGAACAGCTCGCTTTCCAGGAGCTCGGCGGGGATGGCGCCGCAGTTAACCGGTACGAAGGGCTTTTCACGCCGGGGAGAATGATAGTGCAGGTTGCGGGCGACCACCTCCTTGCCGGTACCAGACTCGCCTGTCACCAGCACGCTCACGTCCTTATCCGCCACCTGGCTCATGAGGTCACGTACAACCTTGACAGTGCGGGAAGTGCCTACCAGGCTCCGGAACAACATGACATTGCGCTGCTGACCACGCCCCCGTGCCCGGGTGTGCTGATCACGGTAGATCTGGGCCCGGTACAGCGAGTCGATAAACTTGGTGTAGTTAGGGGGCCACTCCAGGCGAGCGATCACCCGCTCGCGGTAGTCCTTGTCCAGGTCCGCCAGGTCGGGGTCACCCACCACCAGGATCGGCAGTCCTGCCTCGGCGTTACAGACCGCCTCGATATCTTCACGCAGCTGCCTAGTATCCTCGCCGTCGACCACTGCCACGCCCAGCTCTGCCAGGGCGTCTTCATCGCCGCTGGCCAGGCGTTCGCGGGAGGCACTGTCGTCCAGAACCGTCTCCTTGCCAATGAATTCGAGTATGGTTTTCAGATCCCTGGCCCGTGAGTCATCCCTACCCAGCACCAGCACGGTATCAGTCATCGACATTCAGATTGTATCTCTTGGTCAGCACAGCAAGAAAACGGACCAGGTAAAGGGATACCCTGATCTGCCCGGCGATATTGTTTGTGCAGTATTTAAGACTTTTAACGGATGGGAGTCAATTTTATGACGCGGATCCCGCGTCCGCCGGTGACACAAGTCAAAACCGACGTGAACCGGAACGTCAGGAGCGATTACGATCCGACACATTGGCATAGGCACTGGCGGCCTTGCGGTTCTGCCCGACCTGCTCAAGGGCCTCCTTGGCCTCATCGCGAACCTTCCGGGCCTGGGTATCGGCCTGTTCGACAAATTGCTCCAGGGTACGAAGGCGCTTCTGCACTTCCGTCGGCGACAGCTGTCGCTGCTCCATGGCCACCATCACCGGGTCAATCAGGTCACGGACGTCATTGTTGAGATCTCCCAGGCGCGTCCAATCCCGGTCTTCCAGCGCTTGTTGTAGCTGACCAATGCGCTCATCCAGTCTTGCGAGGGCTTCCTGGGCATCTTGGGTCATTGTCATCTCCGGATCGATGGCCCCGGCCAGGCGTATCCAGTGGCCAGGGGGGAACTCGCTACAGGTTAACCAGTATACTGGTCCTGACCATGCCATAAACCAGGAGAAACTGAACGTCGATTCTGGTAAGCTGTCACGTTATTCAGCGATTCACACGACGAGGTACAGCCAGCCATGTCAGCACAGTGGCAGACACTGGTGTCACAGAAGCTCTACCTGGCTAACCAGCTGGCCGGACTGTCCCGCAAACAGGCTTCAGCCACTGACCGGGAAGCCACGTTGCAGGGCGCAATAGAGCTGGCGCTGAGGGCTCGCAGACTGATGTTTGCTCTGGTTGCACGTTACCACCAGCACAATCGCGCGATGCCTGCTTCGGTCAATGAACTTGTCGAACTGATTTCCGATACGCCCGACGCAGAGATACTGGCCGACCTGCTCCGTACGCCAGACAGCTGGCTGAGCCACCTGGAGCAGCTGGAAACGGCTCAGAGCGAGCCGCCCAGGCAACAAAAAGCCGTATCGGAAGAGAATATCATCGCTGTATCGACGGCTGCCGGGCCGGACCGCTCTGCGGACGGCCTGCTGGAAACGCTGGCAGCCATGAAAGCATTCATGACAGACCTGGGTGAACGCCACGCCGAATGGTAGTGCCGCTGCCCGGGCTTGATGTAAGGATTCTATGTCACCTTCATTCTTTGAAATTGTACAACTGAGTAACGGCGACTACGCACTCAAGCGCGTGGACGATGAATCAGCCCCGCTGGTGAAAATCTCCTTTTCCCAGGAAGCCCGGGAATTGATGGAAAACCGGGACATGACCGTTGCCCGCGCCATGATCGACGCAGGCATCCAGGCCGTAAGCCACATTAATGACGCCGTGGAGTGGGAAGACGCCGACCCGGAAGACTTTGAACTGCACGCCCATCACACCCTGCACTGAAGAAACCACAGTGCGCGGTTAACGGCACCGCAGAATGACCCCGTGGCTCTGCCCACGGGCAGATGCCTGCTCCAAGGCACCAAAATCCCGATTTGATAACCGGGTGGTCCACATAACCACCGCATGGCAGGTGCCTGCGCCCAGCGCCCTTTCCGCCAACTCAAAGGCAGAGTAATCCCGACTGGATCTCAGCACCAACAGCTCACTGGCAACGATGCCGTGCATGGTTTGCCACTTGCTGACCAGCTCCTGGGGCGGGTCAATCCAGGCCAGCCAGCGACGCTCCTGGTTCAGCTGGGTCAGCATGGGCAGCAACAACTGGAAGTTCTCCACCTGCCCTGGTGGCAGAATCACCTCGGTCACATTGCCGCGGGGCTCTGGCGCCACCTCGGTAACCGGCATCAACTCTGTGTTTACACTCAAACCCAGCTGTTCCATGACTTCCTCCCGGAATACTGCGGGCTGATACCGGCTGGCACCAGCCTGGACAATCAATGCACCTGGTGAAGGTCAGACTGGCGAATCACACCAACCCCCAGTCCCTCGATCACCAGCTCCTGCTCGCGCAGGTCGACCACAATCGGTTCAAACTCTTCGTTCTCTGCCACCAGGTACACTTGGGGACCTTCCCGACGGTAACGCTTGACCGTAACTTCCTCACCAACCCTGGCGACCACCACCTGGCCGTTGTGCACATCCTGGGTCCGGTGAACGGCCAGCAGGTCACCGTCGAGAATGCCGATGTCCTTCATACTCATGCCCCGAACACGCAGCAGGTAATCGGCGGAGGGGTTAAAGAACTCCGGCTGCAGGGTGCAATAATCTTCGATATGTTCCTGGGCCAGGATGGGGCTACCCGCCGCCACCTGGCCAATCACCGGCAGCCCCGGGTCTTGCTCTTCTTCCGGCAGGCGAATACCCCGGCTGGTACCCGGTACCATTTCAATGGCACCCTTGCGGGCCAGCGCCCGGAGGTGTTCCTCGGCAGCATTGGCGGAACGGAAGCCCAGCTCCTCCGCGATCTCCGCGCGGGTGGGCGGATAACCGGTTTCATCCACATGGCGACGGATAATCTCCAGTACCTGGCTTTGTCTCGCAGTGAGTTTCATGAGCAGTGGCCCTCGTGGCTGGTGCTGGTGTTATATACAGTAAGTTAACTTTATACAGTATTCTATCCAGTGTAAACCCCGCACCTGACACTTTTACGCCCCGACCCATTACGCCCCCTGCGGGCCTGTCCATGAACATTTATCAAGGTTTTTCCAGCAGGCCGGTAAGCTGTTACATTGAAAGCCTTAAACCCGATCCGGTGATGCCGGCACCACTCTCAGGGAGCAAGCCCAACATGCCAGAACGCTGCCAGATGCCCGATGTTCTTACTACCGAGGACGGCAACAAGCGCCGGGTGGGGGTAGAGATCGAAATCTCGGGCCTGGGTTACGAGAAACTCGTAGCGCTGACGGCAGAGCTCCTCGACGGCCAGGCCAGTACCGCCAGCCGCTATGTCAGCCGCATTGACTCAGACCTGGGGGAGTTCACGGTAGAACTGGACTCTGATCCGATAAAGGACCTGAACCTGCAGGACGACAGGGTGCCCGAATCCCTGCGGGAACTGGGCAGCCATGCCATGGACGTGATCGACTACGCCGCCGAGCGGCTGGTCCCCCTGGAAATCGTGTCACCGCCTATCCCCTTCCAGGAGCTGGAGACCATTGAAGCGCTGACAGACCACCTGCGGGAGGCAGGCGCCGTAGGCAGCCGCGAGGCCATCCTCTACGCCTTCGGGCTGCAACTGAACCCGGAGCTGCCGGACCTGGATGCTGGCACGCTGTGCCGTTATCTGCAGACATTCGCCGCCCTCTATGACTGGCTCAAGGGCCGCCACCAGCTGGACTTCAGCCGCAAGGTCACCACCTATATCGAACCCTGGGCCAGCAAATACGTGGATAAACTGGTGGCCGAAGACTACTCGCCGGATATGGAAACCCTGATGCGGGACTATCTGAAGGACAACCCTACCCGCAACCGCGCCCTGGACCTGCTGCCCCTGTTTGCCCACATCAACAAGGACCTGTTGGCAGAATACGTGGACGACCCCCGCATCAAGTCCCGCCCTACCCTGCACTACCGGCTGCCGGATTGTGACATCGATAACCCCCGCTGGCACTTTTCCACGGTGTGGAACGACTGGGTGGTACTGGAGCAGATCGTCGCCAGCCCGGACCACCAGCGCGAACTGAATGACCTGTTCCGTGAGAGCCGCACCCTGTCGTTCCGCAACCTGACCAGCACCTGGCGTACCCGCTGCCAGCACTGGCTGGAGAACCGGGGCTATGTCTGAAGCGGACCCGGGGCCGGAAGAGGAAGTACCCGGCCTGACCATCGGCATCAGCGGCCCGTCCCGCAAACGCACGGCTGATCGCCTGATTGCCCTGGGGCTGCGACTCTACGGTGCCCACACCCACTTTATCCGCCCCGGCAGCAAGATCGATGTCTCGCTGCTCGACGGCATCGTGCTGTCCGGGGGCAGCCACATCCACCCGGAACTCTATGGCCAGCAACCCACGATCAAGGCCCGCTACGACCGACTGAGGGACAGCACCGACCAGACTTTGCTCGCAGAGGCAGAACGACTGCACCTGCCGGTGCTGGGTATCTGCCGGGGCGCACAGCTGATTAACGTATTCCGTGGCGGTTCCCTGTGCCAGGACGTGACGCCGCTGCGGGTCAAGACACGCCACCGCCCCTTACTGCTGCCCCTGCAACCGGTGCGCATCGTGGAGCCGACCCGGCTGGGGCGCATTGCCCATACCCGGAACATCGGGGCCAACCGTATCCACAGCCAGGCCATCCAGTGGCTGGGCGATGGGCTGAGGGTCAGTGCCGTAGACAATGACCTGTTCGTACAGGCCATCGAGAACACCCATGGGCAATGGCTGATGGGCGTACAATGGCATCCGGAATACCTGCTCTACCACGGTGTGCACCGCCGAATCTTCCGGGACTTCGTGCGCACCGCCGAACAACTCAAACTGGCCCGCCTGACCCGGGGTGAATACCCGGAGCCGGAGGGCCTGCCCCTGACGTCAGAAGGAACAGACCATGACTGATCGCCGTTTTCGTTACTTCTTCAGCCCCCTGGCGTTCGCGCTGCTGCTGCCAGCAGGAACCGCCCTTGCCGAGACCCCTGAGGTCAGCCTCAGCGGCGAGGGCAAGGTGCAATACTTGCCCGACAGCGCCCGGCTGAGCTTCAGCATCAACGCCGAACACCCGGAGGCAGACCAGGCCCTGGAGCAGGTCCGGTCCACCATGGGCCAGTGGCGCGACGCCATCGAGGATATAAGGGATGAACTGGTCGACTACAGCGACGCCTCAGCCCACCTATACCAGCGCCGGGAACCACCCCGCCCGGTTCGTAATGGTGACAGCGAGGACCAGGAGCCAAAGACCATCGCCGTTGCCAGCCAGACGGTCACCTTCGAGATCCACGACCTGGAACTGCTGAACCCGGTACTGGAAAAGGCCCAGAACCTGGGCATGAACTATAGCCTGGGCCAGCACCAGTTCTTCCATTCCGACGAGGAAAAGCTCCAGCGGGAAGCCCTTGCCAAGGCCATCCGCAACGCAAGGGAAAGATGTCGCTTCGCGGCCACCCAGCTGGATATGACCTGCGGCGAAGTGAAATCCCTGAACCTGCAATCCTCCGGCGGCGGCCCGGTGATGATGCGCATGGCGGAATCCTCAGCCAAGGCGGACACGGTAAGCGACGTGGGCCCGCGGGAAATTACCGCCTCGGTACAGGCCACGTTTACGCTGGAGTAGAGAATCTGGCAGGCAAGCTGGAATGTCGGGCGGACGTGTCAGAAGTCCCGGGTATAGAAGATATCCAGTGAAGACGCCAGCCCGCTGGCCGCCTCGACATAGAAGTAGCGGCCAAGGTCGTAGCGCAGGGCCACCGTGGTAATGGGTTCAAACAGGCCGACACCATAGCGCAGGCTGAGGTCTTCCGTAAGGTAGCCGCTGGCCACGACGGCAGCGTCGTCCCCGGAACCCTCGGCTTCCAGGGTCAGGTCCTGTATACCGAAGGCTTCGCCGATATCCCGGGTCAGGCCACTGGCGCGGTTGAGCCCCAGGGAGAGAGCGGCCCGGCTGACCTGGCCCTGGTCGCCCTGACTTTGCAGGGGCCGGCCCAGAATGACATAGGACAGTGCCTGGTCCTGGGACATCGGCGGCTCCGAAAACACCGCCGTGCGCGGTTCACTTGCCGGGCCGCTGAGGCGGATGCCCGCCACCACGTTGTCAACCCGCCGCACGGCTTCGATATCCATGTAGGGTTCACCCACCGAACCCACGAACACCAGCCGTGCCTGCCGCAGCTCAAGCTCCTGGCCAAAAGCCTCGTAACGTCCCTCCACCAGCTGCAGGGCGCCGCGAGTGTCCATGTTGTTACCGATCCTCAGCTCCCCTTCGAGCTCGCCGGTGACCCCGAAACCGTCGAAGGTGACTTCATCCTCACCCACCACCACAGTCACGTCCATGTTCATGGAACGCACCGGCGGTGGCTCCGGTTCGCGGCCGACGATCACTTCGTCATCGGAGACGGTTACGGCCTGCTCCGGCAACTCCCGTACTTCGATCTGGCCCGTTGGCACGGCAACACGTCCGGCAATGGACAGGTCACCGTCCACAAAGCGCAGCTCCAGGTCCGGCGAAACCTTGAGCCGGGCATAGGGTTCGTAGTTGAGAGGCAGCTGGTCGCCTTCCAGTACCAGGGTAAGCACTGGCGAGCCCTCCCAGTCCAGGGCTCCGCCGATGTCACCACGCCCGCTACCGTTGCTCTGCCATGAGCCTTCGAGGGTGGCCCGTTTACCACTGAATGCCAGGCGAAGGTTCAGGTCAGACACGGGAATCGGCACCATCGGGTCAATCACACGACCGTCCGACAGCACCAGCTCGCCATTCACCCTGGGCTCCAGCAAGGGGCCTTCCAGGGTGCCGGAGCCTTCCACCAGGCCGCTCACCTCTTCCATGTTCAGCAAAGAGCCCACCATCGCCAGGTCAAAGCCGGTAAGGCTGAAGGTGCCGCTCGCGGGCCTGTCCTCAGCATTGGGGTCCACAGAGAGATCCACCGATAACGCACCCAGGCCCTCGCCATCCAGGCGAAGCACCACATTCGCCTGCTGGGGAGTGAGCTCGGCAGACAACGTCAGGGTCCGGTAGCTCAGGGTTTCCCAGTCCTCTTCCAGGACCACGTCCACTTCACCGGGCCCTGCTGACAACTGAACCTGTCCAACAGGGCCTTCATCCGTCAGCGTCAGCATCA
The DNA here is from genome assembly GCF_023156245.1 of Marinobacter bryozoorum. Classification (GTDB taxonomy): domain Bacteria; phylum Pseudomonadota; class Gammaproteobacteria; order Pseudomonadales; family Oleiphilaceae; genus Marinobacter; species Marinobacter bryozoorum. The sequence goes on from NZ_JAKZAH010000005.1 coordinate 111,913, forward strand.
GTGACGCGTTAATTGGCGCCTGCCAGCGGATGGTTTCCGGCAGCAGCGGCGCCAGGGCCGAGGCCGGGAGATTACTGATTTCCAGGTCCAGTGACGTATCCGGCACCAGTTCCTGGTCGCCGGCACACAACGTGCTGTCCTGCCAGCGCCAGCAATGGGCACCAAGCGTCAGGGTCCGGTCTTGCCAACGGAGGTCAGCCGGTGCCTCAAGTTGCCAGCTCTGGTCCGGCTCCGGTAACCGCACCTGGCCATCGGCCAGCTGCCCCAGCCACTGGCCGCCCTCGTCCGCCAGCCAGGCGCCCGCCAGGGTCAAATCGAGAACCGCCTGGGGATGGCGTACCGCCAGGGTCAACTGATGGTCATCGAGGGTGCCGGTCAGGTCGGCCTGCACCTGCTCGACAAGCTGGCCTGCCGCCTGGATGGTATCAACCGCAACCGAGGCCTCCAGGGCCTGGTTTTCATCCAGCCGGGCGCTCAGTGCCAGGTCCCCTATACTCAACTGATCCTGCCAGGCCAGCCCTTCGCCCGAGGCCTCCAGGGTACCGGCGGGCGACAGCATGGAGCCGTTTACGGCAAATTCCCCCTGCAGGCGACCAGCCAGTTCCGGGTGCAGGGCTTGTGGCTGCCGGACATCCAGCTCACCTTCTATATCCAGCCCCGGTGCCTCACCTAACGGGTCCAGTAGCTGGCCAGACAGCGCCAGCCGGTTGTCACCGATCGTCGCCATTACCTCGGGAATCTGCCACCGCCTGTCCTCTGCGGTCAGTTCACCGCGACTGGTCAGCGGGGCCTCCCGCCACTGGCCATCCAGCTCCCAGGCAGCGGACAACTCCGGCTGGCCGTCCGCATCCAGCGCGCCTTCGGAGCGAATTGCCCCGTTAATACTGGCAGACGCCTCAGGTATCCAGTAGCCGGGATCAAACTGTTCCAGGGTGATCTCTCCCTGCCAGCTCAGGGCTTCGGCAAAGCCGACCTGAGCCTGCCCCTGAAGACGTCCGCCCCCCGTGGTCATGGTCAACTCGTCCAGGCGCACCTGCTCGAGGTCACCCTGAACCCGGGTGTCCAGGGTCGCATCACCCATGGGGCCGACTGCATCCAGGTCTACCGTGGCGCTGTATGTGCCGTTACTGAACTCCCCCTGCGCCACCAGGGCGGTAATGGTGACCGGCGGCGGTGCTGTCCCGGGTAACAGGCCATACCAGGCAAAGGCACCCATCTCGACGCTGGCCCGGGCAGTAAGCTGGTCCACCCAGCTTACTGCCCCGTCCAGGCGCAGCTCGGCCTGGCTGTCATCCACGGCCGAGGGACCTGTCAGGACCAGCTGCAGGTCACGGGCAGCCTCCTGTGTGATACGACCGGACAGATCCAGGCTTACGGGGCCTTCCTGCCCCGGCAACCGGGCCGTGGTGTTGATCTTATAGCCGCTGGCCAGGTTACCCCGCGCCTCAAGCTGCCAGTCCTGCAGAGTCAGGGTTTCAGGCAGGGAGCCCAGGGCGTGGAACGCATCCGAGCGGAATTCAGCACTGACCGGCAGCTCCGGGTTCAGCGGAGCTACCTCGGCCTGCAACAGACCCTCCAGGTAGCCACTGGAAGTCAACTCGGCCCGCAGGTCGCGCACACTGCCCCCTAACTGACCAGCGATGCGCCAGCGCTCCCCTTCCGGAGGCGGCAGGGCCAGGTCCACGTCCAGCGCCAGGGGCCAGTCACCCCGGGTTTCCAGGCGACCACTGACGACCACTGAAACCTCTTCCCGTGTCAGGGCGAGTTCGCGGATATGGAAATCCGCACCGCCACCACTGCCCTGCAAGGTGAGCTGGTCCCACACCAGGGCCTCGTTGAAGTGGAACGTGCCGAGATCAACCGACCCGATGTCCAGGTTCACCGGTAGCCTGACATCAGGCAGTTGCACCGGGCCGGTCGTATCCTCCTCCTGGACGGTGCTGTCGGGCGTGCGGGTGACGTCGAGCGATGCCACCTCGAGGCGCTCAAGGCAGAAGGTTTTGCGGAACAGGCAGGTGGGCGACCAGTCGATAACGGGCGCCTCGGCAAACACCCTGACGCCATAGCCATTCCAGGACAGTTCAGAGGCCTGCCACTCACCCAGTAGCGAACCACTTGCCCCTTCAGTGACAAGCCCCGGAACCTGGTCCAATACCCAGGCAGTACCGGTGTCGGAGCGCAGCGCTGCCAGCAACGCACCGACCACAACCACCAGCAATACCAGCAGTATCAACAAGGTGATCAACAACCACTTGAGGGTTTTCGTCAATACACGGCTCACCCGGCTCATAGTTCAGGCCCCATTGAAAAGTGCAGGCGCCACCCGCCACCAAACTGCTCGTCCATGCCCCGGGCGATATCAAACCGGATAGGCCCAACCGGGCTGATCCAGCGCACCCCGACACCGACACCCGTGGCCAGCGGATCGTTCAGGTTATCGATGGCGTTACCCTCATCAACAAAGGCCGCCAGGCGCCAGTTGTCCGCCACCTGGTACTGATATTCCAGGCTGCCCACCAGCTGGTAGCGGCCGCCCACGGCGGTGCCATCACTGTTTTCCGGCGACAGGGTTTCGTAGCCATACCCCCGCACACTCTGGTCACCACCGGCGAAGAAACGCAGTGATGGCGGTACGTCAGAAAACCGGTTGGTGGCCACACCGGCAAGCTGGATACGCCCCAGGAAGCGATGGTTATCCGCCAGGGTGATCAGCCCCTTGGCTTCCGAGTTGACGTGTAATACATCCACGGTGGAGAAGGCGTCGCGAAGGCCACCGGTTACATCGAGCTGCAACCGGTATCCACGGGACGGGTCGATAGGCGAATCGGCGTGGCGTTTGGAGAAGGCAACGCCCGGCATCAGCAGGCGCGTGTTACCTGAATCGGCATTACCAATATCAAACCGCTCGTTCTCCCAACGCATGGAGAGTACGCGGGTCCAGCCATTATCCATCCGGTGACGCCATTGCTGGCCGATAGTGAACCGGTCTGACTGCACATCCTCGATGTCTTCCCGCTGGTAACCGGCGGACAGGCGAATGGAATCCGTCATCGGCGGATCCAGGGGCAGTTCGTACCAGCCGGTAATGTTCTGGCGAGGTGCCGACAGCTCGGTCTCCGCACCCCGGCGATGCCCCCATTCATTCACCCAATGCTCCGTCCAGGTGCCGCGGAAACGAGGGCCCACATCGGTTGAGAAGCCCACACCAGCCGCAACGGAACGGGGGTCACGCTCACTGACCCGGGCCGTAACCGGGATGGTGCCGTCTTCCGCTTCCATTGGCGGTGCGGTGACCAGCACCTGTTCAAAATAGCCGCTGTTGGAAAGGTCTGAACTCAGCTCGGCTACCTTATCCGCGTGGTACGGGGTACCTGGCTCAATCTGCACAAACCGGCGCAGCAGCGACTGGTCAAACACATGGTCTTCGTTGAAAGTCACCGCCCCCAGTCGATAGCGCTCGCCACTGTCGAAGTGCAGCAGGATATCCGCCTCACGGGTCTCCGGGTTCACCCTGAGGGTATGCTCCCGGAATTCACCATCAAAGTACCCGAAACGGGACGCCCGGCTGCTGATCACCTGCCGCAGGGCGTCGTATTCGCCATGATTGAGGATATCGCCCTGTGACGGACGTTCCGGCAGGTTGGAGGTGAACCCCGAATCTTCGGAGGCAGGGCCGGTGATGCTGACACTGCGGGATGCGACCCGCACCGGCTCCCCGGGCACCACCTCCAGTATCAGTACCGGGGGGTCACCATCCTGGATACGGCGGGTGATAGCGGGACTGTAATAACCCAGGGCGCGCAACGCCTCACGGACCTGTTCCTCTGCCGTGCGGCCATAACGACGCAACGCCGGGCGGCTGCGGTTTTCGACTTCACCCACAAAGGCACGGGCATTCTGCAGCAGCTGGGGGTAATCCCCCTCCATGCGGATATCCACCTGGTTGGCACTTGCCACTGGAGCCATCGCCACTACCAGCCAGGCGCTCAGCCAGCTTCGGATACCGCGGGGATAACGCCCTGGTGTATGAATGAATCGCAAATCCTGCTCCGCTTGCCAACGCCCCCCTGTCTGGCTGCCTGCCGAGGTTCGTCGTGGACGTTCAAATACGCTAGTCTGTTAGAAAGAGTCTGACAACACCATGAATCGGCGGCAAATACTGATCGCCATGACTGTTGGCGGACCGTTTTACAACCAACCAGGTCACCAGGGGAGTCATAGCCAGCGGATGTTCACCATCAACCGGGAGAATCTCAAAAGAAGCCATCAGAGCATCTGGTTTATCGTCGACTTCGTGATGCTCGGCCTGCTCATCCTCAACCTGTCGCTGATTATCTTCGATTCCATCTACAGCTTTGCGGCAATCCAGGACTTTTTCCAGCAGTCCCTGCCCGCATTCTACAACGCCTACCACCCGGTACACCGCAATTTCATTTTCTATGACCTGATCTTCGTCGGTATCTTCCTGACTGAGTTCCTCGTGCGCTGGCTGTATGCAATCCGGATAGGGCTCTATCAGCGCTGGTACTTCTACCCGTTTATCCACTGGTACGACCTGCTTGGCTGCATACCTACCAGCGGCATGCGCTTCCTGCGGGTGCTGCGTGTGATCAGCATTGCGTACCGCCTGCACCGCTATGGCATCATCGATTTTACGCAAACAAAGCTTTACCGGTTCCTCGCTTTCTATTACGAAGCCTTTATGGAAGAGCTGTCGGACCGGATCGTGCTGAAGGTTCTGTCCGGTATGCAGGAAGAGGTGCGCCGAGGCTCTCCACTGCTGGATCGCATCGAACACGAGATCATCCTGCCCCGCAAGGACATCCTGGTGGGCTGGATATCCGACCGGGTGGCAGACCTGGCCAACGAGGGCTACGTACCCAACCGGGATGCCCTGCGCCGGTATATGGAGCAACGCATCAGCGAAGCCATCCGACAGAATCCGGAACTCTCCCGGCTCAAGTTGTTGCCCATTTTCGGCAACCAGGTGCGTGGCACTCTGGAAGAGGCCATCGGCGACATCACGGCCAATATCCTCAACCAGGTGATGGACGACCTGTCCAGCAGTCGCAACCATGACTTCATTGCCGACCTGGTGGATGTGTTCATGCCGCAAACCAGGACCTTCAACGCCACCGGAGAACCCGAACTGCCCCGCCGCCAGGACAATGAGGTACTGATCAACCTGACACTGGAAATCATTGACGCTATAAAGGACCAGGTTCACCACAAACGGTGGCGTGAGGAACTCTGACCCCGCCACGACCTGGGAGACGTACATGGTCCAACCGCTGCATTACCACACGGCATCCCGACTGCTGCGGCTGATGGAAGCCGGCGAGCTGACCAGTGAGGCCCTGACCCGGTCGCTGCTCCAGCGCATTGAAGAGCACAACCCCGCCCTCAACGCTGTTATCGACCTGGACCGGGAGCGCGCCCTGACCCTGGCCAGGGAGGCGGACCGTCAGCGCCAGGCCGGCGAGCCCTGCAGCCCCCTGCACGGCCTGCCCATGACCGTGAAAGACACCTGGGAAGTGCCCGGCCTGGGTTGCTGCGCCGGCGCGCCGGTGCTCTCAGGCTATCAGCCGGAACAACCGGCGGACGTCATCCGGCGACTGCAGGACGCCGGTGCCATTATCATTGGCAAGACCAATGTCCCCTACTACGCCTCCGACATCCAGACCTACAACCGGGTGTACGGCACCACCAGTAACCCCTGGAACCGTGACCATACCCCTGGCGGCTCGTCCGGTGGATCCGCTGCGGCGCTGGCCAGCGGCATGACGCCCCTGGAAGTAGGCAGCGACCTGGCCGGCTCCATTCGCACACCAGCCCATTTCTGCGGCGTGTTCGGCCACAAGCCCAGTCGCACACTGGTGTCCTTTCGTGGCCATATCCCCGGCCCGCCGGGCACCATCAGCCAGCCGGACCTGGCGGAAGGTGGCCCCATGGCGCGCTCGGCAACAGACCTGGAACTGCTGCTCAATATCATCGCAGGCCCCCGCCCCCACCTGGCCCGCAGCTGGCAACTGAACATGGCGCCGGCAGCCATTAAAAGCCTGCCCGAAGCCCGCATCGGCCTCTGGCTGGAAGATCCGCAATGCCCGGTGGACCATGAGCTGACCAACGGCTACCGGAAACTGGCTGACGCCCTGACCAGCCAGGGCGCCATGGTCACTGACCTGCAGCATCCGCTATTGTCGCTGGCCCATATCATGCCGGCCTACTTCAACCTTCTGGGCAGCCTGCTGGGCAGTGGCATGACCAACAGCCAGAAGCGACGTCTCAAGCTCTTCGCCCTGGCAGAAAAACCCCTGCGCCGGGTAACACCCATGACCTGGGGCATGGCGGAATTCGCCCGGGGAACCAGCCAGACCATCAGTCACTGGATGCACTGGAACGAAACCCGGGAGAAGATGCGGGAGCAGGTAGAAGAGATTTTCCGGGAAGTGGACGTCATCCTGGCGCCGGTAAATCCGGTCACCGCCATCCCCCACGATCAGAGCGACCCGCCCTTTCGCCGCCTGATCCGTGTCAACGACGAGAACCGGCCCTATCACGACCAGTTCTGCTGGATTGCCCTCGCCACGCTGCTGGGGCTGCCTGCCACCTCCGTTCCGATTGGCGTGACCACTGCCGGACTGCCCTACAGTATTCAGGTAATCGGTGCGCCAGGCATGGACCTGACCACTTTGGGGTTCGCACGCTTACTGGAAGAAGAAGGGTTCGCCGGCTTCAGAACGCCGCCGGGGTATTCGGAGGAAACGTAGGAAGGGATCATCCAGGCCATCCCTGGCCTGGTCGAATCGTCCCGAAGGGAATTACTGGCCGTACTGAGACACGTCGACCTTCGAGAACACATGCTCCCAGTAAAGGTCCGCCAGCTCTTCGCTGCTCTCGACACCATCAATACGCTCACGCCACTCGGTCAGCAGCTCACGGAAGCGTTCGATTTTCTCATCGGCATTCTGGATGCCGTAGCGCTCCTCGTAGGCAGAGGCGATGGTTTTCAGGTCCTCACGGATAAACTCGCGGTTCTTCTCTACCATCGCTGCTGAGGGCTGGGTCAGGCCAATGCCCTGTTCTTCGGAGATGCGCTCGTTGTCCACCGCGCCCTTCTCGTAACCCCAGCTGAACTCGGCAGATAACACCGATGCGGCTTGCACCAGCTTCTCACGCTGTTCTTCGCTCAGTGAGCGCCAGCTGTCCAGGTTGATATTGGCAGAGCCCACACCACTGAAGGTACCTGAGGGGTAGTTGACAGTAATGTCGTCCACCACTTCAAACAGGTTGAAAACGGACAGCTCCGAGGTGGACTGGACCGAACAATCAACCACGCCCTGGCTCAGGCCCTCGTAGATTTCGTTAACCGACATGGTGATGGGGTTGGCGCCGACAGACTCGGCCCAACGTGCCCACTGGGCGCCGGAAGTACGCAGGTTCTTGCCTTCCAGGGCCTCCAGGCTATCCACCTTTTCACGGCACAGCAGCGAGTATGGCGGTGTAGCGGCACTGCCCAGGAACAGCTGGTTCTGGGCCGCAAACTCATCCTGGCAATCGGTGCACTCAGAAAAAATAAACTCGGACATGGCACCGGTGTAAACCAGGCCAGCCTGGGACGAGCCACGCTCGGTCAGTTCGATGGACATGGACACTTCCGCCACCATATTGGTGTGCGGGAAATCCGCCGGGAAGTACGGCGTCAGCACAACGCCCATATCGGCCATCCCGTCACGGATACCAGCCGAGGTCTCACGCAGGTTCAGCAGGGACAGCTCGAATACCCGAACGCCCACATCGCCACCAGACAGTTCATCCAGCCGTTCTTCAAACACGCCCAGGGCATCGCTGGTGATACTGCCCTGCGGATAGCCCGAGGCAAACCGCAGTTCAGCCGCCTGGGCAGCCACGGAACCCATGGCCATCACACCAATGGCCACAGCAAGGGGATACTTTTTCATGGGGGACTCCTTTATTGTTGTTTCAAAATGAAACCATATTTATTCGTCCGTAACTATACGTACCTCCATGAAAGGAATCCACCGTTCGCTCATTGCAGAGCCTTCCCCATATCCCCTGGTGATATAGCCCGCAATGGGCTGCAGAATCAGATTGCCTGAACGGCCTCGGCCAGCATATCCCGGACCTTGGCGGCAACCTGCTTCAACTCATCGTTGTCGACAGCCGTCATGGACTCCACCGGGTCAATAGCACTGACCTCAATGCCACCGTCTGTCTCCCGCAGAATCACGTTGCACGGCAACATGGCGCCCACCTTCGGCTCAGCACCAATCGCCTCCCAGGCCATGCCGGGGTTACAGGCCCCGAGAATGCGATAGCCAGCCATGTCCTTGTCCAGCTTCTTCTTCATGGTGGCCTTTACGTCGATCTCCGTCAGCACCCCAAAGCCTTTGTCAGCCAGCGCCTTGCGGGTACGCTCGTCAACGGTTTCAAAGTCCGCATCCGCAATGATGCGATCCATGGTGTAGGTCATACCAATCTCCTCATTTGCGCGGTGAAGGTGAAAAGGGAACAGCCAGAAAACCTGATCATATAGTGGCCCGCCACCGCAACAAACGCAAAGGCCCAGCTGCGGCCACGCCCGGTGCCTGGTGAAGGCCTCTCTCCTTCGGATATCTTGTTTATTAGTTCCCTATCCAGGGCAGGAATGCGATCATGATGGAAAGATAGGGCCTATCGAAGCCGGCCTCGCGGCTGGTGGGCATTGGTGTTCAGGTTAAGTAAGTACCAGGAGTACAGACATGAACTATACGCCGTCCCTGGACCAGGAAAGATTGGCACAACTGGCGAATCAGTACCTGGGCAATGCCCCGGTGACTGGAGATGTCGTTTTCTTTGCAGATGAAGGTGAGCGGTTGAGCCATGCAACCTGGCAGTTTCCCGAGAAAGATCAGGACAGGCTGCGGGATTCGGGGTTCAAGTCTGCACTGCTGGAAATGCTTGATGAACTAATCAGCCACCGGGCCAGCCAACACCAGGCCAACCTTTGCCAGGGTGTTGTCAATATTGAAAAAAACCAGATCAACATACGGTGGCTGCCCCTGGAAGAAGCGCAGGCACTGCGAAACCCGCGTGAAGCCGGCTAGGAGTCTGCGCGACAGTACGCGACAGAAAGTCCCGCAGCCCCCCAGACACCGTCCTGACAAACCAACAAAAAACGACCCATGAATACTATCCAGAACCAACTTGAATCCAGTTTCTACGCCCGGGGCCTGATGAAAACCCTGGGGGCTCGCCTGCTGTCCATTACCGACGGTGAAGTCCAGATCGAATTGCCATTCTCGGCGGACCTTACTCAGGGGCTTGGCTACCTGCATGCCGGCGTTGTTACCAGCCTGGTGGATACCGCCTGCGGCTATGCCGCCCTGACCCGCGCCCCTGAAGGCCATACCGTGGTCTCCGTCGAATTCAAGACCAACTTTGTCCGGCCTGCTGTTGGTGATCGCTTTGTCGCCATTGGAAAGCTGGAAACCGCTGGCCGCATGCTGTCAGTCTGCCGGGGCGAGGTTCTGGCCTATTCCGGCGACAGTGTGAAAACCGTTGCCTTGATGCAGGCAACCATGGCCAATGTTCCAGGCTGAAAACCCCATTTCAATGGTCCCTTTTCTCCCGCCCCCTTCTTGCCGCTGATCGCAATTCGTCCATTCCGACGATGGCCGGATTTCCCGGCCACTTCTACGTTGTTGAAGTAGCAATCAAGCTCACTAATAGCTTCACTGCATTCGCGTGAACAGTTTCAAAGCGCCCGCGGTCCTTCCCGGCAAACCGGGACCGCGATCAATGTGAACATCGACAATAACAAGGTAGCTAGCGATGTTGGGCATAATGCAAGACCAGCCCCTGATGATTTCCTCACTCATCGAGCACGCGGCCCGGTTTCACCCGGACGCAGAGATCGTCACCCGAACCGTTGAAGGTCCACTCCACCGGACAAATTACCTGGAGCTGAGGAATCGCTCTAAACAGGTTGCGAACGCCCTGGAAAAACTCGGCGTCGAACAGGGTGACCGCGTGGGAACCCTGGCCTGGAACACCTATCGTCACATGGAGCTGTACTTCGGCGTCTCCGGCTCTGGCGCGGTTCTGCACACCATCAACCCCCGGCTGTTCGAAGAGCAGATTGACTACATCATCAACCATGCGGAAGACCGGGTGCTGATGTTCGACATCTCCTTTAGCGACCTGGTGGAAAAGCTGGCACCGAAGCTGAAGTCAGTAGAAGTCTTCGTTGCCATGACCGACAAGGAGTCCATGCCGGACGTGGACCTGCCCAACCTCTACTGTTACGAGGAGCTGGTGCAGGCAGAAAAACCCGACTATCAGTGGCCACTGTTTGACGAGAGAACCGCCTCGTCCCTTTGCTACACCTCAGGCACGACCGGCAACCCCAAGGGCGTTCTCTACTCCCACCGCTCCACCGTGCTTCACACCATCATGGCCGCCACGCCGGACGGCGCAAACATCAGCGCATCCGAGTGCCTGCTGCTGATTGTGCCAATGTTCCACGCCAATGCCTGGGGCATCCCCTACGCCGCGGCGATGACAGGGGCGAAAGTGGTACTGCCGGGCCCGCGCCTGGATGGCGAGAACCTCTACGACCTGATGAAAACCGAAGACGTCACCTTCTCCCAGGGGGTACCCACGGTCTGGCTGATGTTCCTGCAATACATAGATTCCAAGTCAGGGCTGAACCTGTCGGACCTCCCCCTCAAAAAAGTCAGCATCGGGGGCGCAGCGCCTCCCAGAAGCATGATCGAACGATTCGAGGACAATGGCATCGATGTAATGCAGGGCTGGGGCATGACCGAAACCAGCCCGCTCGGGTTCGTGAACGGCGACCTGTTACCGAAACACAGGAATCTCTCCAAGGACGAGCGCTTTGCCATCAAGTCCAAGCAGGGGCGCGGCATCTGGGGCGTGGAGTCCAAGATCACCGATGACGAAGGCAACGAGCAACCCTGGGATGGCGAGTCTGTCGGCAACCTGATGATACGCGGTCCATGGATTGCCGCAGGCTATTTCAAAAAAGACAACAGTGACCAGCTGGACACCGAGGGCTACTTCCCAACCGGCGATATCGCAACCATCGACAGCAATGGCTACCTGCAACTGGTAGACCGGTCGAAGGACGTCATCAAGTCTGGCGGGGAGTGGATCTCCACCATGGAGCTTGAGAACCAGGCGGTATCACACCCTGACGTGGCAGAAGCCGCTGTCATCGGCATCCACCACCCCACCTGGCAGGAGAGGCCACTGCTGATCGTGGTGGCAAAAGACGGAGCCACGGTTACCGCCGACGACCTGATGCAATTCCTTGGTGAACGGGTCGCCAAGTGGTGGTTGCCGGATGACATCGCGTTTGTTGATGAGCTCCCCCACACCGCCACCGGCAAACTGCTCAAGACAAAGCTACGGGAGCAGTTCAAGGGATACGTTGCAGCAGAAAGTTCCTGAGTACCCCCAACAACAACCCGAAGCCAGGCTTCGGAATGGAGATCACCTTGAACAACCAGCTAACACACTTTTAAAGGCCGGTACCCACCACGCGGCTTTTGTGCCCTATGAATCCGCGATGATGCTTTAGCAAACCACGCTGAACCAGATCCGTAGAAGGAGGCATCCAAATTTACCAGTAATCACCGGAACTACTGGCAGTAACCCGCGAGTTCGTAAAAAGGAATCTTTAAAACAACTTTGGCTACTCCGGCTTGTACAGCAAGAATTCCCTCAGTAATCTATAGAGCGCTCGCCCTATTTCGTCCATTACGACGATGGCGCGTATGGCCCACGACGTCAAAATGGAACCTATACCAGACTGATCAGCATGGCCTCCATTCCACGGAGCGGCCTGCCAGTAAGACCCTTTGCCGGAGATAACAATGACAAACACCAACATGGACCCGATCACAGACGACAGCTTCCCGGACCGGGCACGGGCGGAAGAGATTGCCGAGAAAGTTGAACGGTTTGTACGTGACGTTGTCATCCCCTATGAACACGACCCACGCCGGGACCACCACGACTGCCCCACCGACGAGCTGACCCAGGAAATGCGCGCCAAGGCCCGGGAGGCCGGCGTACTGACCCCCCATATCTTCCCGGAAGGGGGCCACCTGAGCCAGCGCGGTACCGCCATGGTGCTGATTCGCAGCGGCCTGTCGCCCCTCGGTCCGCTGGCCTGTAATACCGCCGCGCCGGACGAAGGTAACATGTTCCTGCTGGGCAAGATGGGCAGTGACCTGATCAAGGAACGCTTCCTCAAGCCCATCGTGGCTGGCGAGAAACGCTCCGCTTTCTTCATGACCGAGCCGTCCCAGGAAGGTGGTGCGGGGTCTGACCCGTCCATGATGATGACCGAGTGCCACAAAGACGGCGACGAGTGGGTCATCAATGGTCGTAAGGCGTTTATCACCGGTGCCCAGGGCGCAGGTGTGGGCATCATCATGGCCAAGGCACCGGAAGGCGCCAGCATGTTCCTGGTTGACCTGCCCAACCCGGCCATCCAGATCGATAACGTGCCCAACACCATGGACAGCTCCATGCCGGGTGGCCACGCTACCCTGACCATCAAGAACCTGCGAGTGCCGGAAGAGCAGATGCTAGGCGCCGCCGGCGACGGCTTCCGTTATGCCCAGGTACGCCTGGCACCGGCCCGCCTGTCACACTGCATGCGCTGGCTGGGTGCCTGTATCCGCGCCAACGAGATTGCCACCGACTACGTCAACCGTCGCATGGCCTTCGGCAAGCCGCTGATTGACCACGAAGGTGTCGGCTTCATGCTGGCCGAAAACAAGATCGACCTGCAGCAATGCCAGCTGATGATCGACTGGTGCGCCAGCGTGCTGGACCGGGGCGAACAGGGCGGCACCGAAAGCTCCATGGCCAAGGTGGCAGTGAGTGAAGCGCTGATGCGCATTGCCGACCGCTGCGTCCAGGTCATGGGCGGCAACGGCCTGACCGAGCACACCATCGTGGAACAGGTATTCCGTGAAATCCGCGCCTTCCGCGTATACGACGGCCCCACCGAAGTCCACAAGTGGTCCCTGGCCAAGAAGATCAAGCGTGACTGGAAGCGCGATAACGGCTGACAATCAACAACCGAACCCTTCGGTAACTTGCTGAAGTTGCCTCCTTGACCTGGACCATCTCCCGGTTCAAGGCCTCGCCCCGGTGCCTCTGGTATCGGGGTATTTTTTTATCCGGCGGGTGAGCCCACAAGCTGCTCAACCAGGAAGTCGATCATCAGCCGGACCTTGGCTGGCAAACGGCGATCCGGCGGAAACATCACATAAAGCCCGCCAAGCTCCACCAACGGCTGATCGAGCTCCAGTGACACCAGTTCACCCTTGGCAATCGCCCGGTCCACGATAAAGTCCGGCTGGTAGATGATGCCCTGCCCTCCCACAGCCGCAGCCAGCAAGGCATCGCCATTGTTGGCTGTCAGATTGCCATGCACCGGCACCTTGATATCCCCCTGGCGACCAAAGGCCCAGGTACCCTTGCCCTGCAGGGGAGATAAGGTATAGCCAAGGCAGTTGTGCTCAGCCAGGTCCGCCACCCGGCGAGGCCGGCCGTGCCGCGCCAGGTAGTCGGGTGAGGCACACACATACAGCTGACAGTTGCCCAGCCGACGGGCCTTGAGCGAACTGTCCGCCAGGTGACCAATACGAATGCCCAGGTCCCAGCCTTCCCGTATCAGGTCATGCTGCGCATCGCTGAGCCCCACCTCTACATCGATTCCGGGATAACGACGACTGAACTCAGGTAACAGGGGCGCAATAAAACGTGTGCCGAAGGAGTGGGGCAGATTCATGCGCAGTCGTCCGACGGCTTCCGTGCGCTGTACGCTGACTTCGGCTTCCGCTTCGTCCAGCTCCTGCAGAATGCTGCGGCACGACTCCAGGAACTCCGTGCCCGCATCCGTCAGTGTCAGCTTGCGGGTGGTGCGGTGCAGCAACTTCACGCCCAGCCGAGCCTCCAGCGCATCCATATGCTTGGTAGCCATGGCCGGAGACATGTCCATCACACGGCCGGCAGCAGAAAGACTGCCATGGGTGGCCGCCTGTACGAACACCCTCATGCTGATAAAGCGGTCCAGCATTCTATTTCACACTCCTGGTTAAAGGTGTGTTCCGATATTAGCAGGTTCTCGCACCCGCGAATAAAACGTAAATTACCAGCTATTGATCAAACGCACTTTCCAGCGAGGTACCAACCATGACCAATCCAGAGTCCTCCGCTGCACCCGCTACCCAGCCGGTCCTTTTCATTCCCCACGGCGCAGGTCCATGCTTCTTTATGGACTGGACACCCGCTGACGCCTGGCATGGTATGGCAGATTATCTGAGCAACATTCACTCATTGTTGCCAGAAAAACCACGTGCCATTCTCATGATATCTGCCCACTGGCTGGCGGAGGATTTCAGTGTTACCGCTGGCGAGCAACCCGGGCTCATCTACGACTATTACGGCTTTCCCGAGCATACCTACGAGCTGACCTACCCCGCCCCGGGCAATCCGGCGCTGGCACGAAGGGTGACCGATCTGCTGGCCCAGGCAGGACTGACCAGCCGGCAGGACAGGGAGCGGGGGTTTGACCATGGCATGTTCATCCCCCTGAAACTGATGTTTCCGGACGCTGACATTCCGGTTGTACAACTTTCCCTGCGCGCGGACCTGGACCCTGCGACCCACCAGCGGGCTGGCAAGGCCCTGCAGGCCCTCCGCCAGGAAGGCGTGCTGATCGTTGGCAGCGGTATGAGCTTTCACAATATGCGCGGCTACGGCGACACACGCTTCACGCCGCTTTCTGAGGCTTTTGACACCTGGCTGAGCGAGACTATGGAAGCGCCACCTGCGCAACGCGAGGACAGGCTCAACCACTGGAGCTCAGCACCCTATGCCCACCAGTGCCACCCGCCAGGCCACGAAGAACACCTATTGCCATTGATGATGGTCGCGGGGGCCGCAGGCCGGGACCCGGGATATAAAACTTACTCGGAGCAGGTCCTCAAAACACAGCTTTCAGCCTGGCATTTTAGGTGACGTTTCCAGCCGCTCCGCTACGTATCCGCGGGGCGAATACCCAAGAATTCAACAGGAGTTCAGACATGCATATTGAACTGACCGGAAAGAACGCCCTGGTGACCGGCTCCACTGCCGGCATTGGACTTGCCATCGCATCAGGACTCGCCCAAGCCGGCGCCACTGTCACTGTCGTTGGTCGCAGCAAGGACAAGGTCGACGCCGCAGTAAACCAGGTGAACCAGGCCAGTGGCCGCCAGGATGCCACCGGTGTAGTAGCCGATGCAGGCACAGCTGCAGGCTGCTATGAGGTAATCCACGCCCGGCCGGAGGTAGACATACTGGTGAACAACCTTGGAATTTACGGCGGTCAGCCGTTCTTCGACATTGATGACGATGCCTGGGAGGAAATCTTCCAGATCAACGTTATGAGCGGCGTGCGCCTGGCGAGGCACTATGCCCATGGCATGAAAGAACGGGGCTGGGGCCGCATCCAGTTTATTTCCAGCGAATCCGCTCTCAACATTCCTGCGGAAATGGTGCATTACGGGGTCAGTAAAGCAGCCATGCAGGGGCTGTCCCGTGGCTTGGCCAAGGTTATGGCAGGCACAGGAGTCACAGTTAACACCATTCTGCCGGGGCCGACCCGAACTGAAGGGGCACAGGAAATGATGGCAGACCTTGCAGAACGGCGAGGCGTCTCTGTTGAGCAGATGGAGGCCCTTTTCCTGGAGGAAAATCGCCCCTCCACACTACTCCGGCGTTTTGCCACACCCGAAGAAGTCGCCAGCCTGAGCATCTACGCAGCCTCGAACCAGGCCAGTGCCACTACTGGTGCGGCTCTGCGTGTCGACGGTGGAATAGTTGAGTCCATTGGCTGACTTTTCAGTCGGCGGGCTACACAAGGTGTATCGGGTTACGGCAAAGTGGTATCAACCAATAACACGGGAGAAATTGGATGCTTAAGGATTCCAAAGAGCGCTACGGCACACTCACCAAATGGCTCCACTGGGGCATGGCACTGCTCATCGGCTGGCAATTGATGAAGTTCGGCGACCGGATCGCGGATGGAGAGCACTAGGTTGGCCAGACGCTGGTGCCGTGGCACGTTTCCATCGGCTCGTTGTTGCTGGTGCTCATTGTCGCCCGGCTTATCTGGGCCGCCAGCCAGCGCAAGCACCGTCCGCAGCATGATCCGCAGACAGCCAGGCTGGTCAAGGCAGATCACGGTCTGCTCTATGCCGGCATGCTGCTAATGCCACTCACCGGCATGATGGTGATGCTCGGCGGAGGTTATGGCGTCAACGCCTTTGGCCTGCAGATTATCGCAAAGGGCGAAGAGCTAGGCTGGGCAGCCACGCTGGGTAGCCTGCACTCACCGCTCGCCTGGGCACTTACCGTCCTCATCGTCGGACACATTGGTATGGCCTTGCTGCATCACTTCCGGGGAAAGGATGTACTCAAGCGAATGGTATGAGTGAATTCGGCAACTCCTGATTTAGGTAGGTTGTTAACCATGAGATACTGCAATGCCTCACCCTTGGTTAACCACGACCTGTCTCAGGAGCTGACTTGAATCATCCAACCGACGAAAAGACCTCGCGACTCCACGCTACCCGCCATCTCCTGCACCCCCATCGGATAAGGGAGTCGGTGGCGCTGGCACCTCAGCCAGGGAAGAGGAACTCTGCCCTGGCGGGTTTGCAGGTTGCCATCACAGCGCTGATCGCGTTGCCGTTGATCCAGCTATCCCCGTTTTCACACCTCATCGGGTTCGCCTCACTGGGAACGCTGGTCGCGTTGTTCGGACGATTCGCACCACAAGCCCGACGCGGCTGGATTGTCTTCCTGTGCCTGGTCACACAAACTCTGACAGTTTTTACCATGTCACTGGTGGCCTGGGCCGGCACTCCCCTGGAACTCCAGCTTATCTTGCTGGCCCTGCTCTGTGGCCTGCTGTTCCACCTGGTCACCATAGCCGACTTTGGCCCACCCGGAGCGCTGATCTTTATCTTTGCTGCCAGCGTTTCCATGGGCTCCGTTGATTCGTTTGATCAGGTGCTCCAACGCACCGCTGCGACCGGCACAGCGGCAGCCCTGGCCTGGGTGATCTGTATGTTGACTGAAGCCTTCCGCCACCGAAACCCGGAGCCAGCTGAGACAAACCCGCCGCGCCGACCAACCAGCCATCAGATGATCGCCGTCAGCCGGATTATCGCCGGTGCGGCCATTGCAGCCTTTACCGTCTATGCAATCGGCGCACAGCACGCCGGGTGGGCTGCCATGGGCGCGGTTGCGGTACTGCAAGGGGCTCATTTGCACATCAATATGAGCCGGGCCTTGCAGCGCACCGTTGGCAACCTGGTGGGTGCCGTGCTGGTGGGTTTGTTGCTGACAGCAGAACCCTCGGTGTGGACCATCATCGTACTGGTTGCACTGCTGTCGTTTGGTACCGAAGCCATTATCGGTAGCAACTACGGACTGGGGCAGATACTGGTCACCCCCATGGCCCTGCTGATGATGTACCTCGCGGTACCAGATGCCGCCGGCGCCGACATGGTTCAGGAAAGGATACTGGATACCCTGGTCGGTGCCTTTATCGGGGTGATCCTTTCAGTAGTGTTCTCCACGCTGGATGACCGGGCCTACCTTGCCCGACACCATGAGAGCCGGGCAAGGCAACACCATCACCTCTGAGTGGGGGGTTCCGGCTGACGCTTTCTCAGGCCGACCACGAACACATAGAACAACGGCACAAAGAAGATTGCCAAAATCGTGGCCGCCAGAGTACCACCCACCACCGCCGTGCCAATGGCATGCTGGCTGGCACTGGAAGCCCCGCTGGCGATCGCCATGGGCAATACCCCGAAGATAAACGCCAGAGAGGTCATGATGATCGGCCGCAGGCGCAGACGCGCCGCTTCGGCGGTAGCTTGCAACAAGGGCTTACCTTCCTCCTCATAGAGCTGCCGCGCGAACTCTACGATCAGGATGGCATTCTTTGACGCCAGCCCCATGGTGGTCAGCATGCCTACCTGGAAGAACACATCATTGGAAAGGCCCCGAGCCATCGTGGCCAGCACGGCGCCCAGCACACCCAGCGGCACCAGCATGATCACCGCAAACGGGATCGACCAGCTTTCATACAGGGCCGCCAGGCACAGGAACACCACCAGGATCGACAACAGGTACAGCATCATGGCCTGGTTGCCGGCCTGCTTCTCCTCATAGGAGAGACCGGTGTACTCCAGGCCGATGCCCTGAGGTAATTCCGCGGCAACGCGCTCAAGGGCTTCCATGGCATCGCCGGTACTGTAACCGGGCGCCGGGCTACCCTGAATCTGCGCCGCCGGGACGCCCTGATAGCGCTGAAGGCGTGGCGAGCCATACACCCACTCACCGGTGGCAAAGGCGGCAAACGGCACCATCTCGACCTGGGCATTGCGCACGAACCACTTGTCGAAATCCTCTGGTGAAAGACGGGAATCCGGCTTGCCCTGCACATAGACCTTCTTCACCCGGCCATTATGCAGGAAGTCGTTCACATAGCTGGAACCCCAAGCCGCCGACATCGTGGCATTGACATCTGCAATGGACACCTGCAGCAAGCGGGCCTTCTCATCATCGATGGTAACCTGGTACTGGGGCTCGTCCGGCAAACCATTGTGGCGCACCATCATCAGCTCAGGGGCGGCATTGGCCTTGGCTACAAACTCCCCCATGGCTTCCATCAGGCGCAGGTGGCCAACGGCCCCATTGTCCTTGAGGTAGAGATCGAAACCGGTGGCATTGCCCAGCTCCAGAATGGCCGGCGGCACAATCGGGAACACCGTGGCGTCCTTGATTTGAGCGAAGCGAGAACCAGCCCGGTCTGCCAGCATAAACACACTTTTTGCAAAGTCCTTACGCTCAGCGAATGGCTTGAGATCCACGAACAGGATGCCAGAATTCTGACCACGGCCAGCGAAGTTGAAGCCTCGCACCGACTGAACGCTTTGCACCAGCTCGGCTTCGTCATTCAGCAGGTATTGCTCGGCTTCCGTCAGCACCGCCTCCGTGCGTTCGGCGGTGGCATTTGAGGGCAGCTGAACCATCACAATCATCACGCCCTGATCCTCATCAGGCAGGAACGCGGAGGGCAAACCGTTGAACAGGAAAGCCACACCAGCCACCATCAGCAGATACACGCCCATAAAACGGAATTTGCGTTTGATAAGGTAACTGACGCCGGACTTGTAGCGGTCTGCACTGCGATCGAAGGTACGGTTGAACCATCCGAAAAAGCCCTTCTTGCTGTGCTGGTCACCGGGTTTAAGCAACGTCGCACACAACGCCGGGGTAAAGATGAATGCGACCAGCACCGAGAACGACATAGCCGAGATAATCGTTACCGAGAACTGCCGGTATATAACCCCGGTTGATCCACCAAAGAACGCCATCGGGAGGAATACAGCCGAGATCACCAGACCAATACCCAGCAACGCGCCTGAGATCTGGTCCATAGACTTCTTCGCTGCCTCTTTGGGTGACAGCCCCTCCTCTTCCATCAGGCGCTCAACGTTTTCCACAACCACAATGGCATCGTCCACCAGCAGGCCAATGGCCAGCACCATGGCGAACATGGTCATCACGTTGATGGTAAAACCAAAGGCCTAGAGCACGCCAAAGGTGGCCAGTAAAACCACTGGCACGGCAAGCGTCGGAATGATGGTTGCCCGCCAGCTCTGCAGGAACAGGAACATCACCAGAAACACCAACACCACGGCCTCAACCAGGGTCATGGCGACGGTCTCTATCGATGCAGAGACTACCGGTGTCGTATCGTACGGCAGGACAATTTCCATACCCTCGGGCAGGAAGCGCTCCAGCTCGGCCAGGGTTGCCTTTACCCGCTCGGCCGTCTCCAGCTGGTTGGCGCCGGTAGCCAGGCGCAGAGCCATGCCTGCCGCAGGGGCGCCGTTGTATTTGCCGGTAATGGCGTAATTCTCATTGCCCAGGCTGATCTCGGCCACATCGGCAAGACGCACCTGGGCCCCGTCGGAACTGACCTTCAACAGGATATTCTCGAATTCTTCCGCGGTTTTCATACGCTGCGTGCCAATCACCGTGGCCTGCAACTGCACGCCCTCGGCCGTCGGCAAGCCGCCCAGCTGACCCGCCGACACCTGGACGTTCTGGGCACGTACGGCATTGATCACATCCTGCGGGGTCAGCTGATAGCTATTGAGCTTCTCCGGATCGAGCCACAGACGCATTGCATACTGCGACCCAAACAGCAGGAAATCACCCACGCCCTGGGTGCGGGCGATGGGGTCCTGGATATTGGAAACAATGTAGTCAGCCAGGTCTCCCTGGGTGTACTCGCCATTCTGGCTGGCCAGGGAAAACACCATGAAAAAATTCACCTTGAACTTGGACACACGGATGCCCTGACGCTGAACCTCTTCCGGCAGCAACGGGTTAGCCAGCTGTAACTTGTTCTGCACCTGCACCTGGGCAATGTCCGGATCGGTCCCCTGTTCAAAGGTGGCGATGATCTGCATGCTGCCGTCCGAGTTACTCTCCGAAGAGATATAGCGCAGGCCGTCAAGACCGTTCAGTTGCTGCTCGATCACCTGCACAACGGTATCCTGCACCGTCTGGGCAGAAGCGCCCGGGTAGTTGACCGACAGTGCGATAGCAGGCGGTGCCACGTCAGGGAACTGGTTGATGGCCAGGTTCTTGACGGCAAGACCGCCGCCTAGCATCAGCATCAGCGCAATAACCCAGGCAAAAATGGGCCGCTCAATAAAAAATCGGGGCATAGGACAGACTCCTTATCGTGCCTGGGCATCTAGTTCTTTGCGGATATCCACATTGCTGGCGGGTGCGGCCTGAACGGCAACACCGGGCGCCAGGCGCTGGATACCTTCAGTAACCACGATCTCACCATCCTGCAGGCCGCTGTTCACCAGCCAGGTGTTGCCCACCGTCCGTGCGGTTTCGATCGGACGCCGCTCCACAGTGTCCTCAGCAGTTACTACCCACACATTGGGCACGCCCCGGGTATCACGGGTGACTGCCTGCTGGGGCACGAGAATCGCGTCAGGGCGGGTACCCTCTTCCACCAGCGCCCGAACGAACATGCCGGGCAGGAGCTTGCCATCCGGGTTCGGGAACTCCGCCCGCAGGGTCACTGAGCCGGTGCCTTCATCCACCACCACTTCCGAGAACTTCAGCACCCCCTTGTGGCCATAGCCTTCGCCGTTCTCCAGCACCAGGGAAACCTCCACGTCATCGTTGATATCGGTTTCAATCAGCCCCCTTGCCACTGCGTTTTGCAGGTCCAGCAGACGCGTCACCGGTTGCACAATGTCCACATAGATCGGATCAAGCTGGGTGATGGTGGCCATGGCCTGTTGCTGGCCATTGGTGACCAGCGCCCCCTCACTAACGCGGGAGCGACTGATCTTGCCGGTAATGGGCGCCGTGACGCGGGTGTAGTCCAGGTTAATCCTCGATGCCTGGTATTCCGCCTCGGCGCTGCGCAGGGCGGCCAGGGCATCGTCGTACTGCTGCCGGCTGATCGAGCGGCTGCCTACGAGGTTCTCGTAGCGGCTTGCCAGGCTGCGGGCATTCACCAGGTTGGCGTTGGCACGGGCCAGCGCCGCCTGGTAGGTGGCGTCATCAATCTGGTAAAGCACAGCGCCTTGTTCCACCACACTGCCTTCGGTAAACAGGCGCTCTTCAATAATGCCGTTTACCTGGGGGCGAACCTCAGCGGTGCGCCAGGCCCTGGTCCGTCCAGGCAAGGAGGATGACAGGGCGAGAGGCTCACTGGTTACCTGGTAGACGCCAACCTGGGGCACGGGAGCTTGCTGTTGTGACTGCGAGTCCTGATTGCTACAGCCAGCCAACATCAGGGTTGCAGCAATCAGTGTGACCATCAGGCCGGTGCGGGAAATGGAGGTTGTCAGATTCACGCAAAGTGTCCCCGTAGACATACGTGTATTGAATCGCGGGATTGTACCCGCATTGCGATACAGTAAAAAGGCGGGGATTATACTGCGGCAAAGGCATTACAGGTGCTTGACACAGCGGCGGTGCCGTTCCGTAATGGGCCGCCATAGCCGATCGAAAACAGCAGGACTTCCATGAGCGCAACCACAAAGACGGAACCACAGGGGAGACAGTCAGGCATTCAGGTGATTGCCCGGGCAGCTGCCATTCTCAGAGAGTTGGGCGATCACCCGGACGGCCGCAGCCTGGCGGAATTAGGACGCGCCCTGGAACTGCCCCGCTCGACGATCCAGCGCATTATCGGTGCCCTGGAGACCGAGGGGTTTGTGGAAATGGTCAGCCACCATGGGGGGTATCGGCTAGGCCCGGAGCTTGGACGGCTGCTTTACCACACCCGTATTGACGCCATCACCGTCGTCCGCCCGTTACTGGAAAAACTCTGCCATGACGTCAACGAGACCGTGGCGTTTTGTGGCATTGAAAATAACCAGGTGCTGGTGATTGACCGGATCGTTGCGGAGCGGGCACTTCGGGTAGTGCCGGCCATGGGAGTGATGCACGTACCCTTTCACTCGACCTCTGTCGGCAAGGTCCTGCTGGCCACTATGAGCGATGAGAAAATTAGCGATCTACTGGCAGAAACCCTGCCAACCAAAGACAGGACCAAACAGCGCAAGGCCGCGCTGATGAAGGAAATCCATCAGATTCGCCGAACCGGCATCGCCGAAGACTACGAAGAGTACGCTGAAGAACTGGCCGCCTTTGCCGTCGCCCTGGATACGTACCTGGGGCCCTTCGCCGTCGCCATCCTGGCCCCTGCCAGCAGGGCAAGGGCACGGCGGCAGGAGTACGAAGAGCCACTGCGTGTGTTCAAAGCCAGGGTTGAAGAAAAAATTGGGCGTTGAGGCACAGAAACCCTCAATCCCATCGCGCCCGGGAGTAACTGAACACCGGCAGCGACAGCTTCCAGCGAATGGCAGACATCCGCAGTAACAAGCCAAGGCTGAACGCTGCCAGCAGGGTGATGTTTTCGCCCACTCCGTGGTCCAGAAGGACGAGATAGACCAGCGCCACCACCAGTGAGACACTGGCGTAGAGCTCATGGCGAAGCACCTGGGGAGTGCGGTTGCACATGATGTCCCGGATAATGCCGCCAAAAATCCCGGTGGTGATACCCGCCATGACCACCACGACTGTCTCATAGCCAAGCCTGAGGGCCACATTGCAGCCAATCACGGTAAAGGCCACCAGGCCAATGGCGTCAAGCACGAGAAACAGCTGATGAAGATGACGCATGAACCGGGCGATAACAATGGTTACCAGGCCGCCGGTAATCGTCATATAGATGTAGAGGGGGTGCTGGGTCCAGGTCACCGGGAAGTTACCCAGCAGGATATCCCGCACCGTGCCACCGCCCAAGGCGGTAAAAAAGGCAATCACGGCAACACCGAACAGATCCATGTTCCGCCGGCCGGCAGTCAGCGCTCCGGACATGGCTTCGGCGGTAATGGCAATCATATAGATAGAGGTCAGCACACAGCACTCCTGTGTTTCTGTGGCCTCTCCCCCTGTCCCTGATACCTGAGAGTTTACAGGGCCTGACCCTGCTTGCCCCTTCGGTGGACTGCTGTGCAGCCTCTCTCCAGACGGCGTTGAAAAATGCCCGCAGTACCTGTGCCTGAGCGTTTATGGGAGTTTGCGCCTTCGGCGGGACTGATCGTCCTCTCTCCTGCGGAAGCTGCGCATTATAAAGGTACCGACGCCGGGCGTCGAGTAGGCGCCTGTAACCTGTCCAACGGTCGAATTAACTGAACAACTCTGCCAAAAAGCACCGATCGCTTTCTGTTCGAAACAGCGCTAACTTAAGATAGCAAGCGAACAAAATCACCCAATGGCTCAAAAAGGAGATTTACGACCATGTCGCTCAAATTACAAACCATCATCTGCAGCACCCGCCCCGGGCGTATCGGCCCGTCCGTAGGCGAGTGGTTTCACCAGGTGGCCAGCACCCAAGGCGCATTCGACAGCGAACTGGTCGACCTGGCCAGCTTCAACCTTCCGATTTATGACGAACCCAACCACCCGCGCACCCAGAAGTACGAGCACGACCACACCCGGGCCTGGTCCGACAACGTAGCCAGTGCCGATGCCTATGTGTTCGTGATGCCGGAATACAACTTCAATCCGCCGCCCTCGTTCGTAAATGCCATTAACTACGTCTACAACGAATGGAACTACAAGCCCTGCGGCTTCGTCAGTTACGGTGGGGTATCCGGGGGCTTACGATCGGCCCAGGCCGCCAAGAACCTGGTGACCACGGTCAAGATGATGCCAATGGTGGAAAGCGTGATGGTGCAGATGCCCTGGGAAAGCCTGGCCGATAACGGCAGCTTTACCGCGGCCGATATGCATACCAGTTCAGCCAACGCCATGCTGGAAGAAATGGCCAAATGGGCCAAGGCGCTGAAAACCATGCGCTAAGGCTATACCCCGGCTATCGCCTGTGACAGGCGATAGCCGGGCCCGGATAACTTGGGCACCGAGTGGCCCGTCACCGCATCAGGAAGCTTTCTTCAGCTTCTTCTTCAGCGACTTGATCTTGGCCTCGTGCTTTGCAACCTTGGCCTTACGGGCATTGATCTTTTTCTTCAGGTTTTTCTCGGTTTTCTTGGACATAACTGCCTCCTGGGCATCAATGCGGCTAGTTTCCGGGCTTATGCTTCTTGATAAAGCCACGAATAAACTGCCTGATTTCGCGAGCGGCGCTGGTGTCCAGCTCTTCACACAACTCAATGAACTGCTCGCGCTCCGTACTGCTGATCCGAATCAGCAGCTGGCTATCTTTCTTGTTGGGCTTCACCTTTTTCGGTTTCACCTTTTTGGGACTATCAGTCACTGCGGATACTCCTGGTGCGGGTGAAGCTCATGGCTGAAAGATATTTACATTGTATATACGTTTTTAAGGAAAGCAAGGTGCATATCTTCGCGGTGATGAGCAGTGACAGCGACTCCCGCCGTGGTCATGCGAATTCTTGAGACTGGCCTGCCCGCGTTCGGCTTCGGGGAATACAAAATCCCGATGCCGAAAACAGGTAGCTTTGTTCACAACCCCAACCACTCCGCCAGCTGAAGATTGGTTTTCAGCCGCAGACGTTGCTGGAGCATGCCCTCAAAAACCGAGTCAACAGAACGACTCTCACCCAACAAAGGCAATGCGGCTTCGGCCTCGGCAAAGAACCGGGACTCGATGTCGGTTCCGAGAACCGCTCGTTCCCACCACTCAGTCACCCTTGGGCGGGCCTGTTTCAGCAAAGCATCGGAAGGCAACTTCTCAGACTTGGCGGCGTTTGCAGTCTGGGAGGCTGGCAATAGATTCCACAGGTCATTGTTGCTCCAGCGCGACCAGGGGAAACAATGATCAATGTCATACCGCTGCTGCGACAGGTTACGTGCTGTCCAGACGCACTTTACCCTGCCCTCCGCCAGTTGCTGCTCCACCAGCTTTCGCATCAGGGACGTATCCCGTCGACCTTCCGCCCATTGCAGCGCCTTGTGATAAGTCTCGGTGGAGTAACGCACCTCCCAGCCGGACATCAGGTTGACCCACTCGTTAACGATGGCGGGCTCCACCCAGCAGGCATAGCGGCTGAAGGTATCCCACAGCATGGCAGGCACCCGGAAGACACCGAACCGGGCCAGGGTCTGCCGGTCCAAAGTAACCGGCTCCTCACGAATACGCAGCCTGCTGGTCGCGCCGTCAAAAACAGGGCGATTGGTACCCGGCCAAGTGGTGTACCGGGCAGGGTTCTTGAGAATGTTGGCGGCCGCCTGCTTGATTGCACCCATAACCACGAGCGCATGCTCAGCAGAAAGGGACAATCCGGGCCGGAAGTCCAGCGGCGAAAGCTGCTCCAGGGCGTAAAAATCTTCGCCAGCGAAGCCATAACCTCTTGAGCCTGGGGCTTGCCGCAGCCTGTGGCGCAAGACCAGGGGATGATACTGCATCAGCCAGTACAGACCGACGGCCCCGAGCGGTAGCTCCACCCAGTCATCCGTCCGATTGATCACCAGCCCGGGCGCGCTATCCGCTAACCGGACCAGGGCGCGCAACAGTCCCAACTTGTAGGAAGAGGATTTGTCATCGTTAACGATGATATGCCGGAGCGTGGGCAGCGCCCCGGTGCCATCATCCGGCAGACGATAGACGGCGGTTTCCCACCACACTTCCGGCCGATCAAGCTGATCTGCCGCGGTCTCACCTGCCAGCGGCACGGGAACGACGGCACGGTGCCGGGCAAAGCTATCCAGCTCTGTCTTGCTGACCTCATGAAACACCCGTTCCCCATCGCCGGGACCGTGGCGCAGGGTGATAACCAAAGTGCCCGACGGTGCCAGCAACTCCGTCAGAATCCGGAACGCTCGTTCCCGGGAAGAGGGTGCAACGTGCATCCACACGGCCGATACGAGAATCAGGTCAAAGCGGTAGCTGAGCTTACGAATTTCCGCCAGATCAGGCAGGCTGTCTTCTACCCACTGGATGCTCTGATGAGCAGTAGCCACCACTCCCAGACGACGCAATTCAACCGCCGGCTCTACAGCGACAACATCCCAGCCACGCTCAGCCAGTGCCAGCGCGTCCCGACCACTGCCCGCACCGACATCCAGTGCCAGGCCGGAGCTTTTCTCCAACAAGGGGAGCCAGTCGCTGTGGACCTGTTCGAAGGTCAGGGACTGGTATTGATTGAAGAACTTTTCCGCGTTTTTGTTGTAGGAGGTGATGGGCATAGCGACGACGTTTCTGCCCGGTCCAGAATGAGTTATATCTAGTCTGGATTCCATTAAAGCGGCCCGAGCGCCTGCTTACAACTGCGGAAAGACAATAAGTGTCAGAGACAATTGGCAGTTTCTTCTGATCGGTCACCGTGAGCTAGTCAGGGGGCGCCAGCCGGCCAGCCCCATCTAGATATTTTACAAATCTTTTCAAACCGACGATGCCTTCCTGCACTGCAGTCACATCAATGCTGCTAAACTTCGTGAGCAACCTATAAAAACAAGGAGTAAGTCAGTGTCCAGCCGCCCGGAATATCTCGCCAGTGGTGAGGCAGCTCGCCTCATCCCAATCGTCCCGGATAGCTCCAGAGAGCAAAAATCAGCATCTGTTCTACTTGCCGGACTTCGATCCGTTCTCGAACTTCGACAGGCGCTCCTTAAGTCCGTTGGTGTGCGCGTGGGAAAGACCTCACAGCTTGAAGCCTGGACAGAGGTTGTGTTCAAAAATCATGACAAAAAAGCTCCCGCCCCCAAGGACCGGCCTGACGGCTTGTTAATCCTGAGAACTGGTAAACGGGAGTGGAAGGCGTTGATTGAGGCCAAAGTCGGGAATGACATCGTCAAAGAGGAACAGGTTTCCAAATATGTCCAGCAGGCCAAGGCGCACAATGTCGACGCGGTCATCACCATCACCAACCAATTCGCGGCCCTTCCAACACACCACCCCGTCAAGCTTTCGAAATCCGCCACCAAATCTGTAGACCTATATCACTGGTCCTGGGCTTTCATACGTACCCAGTGCCAACTGCTGCTAAAAAACGACGGCGTCGAAGACGAAGACCAAGTATTTATCCTCTCGGAGCTACTGCGTTACTTCGAAAGTGACCGCGCGGGCATCAGTAACTTCGACCAGATGAATAGCGAATGGAAGGATGTGGTCAACAAGGTGAAAAGCAACACACCACTATCTAAGAACAGTGACGAGGTGCAGAACACCGTATCGGCGTGGCATCAGGAGCAGCGGGACCTTTGCTTAATCATGGCCCGCCTTACTGGTAGCGAAGTAACCCTAAAATTGAAAAACCAACATCGCCTAGATGCTGCCAAACGAGTTAAGGACGATTCGGACGATTTCTGTAAGCATCAGATTCTCTACTGCGCGCTCAACGTGCCCAACGCCGCAGCGGACCTTGAGGTCACTGCAGACGTACAACGCCGGATGATCCACTGTTCCATGAAGCTCGCCGCTCCCAAAGACAAGAAAAGCACCAAAGCACGCGCGAACTGGCTGATCCGCCAGCTCAAGAAAGCGAACCCGGACCATATCTCCATCAAAGCGATTCGTCCTGGTGGAGCGCTGCCGACCCAGGAACCATTAAAGGATCTTCGCGATAACCCCGAACTCCTGGAATCGGACACCTCCAAGAGCACCGCAACTACCTTCGAAGTAGTGTACTCGCTCGACCTGGCTGGTAAATTCGGCGGACGAAAAGTCTTTATCGAGGAGCTGGAAAAGGCTGTTCCTCACTTTTACCAAGAGGCGGGGCAATGGATTCGGGCATGGACTCCCCCAGCCCCAAAAATTCAGCGAGACAACGAGCCAGAATTGGAACAGGAGCCCGAAATGGCAGGTAGTTCTGAGTGACAGCCCCCGGTTGGCAACTTGGCTTCACGAAATGTTGTAACTATCCTGGACTATCAGAAGCAGGACCCAGACGGAAGAAGCAGTATGGCAAATGGGACGAGCTGGAGTGAGAACGAAATTGCGGTAACTGTTGCCGACTATATGAAGATGCTGACTCTCGAACTCTCCGGTCAGCGCTACAACAAGGCCGCCCACAGGCGCACTCTTATCCAACTGCTGGATAACCGAAGCGAGGGTGCGATAGAGCTTAAACATCAGAACATCAGCGCGGTGCTTCGCGACCTGAACTGCGTGTGGATTCCCGGGTACAAGCCGCGCGGGAACTACCAGTCGTCCTTGGCACGGTATGTAGAAAACTGGATTAACACGCACCCCGAATTCGACCGGACGTCGCTGGCCGCTGTTGAACAGCCCGCCGTTGTACCAAACGAGATCGACTATCATCGTCTGATCGTAGACCCTCCCGCAATCTCCGATAAGGCCGGTGAGACCCCGGCAACCTATTCGCCTACCCGGCAAGCATCAAAACGAGATTATGTCGCTCGCGAAGCTCGCAACTCAGCACTTGGCAATGCTGGTGAGCTTTTAGTCATGCATTACGAGGAGTTCAGGCTGCGCCAGGCAGGTAAGACCACGCTGGCAGAACGTATCGAACATGTTTCAGATACCCAAGGCGACGGCCTTGGCTACGATGTCCTATCGTTTGACGTCTCCGGAAAAGAACGATTTATTGAGGTGAAAACTACGGCGTTCGCTAAGGAAACTCCCTTCTACGCATCGCGAAACGAGGTGACATTCTCTTCCGAGGCAAAAGATCAGTTTCACCTTTACCGGCTGTTTGAATTCCGCAAGTCACCCAAACTGTTTACGCTGCCAGGCAGGATCGACGATTACTGTGATCTGGACCCAGTCAGCTATATTTGTCGGTTTCGTTGATATTTTGGCAACGATGTCCGGTTCATCTCGGCTGATTTAGGGACGCGATTTCAGGGGACTAAAGGCGAACCACCACCGGAGGATTAACCGGCCGATACCGCTCATCGCAGGTACTGGCGTTGAAGAACCTCGTACCCTCGCGTTCATATTCGCCATAACCCTCGTGGATATGGCCATAGATATGAATCTGCGGCTTCACTCGCTGGACTCGTACCAGTAAATCCTCACAGCCAACGCTTTCATAACGCAGCCCCGAGTCTACCTCGTCCCCGATGCCATTGGGCGGGGTGTGGGTGATCAGCACGTTGGTATCTTGCGGAATCCGTTGCCAGTAGCGGTCGATGGCCTCACCCCGGTCCTGCATGAAGGCCCAGTCCATAAAGGTGGGCGACCAGGGTGAGCCCCAGAAGCGCACGCCTTCAATCTCGATTCCACTGTCTTCCAGGTAGGTGGCGTTGGTGAGTAATTCCCGAGCGTGGTCCGGCGCTTCCTGGAAGACCCAGTCGTGGTTGCCGGCGATGACGATCTTGTGGCGATGGGGCAGCGTGCCCAGCCAGTCGTTCAGGTCGGCCACATCGTCCAGCGTGCCGGCACCCAGGCAGTCGCCGGCGTGGATCAGTACGTCCCCATCCGGGATGTCGGGTATGCGGCGGTGCATGCTGTGGGTGTCGGAAATGCAGACGAGTTTCATGGGGTTCCTTTTGTCATTGGTTTTGGTGGTAAAACTAACTAGTTGCAATTATTCGCCAAATGTCTTGAACTTGCCTGGTTAAACCGAGGGAGTCCCGCGTATGTTGATTGCACTGGTTGCCATTTTCTCAGGGCTGGCACTGTTGGTTTGGAGTGCTGGCCGCTTTGTGGAAGGTGCCGCCATCACTGCGGGACATTTTGGCATGCCGCCCTTGCTGGTTGGTATGGTGGTGGTGGGGTTTGGTACCTCTGCGCCGGAAATGGTGGTGTCCGCCCTGGCGGCCACCCAGGGCAATCCAGGGCTGGCTCTGGGCAATGCCTATGGGTCCAACATCACGAACATTGCGCTGATACTGGGTATTACCGCTCTGATGGCTCCCATTGCGGTGCACTCCCAGGTCATGCGCAAAGAGCTTCCCATACTGATACTGGTCACTCTGTTTGCCGGGTGGCAGTTGTTCGATGGCATGCTAAGCCGGGTCGATGCCCTGATACTGATTGGCGTGTTTTTCGGGCTGCTGGGCTGGAGTATCTGGTCCGGGCTACGAAACCCTTCAGACCCTATGGCAAGCGAAGTCGCTACAGAGCTTGAGGTCCATGCCATGCCTGTCGGTAAAGCACTTTTCTGGCTGGTAGCAGGGTTGCTATTACTGGTCGTCAGCTCCCGCATTCTGGTCTGGGGCGCGGTGGATCTGGCGACCGCCTTTGGGGTGAGCGATCTGATTATCGGTCTGACCATCGTTGCAGTAGGCACCTCATTGCCGGAACTGGCATCCTCGGTTATTGCTGCCCGCAAAGGTGAGCACGACCTTGCCCTTGGTAACATTCTCGGTTCTAACCTGTTCAACACGTTGGCGGTGGTAGGCATCGCTGGCCTGATTTCGCCGATGGCCCTGTCCGACGAGGTGTTGGTACGGGACTTCCCGGTGATGATCGCGCTCACCGTGGTGCTCTTCGTTCTGGGCTATGGCTTCAGGGGGCCGGGGCGGATTAACCGGCTCGAAGGCGCAGCCTTGCTGGCCGCATTCGTTGCCTATACGCTTTACCTGGTAACCACGGCATTCTGATCCCTGTCGGTCATCCGGGCATGGTCCGTAAGGAACATTGCCCGGTAATGCCTTGGCCCCCTGCGATTAATCACATCGCACCTTGCCCAGCGAATCCTCCCTGCATCTCCGCCCTTCCTCGTCCTGCCAGTTCCCCAGCGAGTCCTTGCGCCAGGTTTTCTCGCCATCGGAGGACCGGTAGTTACCCAGGCTGTCTTTGCGGTAACGGGTACCGGTGCGGTCATCATTCCAGTGGCCCAGGGAATCTTTACGCAACGTGCCCCCTTCGCCAGAGTCACAGTTGTACTCCAGGTTGCCCAGGGCATTCTTCCGGTAGGTGCAGTTGTCCTGCGCCTGCAGTTCGGTGGTGACCGTCAGGGATATGGCCAATATTGTGAGTATCAGGGGGTAGCGCGCCACGGTGGATTCCTGCTGTTTCGGTGTTATTAACCCAGTGTAGCCATTTGAGCGACAGGGAGAGTCGCCAGGGATTGTGTTTTATCCCTCCCGCCCTGCCCCAGGTCCCGCCAAATTCATTTTTTCGCTTCCTTGCTGGAATCAGGGCCGGCATCTACGTTGTCAGATAGTGGGTATTTTTGGCTCTCTTCCATTTCGTGTGGAATCGGTCACCCCCCAAACCTCAAAAAATGAGGACATAACAATGAAAATGATCTCCCCTCTTAAAGCCATTACCACGGGCATAGCCATTGCCGGACTGGCAACTGCCGGCGCCACACATGCCACCGAACTCAGCTTTGCCTCCGGTACACCACTGAACTCCATGGGTGCCAAGGCGGTGTATGTTTTCGCAGATGCGGTTGAGGAGCACTCGGAAGGCGACGTTACCGTCAAGGCCTATATTCAGTCACTGCTCAGCTTTATGGAAACACCGGCTGGTTTGCGGGACGGCATGGCAGACCTGGGCACGGTACTGACACCCTATTTTCCGTCCGATTTCCCCAATACCATCATGCTCACAGAGCTGACCATGGCCCTTGAGCTTGACGATGTGGACGCCCAGGAGGCGGTGTTTGCTTTCACCGGTGCAGTGTCTGAATACGTGATGAACCATTGTCCTGACTGTCTGCAGGAGCACCATGACCGGAACCAGATATTCCTGGGGATCGCCAGTTCCTCGCCTTACGGTCTGTTCTGCAATGGTGCGATTACCAGCAAAGAGGATATGGAAGGGAAACGCATCCGTATTGGCGGCCCCCAGTGGTCACGGTGGGTCACGGCCATGGGCGGCTCCCCCGTGTCCATTCCGGTTAACGAAACCTACGAAGGGCTTGACCAGGGTGTGGTCGACTGTACGGCCCACAATCTGTCGGATTACCTCAACTTCAAGTTTATTGAGATCGCCAGCGACGTCACCATGGGGGTTCCTGGCGGCACGTTCGGCGGGGTTGGTACCAGCATGAATGCCGATGCCTGGAAAGGCCTGTCCGAGAAGGATCGTACATCGGTGCTGTATGGCGCCGCGACTATTTCCGCCGAGATAGCCAAGCTTTACCTGGAGGACCATGAAGAGGCCCTGAGGAGGATCGACGAGCAGCCGGAACTGACACTCCACGAGCCAGATGAAGAGTTCCGCCAGATGACCAGGGACTTTATCGAGCAGGACCTGAAGAGCGTGGCATCAAGCTACGCAGAGCGTTACGACGTGCAACAGGCCGAAACCAGGATGGAAGAATTCCAGCAAATGCTGGATGAGTGGGTCGATAAGGTTGAAGGCATCGAGACCCGGGAAGAGCTCCGCGACCTGTATTGGGAAGAGGTGTTCTCCAAGGTTGATGTCAGCTCCTACGGAATCTGAGTAACGTGCCCCGGTGCAATGCCGGGGCATGTAGCCCGCACTATCCTACCCAACGCGTGTCTCGGCCTGTTTATTCAGAACCCTCACCGGTCGCCGGCCCGTAATACTGAACCTGGTTCCGGCCGGCGTGCTTTGCCAGGTAAAGCGCTTTGTCTGCTTTTTCCAGCCACTGTTTCAGGCTTTCGCCACGGTTGTACTGCGCCACACCACAACTGGTGGTTATGGAGATTTGTTGACCGTCGTCGAGGGTGCACAGCAGCTTACCCACTGCCACACGAACACGCTCAGCCAGCGCTAACACCTGCTCTGAGTTGAGATGACGCACGGCCAAGGCAAATTCTTCTCCACCCAGGCGTCCAAACACATCGTCTTTTCTCAGAAGGTGGCTGATAGTCTGAGCGAAGGCTTTCAGCACTGCGTCGCCGGCATTGTGGCCGTAGGTATCGTTCACCTTTTTGAAGTGGTCGATATCCAGCATGATGACATACGGCGTAGCACTGCCCTCCTCCAGCCAGCCGGTTATCACCGACAACCAGGCGCCACGGTTTAAAACGCCGGTTAACGCATCAGTGCTGGCTAGCTGGGTCAGGTTGCGTTCAGTTTCAATATGGCTGCTTATGTCTGCAACGGCCAGGATGGCGCCTCGGTTTTCAGGGTCACCAAACGCCCGAACACTCAAACTCATGTGCAAGATGCGGCCACCTTTGTCCACCATGCGTTCTTTGTCCGCGCGGCTGCTCTCGCCGGTGACCAAGGTGTGGAGTGTCGGGCAAGGCCCGTCGTGCAGGCTGTGACCATCCGGGGTGACATGGCAAGTTTTGTGCAGGTCGCGGCCAATCAGCTCCGCTTCGGTCCAGCCCAGAAGCCGTTCACCTTCCGGGTTAATCCACTGCACCCGGCACTGTTGGTCTACCATCAATAACCCGTGGCCTGACATTTGTGTAACCACTTTCAACTGACGGTAGTTTTCTGCCAGCTCCCGCTGCATCTGCCGCTTGCGTGTGTTAGCGCGTCGCCATAGCGACAACAACGGGTAGGTTACAAACAGGCCGGAGGCCAGCCGAATGCCCGCTTTTTCGACAGAATCCATCTGGAGGACCGAGCAGGGTTCCCCCCTGGACCGTTGGGCCAGCAACAGTTCGGGAGACTCAACACGAGGACCCGAATAGCCGTGCCAGCGGTAGTTATAGCATTCGTCTTCCAGCTCGAATTGCCCCTGCTGAGTGCTGCGCACCTGCTTCCACAATGCCGGGTATCGAACCGAAAACAGACTGGAGGAATTATCAGTAAATGCCCAATCGGCGTCACCACCACCGGCTATCCAGCCTCCGGCATCGTCAAGCACCACCAGGTCGGTATCGCCCGGCAGCGCTGCTCGCAGGTGTTGCAACAGCTCGTTCGCCTTGGCATTGAGCACCACCAGGCCACTCTGTTCGCCATCCACGTATACGCTGGCGACCACCCGAACCATGGGTACAAAGGGAACTTCAATGCGGCCATTTTCAATATTGAGGTCAAAGCGGGACACAAACACGCTCCCCGCATCTCCGGCCAGGCCCGCTTTCACGTAGTCGCGATGGGTTTTAACCTGCAAACCCTCGGTGACCAGTTGCGGCTCACCATTGCGGTTGTTTACCCGGATCTGTTCAACGCCAAAACGGTCAATATAACGTAGCTGGTCATAGCCTGCTCTGAGGTCTGCGAGGTTCAGAAACGCTTGTTGCAAGGCAATTAAGCCCTCGGGAGACAGGTCGCTCATGTGCATATGCAACACCGGCGAGGCGGCAATCACATCGGCATCTCTTGTCAGCTGTTCCACATAGCTTTCTGCCATCAGCTGCATTAGCGCCAGGTTGCGGTTGGTGGCTACCTGTCTCAGCTCCCGATCTTTCTGATAGGTCGGGTATTGAGTGACAATAATGACGACTACAATGAGAACCAGCAGAGCGGAACATTGAAAAACCAGTGAATCTCGGGAAAACAAAGTCTGCATATTAAGAATGTCTATCAGTTTGGCGGGCTCTTGGTTATAAAGTTGACCTATGGCTGCGTTTTTGACAACTACCCATCCGGTATTTTGCAAGAATTTACCTGGTCACGAGGTCCGGGCAGTGGGCCCCTGTGCTGTAAGTGGGCTTGTGGCCTAACCTGAGTAAGGTGCTCTATGGGCGGGTGATCGCCATAAACCCCGATCAGCCACATCCGGCCTGGCGTAGGTTCTTCAGGAGCACTTTCAGGTCTATCGCCCCTAATTCCCACGACGGGGCTTTAAAAACCGTGTTCCGCCGGACTGTGAGTTCAACTGCCGAATGTCGGTAGGCACGCCATTCTCGTCCAGTTCCACCATGCCGATTCCCGCTGCATTCCATAGCCGCTCCCCGGCGTCACGGCCTTCGGGTTCCCGGGGGGTTATCCGCATGCGCCTGCGCTTGGTAAACCAGTTCAGTGGTGACCAGGGTGCGTAGAGCCAGCGATTGATCCGGTCCAGCCACTCCAGGAGCGTGTGGGGGAATTCGTTCTTGATACCGCTGCTGGTTATCTGCCAGATGGCTGGCCGGTCTGGCCTGTGGCGCAGGCGAACGTCGTAGGCGAAGGAATAGTGAACATCACCGGAAAGGATCACAAAGGTTTGCGGGGTTCGGGAGTGACGGAAGATGTTCAGTAGCACACTGGCAGCACCCCGGTGGGCCATCCAGTTTTCTGCGTCTACCACCAGGGGCTTGCCAAGGAAGGTAAAGACTCCCTGGATGGCTTCAATGAGTTTGACCCCGAAGATAGGTGCAGGCGTCACCACGATCACCGCCTTTTCATCCATGATTTCCTGCTGGAATTCAGTCAGGGCTTCCCAGTCAAGCAGGCCGGAGGGTCTGGCGCGGTTGAGCTCACTGCGCCAGCGATGGGTGCGGGTGTCCAGTACTACAATGCGCGGCGAGGTCTGCAGGTTGTAATGCCATTGCCCGAACTCCAGCAGGCGATCGATAAGCGGTTCCTGAAGAGAAGGGTCGTATTGGCCACTTCGGCCCGCCGATGTTGCCAGCTCCCGGATAGCGGGCATAACGTCATCGAAGGCATCGGGATTATTTCCCCACCCCTGGCACAACAGGTACGCAACCAGGGCATTGCCCACGATGCGGCGAGAAAACGGATGCTCGTAGGTTGTGGCTTCCCACAGGGCGGACAGGTTCCAGTCGTCCGTTACGTCATGGTCGTCGAAGATCATGTAGGTGGGCAGGTGCGCCAGCGCCCGGGATGCGCGGGGTAATCCGGCCACGAATTCGTCAATGGCGACCTGTTGCTGTCGGTAAGCCGCTTCATCATCCGGTGACAGTGCTGGCGGCTCCATCGTGACCAGGGGCCAGCATACCGGCGACCACACCAGCAGATACATGGCCATAACTTCGTTAAGCGAGATCAAGTGATTATGAGCACTGGCTGTGGTAAAGACGGGCTTTCTGACGCCACCGAAGAAACGTTCTACCAGCGCCTCGTTGCTATGAATATCCGGTAGCAACTTTTCCCGGTGAAAGTAGGTGTCCGGGTGCTCCCGCAGCGCTTTGCTATCGCTGACCGAACTCCCTGTGAGCACTTCATCATACAGGCCCAGGTGATCAACCAGGCTATGTATGGCCCGAAGCATGGGGCCGGCAACATCGTCGGCATAGATCTGGTCACCGGTCATCAACATCAGGGCCGGTCGTTTTGTGATGTCTTCCCCGGCTTCCAGCACTGTTTCATCGACCCTCACCAGGCCGTCGGCAGCGCTCGAATGAGGGCGCCGGCACGACCCATGGGCCAGCCGATCCACCCGCTCTTTAATGACGAAGTCTGGCCGGCTGGCGCCCGGCAGACAGAGGTACGGTGCCCACTCAGCAATCCAGGACTCATCATCTCGGCCGTTCCCGTCCGCTTGTGCAACGGATACACCCAGGTCGTACCCGATACGGGTGTTCGCCGGCAGGTCAGCATCAGGTTCAACGTCGATCAAATGCAGGTAAGCGAAGGTTCCGATCCGTATTCGGGTGACTTCCTTTTCGGTCAATACCCGATCAAGCCACGGCTCTCCTGAAGCCTCTTGATAGAGTCGCAGCCGCAAGGTCAGGGAACAGGAGCCCACCAGCCAGAAAGTAAGCCTGTTAAAGGTGGTGTGCCTTAGCAACGGTCCGGCCAACACCGGCGGCAGTGGTTGCTTCATCTGCTCGCTCATTTACGACTCCCGATTGCTCATTGCGGCTCAATTTCCTACGCTTGGCTTTTCCGAAGTGAGGACGACCTCCCCCATTCCGGGCTTTAATGACCAGGACGACCTGGCCCTGAGATGTTGGTGGCGTGAATGGCCTGGTTCTACCTTGTCGTTGCCGGGGCCCTTGAGGTGATCTGGGCCTTTTCCATGAAGCAGTCACTGGGCTTCACGCGGCTGGTGCCGTCTATTGTGACCATAATTACCATGCTCGCCAGCTTCTGGCTGCTGGCCGTTGCCATGCGGACTATCCCGTTGGGAAGTGCCTATACGATCTGGACGGGCATCGGCGCCGTCGGCGCCTTCCTCGCTGGCGTTGTTTTCCTGTCGGAGCCGGTGAACCCGATGCGAATTGTTGCAGCGATTCTGATCGTGTCTGGCCTGGTGTTGATGAAGCTGTCGAGTTCGTGAGATGTAGCGTAAACACGATCGCTGCTATCATCCGAGCTGCAGTATACGCCACTTGGTCTGGCCATCAGCGCCTGGATTAGTATTCCCTGGATGATGGTGACACAGTGGTGCACCCTGACAAAACTCGGGCCTTAAAATGTCAAAGAAAGAATGCCCGGCAAGACGAGAATCGATGATATGCGTATTCAAGAGGTCATAGATGAAGCGAGCGCCTTACCTGTTGATGAACGAGCGCACGTTATTGAGTCCCTGCTCCAAAGCCTGAATCCGACCGAGGTCGATATTGACGAGAAATGGGCCGAGGTTGCGCAAGCCCGACTTGCCGAACTGGAGTCTGGTGAAAGTGAAGCCATTCCCGGTGAAGATGTGTTCAACAAAGTCAGGAGCAGGCTGAAAAAGTAACGGAATATACTTTTCACCCCGCAGCGGAAGCGGAACTCAATGAGGAGGCATGACCAAGGACCGGATCCTGAGCGTGCTGCGCCCTCACATGTTCTTCGATGACCAGCAAAGCCACCTCCAATCCGCCGGGGGGAATATTTCCATGGTGCATATTTCGTTCAGGGTGGCGAACGGTAATGCCACGCCCGGCCCCGGTGCACATTTTCCATAGTGCGCCATTGTCGGACATTGTCCGGTGGTGACAATGCCTGACAAAGCCTCACTGTTTTAGCCAACCCGCTGTATAACCATCACTTTCTTGATGTGGCATACAACCTGCTGATACCGGACCAGATACCTGACCGGAGCATCACTATGGGCGCCACGATTTCCCTCGACTACATCACCCACCGTTTCAGCCGCGGGGCGGCACCAACCCTGGAGAAGATCGAAAACCGGATCGAACCCGGTGAGATGGTCGCGCTGATCGGCCGCAGTGGCTGTGGCAAGTCCACCCTGCTGCACATGCTGGCGGGCCTGCTGATTCCCTCTGAAGGCTGCGTCCGCGTCAACGGCCACCAGGTTTCCCGGCCCAGCGCCAAGTGGAACATGATGTTCCAGAAGGCCTCGCTCTACCCCTGGATGAGCGTGCGGGAGAACGCGGCGCTCGGGCTGCTGTTCTCCGGCATGGCCAAGGCAGAAGCCTTCAGCCGGGTGGACGAACTGCTGGAGATGCTGGGCCTCCATGACAAGCGGGACGTCAATGTGCAGAGCCTCTCTGGGGGTCAGCAACAGCGCGTTGCACTGGCACGCTCGCTGGCAACCGATCCGGAAATCCTGCTGCTGGACGAGCCCTTTTCCGCACTGGACGCCTTCACCCGCACCGCCCTGCAGGAAGAGGTTCCCGCTATCTGCCGTGACCTGGACATCACCATGGTCATCGTTACCCACGACATCGATGAGGCCATCGCCATGGCGGATCGCGTCATGATCATGTCCCAGAACCCCGGCCGCATCGTGGGCGAGCTGGATGTGGAATTACCCTGGCCCCGCCGGCACATGGACGCGGGCTTCCAGTCCCTGCGCGACCAGCTGATGACCCAGTTCAAGGAGACCGATGACGGACTGGCCGGCCGTAAGGCCATCACTGAAACCACCGATGACGACGCCGAAAACGCCGCCTGAGACTCTGCCTGAATCATTGAGGTCCTGACCATGAAGAAGCCAAGAAGCAAGCAAAGCAATATCCCCGCCGATGAGCTGGCCTATCTGCAGAAACACGAGATGAGCCGGCGTGACTTCCTGCTGGACAGCCTGGCCGCCGGCGGCCTGGCGGCCGGGTTCGGCCTGACCGCCAGCGCCTCCGCCTGGGGCAGCATGCAGGCGCCCGAGGACGAAGTGGTGCGTATCGGTTACCTGCCGATTACCGATGCCACGGTTTTGCTGGTCGCCCATGCCATGGGCTATTTCGAGGATGAAGGCCTGAAAACCGAGCCGCCGACCCTGATCCGGGGCTGGTCACCGCTGGTGGAAGGCTTTGCCGCCGCCAAGTTCAACCTGGTGCACCTGCTCAAGCCGATCCCCGTCTGGATGCGCTACAACAACGGTTTCCCGGTCAAGATCATGGCCTGGGCCCACCTGAACGGCTCCGGCCTGGTGGTGGGTCGACACACGAATGTGGAGAGCTTTGCCGAACTGGGTGGCAAGCAGATCGCCGTGCCCTACTGGTACTCCATGCACAATATTGTGCTGCAGATGGGCCTGCGCCACGCAGGCCTGACGCCAGTGATTAAATCCCAGGGGGACACGCTGGCACCCAACGAAGTCAACCTGCAGATCATGCCCCCACCGGACATGCCCCCGGCCCTGGCCGCGCGCAAGATCGACGCGTTTATCGTGGCTGAGCCGTTCAACGCCGTTGGCGAGATGCTGGCGGGTGGCAAGATGCTGCGCTTCACCGGCGACATGTGGAAAAACCACCCCTGCTGCGTGGTCTGCATGAATGAGAACCAGGTGAACGCCAACCCGGAGTGGAGTCAGAAAGTGATGAACGCCATCGTCCGGGCGCAGATCTATTCGCAGCAGAACAAGGCGGAAGTGGCCCGCATGCTGTCGAAGGATGGCAAGGGCTACCTGCCCATGAAAGCTGACATTGTCGAACGGGCAATGACCCTTTACGACGAGGACAGCTACGCCACACCGGACGCCATCCAGAACCCGCAATGGGGCAGCGGACGGATCGACTTCCAGCCCTGGCCCTACCCCTCCGCCACCCGGCTGATCGTCAATGAACTGAAAAACACACTGGTGGGTGGCGATACCACCTTCCTGCAAGACCTGGACGCGGACTTTGTTGCCGATGACCTGGTGGATTACAGCTTTGTGAAAGCCGCAATGGAGAAGCACACCGGCTGGCAGCAGGGCCCCGGGTTCAACGCCGATAACCCGTTCGAACGGGAGGAGGCCATCAAGCTATGAGTACTCAGACAACACAGGCACTCAGCGGTACCAGCGGGGCGCAGGTCAACCTCGCCCCTGTCATCAGCTGGCTGGCGGCGCTTCGCTACCCGGCCATTGGCATTACAACGCTCCTCGCCCTGTGGTGGCTGGGGGGCTACGTGGTGGCCAATGACCCGGACATGTGGGCCTTCGCCAACTTCGCCCCGGCGCCTACCTTCAGCGCCCTCTACGACCTGGTGGCCAGTGGAGACATCTGGCCCACCATCGTCTCAAGCCTGTACCGGGTCCTGATTGGCCTGTTCTGGGGCGTGGTTATCGGCGTCCCTGTCGGGGTGCTGATCGGCTACGTGGGCACCGCGATGAAGATCGCCAACGTGCCGTTCCAGTTCCTGCGCATGATCAGCCCCCTGGCCTGGATGCCGATTGCGGTGCTGGCCTTTGCCACCTGGGACGCTGCGATCATCTTCCTGCTGGTGATGGCCACCGTATGGCCGATCATGTTCTCCACCGCCCACGGCGTGCGCCGCATCGACCCGAACTGGTTCAAGGTGGCGAAGAACCTCGGCGCCTCCGGCCCGCAGATGCTGCGACGGATCATCCTTCCAGCCATCATGACCGATGTCATGGCCGGCATCCGGCTTGCCGTGGGTGTGGCCTGGGTGGTGCTGGTGCCCGCGGAATACCTGGGGGTGACCAGCGGTCTAGGGTACGCCATCAATGATGCCCGGGACACCCTGGCCTACGACACACTGGCAGCGATTGTCCTTGTCATCGGACTCATAGGCTACGGGCTGGACACGATTTGCGGCCTGCTCATAAAGCGCTTCAACTGGCATGTCGAATAGCCAGTGCCCGGATTCCCGTTCCTGCAACAAGCCTGCTCCCTGAGCAGGCTTTTGTCGTTGCCTAGTCAGGAGAATGAAAACCATGGACACGCAAGTGATTACGCCCGTGACCACCGACGCTCCCATTGATACCGGCGCTGCCGACCTCACCGTGGTGCAGGAGGCCGCCCGGCTGATCGGTCAGTCCGCCACACCCGGGGTGGCCATCACCGGTACCTTGCGCCTGATGTCCCAGATGCTGGGCCTCAACCGGGGTCGGGTGCTGCTGCCATCGGATGAGGACGGCCTGCTGGCCATTCGGTACAGCTACGGACTGACCGACCAGGAGCGGAAACGGGGCCTCTACAGTTTCGAGGAAGGGGTCACCGGGAAGGTCATGAAAACCGGGCAGCAGGCGGTGGTGCAGGACGTCGACCAGGAACCCGGTTTCCTGTTCCGGACCGTGGACCGGGCAACCCTGCCGGAAGGGATTGTCTCCTACCTGGCGGTGCCCATCATGGAGGGTAACCTGACCGTGGGTGTACTGGCGGCACACCGCTTACGCATGCGACCCAGGGCCATCAATGCCGACCTGGTGATCCTGCGCATCCTGGCCACTTTTATTGCCCAGATCATCAAGATCAACACCCTGATCGAAGAGCGCACCAGCCACCTGCGGGAAGAAAACCAGGAATTGAAGGTGGCCCTGGAGCAGCAACAGAACAATCACGGCATCCTGGGAGAAAGCGCCGCCGTCAAGGATGCCCTGCTGCAGATTACCCGGGTAGCCGATACCCCGGTCACGGTGCTGTTGACCGGTGAGTCCGGCACCGGCAAGGAGCGGTTCTCCCAGATTCTCCACCTCAACAGCAAACGCTGTGACCAGCCCTTCCTGGCCATCAACTGCGCTGCCATTCCCGAGCAGCTGCTGGAGTCCGAGCTGTTCGGCCATGAAAAAGGCGCCTTCACCGGTGCAACCGCCACCAAGCCGGGCAAGATCGAACTGGCCAATGGCGGCACCCTGTTCCTGGATGAGATCGGCGACCTGAACATGGAGCTGCAGTCCAAGCTGCTGCGGGTGCTGGAAGGCCAGGTTATCCAGCGGGTCGGTGGTACCCGGGATGTACCGGTGGATGTGCGCATTGTCACAGCGACCCACAAGAACCTTCAGGAGGCCGTCAACCAGGGCACCTTCCGCCTGGATCTCTTCTATCGCCTGAATGTGTTCCCGGTCCACCTGCCGCCGCTGCGGGAACGGGACGGTGATGTTCGCATTCTGGCCCGGCACTTCCTGCTCAGCGCCAATCGCGAGTACGGCCGCTATACCCTGTTTGGCCGGGGGGTGTTGGAGCGGCTGGAGAGCTACAACTGGCCCGGCAATATCCGCCAGCTGGAAAACGTGATCAAGCGGGCGGTACTGATTGCGCTGGACGGCAACATCAGCGTCAGCGACATCGAGAGCATCCTGCGCCAGGAATCGGTGATCAACAAGCACCTGGAGGCGGGCCAGGCGGCTGTATCAAATTACCCGCGCGCCGCGGAACCTGCTGCCCCGACCCGCATCACGGAACCGGGCCTTGTAGCCCCTGTTGCCGCCTCTTCCCGTCCGTATCGTTGGGTCCGGGAGGATGAAGAGGAACAATTGCTGAAC
Organism: Marinobacter bryozoorum; assembly: GCF_023156245.1. GTDB lineage: Bacteria > Pseudomonadota > Gammaproteobacteria > Pseudomonadales > Oleiphilaceae > Marinobacter > Marinobacter bryozoorum. The sequence continues at coordinate 154,824 of NZ_JAKZAH010000005.1, forward strand.
GCCCTTCAACAGACCGGCGGCAACAAGACGCGAGCTGCGGCATTACTGGGCATGAGCGCGCGCCAGTTCCGCTACCGGCTGGACAAGCTTGAACTGACCAATGCGCCCTGACCACCAACCGACATTGTCGGACATTGTCATCAGGACAATGTCCGACACTTCCCGCCTCACTCCTCTCAACCGCCACCCCAAAAACCATAGGCATCTGTTTTAAAAGATAAAAAATAAAAATGGCGAAACTGGCACAGCTCCTGCTCTGGACATAACAGGTTACCGCGAGGCCCGTCCCGGACCGCGCGGTGTCATCAAAGCCACTGGAGAATTGCCAATGACCACTGCAACGCCTACCAAACCCGAAACCGTTTCAACCTACCTGCGTCCGATCGACCGGGAGGGTCTGCTGGCCTTCGCCGAGAAGGGGCGCAACAACCCCGGCACCCGCGGCACCAACAAGGTCCACACGGTGACCGAGGGCCAGTACCGAACCATCAGCCACGTCAATCAACATGAAGTGGTGGTGGACGAGCCCCTGCACCTGTTCGGCGAGGACACAGCGCCGGCACCCGGCGAGATCGTGCTGTCCGGTCTGGGAGGCTGCCTCGCCGTCGGCATCACCGCCGTAGCCACCTGGAAGCAGGTCAAACTCAGCAAACTGGAGATCTTCCTGGAAGGGGATATCGGCAACCCGGCGGCCTGGGGTGCTGGTGGTGCGGAAATGAAGCCCGATCAGATGGGCTTCCAGGAAATCCGCGTCAAGGTGCTGGTGGAAGGCGATGCCACCCGGGAACAGCTGGACGAGATCGTTCAGCACGCCAACTACTTCTCCCCGGTGGCCAACACCATGCGCAACCCGATCCCGTTCAGCATCAGCCTGATGGACTGAACCGGCCCACACAGAGGCGAGGACCAAGAGGAGAGAACTGCCATGAATAACGTCGCCGTATCCAACCCACCGTTAAGCCCCTGGGCTGATGACGCCATGGTGCAGGCTGAGGTCGCCCGGGTTGCCAGCGAGCAGCTGGCGCCCAACGCCTACCGCATCGACCATGAAGGTTATTACCCGACCGACATCATGGCAGACCTGGGCCAGGCTGGCGCCTTCGCCACTCACCTGGACCAACACGGTAGTCGCTTCGGACTGGCGCTGTCGAGCATGCAGGAGATCAGCCGTCACTGTGGCTCCACCGGGTTCATGACCTGGTGCCACGATGTCTGCGGACTCTACATGGAGCAGTCCGGCAACCCGGCCCTGCTGGAGCGATTGCAGGGCCATGCTGCCGGCCAGACCTTCGGGGGCACCGCCCTGTCCAATCCCATGAAGGCCCTGACCGGCATCGAGAAAATGGCCCTGAAAGCGAAGAAGGTACCGGGCGGGTACCGGGTCAGCGGTACCCTGCCCTGGGTCAGCCACATTGGCCCGGGCCAGTACTGTGGCGCCATTGCCGCCGTGGACCGCGATGATGGCAGCCGCTCCCACGAAGTGATGTTCCTGCTGGACATTGATGACCGGGTGCCCCTGCGACCCTGCCCAGAGTTCTCGGGTATGGAAGGCACCAGCACCTGGTCGGTGCCCCTGGACGACTACTTCGTCAGCGAGGACCAGATCATTGCGGACCCCGCCCGGCCGTTTATCCAGAAGATCCGCGGTGCGTTCATCCTGCTGCAGGTGGGGATCGCCGCCGGTGTCATCCAGGGCTCCATCGATTCCATCCGGGCGGTGGAGAACCAGTTGGGACACGTGAATCAGTACCTGCACAACCGCCCCGACGAATTGCAGGCCGAATTTGACGAGGTGGCCAAACGCGCGGCCCGGCTTGCAGAAACCCCCTATGACGGCAGCAAGGACTACCTGCTCGATGTGCTGGAGTTGAGGGCCCACGGTTCCGAATTGTCCCTGAAGGCCTCCCAGTCCGCCCTGCTGCACCAGGGGGCCCGCGGGTACCTGATGAATTCCGCCCCCCAGCGCCGGATCCGTGAAGCCCACTTCGTAGCCATCGTGACACCGGCCATCAAGCACCTGCGCTGGGAGATGGACAAACTGATGCGAGAGGAGGTTCCGGCATGAGTACCCGAAAACCCGACCTGGAAGAACGCCCCTGGCGCCAGTATATCTGCCTCGCCTGTGGCCTGATCTACGACGAGGCGGAAGGCGACCCGGACAGTGGCCTGCCCCCGGGCACGCGATTTGAGGACATTCCGGATGACTGGGAGTGCCCCCTGTGCGGTGTCACCAAGTCCGACTTCGAGCTGCTGGAAAAGCAGGAGATTACCGCAGCCGCGCCGGTGGGCATCACCACCTTCAGCAAGGTGCCGGGCATTGTGGTGGTGGGTGCCGGCATTGCCGGGTGGTCAGTCGTAGAAGCAATCCGCCACCTGGACGCCGAAACCCCCATCACCCTGATCAGCGCCTGCCATGGCGACCGTTACCACAAACCGGAGCTGTCGGTGGCCCTGAGCCGGGGTCAGCAGCCCGGGGACCTGGTGCGGGAGAGCGCTGCCGAAGCGGCAAACCGACTCGGGGTTCGCCTGCTTGCGAACACCTTCGTGGTGGGCATCAGCCCGGAGCGACGGGAAGTGCGCACCACCCGCGGCACCGTGGCCTACACCCGCCTGGTGCTGGCCCAGGGCGCGAAGCCCGCCCTGCCTGACGAGTTGCCCCCATCACTGTGTTGGCGCATCAATGATCTGGCCGACTGGAGCGGCTTACAGCAACAACTGGCCGCAGGCCCCCGGCGGGTCGCCATTGTCGGCGCAGGGATGGTGGGCTGCGAACTGGCCGAAGACCTGGCCCGCGCCGGCCACACGGTCACCCTGCTGGACCGCCAGAGCCACCCCCTGTGTGGCCTGATACCCCCGGAAGCCGGGCAGGCCCTGCAGGAAAGCCTGGCGGAACAGGGCATTCACTACCGGCCCGACAGCCAGGTCAAGGCAGTCCGCGCCGACGGTGACAGCAAGACCGTTCTGCTGGCAAACGGTGAAACCCTGGCCGTGGGCCAGGTGATCGCTGCCACCGGCCTGAAAACCGACAACCGCCTTGCCCGCCAGGCCGGGCTGGCATTCAACGGTGGCATTGAGGTAGACCAGGAGCTGCGCTCCAGCGACCCCTGGATCCATGCCCTTGGCGACTGTATCAGTCTGAACGGTGAACCGTGCCGCTTTATCGAACCCATCCAGCACCAGGCCCGCACCATTGCGGCGGCGGTGTTAGGTGTTGAGGCCCCAGCCTATGAACACAGACGACCGGTAGTACGCCTGAAAACCCGGTCGCTGCCGCTGGTGTTGCACGGCCTGCCAAAACCGGATGGCCGCTGGGCAATCACCCAGCGGGAAGGCAACAGCATGGTGATGGAACAACGGGTTGGCGACACCATCGTCGCCACACTGAGCCTCGGCCAGCCCATGCAAAGCAAGGCCGCCTGATCTTTCCGGGCCGGGCGACCGGCCCAGTCCCGACAATGACGTCAACCAAAGGTGAACATCATGATCCATACCCGCGAAGAAGTGACCAACATGATCCTCTCTGCCAAGGTCAGCAAGGGCATTCAATGGAGCCAGGTGGCCGATGCCATCGGCCTCTCCAAGGAATGGACCACCGCTGCATGCCTGGGCCAGATGACCTTCGACAAGAAGCAGGCCGAAATTGTCGGCGACATCTTCGGCCTGACCGATGAGGCCATCGCCTGGTTGCAGGTGGTTCCCTACAAGGGATCACTGCCGACAGCCGTGCCCACCGACCCGCTGATCTACCGCTGGTACGAAGTGGTCAATGTCTACGGCAGCACCATCAAGGAACTCATCCATGAGGAATTTGGCGACGGCATCATGAGCGCCATCGACTTCAACATGGACATTCAGCGCGAGCAAAACGCCAACGGGGATCGCGTTAACGTGGTGCTGTCTGGCAAGTTCCTTCCCTACAAGTCTTACTGAGCCATTGCCCGGCGGGGTAACCGAGGGCTGTGGGCCATCGGGTATCCCGCCGGGCCATTCGCTTACCGATAGGCCTTGGTCTGCGACTGCCGTTCCGCGCAGCCCCGGCTGATAGTGCTGAATTTGCACACGGTTTCCAGGCATGCCGGGCTACTTAATGGGGATCATTGGCGGGATAGTTACAGCCAACCAGATTCCTTCAAGGCGTTGCGGTAGGTTCGGCCAACCGGGACCAGGCGGCGATCCAGCAGGCGGAGCTGAAGGCTCTGGCCGTCCCGCTGTACACCTGACTCGTATGCTCGGGGGAAGCATAGCCACCCTCACTGCGGCAGTGGTCGTCAGTGTCACCTTTCTGCCGCCACTGGCAACGTGGCTCGGCCCCACAGTGCTGATAACGCCATTGATCTTCTGGTGGAACGCCCGGGTGTTGTCCCCGCGGTCGGCTGGGGCATCAGTACGCCGAGCAGGGCTTTAATCTGCTCGACGACCGGGCTGGGTTCCCCCGCCACCAGGCAGACCTGGTGGCGGGGCACTGGCGTAGGTCAGGCCCTCAGGCCAGTTGCTTCCCTACGGGCAGGCGACGAACCCGCTTACCGATAGCGGCATGGATGGCGTTGCACAGGGCCGGCGCGACCGGGGGCAAGCCCGGCTCCCCGACACCGCCCATCGGGGCATCGTCGCCGCCATCTACCAGGTGTACATGCACCTCGCGGGGGGCGTTTTCCATGCGCGGGATCAGGTACCGGTCAAAGTTATCCTGGTCCGCTGCGCCGTTGCTGAACGACACTTCGCTGTGCAGTGCGATGCCAATGCCCATGACACAGGCGCCTTCCAGCTGCGAGCGTACCCGCTCCGGGTTGACCGCCTTGCCGCAATCGAAGGCAATGTCGGCCCGGTGGATGATCACTTCGCCGTCATCCGCCACTTCCACATCCATCACTATGGCCGTGTAGGACACAAAGCTGTGGTGCATGGCCAGGCCAAGCCCGCGCCGCTCACCCCGGTCCTTGTTGTCCCAGTTGGCTTCGCGGGTTGCCCGCTCCACCACGGCTCTCATGCGGCCGATATCGATGGGATAGATTTCCGGGTTTTCGCCGTAGTTCCAGCCGTCCTTGAATTCCGACGGGCTGATCTGGCGCGGCTCTCCAAGAAGCTCCAGCAGGTAGTCCCGGTGGTCCCGGCCGGCGGCCTCGGCCATTTCTGCCGCGAAGCTCTGGATGGCCCAGGCGTGCGGCAGGTTGTAGACCGCCCGGAACCAGCCAATCCGGGTGTGGGCAGGCGCCTCAGGGTTTTCCAGGCGGATTGCGGGAATATTGAAGGGCATGGTGTTAAAGCCCATGCCTAGCTCGAAGTCCGCCTTGTGCTTCGGGTCTTCAGCGAACAGTGAGCCGATGCTCGGCGACAGTGTCCGGTGCAGCCAGCCGGTGGCCTTGCCGTCACTGTCCAGGGCGGCTTCCAGCCGGTCTACGGACACGGCATGGAAATAGGCGTGGTGGATGTCGTCTTCTCTGGTCCACTGCACCCGTACCGGGCGACCTTCAAACTCCCTGGCAAGCCTGGCCGCTTCGATCACGAAATCCGGCTTGGACTTCCGGCCAAAGCCACCGCCGAGCAGGGTCTGGTGGACGGTCACCTTTTCCAGGTCCAGCCCCAGTGCGCCAGCGACGCCTTGCCGGGTAGCCCGGGGATGCTGGATGGGTGCCCATGCTTCGGCACTGTTGCCGTCAAACTGAACGATCGCCACCGGCGGCTCCATGGGCGCCTGGGCCATGTGAGGCATATAGTAGGTGGCCGTGACGGTCTTGCTGGCGCCCTTCAGGGCCTTTTCGATATCCCCGGACTCGCGGACCACCTTGCCGGCGGACTCGGCCCGCTGTTCCAGCATCTCGCGGTACTCACCGGAGGTATACTGCGCGTTGTCGCCAGCGGCCTCCAGGTCCCATTCGATTTCAAGGGCATCACGGCCTTTGATGGCTGCCCAGGTATTCTCGGCGACCACCGCCACACCACCCAGCGGGCTGAATGCGGCCGGCATGCCGGTGCCTTCCAGGGTGATCGTCTTGATGACACCGCGTACCTTCAGGGCGGCGCTGTCGTCCACGCTTTTGACTCGTGCCCCGAGTACTGGCGGGCGGACAACGACCGCATACAGCATGTTGTCCATCTGCACATCGGCGCCGAAGCGGGCCTTGCCGGTGACCACGTCTTGGCCGTCTACGGCCGGCGGACGGGTCTCCCGGTTTGTCAGATCGCCATTGACCAGACCGGTTTCGCGACCTATATAGCGCAACTGACTGTCCGGCTTCAGTGTCAGCTGGTCACGGTCCGGAACCTCCAGTTCACGGGCCGCCGCCGCCAGTTCACCAAAGCCCAGGCTGCGGTCGCTGTTCTTGTGGACCACCTCGTGCACGCGGGTTTCCACCTCGTCAACGGGTACGCCCCACTGATCGGCAGCAGCCTGCTCCAGCATGAGGCGGGCGCCGGCAGCAGCCCGGCGCATGGGCTCATACCAGTGACGCATACTGCGAGAGCCATCGGTGTTCTGGTTGCCGTACTTATCCTGGTCTGCGTCGGCCTGTTCGACCTTGACCTGCTCCCAGTCGGCGCCAAGCTCGTCGGCGGCCACCAGCGCCAGGCTGGTGCGTATGCCCTGCCCCATCTCGGCCCGGTGATTGGTGATGGTTACCGTACCGTCCTCGTCAATTCGGATAAACACATTGGGGTTGTCTACCCAACCACCGGGCATGCCCTCGGCGCCATACTTCGCGCTGTCTGAACCCTCAGAGGCCGTCGCCAGGCCCCACCGGGCGGCCATGACGAACGCACTACCCGCGGCGAGCCCGCGCATGAAATGGCGCCGGCTCACATTGGCCAGCAGGACCGATTTGCCTGTGCTGCTCATGCCTTGTCCTCCATATCCGCCGCCCGTGCAACCGCCGCTTCAATGCGATTGTAGGTGCCACACCGGCACAGGTTGCCGTTCATGGCATCACGGATCTCGGCACCATCGGGGCTGCCATTCTCTTTGAGAAGCGCGGTTGCGGTCATGATCTGACCACCCTGGCAATAGCCACACTGGGCCACGCCCAGCTCAAGCCAGGCCTCCTGTACCCGCTTGCCAACGTCGTCATCTGCGATGGCCTCTATGGTGGTGATTGCCTTGCCTTCGGCCTTGGTAACCGGGGTCACGCAGGAGCGGGTGGCCTTGCCGTCCAGGTGCACCGTACAGGCGCCGCACTGGGCAATGCCGCAGCCGAACTTGGTGCCGGTCAGTTTGACAATATCCCTCAGCGCCCAAAGCAGGGGCATATCATCAGGGACATCCAGTTCGTGCTCTTCCCCGTTTATTGTCAGGTTGATCATTGCGCTCTCCCGTCTTCGAATTGTTGTCTGGCCTGTCGCCTGGCGAAGGCCCCGCCGGTGTTTTGCGCACCGGCGTTCTGCAGTGGCTGTTGAGAACCATGACCTACCTACAGTGTGCTTTCAAGCCGGTCAGAAGACCAGCTCAAGTCCACTGTGGAAGGTCAGCCCGGGTGCCGGTTCGTAGTAACGGCCACCATTGGCGTTGATCCGCACGTTGGCGTAGTGATCTTCTTCAAGGAGGTTACGAATGCCAGCGTAGACCTTCAGGCGGCGGTCTGTGCCCAGCTGCCAGCCCGTTCCGGCCTTCAGGTTCATGACCCAGCTGCTGTCGACCTTTACCGTGTTGGCGTTGTCGGCGTAAAAGTCGCCGGAATAAAGCCCTTCAACACTGGCAAAGGTGTCACCCAGGCCCGACCAGGTAAGCCGGTTGTTCCACTGGTGGCGTGGCAGTCCCGGCATGCGAAGGCCGCTGTAATCATTGTCGTCGGTATCGAAATCCTCGAACCGGTAGCTGGCCATGGTGAGGGCACTGTGCAAGCGCCACGCGGGGGTCATGTACCAGTCGAGGGCCAGTTCGGCGCCCTGGCGAGAGGTTTCACCGGCATTCTGGTAGTAGGTCCGGCCATCTGTCGCTTCAAAGGGAAGCAACTCGTCGTCCACGTCGATACGGAACAGGCTCAGGTCATATTCGATGCCCATCGCAAGGTAGCCGCGGAGACCGAGCTCACGGCTGATGGCCTTTTGGGGTTCCACGTCGCTATTGAACCCGCCCTGCCCCTCAGGCCGGGCAAACTCGGTGAAGGTCGGGGTTTCAAATGCTGTGGCGACGTTGGCATAGAGAGAGTGTTCAGTACTCACCCTGTAAAGCGCTCCCAGGCTGCCGTTCCATTCACGGAGGGTGCGGCTGCCACTATTGTCGACGCCATCGGCCATGAAACGATCATCAATAGAGAGGCGCACCCAGTCGTGGCGGACCCCGCCGCTAACGGTGAGCTGCTCACTCAGGTCCACGTCAGCCAGTGCGAATACACCTGTCGCGGTGGCATCCTGCTGCTCGTCACCGGTACGGGCGGTGATTTCCCGGTCGGTGTTCACGGCAAAACGTGAGCGGTCATCTTCCTGCCGGCGTACCTCAGTACCCACCATAATGGTGGAAGGCTGACCCAGTATCTGCAGGCCACGCCTGTAGTCGGCGCTACCGCCGTAATAGAACCGGTCGTAGCGGATTCGGCTGCTACCCGGGAAGGGCAGTTGCTGCTCGAAATCCCGCCAGCTAGCAAACCCCCTCAGATTCAAGTCGCCACCGCCGAGGTCCTGGTCCCGGTAATGCAGCCCCACCAACTGTTGCTCGACCTCCTGGCCGGCATCCAGCCGAGACGACATGGGGGCAGCCTGGTCCCGGTCTTCTTCGACTTCTTCAAGGGTGAGGCCACCGGGGTCTTCTGCCAACGGCATGTCGAGGATGTTTACCAGGGCCGACAGGGATCTGTCTTCATCGATCTGGTACCCGATGCGCCCGTTGAACAGGCGTTTCTCAACTTCGCTCTGGTCCCGCTGACCTTCGAAATCCAGTGCCGAGAAACTCAGATTATGCCGCCAGCGACCGTTGTCGCCGCCGTGACTGGCCGACAACTTGCGATAGCCATCGCTGCCGCCCTGTAACCCGATGGCTGCACCTGACGCCTGACTGCCATCGGCCGTGGTCACATCAATGACACCCCCGGCGGCATTGCCATAAAGGACCGAGGCAGGCCCCCGGATAACTTCGATGCGTTCGGCACTGTCGAGGTCGATGGCGTCTACCTGGGCCTGGCCGTCAGGCAATGTGTAGGGAATGCCATCCACACGAACGTGGATGCCACGTATACCAAAGGGCGAGCGCGCGCCAAAGCCACGACTGGCGATACGCTGCCCCTGGGCAAAATTGTTGCGATTCTGGAGGAACAGGCCAGGCACGATGGTGAGGCTCTCATCCAGCTGGAGCCCCTGCTGACCTTGATGGATCTGGTCCCGGGTAACTGCCGAGACTGCGGCTGGCGTATCCTGCAGGGAACGGGCCAGGCGCGGTGCTGTTACCAATATTGATGGTCGATTCTGGGTGGTATCGGCGGTTTCGGCCTGGTCGTCGGATATGGCCCCCTGAGCCATTCCAAGCCCCGGCAAGGCCACCCCGGCCCCGATCAGGACAATTGCACGCAGGTCTTTTTTTATACACAGTCTGTTTTTTATTGTCATTGATTCGTCCAGGTAAAGGGTCTCTGGCTTGTTAAGTGGGGACTAACCCCCAGGCGCAGGTCCTGGTGGAGAGCCCCCGCTTGCGAACCGGGTTACTGGCTGGCGCGAATGGTATCCGCCGTACCCATGATAAAGGCCCGGATCTTGTTCACGTCCTCCTCACTCAGACGCTCCGAAAAGTCAGGCATCCCCCGGTTGGCCAACACTCCGTCCAATACGAAGGATTCCAGGTCACTGATCACCTTGGCATTGGAGTAGCCCAGGTTCGGGATCGCGCCACCTCGATCAACCCCTGGCACACCATGACAGGCTACGCAGTTGGCGATGTAGAGCCCCAGGCCTTCTTCGGCCAGTTCCGGATTGTAATCCACACCTGAAACCAGGTTGGTTTGCTGGTGCTTGCTGTATTCGGGGGGCTCCGCATTACCATCCAGCGAGTAGGTGTAAACGGTGCCAGGAATGGTCCGCTCACTGCCCCGCTGGACCAGGCCATAGACCCCACCCCAGCCGGCGGCGATGGACACAAATTGCTGGCCGTCCACCTCATAGGTTACCGGTGCTGCAACGATACCCGTGCCGACCATGGTGTCCCACAGCTTGTCACCATTACTGGCATTGAAGGCCATCAGGCGCGCGTCAGCAGTACCCTGGAAAACCAGGTTACCTGCTGTGGTCAGGGTGCCGCCGTTCCAGGGCGAAATGTGCTCATAACGCCAGGCTTCCTCCTGCTCTACCGGATCCCAGGCCACCAGGCGCCCGAAGGGCTTGCTGCCCGGCGTGGTCGGGTTCAGGTACATACCGGTATTCCAGCCGATGCCACTCATGAATACACCCGGCTCATCCTCGTTGTAGTCCCATTCCGGCATTTTTTGCATGGACGCGGGAATATTCTGTGCCGGTATGTAGGCCAGCTGCGTGTCCGGACTGAATGACATGGAGTGCCAGTTATGTGCTCCATAGGGTCCCGGTATCGCGTCAAAGGGTTCATCCTCGGACCGCGCTTCCGCTGTGACCATGGGTCGCCCGGATTCGTCATAACCGGTCGCCCAGTTCACATCAACGAAGTTCTCCGCTGAAATGAACTCACCGGTTTCACGGTCTACTACGTAGAAGAAACCGTTCTTGGGAGCGTGGAGCAGTACCTTGCGGGTTTCATCGTTGATGGGCAGGTCCGCCAGGATGATGTCCTGGGTGGAGGTGTAGTCCCAGTTATCCCCCGGGGTTTCCTGGTAGTGCCAGCGATACTCGCCAGTATCCGGATCCAGCGCCACGATGGATGCAAGGAACAGGTTGTCACCGCCGCCCGGGCTGCGGTGCAGGTGGGACCAGGGAGAGCCGTTGCCGGTGCCGATGTACATCAGGTCAAGCTCCGGGTCGAAGACCATACTGTCCCAGACGGTACCACCGCCACCGGCTTCCCAGTACTTACCGCTGGGATCCCAGGTTTCGGCAGCCATTTCCATTGCTTCGTTTTCGAAGGGTTCATCCGGGTTGCCGGGTACCGTATACCAACGCCAGGCTTCCTCGCCGGTGTCGGCATCGTAGGCGGTGATATAACCCCGCACGCCGTATTCAGCACCGCCGTTACCAATGATGACCTTGTTTTTGAAGACCCGGGGCGCTCCAGTAATGGTGTAGGGCTTTTCGCGGTCCTCGATGGTGTCGACTTCCCACACGCGCTCACCGTTTTCGGCATCCAGGGCGATCAATCGTCCATCAAAGGCCCCGAAATAGACCAGACCGTTGCTCACCGCAACGCCCCGGTTACCCACATCGCAGCACCCCTTTTCACCATAGGATTTAGGCACTTCCGGATCGTAGGTCCACAGTTTCTTGCCGGTTTTCGCGTCCACCGCATGGACAATACTCCACGGCGCAGTCACGTACATCACGCCGTCCAGTACGATCGGGGTAGACTCAACGCCACGGCTGGACCCGAGGTTGTAGCTCCACTCCAGTTTCAGGTCCTTGACGTTCTTTGTATTGATCTCGTCCAGGGGGCTAAATCGCTGTTCCTGGTAGTCAAAGCCGTGGGCCGGCCAGTTTTTCCCGGTGTCGCGGTTCTCGGCTATCGCCTTGTGGGTTTCGTCGACATACTGCGACTCATCGGCAGCAGCAAGCATGGCATGACCAGCAGCGAGCACCCCCGCCAGGCTGGTAAACAGAATCCGTTTATTGTTCTTTAACATGGGTGTTTCCTGTGTTTTGTTGTTGTACGCCTTCGCTGATAACGGCTGGCCTTTCACTTGATGTGGCCAGGCAACCCTCTCAGCATAGAATGACCACAGACTTCTGCTCGGTATAATGTTCGACCAGGCTGTCACTCAGCTCACGGCCAGTCCCGGATTGCTTGAAGCCGCCGAAGGGCATGCAAGGGTCAATCAGGTGGTGCCCGTTAACCCAGACCGAACCGGCGTCAATCTCGGGAATCAGACGATTGACCTGGGACAGGTCGTTGGAGAAGATGCTGGCGGCCAGGCCGTAGCAGTTGTCGTTCGCCAGTCTGACCAGCTCCTGGTTATCGCTGTATTTCTGGACTACCACAACCGGCCCGAAGATTTCTTCCTGCACACAACGGCTGTCCTGGGCCAGGCCTGTAATGACGGTGGGCTCTACAAAGTAACCCTGGTCCAGGCCCTTGCCACCACCAATCTCGATCTTGCCGCCGTCGGAACGGGCCTGCTCGATGTAACCGAGAACGCGCTCCTGCTGCTTGGCCGATACCAGCGGACCAATCATGGTGGTCTCGTCCATTCCCGAGCCGAGGGTCAGCGCCCTGGCCTGGTCCACCAGCTTGGCCACAAGGGCATCATGGATACTCTCGTGTACATAGATGCGGGAGCCTGCCGTACACGCCTGCCCCTGGTTGAAGAAGATCGCCTGAGCGGCGCCTGCGGCGGCCATATCGAGGTCGGCATCCGGCAAGACCATGACCGGTGACTTTCCACCGAGCTCCAGGGTTGTCCGGGTCATGTTTTCCATGGCAGCCCGACCTACCTGCTTACCAACGGAGGTAGAACCGGTAAAGGCAATCTTGTTGATGCCGGGATGTCCCGAAAGGGCTGCGCCTGCTTCGTAGCCGAGCCCCGGAACCACGTTCAGGCTGCCGGGCGGAAAGCCCACCTCGTTGACCACTTCTGCAAGCAGCAGGGCAGTCAGGGGCGTATCCTCTGCCGGTTTCAGCACTACGGTACAACCCGCAGCCAGCGCTGGAGCTACCTTCCAGGCGGTCATCAGCAACGGGAAGTTCCAGGGAACAATGGCACCGACCACCCCGACAGGCTCCCGGCGTGTGTAGGCAACGATCTGTGCCTCATCCGGAACCGGGGGTAAGGTGGGGGTCATGGACCGGCCATCAATCTTGGTCGCCCAGCCTGCGGTATAGCGAATAAACGAGACCACGCTGGCTACATCCATGCCCTTCGCTACGGTCACCGGTTTACCATTATCGAGGGTTTCGATAACAGCAAAGTCGTCGGCACGGGCCTCTATCGCGTCCGCAAGGTCCAGTAACAGTTTTTCCCTGACTGCCGGGCGCGCCTTGCGCCAGCTGCCGAACGCCTCTCTTGCAGACTTTACCGCACGGTCAATATCTTCCGCGCCACCGGATGCCACGCGGGCAATTCGTTCAGTGGTTGCCGGGTTGAATACGTCCAGCGAGTTACCGCTCACCGCGTCAACCGGTTTGCCGCCAATAAACAGCTTGTGCTCTTTATCCAGCCAGGCCTTTACCGAATCAGAGATCTGGGTCATACCGTTTCCTTTTCACCGTTGTTGTCTTTGTTGGTGTGCAGGCCAAAACAGCCTGTCTCAGTTCCTATCAAGACTCATGCCAGCGGGGGATCAATCAAGTAAGACCCGATAATCATGGGGTTAGGGAAACCTGTACAGTCAGGCGCGAGGATGGGAGCTGTGTCATAGTGCGACAGGTGTTGCAAAATCAGACAGCCCGGGTGGGCAGGGACTCCGGTTTGATAGCAAACCGACCCCGGGGGAGCAATCGCAGACCTGACCTGACAGACACCTTCAGACTATCACCTTCAGACTATCGGGCACCTGCCAGGTCCAGGCTCAGTTACTTACACCTCAGGCGAATTCGAAGCCGTGGTAGTTGGCAACGCGTACGCCATGGATGATCTGGGCATAGGTATCGACACCACCCACGAACGGCATGAAGACGCGCTCCTTGCCAGGGATGTTTGCCCCCATGTACCAGGAGTTGGCCTGGGGCATCAGCGTCAGGTTGGCCAGGTCGTTGGTGGTATGAACCCAGTTTTCCTCGGCGTCCGGGGCGGGCTCGATACGGGTGCGGCCGGACTCCTTCAGATCCCTGAGGGCCTCACTTACCCAGTCGACGTGGTCCTCTATTGATACCATCATGTTCGAAAGCACGGACGGGCTCTGCGGACCGGTGATCATAAAAAGGTTCGGGAACCCATGACTCATCAGGCCCAGGTAGGTTTGTGGCCCATGGCGCCATTTATCGCTCAGCGTTTGGTTACCATTGTTGATTTCAATACTGTTCAACGCGCCGGTCATCGCATCGAAACCTGTCGCAAAGATGATGACGTCGAAATCAATTTCCCGGTTTCCAACACGAATCCCGGTTTCTGTGATCCGCTTCAATGGTTCGGCTTGCAGGTCAACGAGATCTACGTTGTCCCGGTTGTAGGTCTCGAAGTAACCGGTATCAACACACATCCGCTTACTGGCAATGGGGTAGCTCGTGGGGCATAGCAACTCCGCCGTCTGCGGGTCTTTTACCTTCTCCCGGATTCGGTTGCGGACATATTCCGCTACGAACTCATTCGCCACGGGTTCAAACAACACATCCTCGAAACCAAAACTGAACCCCAGGCCTCCGCGGGCCCAGCGCTCGTCCAGGTCTTTGCGCGCCTCTTCAGGGGAAACATCGGCGAACATCACGTTACCGGGAGGCTGGTTGAACCCCACCGAGGTCTCCCGACCGAGTCGCCGGATCTCTGCGTAATTGGCCTTGATTTCGGCGTCTCGTTCATCAGAGATACGCGTATTGTGAGCGGGGACGGCGAACGTCGGCGTCCGCTGAAAGACGGTCAGGTGGCCGGCCTGCGGTGCAATTGTGGTGATCGTCTGAATGCCCGACGATCCGGTGCCAATCACGGCGACTTTCTTGCCTGACAGATCGACACCTTCGCGAGGGTAGTTGGAGGTCCAGTACATTTCACCTTTAAAGCTCTCCATTCCCTCGAACCTCGGATCAGAGGGCTTGGACAGGCACCCGGTTGCCGCGATGACGTATCGTGCGGCGGTGGCCTTTCCGCCGGATGTGGTGACCGTCCAGGTCCGCGCACGGTCATCCCACGCCAGTTTATTGACCCGCGTCGAGAAACTGATATCCCTGCGCAGGTCGTATCGTTCGCAAACATGGCGGGCGTACTCCAGCAATTCAGGCTGCGGCGCAAACCGCTCCTTCCAGCGCCATTCCTGCTGCAGTTTGTCGTCGAACGAATATGAGTATTCCATCGACTCGATGTCGACCCGGGCACCCGGGTAACGGTTCCAGTACCAGGTGCCGCCGACGTCGTCTCCGGTTTCAAAGATGTGTGCACTCAGCCCGATCTGACGGAGCTTGTGCAACTGATACATACCGGCAAACCCGGCGCCGATGATCACAACATCGTAATCGACGTCTGCGGGTTTATTTTGCTTGTCTTGTGCCGTAGTTGTCGTCATAGCCTTAACCCTCTGCAAGATTGTCGATGTAGGCATTGATCCGTTCACTGACGTACTCAACGCCAACGTCGAACCCGGGCAGAATGTTTGCCATCTGGAAAAACGCGTGCATCTGACCCTCTGCAACGCTCAGCTCCACCTCAACGCCGGCATCTTTTAGCGCGGCGGCGTACTCGGCGCCCTCATCGTGCAGCGGGTCACATTCGGCAAGGTAAACCAGCGCCGGCGGAAGCCCGGACAAATCTTTCGCACGCAGCGGCGACGCGTCCGGGTGGGCGCGGTCTCCTGAGGGTAAATAGTGGTCCCAGAACCAGATCATCGTGTCGCGATTAAGTAGCAACTGATTCTCTGGAGCGACATAGGAGGGACGATCAAAGTCACAGTCAGTGACCGGATAGACAAGAACCTGGTAATCGATCTTCGGGCCGCCATGATCGCGGGCCCGCAAGGTCATGACCGCCGCTATATTGCCGCCTGCACTATCACCGGCGACGATCAGTGGCACATTCGCGCCCGCAAGCTGCTGCTTGTTCTCTGCCGCCCAGTTGAGGCCAGCGCGGCTGTCTTCGATCGCAGCCGGGAACCGGTGTTCCGGCGCCTTGCGATAGTTCACCAGCACAATCACCGACTGTGTTTTCACGCACAACTGGCGAGCCAGGTTATCGTATTGAAGGTCAATGTCGCCGATGACCCAACCACCACCGTGGAAATAGACCAGGACCGACTTTGCCTTGCCTTCAGGCTTCATGACCCGCATCCGGATTTCATCACCATCGCTGGTCGCAAGCTTGAAATTCTCAACCGATCCGACGTCGGGTCCCTTGCCGCTCATACCCGCCAGGATCGGGCCACTCATGCGCGCGATCGCGGGTGTGCTCTCGTGGATCGCCGGAGCTCCGGGTTTGGCAAGGGCTTCGAGGAACATCATCGATGCTTGATCAAGAGCCATGTTAGCCAGCCTCCCCGGCACGAAGTGCGCCATTAAATGAAGTTTCCTCAGTGAGTGGCATCCACCCGCATTCTTTGCACTCCGTTGCCAGGCGCAGCTGCTCGAGTGGTGCAGCACCCGTGGTATCGACCAGCCGGTCACTGAGAAAGGAGATGTGGGCTCTTTCGAGCCAGGCCTTTGGCGAATCTGAAGTCTGAGTCATAACGTACCCTTTTCACCCTTGTTGTCATTGTTGGTGTACAGGCCTGAACAGCCTGCATTTCCTGTAAGTCAAGACTCGTGCCAGCAATGGACTTATGGAGGAAACCTTGGTAGTCATACAGTTAGCGAAATCTTTGCTACTATGAATCTGGCTTGCCTGTGCCAGAGTGCGACAGGTGTTGCAAAATCAGACAACAAGAACAATACCCCTACAGGAGTGCACGGGATGTTTCGGACGGTTCTTCGTACCCCGGAAGTCATAAAGCAGGCTTACCTCCAGGCGGAGCGGGGCCATGTTTCTACTGACTTGCTCGATGCCAGTATCGGCCAGTCCTGGCTAAGGTGCCTGGAATCCGGTTTACGGGTCGGGTCCCAGCCAGAATTGCCGCAGATGGCGGGCGGAGAACTGAAGCATGAGATGGGCCGTAACGAGCGGTTTCTCAGGCTGTCATCCCCGCTGGCTGAACGCCTCTCCAACAACCTCAATGACTGCCAGGTGATCCTTGCGTCCCCCGATGCGACCATCCTTAAACAGCTGGGGCGCCACCAGGATTTCATGGACGACGTTGTTATGGACCCCGGAGTCCGGATGCCCGAGTCACTCGCGGGCACAAACGGCCCCGGGCTTTGCCTGATTGAACGCAAGCCGGTGCTGGTAAACTCCTGTGAACACCTGTTATACCCGGATGTCACCGTCAGCTGCGTGGCCGCCCCGCTGTTTGACCTGCACGGAGACGTGCTGGGGCTGATCGACTTCACCTTTGCGGCTAACCACCCGCGGCCAGACCAGTTCCTTGACCATGCAAACTGGTTCTCGGCGGCCTTTGAGCACCAGCTGTTCCTGGACAGCTACCGTGATAACTGGATCCTGCAGGTCCAGGCCCTGTCGACCTGGTCTCAGCAGGAGCCATCCGGCCTACTCGCCTTTAACGACGACGGCTCACTGGTTGCGGCCAGTTCCCACGCCCTGAAGGCTTTCGTGACAACCGAAACCGGGCTGGTCGGGTGTCCGGTGGAGTCTATTTTCGGCGTCAGCTGGGGTGCCATGGTCGATCATTGCCGGAAATACCCTGGCGTTCTGAGCCTGGAAAGAACCGGGCGCCAGATGATTGGCCGGCTCTCACCACCTTCAAACTGGCGCTCTGTTACCCCATTGCCACTGCGCAAACCCGTGAAGTTGTCGGCAATGGAGGCGTTGATCCGGACATGGCCGGACGAACTGGCGGCAGAGGCCCGCCGCGGCGTTCGGGCCCTGGAAGCCGGAATGCCAGTACTGCTACAGGGGGATACCGGCACCGGAAAGGAGCAATTTGCCAGGGCCCTTCATACTGATTCCGGGGCGACTGGCCCCTTCGTGGCCATCAACTGCGCGGCACTTCCCGAAGGAATGATCGAAGGTGAACTATTCGGTTATCGCGACGGCGCATTTACCGGCGCCCGCAAGGGCGGCTACAACGGACGCTTCCTGCAGGCCCAGGGCGGCACCCTGTTGCTGGATGAAATTGGCGATATGCCCCTGGAGCTGCAAGCGAGGCTGTTGCGGGTAATCCAGGAGCGCACGGTCACTCCCCTGGGTGGTCACGAAGAGCTTCCGATTGATTGTCGTATCGTGGCGGCCAGCCTTCACGACCTGGAAGAGCTTGTCGACCAGGGGCGTTTCAGGGAAGACCTCTATTTCCGGCTGGCCGCCGTAGTAGTCGAGCTGCTGGCGCTGCACCAGCAAACTGACTTGGCGGACGCGGTCGACCGCCTGTGGCAGGAGGTTTGTGGGCGCCATGGCAGATTCGTTGACCTTGACGCTGAACTGCGCAAGCAACTGGCGGGGTATCATTGGCCTGGCAACTGGCGGGAACTGGAGAACTGCCTGGAGGCCTTGCTGGTCGGAGCACAACCCAACAGCTATTACCTGACCAGTGCAGACCTTCCGATACGCTGGCGCAGAAAGTTCCAGCAGCACGACCTTGTGCCGCCCCCGACGGTGGCTAGCCTGGCTGACCGGGAGCCACAGACACAAAACCTCAAGGACATGGAGTGGGAGCACATGCAGCGAACCCTCCAGGCCTGCAACGGCAACTATTCGGCGGCAGCCAAGACCCTTGGCATCAGCCGCTCCACCCTTTATCGCCGCCTGAACAAAGAGGCCGCCGACAGCCCTGGCAGAGTCAGGATCCCCTGCTGAACCCAGCGTGGTCGATAAACTCTCCCCGACCACCCTGGTCCAGTGCCCGGCGCATGAGGTCGGGAATGGGCATTTTCTCGACCGTTTCCGGATGCACCGTCACACCAACCATCTCGCCTTTTGCCAGGAACTGCCCGGTGCGGGCGTTGCTGATATCCATGTCCAGGGTAAAGGATGTGTTGCCGATATGCCCTGGCTGCACAGTGATTTCCAGCTGGTCCCGGTAACGGGCCGGGGCTTTCCATTCAATGGTCAGCTTGACCACCTGGTAGTCGAAACCACCACCGGGCAGCTGGTCCTGCTCACAGATATGGTGGAGAAACTCGGTGGCCGCCAGGTCGATATAGTCGCCGTAACGGGCGTTGAAAACCACTTTCTGGGCATCGCATTCGCCGTAGCGGACTTGCATGTAGTAACGGAATGGTTGGGTCATTGTTATGTACCTTGAAATTAGTAAGGCCAGGGTCCGGAACCCTGGCCTTCAACACTCAATGGAAAGTCTGTCAGAGGCTGTAAGCGCTCGCATCCACCTTTGAGAAAACCTCGTTCCAGTAAAGGTCGGTGAGACCTTCCCGGGTTTCTACGCCTTCGACTTTATCGACCCACTCCGCCAGGGTCTTGCGAAAGGCAGCCATTTTTTCCGGGGCATTCTCGATATCAAAGCGCTCTGAATAGTGAGCGGCAACGGTTTCGAGGTCTTTTTCAATAAATTCCCGGGTAGCTTCCACAAGCTCCTCATCTGGTTCATGCAGCGTTACTGTATCGCTCTCATCGATCTGGCGCAGGGCCTCGACGTGATCCTCGTAATAGAGAATAACCGTCTCGGCAGCCCCCACCGCTGCGCCGTAGAGCAGCGTTTCCCTGCGGTCTTCCGAAAGGGAACGCCAGGTATCAGCGTTGATGTTGGTGCCGACCCCGCCAAACGTGCCGCCAGGAACGCCCATGGTTACATCGCTGACCACTTCGATAAACTTGAAGTTCAGCAAGTCCGACAGGTTATGGGCGGTACAATCCACTACCCCCTGGCTCAGTCCTTCATAGGTTTCATTTACCGGAATGGATACCGGTGAGCCTCCCATGGTTTCGACCCACCGCGCCCACTGGGGCCCTCCGATACGAATTCGCTTGCCGTCGATATCAGCGGACGCCGTAAACTTACCGTTGCAGAACAGACCATAAGGCGACGTGCTTACCATGTTCAGGAACACCTGGTTCCGGTCCAGGTGTTCCTCAATGCATTCCGGGCAGTCATTGATCACAAAATCAGCGACGGCCCCGGTGTAGGCAAACATGGCGGTCTTGGCGTCTTCACGGGACAGTTCAGGCGCCATGGTCATCTCCGTCAACATGATGGTGTTGGGGAAATCGGATGGAAAATAAGGTGTCAAAACATGGCCAAGGTCCGCCATGCCATCCCTGAGACCAGCCGGGGTTTCCATAAAACTGAGCAAGGACTGGGCGTAGCCTTTTACAGCGATCTCTCCCCCGGAGCGTTCCTCGACCCCCTCGATAAAGGCTTCCATGCCTTTGGTACCCAGGGTGTTTTGGGGAGAACCGGTGGCAAAGCGAAGTTGCTCCGCGCCTGCGATGTTGGTACTGGCGAGGCCAGCGAGTGTAATTCCTGCGACAATTGCCTTGACTGGGTATTTCATAGGTTTGCTTTCTCCGTTTTGGTTGGGGGGTACAGTTTTTTTATTTGTTTACGCCGGCTTTCACGCATGCCCTGACAGCAGCAATCGAACCGCTGTGGTGGTCTGGGCAATTTCGGTTTTCTGCCCGCTGATAACATCGCCATAAAGAAAGGACTCACCAACCCGGACGACGAGAAACGCCAGGTCATCAGGGTCGATCGGGGGCGACCAACGCGTTTTTCGGGACTGCTCAAGGATGAGGGCGCGAATGGTATCGACGGACCTGGCCTGGAAAAGGCTGGTTTTGGAGGTGAGTATGCGGATGGCGTATTCCGGGTCCTGGCGAATAAAGCGGTATAGCGCTTCGCTGTGAATAACCTTTCGGAGTAGCTGCTCACAGACAGACACCACGTACTCGGGCCCCTCCCCTGTGCTGGTTTCCAGGGTGCTGTCGATCAGCTCCTGATAGAACGACCAGATAATCTCGCCGATAAACAGGTCCCGGCTTCCCACCCAGCGGAACAGCGTGGCGCGGTTAACACCCAGCTCTTGCGCTATGGAACCCATGTTGATTTTCTCCCCTTCAAACCAGCGCTTACGACCAATTTGAAGGGCAGCGATCGGGGTCACCGAGCCCACGCGGTTCTCGCCTGCCAGTGCCCTTGAAAGGGGTGTAATCTTTGTTTGCATCGATATTTGTTTTTGTTGCATCATGCGTCACAGAATAACAATGTTGCATTGCCCCGAACAAGATAGAAGCGCAGTGCGCGACATGCAAGCGACGACAAGAACAAACATCCAAGAGGTGGTAAAAATGACGGACGCCCAAGTCCCTGCCGATGCTCCCTGGTTTCGCAGTTACCCTGAGGGTATTCCCCACTACCCGGAACTGACAGGCCGGCCTGTCCACGAGATGCTCTCGCAATCAGCAACCCGGTGGCCGGAAAGAGCCGCGGTCCAGTTCATGGGGCGCGACATTTCCTACCGGGAACTAGACAACCTGGTATCCCGTGCTGCCAGGGGCCTGCAAAGGCTTGGTGTAAAACCGGGCGTGCATGTGGGCCTGTACCTGCCCAACAGCCCCCATTGCATCATCAGCTTCCTCGGGGTTCTTCGTGCCGGTGGCGTTGTGGTCAACTACTCGCCACTGGATGCCGAGCGTATCCTCGAGCACAAAATTGCCGACAGTGAGTCGGACCTGATGATCACGGTAGACCTGAAAGCCCTGCTGCCCCAGATGACCCGGTTCATGGGGAACTCGCGGCTTCAGAGCCTGATTGTCGGGTCACTGGATGAATTCTCTGCTGCACCGGCCCAGGTTCGTGAACAGCTTGCCCAGGCAGGTGAACTGGCCGAGGTGCCAACCGACGGCATCGTCAGCTTTGCAGACCTGCTGGATAACGACGGTGAATACCAGGTTTACCCGGAGTCCAGGACGCCGGATAGCCTTGCGGTGCTTCAGTACACCGGTGGCACCACGGGAGCGCCCAAGGGTGCCATGCTCACCCACCGAACCCTGTCCAGCGCTGCCGACCAACTGGGCACAGCCCTGTCAACCACGGTTGCACCCGGCGAAGAGAAGGTGCTGGCGGTACTGCCACCGTTCCATATCTATTCCATCGTGGTAAATATGCTGTTTGGCCTGCGTAACGGCGCGACGCTCTATCAACAGGTGCGCTTTGAGCCCAGGCAGGCCCTGGAGGCCATCCATAACGAGCAGATCACGGTTTTCCCGGCGGTGCCCACCATGCTTTCCGCATTGCTGGCCTACCCGGAGCTGAATGACTACCGCCTGGATTCCTTGAAGCTGTGTAACTCCGGCGGCGCCCCGCTGCCGGTTGAGCTCCAGCAACGTTTCAAGGAGCGGGCCGGCTGCTCGGTCAAGGAAGGCTGGGGCATGACAGAGACTGCCTCCATAGGCACCTTCACCCCCGACGGAATGACAGCGCCACCAGGCTCGTGCGGTGTTGCGGTACCGGGTGTCGACCTCCGGATTCTTTCACTGGAGGGCGAAGAAGAGATGCCCACTGGTGAGCGCGGCGAACTGTGCATCCGCGGCCCCCATATGATGAAGGGTTACTGGAAACGGGACGATGCCACAGCCGAGTCCACCACCTCTACCGGCTATTACCGCACCGGTGACGTGGCGTATATGGATGACAACGGCTTCCTCTATATCGTCGACCGCACCAAGGACATGATTATCTGCAGCGGCTACAACGTATACCCGCGCAACATCGAGGAAGCCATCCACGAACATCCCGCCGTCTCTGAAGTCTCGGTTATCGGTGTGCCGGATGAGTACCGGGGCCAAAGCCCAAGGGCCTATATAACCCTGGCCCAGGGCCAACCGGAGCCCACCCTGGAAGAAATGCAGGACTTCCTGCGCTCCCGCCTTGGCAAACACGAGATGATCCACGGCCTGGAAATCCGTGACGAACTGCCCAAGACCCCAGTGGGCAAGCTGTCCAAGAAAGAGCTTTATGCGGAAGTGAAGGGAACCGGTTGATTAAAGCGACGCCCGGTTAGCGGGATGACCTTCACGTTGCCGGGAGTCTTACAAATTTCATGTGCCAAATTCGCACACTCAGCTGACTGGGTCCACCTCAGAATTCGTTGACGCGCTCCAGCCCACAATCAAACGATTTCATGTCGTGGGACTTCTTATCTAATGGATCTAACCTCAAGGTCACCGCTTTCGGATATATCGGAACAACGGGGCTTTCCCTGCCTCATTGTCAAACGTGGCCGTTTCCTCTGCCCCCGCTGCCTTCCCATACCAGGCGATGACGTGATCCGGGAAGTCCGCGCCACTCTTGATCCGTCCTTTCAGCGCGATCAGGTCGCCCTTGGCTACGGAGACCCGGATAGTCCCACCGCCCTCGACGATCCAGGCAGAACCCGACTACCGTCCACTGGGCTGTGAAAGTTCTACTGCTTCGAGACAGTTTTCAAGAGGTAGCCAAAGAGATAGAGAGTCACCCTCAACGACATCAATCGCAACGAACCCAAACTTTTCGTAGAATCGTTTTGAGTCGTCGTCTTTGGCATCTACCGCACAGCCTATACCTCCAACTGAAATCGACGCATCAACAACCCGCCTCAGGCACTCAATCAGCAGGTATGATCCCAATCCATATCCTTTAACGGAGTTATCAACTGCAAGTCGTGCCAGCCGGTAAACCGGCGGATCCGACGAAAACCGCTTTTGCAGGGGATGCCCTTGGGGGAAGACAATAGGTAAGCGTCCATTCCGCGACGTTCTGCCACCCCGCTAAAATTCGCCCTAAAGTAACCTCACAGTTTCCAACACGAGG
>NZ_JAKZAH010000050.1 GCF_023156245.1 Marinobacter bryozoorum
CCATCAGATTCTCCGGTGATGAAGAATTTTTACGCATTATGCCAGAAGGTGTCTCCTGCCGCGCAGACTCCTAGGCTCTATGAGTTCCTGGCGGCGGTGAACCAGCCCGCCGCCGCACGGACGGTGCAGCAACTCACGGCCGCGCCAACCACGCTACTGACTAACCCGCGCATCGGCGAGCGCCTGGAAGAGTTCGAGCCTCGTGATGTGCGGCGGATACTGGTCGGGCATTACGAGATGCGTTACGAGATTGTTGGCGAAATAATCTACCTGCTGCGCCTGTGGCACACCCGCGAGGCCCGCTAATACGGGGTTAATGGATGAACAGGGAATTGAGGGAGTGGCAGATGGTGCAGGCATCCCGGAATCCTATCCTCGAACGCCTGACAAACCTTAGCGTACGATTTTTTCCAAATTCGGCGGGCTCCCCGAATACAGTTCTCCAGGCTCACGTCGGCACCGAGAATGGCAACAACCTTGCCATTCCGGTCCCGGATCGGGCTGGCAACGGTGAAGCAGAAGCCGCCAGTGGCTGCCGACCGGTAGACCGGGGTAACCCAGGTTTCGCCGTCCCCCGAGGTGCGCCTGAACCAGTCGCGGTCGGACCAGTCATGACCGAAACCGGTTCCCCCGTAGCCGGCGGTAAATCCGTCCGATGCCATGTTGTCGCTGATCTGTTGACCTTTCATGTCAGTGACGTAAAACAGCTCAAAGAAATCATGACGGTTGAGCGCCCGCTTTAGTGCCGGCTCCAGCTGGAGGCGGGTAAGGCCAAAGACGGCGGGCTCCCGTGTCAGTTCCTTGGTTGCTGACCGGGCCATGCGATGGGCATCAAAACGGAACGTTCCGATAGACGTCAGAAGCTCGTCAGCCAGCGTATGCAGGTTAGCGCCATTCTGGCTAACCTCTGCCGCCTTTTCGGTCATGGCTTGGGGCAATGTTGGCCACCTGCTGGACGTCTGAGCTGACGTTGCTGGCGGTGTACCCCAGCTTTTCTGTAGCTGCAGCTACGCTGCGTATCCGGCCGTCCAGCTGCTCCATGGCCTCCCGGGCCCTGGCCATCTGTGTCCGGGTGGTTTCGGCCTGCTCACGGCCCTGTGCCATGGTGCGGCGAACGTCGCCTACCCCTGCCACGGCCTTGTTAATACCCGCCTGGGCCTGGCTTACCATGTCCTGGACCCGGTCGGTCGCTTCCGCTGTCTGGTGGGACAGGCTACGCTACGCACTTCCCCTGCCACAACGGAAAAACCGCGCCCGTAACACCGGTGGAAAACTCCGCCATATCGTGGGTGTTGTGACTCAGGTCATGCTTGATGGTGGTTGCCATTTCCTCAACCGCGCTGGCGATGTTCAGTGAGGCGGAGGAAAGGGGCGCATGAACCGATTCAGGGCTCGGTGGAGGTCCTGGTTGTGCGTATCGCCACCAAATTCCATGGTCAGGTCCCAGTCTCTTTCGGTCAGGCGTTCGAGGGTTCGAATCAGTTCTTTTCGTCCGACAGAATTGGGGAACATCAGGCGTGACAACTGCATATATGATCCTCCGGAGTATGCAACTCTTTGCATTTGCAACATGGGTGCCAGCGATAGCCACTCGGAAGCGACGACTTTTCCGTTTTGGGCGCACCGAAATGGAGCGGTATTCGCACCACGGGGTCGTTAGCGCCCTATCTGTGTGCGAAAGCCTGTAGCTATGTGCGGTGCATCGTATTTTCATATGGCTTGGATATTGCTTTGCTTCAAGCGGATTCGAGCTTGCGGGTTTAAGGGAAGCATTACCCGGCCGTTTGTCTGTAACCAGGGAGTGGTTTGTTGTTCCTGTGGTTGGAGATCGCTCCTATGGATATGCCGTTAATTGATGTTTTCTGGTTGGTTTTGTGTTCCGCCCTGGTATTCAACATGCAATTGGGGTTTCTGTGTCTGGAATCGGGCCTGACCCGTAGCAAGAACGCCATCAATGTTGCACTGAAGAACATGACGGATTTCGCCCTGGCAGTATTGCTGTACTGGGTTTACGGCTTTGGCATCATGTTCGGGGCAAGTTATCTGGGGTGGCTGGGAGGCAGTCATTTCCTGCCAGCCGTGGGAGAATCCGACGCCTGGCTTTCTGCATTCTTTGTTTTTCAGGCCATGTTCTGCGCCACGGCTGTCACCATTATTTCAGGGGCTGCTGCGGAGCGTCTGCGCTTCGGTATATATATGATTCTCGGCTGCCTGGTGGCGGGGCTAATCTACCCGGTATTCGGGCACTGGGCCTGGGCCGGTGGTTTTGCCAGTGGCGACGGCTGGCTCGGCGCGCTGGGGTTTGTGGATTTTGCCGGCTCAACGGTTGTGCACAGTGTTGGTGGCTGGGTGGCACTGGCCGTCTTGCTGCTGATCGGCCCGCGCGCTGGCCGGTTCGACCAGGCTGCCGTGGGGCGATCCATGCCGGGATCAAACCTGCCCATGGCGATGCTGGGTGCGCTTCTGCTGTTTTTTGGCTGGTTTGGCTTCAATGGCGGCAGTACGCTGGCGGCGAACGCGGCCGTTCCCGGAATCATCGTCAACACGCTGCTTGGTGGCGTCACCGGTGTTATCACGGTGTTATTGGTTACCTGGAAGCTCAGAGGCTACACAGATGCCATGCAGCCGATGAATGGTCTGCTTGCCGGGTTGGTGGCGGTCACTGCATCGGCCGATGCCATTTCGGCGCCTGAGGCGATACTCATCGGCGGGATCGGTGGGCTGGTGATGATGGCCGCTGACACATTGCTGCTTCGTCTGCGGATTGATGATGCCGTAGGTGCTGTGCCGGTACATCTGGCGGCAGGGATATGGGGCACCCTTGCTGTGGCGTTGTTTGGTGACCCTGATGTACTGGCTACCGGGCTCGACAGATATGACCAGTTGCTGGTTCAGCTGCAGGGTATTGTGGTTTGCGGCCTGTGGAGTTTTGGGGTCGCCTATGTGCTGCTGAAGGTGATCAACCGCCGGTTCCCGCTGCGGGTGGACCCGGAGGCGGAGCGCCTTGGACTGAATATCTCTGAGCACGGCACCCGCACCGAGCTGATCGAACTGCTGGAGGCGATGGAGGGAGATGCCCGTGCCGGCGATTTCCATAGTGAGGTTCTTGTTGAACCGTTCACCGAAGTGGGGCAGATCGCAAACCAGTACAATAAGGTGATCCGTGCGCTGGGACAGGCTGTACAGAACACTCAGTCCATCGTGCGGGATATTCGCGATGGCATTATTACGTTCACCTCCGACGGCACCCTGACCAGCTTTAACCCGGGCTCGGAGCGACTTTTTGCACTGCCTGCCCATGCTACGGATCTGAAATTGAGCAGCCTTCTTGGCGACTCCGACTGGAAGCCCGCTGAACTGCTGCCCAGCCCCGGCGGTGAAATTAAAAAGGAAGTACGCTGTCGGCGCTGGGATGGCGGATCCTTTCTGGCTGAGCTTACCGTCAGCCGGGAAGCGATTGGAAACCGGGACCATTTCACCGGCATCCTGCGGGATATCACCGAGCGCCGGCGTATTGAAGATCAGCTTTCCCATGAAAGGAACCTGGCTCAGGTTACTCTGGCGTCAATTGCCGATGGCGTTATCACCACGGATCAGGCAGGCCGTGTCCGGTTCCTTAACCCCATCGCGGAACAACTGACGGGCTGGTGGAATATGGAGGCACAGGGGCTCCCCCTGTCCGACATTTACCAACTGGTCGATGAGTCTAATGACGCTGTCCTGCCAAACCCGGTAACACGGGCGCTCCGACAATCCGGAGCCGCTCCCCGGCAGGCCGTCGAACATCACTACGCACTGCGAAAGCGCGATGGTGGGCTGATACCGGTGAAGGAGTCGGTGGCGCCCATTCGGGATCCCGAGGGCAGGCTGATTGGTGTGGTGCTGACGTTCAGTGATGTGTCCGGGATCCGTCAGCTGGCCCGTGAACTCACTCACCAAGCCGCGCACGATGCCCTGACGGGGCTGATCAATCGCGCTGAATTCGAGCGCCATTTGGTGTCATTGCTGAAGGAAGGCTCAGGCGGTACCGATGAGCATGTGCTCTGCTATCTGGACCTGGACCAGTTCAAAATCGTGAACGACACTTGTGGGCACATTGCGGGTGATGAGCTGTTGCGGCAACTGGCCTCGCTGTTTCGCAGCCGAGTCAGGGATTCGGACCTCCTGGCGCGGCTTGGCGGGGATGAATTTGGTGTGATACTCCATAAGTGCAATGTTACGGAAGCTCTGCAGGTAGCAGAGAGCATTCGGGCGCTGGTGGAGGATTTCCGCTTCTCGTGGCAGGACAAAACCTTCGCCGTGGGTGTCAGTATTGGCCTGGTTCCTCTAGATGGGCTGGGAAACAGTCTGGGCAACCTGCTGGGCGCGGCGGATGCGGCCTGTTACTCGGCCAAGGACGCTGGGCGTAACCGGGTTCACGTCTACCAGCCCGATGATCGCCAACTGCTCGCGCGCCAGGGAGAGATGCAGTGGGTTAACCGCATTCGCAGCGCCCTGGATGAGGATCGGCTCAGACTCTATGTGCAGCCGATAGTGCCACTGAATGTGAAAGACGCGTTGGTGCCGCGCTATGAGGTACTGGTCCGGATGCTGGACGAGAAAGGGGACATTATTCCGCCCGGCGCTTTCATGCCGGCTGCAGAACGTTACAACGTGGCATCGTCGATTGATCGCTGGGTGGTGGCCAACACCCTGGCGTGGATTGGCGACAACGCGAGACGATCGGGTGGCCAGCCCGGGCACTACTCCATAAACCTGTCGGCGGACTCAGTCACCGACAGCGATTTTCTGGCGTTTGTCCTTGATTGTATAGAGCGTTGTAAGGTGCCATCGGAGTCGATCTGTTTCGAGATCACTGAAACCAACGCCATCGCCAACCTGAGCAGCGCCATTACCTTTATCGAGCGGCTCAAGGCTATCGGCTGTCAGTTCGCCCTGGATGACTTCGGCTCCGGAGTGTCATCGTTCGGTTACCTCAAGAACCTGCCTGTGGATTTCATTAAAATCGACGGGGCTTTTGTGCGGGATATCTGCAGTGATTCAACCGCCAGGGTGATGGTGGGGTCTATCCACAATATTGGCAAGGAAATGGGGCTGAAGACAGTGGCCGAGTATGTGGAGTCCCGCGAAATCCTGGACGAACTGCGGCAACTGGGCATCAACTATGCGCAAGGGTTCTATCTGGGCAAGCCGTCGCCTCTGGCGACCACGCTGACGGGAGTACGGATGATGCCGCGCTAGTCAATGGGTGGCGCCGGTCGGGTCAGACGAGCTCGCGGGCTTCCGTAATAACCCGGTTGGGGCCCGCCGCCTTGGCCTGGTAGAGCATCGCGTCAGCGCGACATATGGCATCATTGACGCCTTTACCGGGTAGGTACTCGGCGATCCCGACAGTTACGATAATGGGTACGCCAGCAATCGGTGCCCTCTCAATCGCCCTTCGGCAACGCTGGGCGGCATGGCGTGTGCTGCGAAGATCAACGCCCGGAGTAGAGGGTTGGCAGCAGCGCCGGGTGGTGCTGTAACCCTCATGCGCCCCGGTATTGTCGGGCTGTGGCTGGCCGCCATCGGGGTTCCGGTGGCGTTCATCCTGCGATTCTGGCCGGTGGACGCTGGTCTGATTCCGCCGATGGATACCGGGCCGGTGACCGTTTATCTGGTAGCGTTGACTGCCGTTGTGGCAGCGCTGTTTCATCTGGAAATTCGAGGCACTAATCCGAAATAAAGTAAGCGAACATCACCCGGAGATATAAGCCAGGTCCAGATGACCAAAAAACGATTTCAATAACCGTGGCAGTTTCTGCAAGCGCCGAAGCTGCCGGCAAACAATGCTCCGAAGTTGTTCTTTGCTGTTAATGATCTTTTTACCAACGGGGTGGTATTTGATATAGCCCCAAACAGACTCATCAGGATTCAGCTCAGGCGAGTACGGCGGCAGGAAGAACAGCCTGAGCTTGCCGTCGAGGCTCTCAACATAGTCTCGAACCCGACGAGCATGATGGACCGGGTGGTTATCGAGGATCAGGAAAACCAGCTTGTCAGCGTCTTGCACCAGAGCCTTGAGGAAACCGAGGAAAACATCGGTGTTCATGTTGCCCTGAATGGTCTTGAAGCGGAGCTCACCGCGAGGCGAGATGGCATGGGGGGGCTAGGTGAATCTATAAAACAGGACCCCGCAGAGGCCTTTGCCCGTTTTTTTGCGTAACTGGCTGCGTCGGAGATCTGATCGGCTGTTCGCTGGTCATCTGGGCCCACTTGGACAATGCCCGCTGCCAGGGATACCAGTGGAAAGCGATTGATGTGCCCGCCTCTGTCCTCGGATTCCACGAAACCGTTTTGCAGTACAGTATCGGTATAAAAACGCCGGGTCTGATCGACGAATTGTGCTTGCAGGGCTTTGGCATTGGAAATGGCAAGGGGCGATGGGCTGATTACGACAAAGTCGTCCCCGCCAATATGGCCTAGGAAGTCGCCGTCGCCGTGAAAGAACTCCAGCAGCAGGTCGGCGAGCAAGAGGATGACCTGATCACCCACACGGTAGCCAAGCAGGTCGTTGAGGGGCTTGAACATATTGATATCAAAGTAAACCAGAATGAAGGGAAGTCCCTCTTCTGTCCGCGCAGCCAGAGCCTTTTGAATGGGGACGTTGCCCGGTAAAAGGGTCAGTGGGTTGGCATAGCGCGCTGTTTCGATCTTTCTTGCAGTAATCTGTTTGAGCAGCATACGGGTGGATCCGAGTCCGACATACCGGTCGTTGTGTGTGACAACAAAGTGCTGCTTGAGGTAGTGGGCATCGTCGTCGATCAACCGCTGACTGACTTCATCCAGTGGTGTGTTGTAGTCCACGATAAGGGCATCGGAGCTCAGCATCTGGGTAACCTGGCGCTTTTCATACAGTGCGCGGCCATAAGGCGTGCTGAACGTTTCCAGAACCCGCCACTTATGAAGCAGACCAAGGGGGCGGCCATTATCCACTACTGGCAGCGAGAACGTGCTTGGCTCACTTTGAAGACGCTCCCAGGCGTGTTGCAGAGTTGAGTCGGAGGTGATCGGCTCGATCTGGCTGATCAGGGAGCCAGCTGTCTCCTCTCGGGAGACTTTGATTGTAGGTGAGGGCTGCACGCCCAACGGATTCAGGCAGGCGGTCGCAATCTGTTTGGGCCGACCGAACAGAAAGCCCTGGACCAGCGATATGCCCAGTCCTGCAACAACCCGGAATTCCGCCTCGGTTTCCACTCCTTCAGCAATCAGTCTGCAGCCCAGACGATCCGACAGATCCACAACGGACCTGAGAAATTCCCGTTTAACCAGGTCGTCCTGTATGTCTCTGATGAAATGCCTGTCGATCTTAACGAAGTCCGGTTTCAGCTCCGACCACAGTTTGAGTCCGGAATATCCGCTGCCAAGATCATCAATGGCAATCAGAAACCCTTGCTCCTTCAACCAGGACAGTGTTTTCAGAAGCTCGGACGGATCTACGGTGGGATAGCGTTCCGAGAGTTCAATCACAATGTCTGACGGCTTCAGTCGGTTTGTCTCAAGAAGCTCCTGCAAATGTGCGGGTCTGAACTCCGGTGGCATTAATTTGGCCGGGCTGACGTTAACGAAGAGTTTCAGCCGTGTGCCCTGGCCAGACCAGCTTCGTGCAGCCGTCCGAAGGCAGAGGCCATCAAGCTCTGACGTCAGACCACAGCGCTCGGCGGTTTCAAACAGCAGCTGGGCTCCGTGCAGACTGCTGGCCGAGGGACCACGGCTGAGAGCCTCATAACCAAAAACGGACTTTCTTTCTATATTTACGATGGGCTGGAAGAGGGTTGTAATTGTCTCTTCCGTTAATAAGCGTCTCAGTTCCTGATTGAGGCAATTCTGCATATCTGTCACTTCTGGATGTGAGTGGGGCGTAGATGCGTATTCCGGCGAACGTGACCGGTCAGTCCGGGGATCGTGACCGATTTGCACACGGCCATCACGCTGGAGTGAGTTTTGTACTCTGAGCGGTCACGATGGGTCAACCGATTCCGCATTTTGTGCTTTTGCTTTTCGCAGTGATTCCCCCTTCAGATTGAGTCGGTGAGCCCCGTGCAGGAGCCGGTCCAGGATGGCGTCAGCCAGCGTGGCGGAGCCGATGTAGTCATGCCAGTGTTCGGTTGGTAACTGGCTGGCGATGAGCGTTGAGCCTCGCCCGTGCCGGTCTTCGATCACCTCCATCAGATCCTGACGTTGTTGTGCCGTGACCTTCTGCATACCCCAGTCGTCCAGGATCAGCAGGTCGGTTTTCAGCAACTGGTTCATCAACCGTGCGTAGCTGCCATCGCCGTGGGCGATGCGCACCTGCTCGAACAGGCGCGGCACGCGCAAGTAGCGAACCGAGAGCCCTTGCCGGCAGGCCTGGTTGCCCAGGGCGCAGGCCAGCCAGGTCTTGCCGCAACCGGTCGGGCCGGTGATGCACAGGTTCAGGGATTGGCGGATCCAGTCACAGCTGGCCAGCCCCGCCATACGGGAGCGCTCCAGCCCTCTCGGGTGGCGGTAATCGACGTCTTCCACGCAGGCAGGGACCCGCAACCGGGCCGCCTTCAGCAGCCGATCCAGACGGCGATTTTCACGATGTAGCACCTCCCGGTCGATCAGCAAGGCCAGGCGTTCCTCGAACGCCAGGTCGTGGGTGTCGGGCTGTGCCCGTTGTTGTTCCAGGGCATCGCACATGCCGGTCAGTTTAAGCTGGCGCAGGGTGTCGAGAGTGTTTTGAGTCAACATCAGTGTCTCCGGGATCAGTGGTAGTAGCGGGGGCCGCGAACGTTGGTGTGAACGGGCAGATCGGCCAGTTCCGGTTCTTCCTCGGTCAGTGGCAGAGGCAACTGATCCAGACCCTGCTTCAGGATCGAGGTGATGCTCTGGTAGCTGGCCGAGTTGATGGACAACGCCCGGGCACAGGCTTGCTCCAGCCGATCACGGCTGTAACGTCGACTCAGGCTCAACAGCCCCAGGCAGGCCCGGTAGCCATGTTCGGGATGAGGACGATCCTTGAGCTGGCGCTGCACCACGTCGAGCGTGGCGGGGCCGATGTCCGTGGCCCAGTTCAGGAAGCGGCCCGGTGACCAGTTCTGGTGGGCCTGATGGGACTTGGGCATATGCTCGGTCAGGGTGACGAAGCGGCCCTTGCCGTGACGGGAATGAAGGGCGACCCGCTGGCCCTTGTGCATCACCTCCACGGACGTATCGGTCACCCGAACATCCAGCTTCACGCCCACGAGTGCGTGAGGCACGCTGTACAGCCGTTTGTCGATCTCGATGTGGTAGTCGATGCCCGGTCGTGCCTTGCGCCACTCGGCGTAGACGTAGGGCGTTGCGGGGAGCGGCCTGAGCGCGGGTCGGTCCAGTGCTTCGAACAGGCTTTGGCGGCTCTCGGAGCGCCCCTGGAACGGGCGCCTGTTTAGGGCCGGTAACAGCCCGGTGATGGCTGCATTTAGCTCGGCCAGGGAGAAGAACGTCTGATGTCGTAACCGGGCCAGGATCCAGCGTTCAACCAGCAACACGCCGGCTTCCGCTTTTGCCTTGTCCTTGGGCTTGTAGGGGCGTGCTGGCAACACCGCCGTCTGGTAATGGGCGGCCAGTTCCGCATAGGTCTCGTTGATCTGGGGCGTGTATCGGTCTGCTCTGGTGACCGCTGCCTTGAGGTTGTCCGGAACCAGTAGTTCCGGTACGCCACCGTAGAACGCCAGCATCCGCTGGTGAGAGGCGATCCAGTCCGGCAGGGACTGGCTCCAGGTGGCCTCGGCGAAGGTATAGCTGGACGCACCCAGCACGGCCACAAAGACCTGGGCCTTGCGCATCTCGCCAGTGCTGCGGTCCACCACCGGCACGGTGGGGCCGCAGTAATCGATAAAGATCTTTTCACCGGCCCGGTGGACCTGACGCATGCTGCGTCGCTGCCGGCCGCGCCAGAGCCGGTAGTGATGGCAGAATTGGCTGTACCGACGAGCCTTGTCGCCGTGGCGCTCTACGTACTCAGCCCAGAGCAGTTGCAGGGTCACGCCCTTGGTCTTGAGTTCCTGATGGATCTGGAAGTAGTCGGGCTCGGCAAAGCGTTCGGGCGTCGTCTTAGCCGGGAACAGCTGGGCCTCTAACCGTGCTTCATCCGTGCCTTCCGGCAACGGCCAGGTGATGCCCTGCGCGGTGGCCAGGCTGACGTACTTGCCGACCACGCCCTTGGAGAGCCCGCAGGCACGGGCAATACGCTCATGGCTCAGGCCCGCTTCGTACTTGAGGCGCAAGACCTCGATGATCTGTCGCATGGAAATCCTCGCTGCCGGCATCCGCCCTTCCTCGTGATGAAAAAGGAAGGGGTATGCCGGATAAAGTTGAAGAATTCCAGCGTGTTGGAAGGGATTCCGGAGGAACGTGACCGATGATTCCGGCATCGTGACCGGCGATTCCGGAAAACCGTCCAAAATCGGTCACGTTCAAACGGAATGAACGGTCACGATCGCCCGGAACAGGCGGTCACGTTCAAACGGAATGGGCGGTCACGATGGGCCGGAATATGCAGTAGAGGTGTAATCTGCGTCTTTCCCTCGCATGTTCCCTACCTGCTGATTCAGTTGGTTCACATCCGGTTGTGCCAATTTACGAACTTACGCCAGACATGATGTGCAAGATATGTGACAGGCGTATTGCAGGTATGCCGTAATACTGGACATGATGTCCCTTAAAAAACGTTCGTCTTATTGTCGGATAGATAGGCGCACTATTGATTGAATAATTTGATCCGCTGTTTTGCGCCAGACAAAAGGTTTGGGATCGTCATTGTACCGTGCCAGGTAGTCTTTAATGGAGGCCTCCAGCTCGCGAGTGGTGCGACGCTGCTGTTGGCGTGAAATGAACGTGATACCGGGGCCGGGCGGCAAACCAGGCCCGAACCTTTTCCGTTTTATGGGTGCCGTAGTTGTCCATGACGAGGTGAATATCCAAATCTTCCGGAACCTCCCGGTCAATCTCTTTTTAAAAGGTCAAAAACTCTTTAGCGCAGTGTCTCCTTTGCGAAGGCGTCCGATAACCTCGCCCGTGGCAACGTCCAGGGCTGCAAACAGGGTCGTGGTGCCGTGACGAACGTAGTCGTGTGTTCTGGTTTCGGAGTAGCCAAACGACAGCGGAAGCGCTGGCTGAGTGCGGTTCAATGCCTGTATCTGGCTTTTCTCGTCCACACACAGGACCAGAGCCCGGTCAGGCGGATTCATATACAGCCCAACAATGTCGTGAACCTTGGCCACAAAGTGGGGGTCGGTTGAGAGCTAAAGGTCTCCAGGCGATGAGGCTTCAACCCAAACCCCCGCCAGATTCGGCTGATTGCCATGGCATTGAGCCCGGTTTCCTTGGCCATCAGCGTGGTAGACCAGTGGGTCGCATCCTTGGGCTTGGATTGAAGCGTTTTGTTGATAACGTCTGCCACCTTCTCATCATCAATACTGCGGGGCCGACCACTTCTCGGGGCGTCTGTCAGGCCCGCCACCCGGAACTGTTCAAACCGCTTACGCCACTTACTGACGGTTTCTGTCGTGACGCCCGCTCGCTCAGCAATCACTCTCCCCGGCAGGCCCTCGGTGCTCAACAGGATCATTCGTGCGCGTTGCTGCTCGGCTGCTGGCATCTGCCGGCGACGGACCCACGAGCTAAGCTCATCCTGTTCTTCGTCTGTAATGATCAGAGGAATAACGGGTCGACCCATTGCAGTAGCTCCATCGATGCTGCAATAACCCCAAGCTGCAATTGATTCGACGAACTTTTGTTAAGAGACACTAACTCCTTTAATGAAGGGATCTCGCCAAATTTCTGCCGAAAAATAGCTTGCCTCCAGGAATTTGCAATCTGGTTGTCACAATCGATGTTCACTATCGGGTCCTCATTCGATGATGGGGGCACTATGCTCAGAACGGTTCGCAGTAGGATTCTCTTCTTTTCATTTCTTTCGGTCTTTGCGCTCTCGGCTGTTGCCCTGTTGTCCTGGTCAATCATCATCAAGGCGGAAGACGCCGCAGAACAACTGATACAGAATCGCCTGACAGAATCCTGGTTGCTGAGCGATCTGGAACAGGATCTGCGCCATTTGCAGGATCTTTCCTTCAAGATCAAGGGCCAGTTGTTGCTTTGGGATGAAATCGAGGAGGAATTCGCCGCACTATCAGAGTCGATTCCCGCCAAGTGGAGCGCTGTTAAACAGAATGCGCAATTGAGCCAGTGGGCCGAGGAACATGAGAGTGTTTATGAGCCTGTAGGTTTGTACCTTGAAAAACTGGGGAAGGGAATCCGCGAGAAAAGCTACTATCAGGCAGGTAAAACGGTGGATTTTCAGCTCTTTCCTGCCTTGTCGCCAATGCTTGAGAGCATCAGTGAGCGGGAGGTGGCCAGTCGTGCCCGGATTGGTCAGGAATCCAGCGAACTGCTGGAGTATCTCGGCAGTCAGCAGGTGTCTCTGATCACCGGCTTCATCGTCTTTCTGCTGGCCATTGTGCTGATGGCCCTATGGCTGAGAAAACTCGTGATCATCCGGCTGCAGCGTATCGAACAGGATCTTCGCCTGATGGATGAGTGTTCGGACCTCGCCAATACCCCGAAACTGACCGGGTCGGATGAAGTGGCGGGGGTTGCTGCCGCCCTGGTTAGCCTGGTGGGCCGGTTTGAGGCGTTCATCGGCGATATCCGGGTGGCGTCACAAAGCGTCAATGATAGATCGGCGCGTCTTGATTCCCAGGCCGAAGAGCTGGAGTCCGCCTCCCAAACTACCCAGCGCCAGATTCAGGATGTGACTGACTCAATGAAGGCAATTGCCGATCAGGCCTCCGCGATCGAGGCATCCACCGGCGAGTCCAGAGAGACCATCCAGGAAGCGGTCAGTGCAAACGCGGATATTCAGTCCGGTCTGAGAAAGAGTGAAACCGCGGCGGAGCACACGGTGGAAGTCATTGCTCGGGTCTCCGGGTCCATACACGAGCTGACGGAATCAACGCTCAAGATCGAAAAGGTTATTGACGTGATTACGGACATAGCGGAGCAGACGAATCTGCTGGCCCTGAATGCTGCGATAGAGGCAGCAAGAGCGGGCGAACACGGGCGCGGGTTTGCGGTTGTTGCTGATGAAGTCCGCACGCTATCAAAGCGCACTGCCGATTCCACCGGAGAAATCCGCCAGTGGGTAGGGAATCTGGTTGAAGTCGTTGAGGGCGTTGAGCATCAAATTTCAGAGATGAAAGACGCCGGACTCGGTAATCGCCAGACGCTGGAGGAACTGAAGGCCCACCTGATCTCCATGAACCATCGGTTTTCGGATCTGGAGCTTCGCAGCGCCACCATCAATGATGCGCTGAGGCTTCAACGTGAGGAAATCGACCGGGTTGGCCACCGGTCCTCCGCGCTTGACGCCCACGCGGCAACGCTGGCCCAGAGTGTCGCTGGCAGCAGGGAGGTCAGCGCGGCATTGAAACAGGAAGCGCTTTCAATGAGGGACCTTACAGCCCGGTTTCGAACCTCTGCTGATTGTTGAAAGTTTCGGATCTCTAGACATCTCAGAGTTTACAAGTCCAGCAACCCACAGCTTTTGCAGGTGCCTTATCCGAGCAAAACCAATGGCCGAAGCAGGGTTCCGCCCAAACTCAACCACAGGCAATTGCCTCAAAATAACAAACACAATTTCGGCCCGAGGCCTTGGCTTCATATAATGCCTTGTCGGCCCGGTTGAGGGCGCTCTCCACTGACTCCATGGCGGCATTCACTTCTGTAAGCCCCAGGCTGACCGTAACCCGCACAGCACTCCCATCGACACCTTCAACGGACTGTGCTTGAACGGCCTTACGAATACGTTCGGCGTAGCCCCGGGCCTCTGCATAATCCGCACCGGGCAGAAGAATAACAAACTCTTCACCGCCAAATCGGGCGACCAGATCCTGGTCCCGGCTGAACTGCCGGAAAATGTCTGCCATATTCATCAACACCAGATCACCGATATTATGGCCGTGGGTGTCGTTTACCGCTTTGAAATGGTCAATATCGAGAGCAATAACTGAGAGCGATTGCCCGGCTGCCCTCGCCTGCTCAACCATATACTCACCCTCTGTCATAAAATGCCGTCGGTTATAGAGCCGGGTAAGTGGATCGGTGGCCGCCTGCCGTTTGAGCTCACCCTGCCTAGAGCGGATATCTTCCAGCACTTTTATCCGGTAAGAGATGATGAACGCCAGCGTTAGCGCCTCCAGTACGATGCCAATCCCGACACCGTGACTGTTGATATAACTGGGCTCGATCAATCCTTTGTAGTAGATCACCGCAAACCCGTTGAACACCACAAAGAAGGTATGGCCGACAAGAAAGAACTTCACCAGAGGATGCCCCTTGCGAAACAGGGAGATGCTTACTGAAAAGGTCACCACCATCATCAGCGCTGCAAGACTGCTCGCAGGCTTCAAGGCCATTGCAATATCGAACAGGCCGTATGAAAACGTGACCACCAGTAAAGCCAGCATCCCTTGCAGAATCCGGTGTTCCGTAGGGTAGAACTTCCGCGTCTCGAATATCGCCATCATAAACAGTATCAGGAAGATCGGCATGGTGATCAGCGACAGGTTGAGCACAAAAACGGCATCGCCATAGGCATTGAAGGCTTTGGCAATCAGCCCGTAGGAAAGCGCGATCCATACCAGCCCAGAAATCAGATACAGCGAATAGAAAATGTTCTCTTTCTTGCTGGTGGCGAAGTAAAGCAGGCCGTTGTAGAACACCAGTGCCAACTATCCTGCCAGAGGGGGCCTCCACCACCACGCTGCAGGCAGATCATGGTGAACCAGCGAGCCTGGGTAACCCCCAGGTCTTTCAGGCGCTCATCCAGCAACTTGCGCCAACGTCTTGCTACCCGGGCATTGGTGAAAGGAAACTGATCTCGAGGGGTTTGTGGGTCCATCTAACTGTCCTGCTATTGACGATTCAGTAACAGTAAATCGCAAGCTAATCATATAGACAAGCGTCAGTTACACATTAGCCAGGTTTGCACCAGATCAATAGGCAACATCACGTGGATTCCGAGGCCAGCTAAGGAACTTCTCCTTCCACTGAGACAGGTAACTCCTCGCTTCTTCAGAGACCGGAGGCCCTCAGCGTATTGTCGCCCTGGCAGACACCCTTGCTGTCTGTCGTGACCGGCGACCGGCTTTTAAAAAGCTGGTGCCGAGCGCTCCACAACACCGTAGCATCTTCACTCGACACCAGCCGGGGCTTCGGCACGGCGTCTTCCAGGCAATCCGCATCCGCTAAGGTCAGTCCCCGGTCGAGTAGAGCCTGCAAGGCCGACAACAAGGCCAAGTTCCGCTTATCGGCCAGAATGGCATGAATTCGGGGGTTGGGTGACCAAAAAACCCGTAGTTCAATAGGTTGGGAGTGTTTTTCGGCTATTTTTCACGTTTGTCTGCCAACCCTCTAAATCGGGTGCTTGCAGCAAGCGAAAAGCGAGTGAAACACAGGCAGATGTACCGGTTGATGAAGAAGGACCGCTGGAGATGCAGGGGAGATAAGGCTGTTGTTTCCAATCATATCCGGGCCTATACTGTTACCATATGGAGAACTGGAGACTATCAAATGATAACCATAGAGTCCGGCGAAAATGATACATCCCACAGCGAAGCCAAGAGGGTGTTTAAGCCTCAGCTTGAAAAGCGAACGCTTAGCGATGATGAGCTGCGCGCTCAAAAAGATCTGGTTGTGAAGATCATCTTTGACAGAAATTCTGCTTACCGAAAGGGAAAGTCGGACATCGTTCATTCCATCATGGAAGGTTTTCCTGCGGCGGCAGTATCTAGGCTCGTTGAGTACCTCAACATCCGTCAGAATGAGATGCTAAAGCTTCTGCACATTACATCGGCCACTTATAGCCGTCGGAGGAAGGACGGTAAGCTCGAGTCTGTGGAGTCCGATCGGGTTTATCGGTATACGCGTTTGGCTGCATTAGCTACGGATATGTTTCACGGAGATGGAGAGGCAGCCCGTCACTGGCTCAAGAGTCCTGCTTACGCCTTCAAAGGTGAAACGCCACTAGAACATGCTCAAACTGAATATGGTGCCCGTGAGGTAGAGAACCTGATTGGACGGATTCGACATGGAATTCCTTCATGAGTGATTCAAAACTATTCAGGATATGCGATCCCCAATACGCCGAGACTCCTGATCAGATGCTTTCTGGAGAGGGGGCTTTTCTATATGGGGGGCGCTGGAATTCTCCTGGTAGTCGAGTTGTCTATTTAGCGGAATCCCTTTCGTTGGCAGCCTATGAGTTGCTTGTTCATGTTCCTGACCAGGTCATTGCTCCCTACAAAAGGATTAAAGTTGAGGTTCCTGAGGAGTTGATTCTGACGCTGGATGATTCTGTGCTTCCAGATGATTGGCAGGAACCCGGCCACCCTGACCTGGTGGCGATCGGTGATGACTGGATTGCCAGCGAACAGTCTCTGGGCCTGTCGGTACCTAGCGCCCTAATTCCTGGAGAGCGAAACGTGATGCTGCTTCGGGATCACCCTGATTTTGACAAGGTGCGGGCTGGCGAGATTGAGAATTTTCGGTATGACGCTCGACTGACAGGAATTGTATAAAAACGATTGTCGTCGGTTGTCGATGACGATGAAGAAAACGACTGAGAGGGGTGCCAAAAAAAGATGTCCAATACTCAGGCCGCTCCAATAATTACGATTTTGTAATGTTTTTATGACGTAGCTAAATTAACCACCAAACACCTGAACAGGTGAGCCTTGCGGTACACTGCCTACCTGTCTGATTCCGCATGAGTTTGGTGTTGCACTATGCAAGTTTCTCTTCAGCAGAATGTGACTCTAGAGATCTATGAAGGCTCTCGGTCACACCAATCCCTCGACCTGGAGCAAGGCGCTGTGCTTTTCGCTCTGATTGCGGCACACAAATCTGGATGGAAAGAAAATTCCAGGAAGCTGATGGCCAGAGTGATTGAGCAGCTCATTGAGGATGCCTCTCAGGCTGGCCCAGACGGGGCTGAGCAAGTCCGGAAAACAGCGGTGAATAACCTGCGTCAGCTACCAGACGTACACGATTTTATTGATGGTGTTTACCGGGCCGGTTTTGTCTTTCACTCTGAATCTCAAAACTTTTTTCATGATGATGATGCTGACTTTTCCGTTCGTTATGTTCAGCGAGACCTGGGAAATAGTGGAAACACCTGGCGACTGCAGGATGACCAGGATCGAGCTCTCCAGATCATAGAGAGTGAGAAAGACGAGCACATGAATATCGAAGGGTTGGCCGGCTCAGGTAAAACCTTTCTGACCAGTGCCTTGGGTGAAATCCTGTCCCCCAAAACGACTTTGCTTGTAGCTACAACCCCTTTCCAGTTAAAAGCTCTCGAAGAGCGTTTGCCTGGCTTTGCCGGCTCGACTTTTGCCGCCCTGGTCCGGAATGCTTACGCCAATGCGCACGGTGTCAGCCCACACAAACTGGGCCAGAGATACTCCCCTAAGTTTAACCGGAGATGGTCCGAGATCAGCGCTCACATGGGTTTCCCTGAGATTAAAAACCAGACACCGGAGCGTGTCGCCCAGCTGGCAGCAGACCTGGTTCGAAAATTTTGCTACGGCAAATCAGAACACTTTGATTTAAAGCTTCTTCCCAGGAAATTGTTATCACTATTTCCGACAGTCGCGGAACGCTGGGCACTCGTGCATGCGGCTCAGGCCTTGTGGGAGGCTATTATGCGCCCCCCGCAAGCCTTCTCTGACCTGCCCGTGCGCAGCTACCATCTTATGAAGTGGTTGGATCTCAATGATGGGTCGCTTGACGCTGGTGATGTCACCCACCTCATTTTCGATGAAGGTCATGATGTACCGCCGGCGATGCTTAGACTTATCGATTCAAGCACGCTCACAGCGATTAGCCTAGGTGACCGCTTCCAATACTTGGGAACCGGAGATCCTGGACGAAGGGCCCAGAAGGTGCGCCCTCACACCTTTCAACACTCCGTGCGAACTGGGTTCAACGTCAGCGACCTGCTCAACACGGTACTCGAATATCATCCAAAGTATGAAGGCTCTATCTTTATAGGAAATCCCGAGAAACGAACACAGCAACGTCGATACGCACGCTTAGATCAGAGCACACTCACTCACGTCGCCACATTGAAAGGGAAAACAGCTATTCTCAGCGGAAGGATCTGGAGTGTTTTTTCAATTGTTCAGCGATTAGCCAGTGCCGGCATACCTTTTCGCCTAATGACGCCTCCGTCAAAGTTGCGAGGAGCCATCGATGGCGCCCTGAAAATCTACAATGGGAAGGCGCACTTGAATACGGATGTTCACACGTTCAACTGTAACAACTGGCAGGCACTACGGAAACAGGAAGGAGTGATCGTTGATAGCCTCTACCAGGCATTTGAGCGCGGATTTCAAAAAGCCGACCTTGAAACCTCACTATCTAAAGCTTTTTCCGACCGCCCTCAAGCGATTCGAGTTGGGCTCGTCGAAGAGGCCAAGAATCGCGAATTTGATAACGTCGTCCTCACCTCAGACATTAGCTACGGCGACTATAAAACGCCACACACACGGAGCAAGATCATAAGCTCTCTGTACACTGGGATAACCCGCAGCGTTCATACCGTCTATTACCAGGAAGACATGATCGACAAAGTGGTCAGCAGCATAAAGCAGGCAACTTCAAAGGATTAATGCTTTGCTTATTTGAGTAAATGTGTAAATCAGTAAATAGGTATATAAGTAAATAAGTAATTGGTTAGCATCAGACAGTTTGAACGTAAAAGCTAGCCCGGATTTCTCATAGTACCTCAGCAAGCTTCGTGGGCAGGCTGAGATATCGTCAAAGATCTGTTGGTGCCGCCCAGATTGTTTAATATATGATCAATTGCCGCCATTCAGACACACCTCCCCCTTTCCCCCATTGAGTCGGGCCGGGGGCGCCCGCTCATTCAGGTGGGGACCAGTCGCCTGACGAGGGCCGAGAGCTCATCCTTGTAGGGGGAGCTATCGCTCATCAACACCCGGATACGACGGGTATTGCGGATGATGACGGCACCTACCTTGATCAGCTTCAGTCTCAGCGTGCTGGCGCTCATGCGCTCGAACGGGGTCTTCTTCAGGTGGGGCCGCAACCGCTCGAACAAGGTATAGGCGAAGCCCGACAGGATCAGTCACCACTGGTTGGTCCACCAGTGAGTACTGGAGGTGCGGTCGGCAAACAGGCTCAGCTGCTGGTCCTTGATCCGGTTCTCCATGTCACCCCGGGCACAGTACTGCTCGTAGTAGAGCTTGAAGCCGTCATCGTAACGGGAGCTGATGATGAACCGGGGATTGGAGCCCAGCTCGCCTTCTTCCAGACGCGCCACCACCCAGCGAGGGTATTTCCAGGACTTGGCCTGGTACTGGAAGCGGAAGGTCTGTGCCACCTTTTCATCCAGCTGCCGGTGCGCTTTGCGCACCAGCATCATGGGCACGTCCACTTCCTTGAGCAGGCGGCTGTTCTTGCTGATGTCCACGATGTAATCGACGTTGTTTCGATCACACCAGCTCAGGGTCCGGGGTCGATAAAACGCGCAGTCACCCCGGAACACGATCCGGGTGTCCGGCCAATACTGGCGAATAAAGCGAACCAGTAAGGCCAGAATGGCCCAGCTATGGCGGCTGTCGCTACGGTTGCTGGTGCGCAGGTAACTGACCAGCAGGTGGCGACCGCAGAACACATACAGCGGGAAATAGCAGTGGTGGTCGTAGTAGCCGTTGAAGAACTTGCCCGGCTGGTCCCCGTGCACCGGGATATCGGTACCATCAAAATCCAGCACGATCTCCTTCGGCGGTTCGTCATGCTGTTCAATGAAGTGGTGCCAGAGCAGTTCGTGGGCCTTCACCATCGCCTGGCGATCCGCCCGCTGCTCCATCCGGCACAGTGTGGACTTGCCGGCCAGGTCAGCATCCTCGCCAATAGCGGTTTGCAGGGCCTGGTCAAAGCGCAGCGCCTCATGGTCATTGAGGTCCTCGTACCCGGCAGCGACACCGAAGACCCATTGACGGAGCATTGTCTCCAGCTGGTGTCGAACCATGGCTGGATCACGCGGATCAGGGAGCACCGAGGCCAGACGGCGAGTCAGGCGATGTTGCTTGTCGACTTCCCGTAGCAGGAGCAATCCCGCATCGGAGGTGATGTGCCCTCCGGAAAAATCGGCTTCAATCTGGCGGCGGGAGAGTGGCGTAAAGGTCAGTTTTTCAGGTACCATTTTGGAGAGCGGCGGTTGGTGTTGGTTTTTGGTGTAAGGCCCTGAAACTATAACACTTTCAGCCGCTTTCTTTTATCCTCCCATGAGAAATC
Source organism: Marinobacter bryozoorum (assembly GCF_023156245.1). Classification (GTDB taxonomy): domain Bacteria; phylum Pseudomonadota; class Gammaproteobacteria; order Pseudomonadales; family Oleiphilaceae; genus Marinobacter; species Marinobacter bryozoorum. The sequence goes on from NZ_JAKZAH010000050.1 coordinate 20,368, forward strand.
CGGGTTAGGGTGAATTTTGTTCGTTGCCTATTGGCACAAAGAGGCTGGAGGGTCAGTGGTAACCTGGATCCATTCCTGAAAGCGGGCATCCTCAAACTCATAGTTGCCATGAGACACCAGTGATAAGTGTTCACCGCGAAGCCGATTAACAGCATTTTGGATTTGGTGCGTCTCAATCTGGCTAGCGTCGATACCAAGGTGATTGGCGATGTAGTCTTTGCAGGCCTCCTGGTATAGCCCGACTCCTCCATGGGCGATCCAGGTCAGTAGTGCTTGATCAATGCCTTTGAGAGAGTTCCACGTGGCAGGGTAATTGCCATCCTCTATCTGTTCATCCCGAGCTTTGGCGGCCTCATTGATGATGTCAATGGAACCGCTCAGGATCATTATCTCGAGCACGGAACGAAACTCTCTCGGCACATAGTTAAGCATGCTGAAGGCAACCAGCCCATCCCGCAGAGAAAAGTCGTGCGTGGTAGCCTGTTTGTAGCACTGGCGCATATGCACAACGAATCCGGAGCCAAGTTGCGGTAGCTCCATTTGTGAGGAACTCTGAAAAAGCGCGGCTTTTCGCTTGTTAAACAACTTCCGTAACCCATCTCTGCTTGACCCGGTATACATCACTCTGACCCGCTGACGGTTCTGATCAAAGAATGTACGAAGGAAAAAGACTAGGTTTTCAAACTCCGGGCGGGTTACCAGGTGTTGCGCCTCGTCCAGGCACAAGAGAATGCGGTCGTGTTTGGCGACCAGTGTTCTGAGCACTTCTTTTAAATCATACAGCGTGTCTGAGCCAGGGGTAGTGCCTGATTCTTTCCTGATGCCTTATCAGATGGAGGTATTCGAAAGGGAGCAAGCCCGACTTCGGTCCTTGTTCGGCACCTGGCTTACCCATTTCGGTGCCTATACCCAAATAAACCACAAGAAGGACAGTCCCGCCGCTATTCTTACCAGTTGGCTTACCAAAAGTAAGAGACTGCACTGAATAGAACGAAAGAACCGACCGGGAGGTTGAGAAAATGATCAAGGGTGAATCTACCGTCAGTGAAAAAGGCCAGCTGGTCATTCCCCGAGAAATCCGGAAGGCCCTGGATGTTCAGCGGGGTGACAAGCTCGCCTGGATCGTCGACGACGATGGGACTATCCGGGTCTCTGTGGCCAAGGGCGACCTGATGGCGCTGAAAGGACGGATCAAGAGTGGAGGGCGGTCTGTAACCGTCGAAGAAATGGATGAGGCGATTAAAGCGGGAGCCTCTGGCGAATGAAAGGGCTGGATATCAATGTGCTGGTCCGGTTGCGTATTCCAGACCAAGGTTGCCACTGATTCCAGACGAAGCCTGCCACCCATTCCACGCGAAAGCTGCCACTGATT
>NZ_JAKZAH010000051.1 GCF_023156245.1 Marinobacter bryozoorum
TGGCATGAGCCGTATACGTGGTCCGTATGTACGGTTCTGTGAGAGGGATGAGGCGGTGACGCCTCACCCTACTCGTTATTATGGCATGGTTGCAGATTTAACCCGGCAGCGTCGCAGGAGACGTTCCCCATGCTATCAATCCAGCCAGCGCGCCGGCCGGGGCGTAAAGAACCGTTTGGTCCTGGCCGGGGGTGCGCAATATCCCAGTTGGTTGTCCGCTGACAGCACGATCCATGCATCCCGGTGCGCCACCCCGACATCAATAGCCCCCCGCGTGTCAAAGCAGGCCAGGTTTTCATCGCTGTCCACCAGCAGATACCGGTCGGCCCCTTCCTCCATCCATTGCCAGGCGTTTCGTTCCTGCTCCTGTGTGGAATCCAGGTAGCTGAAATGAGTGATGTCCAGCGGTGAAAACAGGATGAACTGCTCGGCGAAGTCAATCAGGCCCAGCTGGGCGCCCTCCGGCAAGACCTCAGCGGTTTTGCGCATCACATTTTCAGGCGTGCGGAAAGGTTCCGCCAGGGTATAGCCCCAGGTGCTGAAGAGCAGCCAGCTCACCATTAGCGCAGAGAACCACCGATACAGCGAATCAGACCGGAAGAACATCGCGAGTGATACGAGCCATACGAGGCCCAGGGTCAGCACAAAGGTGCCTGCCTGGTGCAGGTGGTCGGGGTTGCGGGTGTAGTCGGTGATCTTGTCCACCAGCGTCGGGTGATCGTTCCACGCCAGTATTCCCAGGGTGACAAGCACAATGCCAAGCAGACCGTGCAGACCTGTCAGAACCTTGCCCAGCCATCCAGCGCTCTCACTGTTGCGGACGATTACTGCCAGGGCCAGGGCGAACATGGGCAGGGCCGGCAGGATATAGACGCCGCGCTTGCCCGGGCTGGCGCTGAAGAAGGCCACGACGAGCAGTATCCAGATCAGCAGCGTAAACACGACCCGGTGTTGCCTGCAGGCGGCCAGGGCAGGTCGCCAGAAAGCCAGCAATATCAGTGGCAGTGGAAACCACAGAGACGGGATCGAATTGCTGATGAAGTAGTGCCACGGCAGGATATGCCCCCAGGAATCCGCATACCGCTCCCCGGTCTGCTTGAACAGGATGTTGTCCCGGTAGGCATAGGCTGCCTCGGAACCCAGCTGTTCCACGTAGACCACCATGGGTAGTACCCAGGCTGCGGCGATCGCTAACATGACGAGTGGCCCCAGCAGGCAGCGCCATTTCAGGCTGTCGCGGAAGTACTCTTTGTCCCGTAGTGCGAGAATCAGGATGGGGATAAACATGAACAGGGGTAGGAAGCCGACTCCCTTGGTAATAATCCCCAGCCCCATGAAGCCCCACGCGGTGAAGTACCAACCCCAGGCGGGGCGTTCGAAGAAGTGACGCAGCAGTCCATAGCAGGCAACGGTAATCCAGCAGGCAACCATGGCATCGATCTGGGCGTTCTTGGCCTGGATCAGGAATTGCGGTGCCAGCAACAGGAAGAAGCCGGCTATCAGGGCTGTGCGTTGGTCCGCAAGCCGGCGCCCGAGATCCATTACCAGCCCCAGGGTCAGCAGGGCACAGAGTGCATTGGGCAGCAGGAAGGCAACCTTGAGATTGCCGGTAATCCAGTAAAAGAACGCAATGATCCACATGAAAACCGGTGGCTTGTCCGGATAGAACTCGCCTCCACGCATGGGGATCAGCCACTGGCCGGAATCGACCATTTCCCGGGCCACCTCGGCGAATCTCGGTTCATCCGCCGGCCAGGGGGACCGCAGCCCGATACCCGTGAAAACAACGATCGCGGCGAACCCCATCAAAAGCAGGATCTGAACATTGGGGGTCAGGGCAATAATCCGGTTCCTGATCACATCAGGCAGGGCGGGTGCAATCATCGGTCAGTCTGTGCGGTAAGGTGAGTGATCGTGGTTGATAGCTGTCGGTTCCGGTGGGTACGGAAGAGGAGCAGTCCCAGGGCCGCTGCGATGACAAACATCACCATACCCAGCACCAGCTGGAATTCGCTGGCCCGCCCGAACCCGGCGCCGACCATTGCAAAGACAACCATCTGTGGCAGGTAACCGACGACACTGCCGCCGGCAAAGGGAATCAGCCGGATATCGGAGCTGCCTGCAAGGAGGTTGGTGATCAGGTTGCTTCCCACGGGCATCAACCGGATCATCACCACCTTCAGGAATGGGTTGTCGCGGGTCAGCTTGTCGAAAGATGCCAGCCGGGACCCGGCCTGGCGTTTCAGTGCGGGGCGCAGGAACCATCGGGCCACGTAGAAACACCCCACTGCGCCGGCGAGGGTAATGGTCGTGCTGTAGAGTGCTCCCCAGGCAGGCCCCAGGGCAAAGCCGCTGGCAAATGCCAGTAACTGACGAGGGCCGCCGAACCCGGTAAGGATCAGGCCAGCCAGGCTGATCAACGCTATGTCTGCAATATTGCCGTCCACCAGTCTGTGACGGAACGCGGTCTGGTCGGCAACCACATCCAGCCAACCAAGACGGATCGCTGTGATACCGGCTGCGGTGATCGCCAGGAAAATGACAAACCGTGCCCAGCGGCGCACGTCAGGCTCTTCCCTCGGATACCTGGTCTACGATCTCCGGCACCGGATACCGATGCAGTAGCCAGAACACACCGAACAGGTCGGCGATGCCCACCCAGGCACGGTTCCAGGCAGAGTATTTGGAAACACCCGCCTGCCGTGGCCGGTGGTGGACATCCACAACCCGTATGTCGCCGCCCATCCCGCGGATGAGTGCCGGCAGGAAGCGGTGGATGTGATCGAACCAGGGTAACTTCCTGAAGGTGGCCTTGGGGAACAGTTTGAGCCCACAGCCGGTGTCCGGTACCCCGTCCCTGAGAATGGCATTGCGAACACGGTTGGCCAACCGGGACTGAAAACGCTTCCAGGCCGTGTCCCTTCGGTCCTTGCGGTAACCGGCAATGCAGAAGTCGGCTTTGTTCACCGTGGCAGCCTGTTGCAGCAGCAGCGGGATATCGGCCGGGTCATTCTGGCCGTCACCATCCATGGTGATGATCCAGGGGAAACGGGCGGCGTCTATCCCGGAACGCAGTGCGCCGCTCTGCCCAATGCTGGTGCGATGACGGATGCCCTGGAATGGACAGCCCAGCGTGGCGGCGGCAGTGCGTGCGGTTTCCAGTGTCTGGTCCTCACTGCCGTCATCCACCAGCACAATCTCGAAGTCGTGGTAATGGTGCAGGACGGCATGGATTTCCCGGAACAGGCTGGCAATATTGCCGGCTTCATCCTTCGCGGGAATCACGATGGATACGGATGTTTCGGTGGGCATCGCGGCTACCTCGGTACAGGCGACGTTGGGAAAACTGGGACTGGCCCGTAGCCAGCCAACGTCATAATGAGGTATCAGCCTTAAGACAAGCTTAAGCCGGTGTGCGAACCGGCAGCCAGATATTGACGCACAGCCCCGGTTGGCCGTCCGGTCGGTCCTCGAGGATCAGCGCACCACCGTGGAGCTCGGCAATGCGACGGGAAATGGCCAGGCCGAGCCCGGCTCCCGAGCCCAGGCGCTGGTCCAGGCGCCCGAAGCGCCCCAGGGCCTTGTCCCGCTGGTCAGCCGGTATGCCGGGCCCCTGGTCACATATCCGTATGCGGAAGCCGTCGCCATCGGCCGCAAGGTGTGTGTCTATCCGGGTATCGTCGGGGCTGTACTGTATGGCGTTGGCCAGCAGGGATCGCATCAATGTGTTGAGCAGGGCCGCCTGGCCACTGACCATGGCCTGGCCGATCGGGTCTTCCAGGGACGGTTCGATCCTCTTGCGCAGGGCCAGGGGAGACACATCGGCAATACTCTGGGCGACAATGTCCGACAGGTTGACATACTCGGGACTGAACCCGACACCGGCGTCCACCCGACTCAGCAACAGCATCTGCTCCACCAGGTGCCCCATTCGGTCCACGGCGGCCGTCAGTTCCCGGAACTTTGCCGGGTCGGTTGATTCCAGCTTTTCCAGGTTCAGGCGCAATGCGGTCAGGGGGGTTCGCAGTTCATGGGCGGCGTCGGCGGAAAAGCGCCGTTCCCGCTCGAGGGCATCATCCAGGCGCTCCAGCAAACCATTGACCGCCATCACCAGCCCGCTCACTTCTCGCGGGGCGTGTTGGGTATTGAGGGGGTGTATCCGCTCAGGGGCCATGTGCCTCACTGGCTGTTCCAGCTTGCGCAAGGGCCGGAAGCCCAGCTGGATGGCAACGGCAACCGCTACAACCAGCAGGGGCAGGGCGATCAGCAAGGGGAGTATATTGCCCATGGCCAGTTCCTGGCTGAGCTCCTGACGAATGTCCTCGCGCTGGGCGGTGCGTATCCAGTAACCCGTCTGTGGGTCCTGCAGGGTGAACGTGCGCCATTGAAACCCCGTCGCTTCGGCCCAGGCGTAGCCGGGCGTCAGCGCCAGGTCGTCGTTGGCTGCGAGGGTGTCCAGCAGGGGCTCGCCTTCCGGGGTCCAGACCTCGAAGGCCAGTTTCTTCTCGTATTTGTGGCCGGTGCCGTCCGGGAGCACCTCGTCATAGTCTCCTTCATCCAGGGCTCCCTCGGGCAATTGCAGGGTTTGCTGAAGAATGCCCGCCAGCTGCTCCGGAGACCCGGTACTGGCCAGATGTTGGACCAGGCCCTGAATGATCCGCGTGCTCTGGGCCAGCTCGGCATCGAACAACTCTTCAAGTTCATGGTTACTCTCGATATAGCTCCAGACAGCGGCAACCGCCGCAATCAGCATGACAATGGAGGCAACCAGGGCAATCAGCGTGCGGGTCAGGGACATGGGGTGGTTCCGCAACTCTGGGCCTCCTGGCTGTCCAGCAGGTAACCGACGCCACGAATGGTTCGAATCACCGATTTCCCCAGGCGCCGCCGAAGGTGGTGGATATGGACTTCCAGGGCGTTGCTTTCCACCCCCTGGTCCCAGCCGTAAAGCTGCTCTTCCAGCCGGCGCCGGGTGGCTACCTGGTCGGGGTGACGCATCAGGTAATGGAGGATCTGCAACTCGCTGCGGGGCAGGGTAACCACCCGGTCACCGAGGGACAGTTGGCCCGACTCGGGGTTCAGGGCCAATGCGCCGACGGTCATACCAACGCTCGGCGATGCACTGCCCCGGCGGGTCACCGCACGGATACGTGCCTTGAGCTCTGCCATGGCGAAGGGCTTGGTCAGATAGTCATCGGCTCCGGCGTCCAGGCCCTGGAGTTTCTCATCCAGGTCAGAGCGGGCTGTCAGGATAATGACCGGGGTCAGCACACCCGCACTGCGACTGCGAGCCAGTACATCCAGTCCGTCCAGCCGTGGCAGCGTCAGGTCCAGGATGGCCAGGTCGAAGTGTTCGTCCATGAGGGCATTAAGGGCCTGCTGGCCATCGTCAAGCCAATCCACGGTGTGCTGATCCTCCCGCAACATGGCGAGCATGGTATTGGCCAGCATGTGGTCGTCTTCCACAAGGAGAATGCGCATGGAGCCATCCTTATCTGATTCACCGACACATTCTGGCACAGAAATCTTAAGGGCTTCTTAAGAAAACCCCCGGTTTCCTTTAAGGCGGGGTTAAGGCTGCTCCCCTAATGTCTCGTGGTAACAGGGAGATAGCCTATGAATGACCCTTTAATCATGCCCACCGGCCTGGACCTCGCTTCCGATGAGGTAACGCCTGTGGCGCGCTGTGGCCAGCACTGGTTGTGCCAGGTTAGTAGCGCCACTGAAGCCGCCCGGCGGGTAACCGACTTTATACAACGCCGGTTCCTGCAGGCCTATGGGGCCCGTCCTGAACTGCGGCCGCTGCCGCTGATGGTGCTGGTCAATGCCCATGGCACCTTGCTGGCTGCCGTTGGTGTGCGTGAGGCAGCTTCGGAACGCCTGTTCCTTGAAGATTACCTTGACCAGCCCGTGGAACGTGCCCTGCCGGAACCGGGCGGTTGTCGCGACAACATCATGGAAATTGCTCACCTTGCTGGTGTAGAGGCCGGGGTCAGTCGCCTGCTGTTTGCAGCAATGGCGCTCTGGCTTGAGCAGTGCAGGATGCACTGGGTGGTTTGCACTGGCACAGACCAGTTGCGTAACGGGTTTCAGCGCATGGGTATCCGGGTGGCGGATCTTGGCAGCGCGAGGCCGGAACGGCTGGCGGACGGAGGGGATGACTGGGGGAGTTATTACCAGCACAACCCGAGAGTCATGGCCATGCATGTCCCCGTTGGCCTGGCCGGCCTGCGTGCCCGGGGCCTGATGGACAAGGTGGCGCTGGCCTCCGGGGTGGAACCGGAGACTGCCGTGGTACCTCGATGTGCGGAGGGTCGTTATGGCTACATTGCCTGAGCGTTTGCAGGCGTCGGCTGCGGTCCACCCGGATCGACCTGCGCTGGTATCCGGCGATCATCAATTTTCCTACGGGCAGTTGCTCTCGGCTTCAGAGAGACTTGCTGCGGCACTGAAACAGCGCGGGCTGCAACGCATTGGCCTTTGTGGCGACAACGCACCGGCCTGGGTGGTGGCCGACCTGGCCTGCCTGTTGGCCGGTGTGGTTTGCGTACCCGTGCCGGTGTTCTTTTCCGCAGCCCAGACCCAACACCTGGTCACCACCGCCGGGCTGCAGGCGCTGCTATGGCCGGATGAAGCCCCGGGTCGGGAGCCCCTGGGCGAGGGCGTCTGGATCGATCGCCTGGGTGATAACCCGGCTCGCGCTCCGCTGCCGTCAGAGACCGCAAAAGTCACCTTTACCTCCGGTAGTACCGGCACCCCCAAGGGTGTCTGCCTCTCCCAGGCCCAATTACTGGCGACCGTCGACGCCCTGCGCGAACGGCTGACGCCGGTGGGCCCAGCCCAGCACCTATGTATCCTGCCCCTGGCAACCCTGTTGGAGAACATCGCCGGGGTGTATCTGCCGCTGCTGATGGGCGCGGCTGTCCGGGTAGAACCCCTGGCCCTGGTCGGGCTCACAGGCAGCAGTGGCGTTGATCCCCGGGGCCTGATTGGTGCCCTCAACCGCTGGCAGCCGGAATCCCTCATCCTGGTGCCGGAACTGGCCCGACTTCTGGTGCAGGCTGCCGATGCAGGGCTGCTGAAAACGGACCATTTCCGTTTCCTCGCCGTGGGAGGCGGGAAGGTTGCACCGGATCTGCTGAAGCGTGGCCGGGCGCTCGGGCTGCCCCTGTATGAAGGTTATGGCCTGTCCGAATGTGGCTCGGTGGTGGCCCTGAATACACCGGGCGATGACCGCATCGGCTTCGGAGGCCGGCCCCTGAACCATGTGAATGTTCGTGTCGATGAGCGGCGCCACATCCTTGTCCGGGGTAACACGCACCTTGGTTATCTGGGAGAGTCAGGTTCTGCCAATGGATCGTCCGCAGAAACACCGAATGACTGGCTGGACACCGGCGATCTGGGGCAACTGACTGGCGATGGCTTCCTGCAGGTGGATGGCCGTTCGAAGAACCTGTTGATCACCAGCTTCGGCCGAAATATCAGCCCCGAATGGCTGGAGGCCGAACTCGTACAGGCATTGGGCGCCCGGCAGGTGGTGGTCTTTGGTGACGGTGAACCCCGTCTGTCGGCCCTCGTGCACCTGCCCCCCGGCCAGCCAGCCGGGAAACTGGAACCTGTCCTCCACCAACTCAATCAGTCCTTGCCAGACTATGCCCGTCTGGGGGTGGTCTACTGCCTTGAACAACCCTTGTCAGTGGCCGCCGGTTACCTGACGGCAAACGGCCGGCCCGTGCGGAATCGCATTCAGTCCGACCTGCCCGTGCTGATGGCCGGCAGTTATCCCGTTTATCCGGAATCAATAGAGGAAGCACCCATGGAATTCTTTGACCAACTTCAGGCGGAAACCGCCGAGGCCCGCGCCCATGTCACCCGTGCACCTGTGATCCAGGCTGTTCAGCAGGGCCAGGTGAGCCTGGAAAGTTATACCTGGTTCCTGACCCAGGCCTTCCACCATGTCAAACACACGGTTCCCCTGATGATGGCCTGCGGCGGGCGCTTGCCTGAGCGGCTGGAGGGCGTGCGCAAGGCACTGGTGGAATACATAGAGGAGGAATACGGTCACCATGAGTGGATCCTCGACGACCTCCAGGCCTGTGGCGAGGACCGGGAAGAGCGCCGCACCAGCAAGCCGGACCTGTCCATCGAGCTGATGGTGGCGTACCTCTACCACCAGATCGACCGGGGCAACCCGGCCGCCTTCTTTGGCATGGTGCAAGTGCTGGAAGGCACGTCTATTGAGCTGGCCACGCCCCTGGCCCGACAGATACAGGCGCATCTGGGCCTGCCCGACAAGGCGTTCAGTTACCTCTATTCCCACGGGGAGCTGGACCAGGACCATTTCAAATTCTTCCAGGACCTGATGAACGGCATCACCGATCCTGGTGACCAGCAGGCCATTATCGACTCGGCCCGGGTGGTCTATCGCTTGTATGGCGATATGCTTCACCGGATTCCCTTACCTGCCTCGACTGAGCAAACATCCCGGGAGTCTGACCATGCAGCTGCGTGACCGCCGCTTCCTGCTGCTGGGAGGAACAGGTGGTATCGGGCAGGCACTGATTCCTCTGCTGCTGTCCGAAGGGGCACGTCTGCTGGTGGCGACCCGTCGTCCGGACAGCATCACCCTTCCGGAGGGCGTAACAGCGGTAAAGCTGGACCTTGCTGCCGAAAACCTTGACCAGCAATTACAGGCAGTGACCGACGATTGGCCGGACTTGTACGGCGTTATCCACTGTGCCGGGCAGAATCGGTTCGCGTCTGTCGAGCAGTCGACAATAGCGGACATCGATGACCAGTTGGTGGTCAACCTTCGCAGTGCCATGATCGTTGCCCATCACTTTGTCCCCATGTTCAGGGCCCTGGACGGCGGTGCCCTGGTGTTCGTCGGTTCCACCTTCGGCAGTATCGGCTATCCCGGCTACTCCGCCTATTGCGCCACCAAGTTCGGCCTGCGCGGCTTTACCGAAGCCCTGCGGCGGGAACTGGCAGACAGCCCATTGCAGGTTCTGTATTTCGCTCCCCGGGCCACGGCGACGGCGATGAATCCGGAATCCGTGACCCAGCTCAACCAGACCTTGGGCAACGCCATGGACCCGCCGGAACAGGTTGCCGCCCAGCTGATCTCGGCCATGAAACGGGACCGGCGCCGGTGCTTCCTGGGCTGGCCGGAGAAGCTGTTTGTGGCGATTAATGGCGTCCTGCCACGGCTGGTGGACAGGGCCATGCTGAAACAACTGCCGGTCATTCGGCGCTTTCTGGATTCAGGAGTTCAGTTATGAAGTGGGTGATACTGTTGGTGGCTTCGCTACTGGTTCAGCCAGTATGGGCCGATAACCTGGAAACTGACCTGGCTGCGATTCAGCAGCGTTGGGCTGAAATACAGTACCAGGTGGCAGAGGATGACAAGGAAAAGGCCTTCGAGGCCTTGGCGGGTGAGGCGGAAACGTTAACAGCCCGTTATCCTGATCGTGCCGAGGCGCTGATCTGGCGCGCGATCGTGCTCAGCACCTGGGCTGGAGAGAAAGGCGGCCTGGGGGCCCTGGGCCTGGTGAAGGATGCCCGCCGGCACCTTGAAAAAGCGATTGAAATCGACGACCGGGCGCTGGACGGCTCAGCCTATACCTCCCTTGGAAGCCTCTACTACCAGGTGCCCGGTTGGCCCATCGGTTTTGGCGATGACGACAAGGCCCGTCAGCTGCTGCAAAAGGCACTGTCCATCAACCCGGACGGCATCGATCCGAATTTCTTCTTTGCCGACTACTTGCTTGAACAAGGGGAAGAGGACCGGGCCAGACAGTACCTTGAACGTGCCTTGTCAGCACCGGACCGCCCGGGACGGACGCTGGCGGATGAAGGTCGGCGGCAGGAGGTCAGGGATCGCCTGGACAAGATGATATCTTCCCGCTGAGTGACGCCGGGGCGGTCGCGGCCCGGTGCCCCGTTCTTTTCAAACGGATGTTCAGTCGGTCTGTGATTCCGCAAAGAGCTTGACCCGGGTCAACACATCCTCCCATTGCTGTGAAAGAATGATTTTTGGGTCAGTCCGGCCTGGCAAACCATGCCACTGGTAACAACCCGTGGCGGTGGGAGGGAATCATGTTGCCAATCAAGGGATTCAGATCGCGAACCTGGTTAACCACTCTGTTGTCGGTATTGCTTTCCAGTACCGCATCGCTCGCTGCGTTCAGTGCCGAGCGATCGCCTCCCACGGCAGACCACAGCAAGTTCGAAGCCTTGCAGGGGCCGTTCAACAGTGCGCAGGAAGTGACCGAAGCCTGTCTGGGCTGCCACAACGAAGCTGCAAACCAGATCCGCGAAACCACCCACTGGAACTGGACCTACGACCACCCGGAAACCGGCCAGCAGCTGGGCAAGCGGAACGTGATCAACAGCTTTTGCGGAATGGTGGTGACCAATGAACCCCGCTGCACCTCCTGCCACGCGGGCTACGGCTGGACGGATATGAACCAGCCCCCGCCCTCGGAAGATTCTGCCGTTGACTGCCTGGTCTGCCACGACACGACGGGTGACTACTGGAAGTTTCCCACCCTCGCCGGCCTGCCCACCGACAAACCCAGGGAGTGGCCGGGCGGCAGTGGAAAGATGGTGCAGCCTCCCGATCTGCCACATATCGCCCAGAATGTGGGTGCCAGCGACCGCCAGAACTGCGGCAGCTGTCACTTCTATGGCGGTGGCGGAGATGGCGTGAAACACGGTGATCTTGACTCGTCGCTGGTGAACCCGCCGCGATCCCTGGATGTGCATATGTCGCCCGACGGGCTGGACTTTGCCTGCGCCGATTGCCACTCCACCTGGGGCCATAATGTCTCCGGCAGCCGTTACCAGGCCACCGCAAAGGACACCGTCGGCATTGATGTGCCCGGCCATACCGACCTGAGCCGGGCCAGTTGCGAGTCCTGCCACGGCTTCGAGCCCCATGACAAACCCAAGCTTAACGACCATGTGGAAAAGCTGGCGTGCCAGACCTGCCACGTGCCCGAGTTCGCCCGCGGCGGGGTGCCCACCAAGATGTGGTGGGACTGGTCAACCGCTGGCAGGCTGGACGAAGATGGCAATCCCATCACCGAATATGACGAAAGCGGCCACGTAAGCTATCTCAGCACCAAGGGTGATTTCCACCATGAGGAAAACGTGGTGCCCCACTACGCCTGGTTCGACGGCACGGTAGAGTACACGCTGCTGGAAGATGGGCTGGACCTGTCCAGTGAACCCATTGAGATCAATCGCATTGACGGCAGTGCTGACGACCCGGCTTCCCGCATCTGGCCTTTCAAGCTGATGCGTGGCAAGCAGCCGTTCGACACCCAGCTTAACACCTTGTTGGTTACCCACGTATTCGGTGCGGATGACACCTCGTTGTGGAGCAATTTCAACTGGCCGAACGCACTGCAGGCCGGCAGCGAGATGTCCGGCCGGCCTTTCAGCGGTGAGTATGACTTCGTGGAAACGGAAATGTACTGGCCCATAACCCACATGGTGCCGCCTGCTGAGCAGGCCCTGCGTTGTGGTTCCTGCCATGGCGCGGAAAGCCGCCTGGCGGGAATCGGTGGTATCTACATGCCGGGACACAGCGCCAACGCCTGGCTGGACCGGATTGGCTGGCTGATCGTCGTGATGACGCTGCTGGGGGTGCTGGCCCATATCGCGGCAAGGGTTATCTTCAGGGGGAGGAAGCACTCATGAGCCGGGTCATGATCTATAAACGCTTCGAGCGCTTCTGGCACTGGTGCCAGGCATTACTGATATTCACGCTGCTGTTCACCGGTTTCGAGATTCACGGCAGTTACTCGGTACTGGGGTTCGGTGATGCAACACAGGTGCATACGCTGGCGGCCTGGGCGCTGATCGTATTGTGGCTGTTTGCCATTTTCTGGCATATCACAACAGGGGAGTGGCGCCAGTATATCCCGACCCGGAACGGGCTGTTTGCGGTGATCCATTACTACCTGGTCGGTACCTTCACCAGGGCAGAGCACCCCTATCGCAAGACCACCCGGGCCAAGCATAACCCCTTGCAGCGGCTGGCCTACCTGTTCTTCAAGCTGGTGATATCGCCGGTGATCTGGGTATCCGGGCTGCTGTACCTGTTCTATGCGGGCTGGCCCGGCATGCTGGCAGGCACACTGGCGCTGGAATGGGTTGCAATGGTCCACACCGCAGCGGCCTTTGCCATGCTGGTCTTCATCATTGCCCACGTGTACATGACCACCATGGGGCACACCCTGACCAGTCATATCCGGCCCATGGTCACCGGGTACGACGATATCGACGATAAGTAACGGGCCGAGAGGGCCGGGGTTTAAACTCCGGCCCTTCGCCATCCCCGGTTTTCGTCGGCGGAGGCTCCGGGTACCATGTGGCGTTTCCCACGTAACCATCGTCACAAGACCGCACCTTGACTGCTGACACTCCTTCCGAATCTGCCCAGCCCGGCATCGATGCCCGCCGGAATTTCTTTGTGGTCTGCCTGGCGCTGACCCTGTGCTTTGTCGTCTATTCCATGCTGATCGTGGCAGTGCCGGTTTACGGGCTTCGGCTCGGGGCCTCACCCCTGGTGCTGGGCGCGGTACTCAGCACCCAGTACCTGCTGCCCCTGTTGTTTGCCATTCCCCTTGGTGGGGTGGTGACCCGTTATGGGGGTAGGGCGACGCTCATCAGCGGTGCCTGCCTGATGGTGGCCGGCCTGCTGTCCATGCACATCTGGTATGGCTATCCGGGGCTGGTGCTGGGCCAGTTGCTGGTGGGGCTGGCGCACCTGCAGATGGTGCTGGCGGCCCAGACCATCATCTCCAACCTGGGCACCGGCCCCAGACTCGAGCGGTACTTCGGCTGGTATTCCACCTGGCTGTCCGGTGGCCAGGTGGTCGGTCCACTGCTTGCCGGTTATCTGCTGGACTCAGGGCCGGGCACTGGTCAGGTGTTCCTGGTGATGGCGGTGTTCGGCGCCCTGGCCGGCCTGGCCGGTTTCTGGCTCACCGGGCAGGCCAGGGAGCGCCTGAAGGTAACCCGTAGAGAAACAGGCTTTCGCGCCCAGTGGGGGCTGATGCGTACCAACCCGGGTGTTCAGTTATCGGTGCTGGTGACGGTGTTGGGCATGTTTGCGCTGGGGGTCTACGGCAGTTACCTCCCCGTTTACCTGGAAAGCCTGGCCATGAGCCCGGTCGTTATCGGGGTGCTGGTGAGCCTGCGGGCGGCAGTCTCCATGCTGATCCGGCCTTTCATGGCGCCAATGATCGCGATGGTGGGCGGTCGCCGGAATGCGGTTCTTCTGGCACTGGGCACCCTGGCAGCGGGCATTAGCTTCCTCGGGTTCTCCGAACAGATTCTGCTGATCGGTTTGCTGGCAGTACTGGTGGGCATTGGCGCAGGGCTTACCCAGCCCTTGTCCATGGTGCTTCTTGCGGAGTCCGTGGATCGCGAAAAACGTTCCGGGGCCCTTGGTATGCGCCTGATGGCCAACCGGGCGATCCATTTCCTGGCACCGTTGCTCTTCGGGGTCCTGCTGGAGCTGGGTGGGTTTGTGCTGGCGTTTGGTGCTTCTGGCCTGGTGATCGCGGTTGCACTGATCTTTATGCAGCGGCGGTGAGTCGGCTGCGCCACAATGGTGCCTAGAATGCTAGCTCGGCCTCGGCCAGAAAAATATTTATCATAAAATCAATTGCTTGAAATTCCTGAACACTTGGCCAGCTTTTTGCTGAGGTTAGTTTGGTGATCCGTGCCTACGGAAACAACATAACGACCCAACCGTTCAGGAGAAGTACCCATGAGCCTTAAACGCAGCCTGGCACTTGCTGCCGCACTCACCCTGCCCGTGTCCGCCATGGCCGAGGACCCGATGAAAGTCGGTTTCGTATACGTCGGCCCGATAGGGGACCACGGCTGGAGCTATCAGCATGACCTGGGGCGCCTGGCCCTTGAGGAGCACTTCGGTGACCAGGTGGAGACCACCTATGTGGAAAACGTCAACGAGGGCGCCGACGCCGAGCGCACCATCCGCCGGTTGGCCCAGGCGGGCAATGAGGTGATCTTTACCACCTCCTTTGGCTTCATGAACCCCACTGCACGGGTGGCCGAGCAGTTCCCCGATACCACCTTCCTGCACGCCACCGGCTATAAACGTGCCGACAATCTGGGCACCTACCTGTCGGTCACCTATGAAGGTCGTTACGTCACCGGCGTTACTGCGGGACTGGTGACCGAGACCAACACCCTGGGCTACATCGCCTCTTTCCCGATCCCGGAAGTTATCCGGGACATCAACGCCGTATACCTGGGTGCCAGGTCGGTCAATCCGGATATCGAGCTCAAGGTAGTGTGGGCCAACACCTGGTTTGATCCGGCAAAGGAGGCTGATGCAGCCAACGCGCTGATGGATCAGGGCGCCGATGTCATTGTGCAGCATACCGACAGCCCGGCGCCGTTGATGGCAGCTGACAAACGGGGCAATTGGGGTGTGGGCCAGGCTTCCGACATGCGGAAATTCGGTGGCGATGCGCACCTGCTGTCCGTGGTCAATGACTGGGCCCCGTACTACATCGATACCGTCCAGGCGGTCATGGACGGCGACTGGGCTCCAAGCGACTACTGGGGCGGCATTTCCGAGGATGTCATCCAGGTTATCGGTATCAGTGATCGACTGACGGGGGAGCAGCGGGCGAAGGTGGATGAGGTGATTGCCTCTATCGACAGCGGTGAGTTCCATCCCTTCACTGGCCCGCTGAAGGACCAGGACGGTGAGCTGCGGGTACCGGAAGGCGAGGCCATGACCAACGAGCAACTGGCAGGCATGGACTGGTACGTGGAAGGCATGACAGCAAACCTGCCGAAATAAACGGGCAGGCAATAACCAAAAGCCGGCGGGCAATACCCGCCGGCTTTGTCTTCTCAGGCGCCAGCCAGCATCCGGGCGACCCCTTCCTGCACCTTCCGGGTCAACTCCCGCTCATCCAGGCCGGTGATAAGGCCATCTTCCATAACGCAACGACCCTGCACGAAGCTGTGCTTCACATGGACTGGCTCGCCGCACATCAAGGGCGCCATCAGTGGTGAGTGGACGCCGGCAAAGCGCGGCTGATCAATGTCGTAGAGCACCAGGTCGGCCTGCTTGCCAACGGCCAGGCTGCCGGTTTCCTGAAGGCCCAGCAAGTCGGCGCCGCCACGGGTGCCCCAGTCCAGCACCTGTTCAAGGGTGGTGACATCCGGCCCGTGGGCGGCCCGGTGGATCAGCCAGGCCAGGTTCAGTTCCTGCAGCATGGAGCCGGATTCGGCAGAGGCCGAGCCGTCCACCGCCAGCGAGATAGGCACGCCGGCCTTTTCCATGGCCACCACCGGGGCGATACCGCTGCCCAGGCGACAGTTGGAGGTGGGGCAATGGGCAATGCCAGTGCCGGTGGCGGCCAGTCTTTCGATGGCATGGGGATCACTGTGGACCAGGTGGGCATACCACACGTCTGGTCCGAGCCAGTCGCAGGCGTCGGCGTAATCAATTGCGCCCTGGTGGTATTTCTCCCGCGCCTGGACCTCGTCATATGCCACCTCCAGCAAGTGGGAATGCATCTTCAGGCCATGCTCCCGGGCCCATTGGGCCTGGGCTCTGAGCCCGTCCGGTGTGCTGGAATGGATCAGGCTGGTGGGGGCTACCACCAGTTTCTTCATGGCGCCTGCGCCCTCCTGGTGGTGCTTCTTGCGGGTGGCATCCAGGCGGTCGATGACCTGGTCGATGGTCTCCGGTTCGATGCGGTGTTCAATCATGCCCTCGTGGGAGCCTGTCTCGGTGGCGCTGCCGCGACACAGAACCAGGCGGATGCCCAGTTCATCTGCCGCTTGCCAGACCGCTTCTTCCAGTTCCGGGCTGGTGGTGGCGTGGTACAGATAGTGATGGTCGGCGCAGGTGGTGGCGCCAGAGCGGATCAGTTCGTACAGGCCCAGCCGGGCAGCGTGGTACATCAACTCAGGGGTAACCTTTGGCCAGAAGCGGTAGGGTACGCTGCTGAGCCATTCCCCGAGGCCCTGGTTCAGCCCCGCGGGCACCCCCTTCATGATGGACTGGGCCAGGTGGTGGTGGGTGTTCACCAGCCCCGGCCAGATCACACAGCCACTGGCGTCGATAATGGTTTCCGGCTGCTCCACTGTGGGTACCAGGTCCCAGCCAAGCTCGGTGATAAGACCATCCTGGATACGGATGTCCCGGGCAGTGGGGTTGTCCTCGGTGTGGATGGCGACAGCGTTTCGGATCAGGTAGTTCAATGGTTGCTCCTTTACGGACGAACGAGCAATGTCCCGAAGCTCCGCCGCGGCCCGGCAGGCTTCTGACCGCTTCTACTCTTTCTACTCTTGTGTTGAATGACAGTGGTAGAGAGCGTGATGCAATATCCTGTCCATTTGCTGACCATATGGTCAGGTCCGGAATCTTTCCCTTTGATGGCTATCAACGTAGCACCTTGACGGTGCAAGTGTGGCAGTCGCTGCACAGTCCTGGTTCCCGAGATGACAGACTGCCCGGTGGAATCGCTGCCAAGCGACTGATTAAAGGCTGGCTTCGACGATGGAGTGAATGGCATGGATGCTGCTTACCACTAATCTGCCGGTCAGCACGTCATCGCTGACCGGCCCAAGTCTGAGTAGAAGCAGTCAGGCGCTGGCCGTTCGCTGGTGTCGGGTCATTGCTCAGTCGTCGGCCGGCATGCGAGAGCGGTTGGCGGCGATAGCAGGACTCGCTGCGTTTGCCCCTCCGCTGATCTCCTCCGGTCGTTGATCCCATCAGACGATAGTCCCGGAGGTACCAATGACCAACACTGCAGAAAAGTACGCCCTCAAGGAATTGAACCTGGAAACCACCTTTGGTGGCATGGGCAAGGAGATCGAGCGGGACGTGCCCGTGATTGATCTGACCGATTTCGACCAGCGACGAGGTGAAATTACAGAGCAGCTCTGGCAGGCCGCCACGGAGGTGGGCTTCTTCCAGCTGGCGAATCATGGCCTGGCGCTGGGCCTGGTCCGCGAGGCGTTCGGTCTGTCAGAGACATTCTTTGCCCTGCCCGAGGCCGAGAAGCAGCGCTTCCCGCTCAAAAAGGGCCTGAATGCCGGCTGGGAGTTCAAGTCCCAGGTGCGTCCGTCCACGGGCACTGCGGACGATAAGGAGTCCTACCAGATCACCCTGCCGCACATGGATGACCTGTGGCCAAACCAGAACCTGGTGCCGGAGTTCCACCGGGTGATGCTGGATTTCGAGTACCGGGCCTGGCAATTGGGCATGAAGGTGCTGTCCTGCTTTGCTGACCGGCTGGGCTTTGATCGGGACTTTTTCACCCGGGCCCATGACCGGGCGCAGCCGGACTACCAGAGCACCCTGCGTCTGCTGCACTATCTTCCTTTGCCGGACGACCACCAACCCGACGAATCGATCTGGCGGGCCGGCGCCCACACCGACTTCGACTGCCTGACCATGGTGTTTCAACAGGAGGGGCAGGGTGGCCTGCAGGTCAGCCCCGGCAAGGACGCAGAAGGCAAGGGCGATGACCGGGAGTGGTTCACCGTCACGCCCAGGGAGGATCGCATCACCTGTAACATCGGCGATATGCTGATGCGATGGAGCGACGACCGCCTCAAGTCCACCCTGCACCGGGTACGCATGCCGAGGCCGGGCGAGTACAACGGCCCCCGTTACAGCCTGGCGTTCTTCTGCCAGGCCAACAAGGACATGATCATCCAGGGTCCGGAACAGAAATACCCGCCGATCTCGGCGCGGGACTACCTGTTGCAGCGGATCCTGGCGAACTTTGATGCGGCGGAGAAGGCTGCGGCGGCCCGGCAGTAACTCATGCGAAAAGGGCCTCCAGCGGGAGGCCCTGTGATCACGCTGATCCAGCCGGGTCAGAACGCCGGGTCGGATCCGCGAGTGGCCCAGCCGGTCATGCGCCGCTCGACGAAGGCAAACATCTCGTACATCACCACCCCCATGATGGCGATGACCACCAGGCCGGCGAATACCAGGCCCATGTCCATGGTGGAACTGGCCGAGATCATCAGGTAGCCGATGCCCACATTCGAGGCGACGGTTTCCGAGATCACGGAACCCACAAAGGCCAGGGTGATGGCAACCTTCAGGGAAGCAAAGAAATAGGGCATGGAGCGCGGCAGGGCGACCTTCCTGAGGATGTCCAGCTTGCTGGCGCCCAGCGAGCGCAGCACGTCCTGTAGTTCAGGCTCCAGGGTGGCCAGGCCGGTGGCCATGTTCACCACCACGGGGAAAAACGAGATCAGAAAGGCGGTGAGGATCGCCGGCACGGTGCCAATGCCGAACCACACCACCAGCACCGGCACGAAAGCCACCTTGGGAATGCTGTTGAAACCCACCATCAGCGGGTAGACCGCCTTGTAGATCAGCGGAGACGAGCCCACAAGGACTCCAAGGATTACGCCAAAAATAACCGCAATCGCAAACCCCGCCACCGTGGTAAACAGGGTATGGGTGGCGTGTTTCATGATCGGGCCCTGGTACTCCAGCCATGACGCCCAGATGTCCGTCGGAGCGGGAAAGAGGTAAGTCGGCACGCTGAAGGCAAAGCACACCAGTTCCCACAGCAGTGCCAGTGACACCAGCAGGATCCAGGGCGAGGCCTTGATCAACAGTCGTTTTCGCTGCAGCAATGTCATGCAGACTCCTCCCGGATGCGGCCGATATGATCCCGCAGTTCGAACACCAGTTCGGCAAATTCGTCGGTATAGGTCACCGCCAGGTCCCGGGGACGGGGCAGGTCCACCGGTTTGCGTACCAGGATGCGCCCGGGGCCCTTGCTCATCACATATACCGTGTCAGCCAGGAACACCGCCTCCCGCAGGTCGTGGGTGACCAGTACCACGGTAAAGGGTTCTTCCTGCCACAGGTCCCGGACCATGCACCACAGCTCTTCCCGGGTGAAAGCATCGAGTGCGCCGAAGGGCTCGTCCAGCATCAGCAGGGACGGGCGATGGATCAGCGCGCGACAGATGGACGCCCGTTGCTGCATGCCACCGGAGAGCTCCCAGGGAAACTTGTCCTCGCAGCCAGCCAGTCCCACACGGGCCAGCAGGGCCCGGCCCTGTTCCTGGAACTTCGCTTTTTCGGCCCGGAAGCGGTGGCGGTAGTCCTGCACGATTTCCATTGGCAGCAGGATATTGTCCAGGGTGGTCCGCCAGGGCAGCAGGTTGGAAGCCTGGAAGGCCATACCCACGCCTCTTTGCGGGCCAGACACCTGTTTGCCGCCCAGGTAGACATAGCCGTCGCTGGGAGGCGCCAGCCCGGTTACCAGTTTCATCAGGGTGGACTTGCCGCAGCCGGACGGGCCGACCACGGCGACAAACTCGTTCTCCCGAACGCTGAGAGAGATATTCTCAATGGCCATGGGACCTTCTTCCCCATAGCGCATGCTGACATTTTCGAATTCGACCAGATCCATCAGGAACTCCGGCAGTTATGGTCAGCCCGGGCAGTTGCCCGGGCCTGGCGGGTTAGTCGATCATCCGCGTTTCGCGGGGCGGCAGGTAGCTGCTGTCAAACAGCGCTTCGAGTTCCGGTGAAGCCTCCAGTCCGTAGGAGGCGACCATGTCCTCCAGGGCCCGGGCCATGCGATCGTCCGTAACGGCACCCAGACCTTCGGCACGGGTCTCGTCGGTGATCACGTTGGTCTCCAGCGCGAGTTTCAGCCGGCGCAGCTCCAGGTCTTCCTTGATCAGGCCATCCCGTTGTTTGACGTATTTGATGGCGGCTTCCGGATCATCGATGGTTTCCTGCAGCGCCTTGTTGAAGGCCTTCAGAAAGCCCCGGACCGCTTCCGGGTTCTCGTCGAGAAGTTCATTACGGGCGATGATGGTATTGCCGTAGAACTCCACCCCGAAGTCCGGGTATTTCAGGGCGACGATGTTGTCCGGGTCCACGCCCCGGGCCTCCAGGTTCAGCAGGCTGGTAAAGTAGAAGCCGGTGATGGCATCCAGCTCGCCCCGGGCCAGCAGGGTTTCACGGATGGCCGGTTCCACGGATTGCCACTCCACCGAATCCACCGGCAGGTCGTTGTGGCGGGCGAACGACGGCCAGGCCTTGCGGCCGCCATCGAACACCGGTGCCCCCAGGGTCTTGCCCTTGAGGTCGGCGGGTTTTTCAATGCCCGATTCCTTGAGGGCAAACACCGCTGCGGGCATGGCGTTGTAGACCATGTAGACTCCGGTGACTTCGGTGTCCGGGTTTTTCGCGGTGGTCTCGGTAAGGGCGCTGAAATCGGCGAAGCCCATGTCGTAGCTGTTGGTGGCTACCCGGGTCACAGCGCCCGCAGAGCCATTGCCCGAGTCGATGGTGACGTCGAGACCCTCATCCGCGAAATAGCCCTTCTCAAGCGCCATCAGGAAGGGCGCAGAAGGCCCCTCGAAGCGCCAATCCAGGGTAAAACGGATCTCGGTTTCGGCCAGAGCGCCCGAAGTCGTCGCGGCCAGGGCGCCGCCCAGCAGGAGCGCGGAGCCTAGTCGTTTGAGCAGGCCCGGTTTGCGGTGGTTGTCGTTCATGGTAGTTCCTCGCTTTGTCGTTGAATCCTGTGTTTTGGTGTTGTGCCAACAGGGCCTGAGCAATTGGCATACCAGTGTTGCCTTCATGACGACAGGGGGGTGTAAAACCTGACCATATGGTCTGTTTGTGATGTTGGTGTCAGTGCGCATGGCGGTGAGGGTGCACGGAATTGAGGCTCCGGCTGTGAGTGTTGGGCTATTTCGGTGCAACTAGTGTCCCGTTTGGTTAATTCGCTGACCTACTGCGTGACGCTGGGGCCTCTGGCCAAGGCGCCAGTCCGAAGGT
>NZ_JAKZAH010000052.1 GCF_023156245.1 Marinobacter bryozoorum
ACCGACTCCAGCGTGATGGCCGTGTGCAAATCGGTCACGATCCCCGGAATGACCGGTCACGTTCGCCGGAATACGCAGTAATGCGAGGCCTACAAAAATTCTCTGGAAGGGATTCGCCGATGGGCTTCTATCGGCCGACAGAAATAGAGGCGCCGTCATAGCTTGCGGCCTTGCGGGCTATTTTTTGTGAGAGTACCAAAATACATCTGTCCCGGTTTCAGTTTTTCCGCCTGCCTCGGCACGGACTTCAGTACCTGCCGGGTTCCGCCCGCCCCCTACCTGAACGCCCTAACCCATCCGGGTCGCTTCTCTCTCTTCATAAGCACTTCACTAGAACTCACCGCCTACTGGCGGCCAACCATGTTCGGTCCTTCAGTACGCGGTGACGCACCTACTATGACCTCCTCTGAGTTCTAGCTCTCCATCTCCATTCTTTTCGGAATGAATAGCACTGTGGCAGAGAACCAGACTTCCCAAGGTAAGACGCGTGACCTTCACACTTATACCCGCCGCATGTACGTCCACCCCTTCCGTGCAAGTACTGGGCTTTGACGATCATGGCCGCCTTACCCGGTGTGACCGCCTGATGCGATTCCTGTTCGTCGGGCCAGTGCTTTGCCTGCGGCTTCCTTCAGATTCCACCTCGCGGTGGACACCCTTGCCGTCCGGCTAGTGGCTCCCCTTGCCGGGCCCACAGGGGACTTGCACCCACAAGTCATCCAGCCAGCACCACCTGTACCGGAACAACTTTCGCTCCGCCCCCGGTTTTCCCCACTAAGCAGTAGATAAAATCTGTGTGGTTAATTTGATTACGCAATTGAGGGAGAAGCCAGAATGCATGAGTCATACCTGATAACCAGAACAGAAGATTTCAAAATAATCGACAGACCCAAAAACATCGACCTTATAAATGACAACGTCATCTCACTCTGCAAAGAATTTAATGCTGACATTTCCGAAGGAACAAAAAATAAATACGATCAAATAGAAAGAAATCTAAACGGTAGAAGCTGGCACGGTTACGCCAAAAAACACAACCTAAAATCCAATTCAGCACAGGTAGTTCGATCCGCCTGGAAACATAATGAATTAGAAAATTTATGCTTACTTCTTATTAAGGCATTACAGAAAGATGACCCGGATCTCATAGAGGAAGTAAACAACACCTATGCGAAAATAATTGCAGAATTGGACGTTAAATACAAACCAAATAGATCGGACAACAAAAAACAAAGAACAAAAAAGTCAAAAAGAAAGTCGTTGAAAAATTTGCCGGACACATGGCGAATCGAACTTTGCAAAACAATCTGCAGCGAACTAAGGCTAGCCGCAATAATAAGCACTCTCAGTGGTTGCCGCCCCGCAGAACTGGCTAAAGGAGTGAAAGTCTGCGCAAATGACAACGAAATTAAAATCACTATTTCAGGGGTGAAAGTATCAAAAATAACTGGTGGCGGACAGCCTGAACGAATCCTTACACTACAAAACAACAACTTATTGACAGATTACCTAATTGGTTACCTCCGAACCCGGAAGCTAAATGAAATTATAGTTTCAGTACCAAATTATAATAGGTGGTACCATGAATTCAAAAAAGCAGCAAAAACTCTTGGGTGGGTGAATATTAGCCCTTATTCGCTGCGCCATCAGTTATCCGCCGACCTAAAATCTTTGGGCTTAAATAACGAATTTTTATCTAGAGTACTTGGGCACCGCTCATCACGCTCAAAGTCACAATACGGAAGTTTTCATCAGGGTCGGGCAGGGAAGGGCGGCCAAAGCATTATCGCTGTCGAATCCACCTACCCCGTTCGGAACTATGAAATGCCAGATCTAGGCAGCGCTCCGAGGTTGGGGTAACGGCGCCGTGATGTTGCAGATGTATCATTTAACGTTCCTTGTTTTAACACGGGGCAAAGATACAAGCCTTTCCCGGCCCTGCCCCGATATCCTGCCGATCAGGCGTGCAGGCCACACTCCCGTTTCAGGCCGAAGAATCGGGTCTCTTCCTCGGTCATCCCCGGCGTTAACGGACGGGATGTATGCCAGTCACCCACCGACACATAGCCCTGATCCCACAGCGGATGATACGGCAAACCATGGCGAACCAGGTACTGGTGGACGTCCCGGTTGGTCCAGTCAATCAGCGGATAAACCTTGTAACGGCCATCTTCGCGCTGCTCAACCACCGTCTTGTCGCCACGGGAGCCCGCCTGCTGACGGCGCAGACCTGAGAACCACGTGCCCACCTGCAGGTCATCCAGCGCCTTTTCCATGGGGGTGACTTTCATCAGGTGATTATAGTGGTCGATGCCTTCGACACCCTGCTCCCAGAGCTTGCCGTAACGAGCCTCCAGTCGCGCCGGTGTCCAGCCGGAGGATACGACCTGCAGGTTCAACCCCAGCCGTTCCGTCAGCTCGTCCACAAACTGATAGGTTTCCTCGAACAGGTAGCCGGTATCCACCAACAGCACCGGCAAATCCGGCTTGATCCGGGTAGCCATGTGCAACAGCACCGCCGCCTGCACGCCAAAGCTGGAGCTGAGCACAAACTGCCCCGGCAAAGCGGCCAGGGCCCATTCAATACGGGCTTCTGCCGCCATGGACTCAAGCTGGCTGTCACTGAAACTGGTCATAGGCGCTACCTCTTGGAAAACCAACGCCCCGGCTCCGGAAGGGAAGCGGGGTATTGGCAGACTACGCCAAACCAGTGAGAACTAAAAAGAACAAAAACTTCTTTTTTTATAACCTAGACTGTAAGCCAGGGTTTGACAGGCTCAAGCGGGTTTAAGGACACCCCAGTAGCATGCAAAATACCGTGAACTACTCGGGGCTAAAGCCTCCGAGCTTCGGCGGCCTACGTGATGTCAGGCCGCTGTCTTTTTTGACGAACCACCCGTTGCGCCAGCAGCATTCGCCGCTGGCGTCTTACGAGGGTTAGCGTTCGCCCCTGGTCGCAGCACGTTTTTCCGTGCGCCGACCAACTCCGTTCCAGAGTGCAAAATCAACGATATTGCCCGCTTGCGGATCACCAACGCCGCATTTCGATCCGCGTTGTCCGCATGGCCGCAATGTACACACCGGAAGATCGCCTGAGTCTGGCGATTATCCGGGTGAGTGTGGCCGCAGGCGGCACACTCGCGGCTGGTGTTCACAGGATTCACCTTGAACACGGGTTTGTTCTGACGATGAGCCTTGTAGGCAATGTAGGTTTCCAGTCGGTTCAGACCTACGCCAAGCAAGGCTTTATTCAGCCCCGATTTGGCGCGAGCCCCATTGGCCAGCCAGCGCCCCGGCGCTGGCCCGGCCACAGGTACGGCCCGCTTGGTCATGTTGGCCAGTTTCAGGTCTTCCATCACAATGACCTTGGCCGAATCCACCACCGATCGACTGGTTGTGTGCAAAAAATCCTCTCGCACGTTGGCGGTTTTGCGGTGAATCAAGGCGATGCGGCGTTGGGTTTTGCGCCGCTGACTCGATCCTTTCTTCTGTCGGGCCAGCTTGCGCTGGCAGCGCTTCAGGTATTTCTCCCGACCGCGTTGCTTTTGCAGCACCCGGGCATCGACCGTGTAGGTGGTGTTGTGCGTTTGCACCGGTCGGGCGACACCTCGATCCAGCGGCGTAATCAAGCTTTCCAGTTGCTCGGCTGAACACTGGCGAAGCCAGCCCAAATGCTGGTGGTTGGTCAGATGATAATCATCCAGCTTGCCGTCGTCATAAGAGAAGGAGACGGTCCAGCGCCCATGCTCGACCCGAATCCAGATCGAGTTCGGCAACCGATCCGCCCGAGGCTTGCGGTGCCATTTTACCTTCAGAACGCCGAGGTCGTTCTTCTTTGTGCCGAGTCGCAGCACCCAGATCCCATCCTCCTTCGTGAGCTGAAACAGCTCCCGGGTGAGCCAGATATAATTGCCCTTGATGTAATTCTTGGGCCTCGGGCGGCCGCAGCGGCCCTTGAAAAAGTCCTGATACGTTTGCGCCCAGATGGTGGCGCTGTTGCGCAGAATTTGGGAAGGGCAATCTTTCAGCCACGGCGTCAGTTCCGTTTTGTACTGGCTATAGGACTTATCGGGTTTCGGGAAGGTGCCCACTGGCAGGTATCTTCGGGCATACGCCCGAAGATACCGGTCTTCATCGCACTTGGCATTCCAGATCACTCGGGCACAACCGATCCACTGGCTCAGCACCTGAGCCTGGTGATCGGTGGGTGTGACCTTGTAGCGAATGCCGGTGAGCATAATTCACGGTTTCTCTTTGGTGGTAATCGAACTATAGTGGTGGACGCAAAGGAGATCAAGTCTATGTCGAATGATTACGATTGGAGAACTGGCCGAACATGCCATTATAAACTTCACTATCATCTTGTCTTTACCCCGAAATACCGACGAAAGGTGTTTACCGATGCAATGCTGACCCGATTGGAGGCTGTCTTTCGGGAGACCTGCGAACAGATGGATGGGGAACTGCTTGAGTTCAACGGCGAAAGTGACCACGTTCACCTCCTGGCCAGTTGCCCACCTAAAACAGCGCTGTCGAACTTTATTGGCAAGCTGAAGGGCAAGAGTGCTTACGTGCTACGCAGCGAATTTTGGCCCGAGATTCAGGACAAACTATGGGGCAGCCAATTCTGGTCGCCGTCTTATTGCGTGGTGAGTTGTGGCGGTGCGCCACTGGAAATCGTGGAGCAGTACATCAGAGATCAGCAGCGCCCACCCGGCAAGCAAGCGGCTGAGCACTCCGCACGACTAAGGCAAAAGAAGGACTAGCGGCCTTCCCTGGCCGCACCGGCTCGACTCGGAGCTAAAACACCCGAGGTTGCTCCGGGTTCAGGCATCAGCTCCGGCTATCTCACCCTTCGACAGGCTCAGGGTGAACGGATTACAAAACCCGGGCCCTCACACTCATCCCGTTCGCCCTGAGCCTGTCGAAGGGCGCGAACTCAGGGGGCCAGCATCAAATATCCGAGGAACAATAGATCTGCCCCTGTTTCCAAGCAAACGAAGGCTTTTATCACCAATCACGAAAAGCTGACTCAACATCCTGATTGCGCAGAATACGCACAATAAGAACACCACTTCCCTCAGGCCGGTAATAAATGGAATGGCTTTGGTAAACGCTGAATCTGTATCCCGCTCTGATGTGGTCAATGGCAGGGTAAAGTGCAGGCTGCGCTGCAATCTGCTCAAAACGCTCGATCAATCCATCGGTGTAGGCATCAGCCTGCATCAGGCCAAAATTCAGAAGCCCAAACAAATAAATTGACTCAAAATCCGCATCAGCCCTCTTACTGAGCCGGTAGTTTGCCATCTGCCTTTAGCCGCTCCCTGGCCGCGTGACGAATTTCCTCAGGGGTGCGATTGCTGACACCACCTCTCTCTCCCTCAACGAGAGCGGCACGCAGTTGCTCTATCCCTGCATTGCGAGCCTGATCCTGGCGAATCAGATCGCGAAAATACTCACTGTCGTTGGTAAAACCACCCTCAGCAATACGAGACTTGACCCAATCGCCTTGCTGGTCCGTCAGAGTGATTGTCTTGCGTATCGTTGCCATATATCACCATGCACCAATAATCTTACATTTGGTGCAGAATAGCACAGCGAATTTAACCTGCTCTACCGCGATATTCGTTACCAAATGGCGACCTAAATCTGGATACGCGCCCTTCGACTGGCTCCCTTCGACGAGCTCAGGGTGAACGGATTAGGAAACCCGGGCCCTCACACTCATCCCGTTCGTCCTGAGCGTGTCGAAGGGCGCGGACTCCGGGTTTTGATACCAGCACGAGGTATGTCACCCTTCGACAGGCTCAGGGTGAACGGAGAGTTGTGGCAGGCTCAGGGTGAACGGGGAGTTATGGCAGGCTCAGGGTGAACGGGGATTAGTGGCAGGCGCAAGGGGAACGGATTGCGAAACCCGGGCCTCAACCTCATCCCGTTCGCCCTGAGCCTGTCGAAGGGCGCGAACTCCGGGTCCTGATACCAGCACGGGGTATGTCACCCTTCGACGGGCTCAGGGTGAACGGGTTAGGTGGAAAAATAGGTCTGTCCCGATTTCCAGTCCTAGATCTGTCCCGGTCTCGAATTTCGGATCTCGTCAGCGGCTCTAAAGCCGACGAAATAATCGGAATGGCTAGTTCGACCTCAGAAGCTGCTGAGCCAACTCGACAACCGTTGCCAAGGCTTCATCCCAGGAGGCTGGTGATTCGTGATACACCAGCGGGCCAATAAAGCGACCATAACGCGATTGGTGCATAGAGTCGCTACGCAAACAGTCGAGTCCATGATGCAGCTCAGCCACTGGGTTCTCCTTAAACTCGGGGTGTTGGTGGCCGAGCTGGTCAACATCCACCTTCATGACAGCATCCACCAAGGGGCGCAATGAGTGAGCGTCGTAACCCCCAGCAGCCACCATGTGGAGATCGTAGACGTGCCTGACCAAGGTTGCATCATCCTTTCGGGAAGGGTCTCGATCCACATGGGCCGTGCGCCGCAACAACGCCACCAGCTTCTCGCTGATCGTGGAATGAAGACTGACCACAGGGAAAGATTCCACTTCCGGGGGCAGCTTCAACGCAGCAGTATACAGCGAACTCACGGGAGCGAGAATGGCTGGCTCGAATAGTATCGATGCCGTTACATCCAGCTTTAAATCGGGACGAAGCGCGGAAATGCTGTCTTGGCTTCGCGGATAACGAACTGCATACTCCACATAGCGATACTCATTTCTCTTGGTCGTCCCCTCAAGCTCAAAGACATCAGAGCATGAAATGAGCCTTTCGATATCAGCCAGCGCGGCCTTGCGAGCGGTCTTCAAGGCGGTGCGTGACATTCCCCGTGTGGTCTCATCCCGTACCACCAGCTTGATATCGATATCCTCGGACATACGGTAGAGACTACGATGAGTCTTCGCCAGGCTGGTGCCTCCAGCAAATACCAGCTCGAAGTGTGGCGAATTCAGCTGCGAGAGCAGGCTCAACAGCTTTACCGCATAGACATCCTTTTCCACAATGGCCGGGCTGTCGATACCCAGCGCATCGGCTACATCGGCAAACAGCCCAGGATCGATCGTCACGCAGTGCCCCGCTCAACACCCAGCTGATAGCGGCCGAAAGCAATACGCCGATGAAAGGGGCCCTTGACCTTGACCACGACCCTGGCCGGTACCTGTGTGCCTCCCGCCTGGTAGGCTTTTTCGGCGCTGGCTGGCTCCCACTTCACACCCAGCCGGTTCAATGCTTCCTTGGCGACCTGCTCGAAGCCACCCGGAGCTGCCAGCATTGGCTGCCCCGTAATGCGGTTCTTGCGCGCCTTGGCATACAGCCCTTGGCCGACTCGTACCAGGCGCCCTTGCGCCTCCAACTGCCGTAGTGCTCTGCCTACCTGGTCATACCCCGCCAGTGAGGTGAAGTCATCACGCAGAAAGACCGTCCGACGGCTTTTGCGGATCTTGTCACGGATTCGGGTTTCAAGGGTATCAGTGCTCATCGCCACCTCCAGCGACCATACGACTACCGATAACTCTAAAGGCCCCGGCCATAAAGGTCAAAAATACGACAAATCCAAAGCTGAAAAAAGTTATAAAAATAAAATATTTCAAATATTTAAACGGATAAAAAGAAAACCAGGTTGCCGCACAAAGCACCGCCAAAAATAGATAACGACTTCACCAACCCTCCTCTCCCTCCTCACAAGCGCGAAGCGCGTTCATTCCTCACACGCGCAGCCTCACTTCACCGTCACGCTCTTGGCGTGAGCTTGTCGAAGGGCGCAAACTTCGGGTTCTGATACCAGTACGGGGTATGTCACCCTTCGACAGGCTCAGGGCGAACGGAGAGTTGTGGCAGACTCGAGGTAAACGGGGAGTTGTGCCAGGCTCAGGGTGAACGGGTTAGGAAACCCGGGGCCTTACCCTCATCCCGTTCGCCCTGAGCTTGTCGAAGGGCGCAGACTCCGGGTTTTGATACCAGCACGGGGTATGTCACCCTTCGACAGGCTCAGGGTGAACGGCGAATTGTGGCAGACTCAGGGTGAGCGGATTGCGAGTCCAGTTCCCAACATCGCGTTCGTCCTGAGCTTGTCGAAGGGCGCGGACTCCGGGTTTTGATACCAGCACGGGGTATGTCACCCTTCGACGGGCTCAGGGTGAACGGGGAGCTGTGCCAGGCTCAGGGTGAACGGGGAGTTATGGCAGACTCAGGGAGAGCGGGGATTAGTGGCAGGCGCAAGGGGAACGGATTGCGAAACCTGGGCCTCAGTTCACGCCCAGCAATGACTCCAGGCTTCCAGCCTCAAGAATACCGGTTACCCACCGATCCAGCTGCTCGTCGGTGGCTACTTTCAGCTGCTCATCAGCCCAGGCAGGAATAGCGCCAAACTTTAGCTGGATCTGCTTGCGCAGCGTTCCCTCCACGCCATCGTGCAGGCCCTTTTCCATGCCCTTTTCTATGCCCTGCTCCAAGCCTTTTTCCATACCCTCGGCCCGTAAACGGTCACTCAAGCTCGCCATGGTGTTGCTCTCCTGCGGGTAGTGCTGCTGATATTGTTCCATTTCATTATCATCCAGGGCTGTGTAGATGTCGATAAAGTCCAGGTACTTGAGCTGCTTCTCCGGATCTCGCTCCAGGGTCGTCAATCCGCGGGTGGCGCGGGCATAGACTTCGAGCTTCTGGCTCTGGTTCCAGTGCATTAAGCTCAGGCAGAGACGGGCGATCAGGTTGTTGCTGTCCCAGTAATCTTCCGCTTCCAGCTCCGGCAACGCGCAGCGGATGCATTGAAACTGAAGGTAGTCGTACCGCTCACTGCCCAGTACCAGGCGGGCTGGCTCGCTTCCGTTGGTGTTCAGAAAGATAACCACGGGCACCACGCGCTGGGTCTCACAAAGATCGGCAAGATCCAGGCAATAGTGGGCCAGGCGGTGGATAGAAAAACGGTTGGGGTTGGTTTCTTCTTCCAGCACAAACACCAGGGCTTCGCGGCGGCCATCTGGCCACTCGGCCTGCAGGGGAACGTCCAGCTCCCGGAAACGTTCGCCCAGACGCTCCTTCAGCTGCTCCTGCCGTAACGGCACGATACGAACAGAATAATCCAGCTCTCGCGCTTCCTGCTCGCAGAACAGATCAATGGCCTGACGGGGATAGTCGAGTATAAGGTTCTTGAAGTTCTGGTCGTGGCTGACCGGTGTGCCGTTGTTCCGTGGCATGGCTCATCCTTGTACGAAGGTGGATACGAGCCATTTTGTTGAGGTAGTCATGTATTGTCAAGGAAAAACTGTTTATTTATACAGTCATTGCCAAAACACCTCAAAGCCATCAAAGACAATGAGTCATCATGCCAAGGTATCAGCAAGTCAGCCTTGTACATCTACATACCCACCCTTCGACAGGCTCAGGGTGAACGGATTGCGAAACCCGGGCCTCACCCTCATCCCGTTCGCCCTGAGCCTGTCGAAGGGCGCGAACTCCGGGGTCCAGCATCAAACATCAACAAAAGTCCCGGTTTGGCGGCATCATCCTGGCGGTCTCCAGCCCCATGCAGAGCCTGGGGAGCCAGGAGGAAAAAGCAAGCACTGCCCGGCCACCCGGCTCACTCGACGACCCGCCAACTGACATCGTCAAAGTAGGCGCAGTCAGTCTTGTAGGCGCCTGATGCATCCCGGGGGGCCCAGGTGGGGTTGCTGCCGCCATGGAAGGTATTGAACAGCAACCTGCTGACCAGGCTGCTTTGCGTATCAACAGCGCGGAAGCGCAGGCCTTTATGGTCGATGATGCGCGCGCCATCGACATAGACCTCCACCCGGCCATTGGCCTGGTTGACTGGCTCATTCAATGTCACACGCATGGCCAGTTCGTAATACCGGCCTGGCCGGAAGCGTAAGTTGCGGGCTTGCCGGGTATCGCCAAAACGGCCTTTCTGGTCCTGGTGGTAGATATAGGTGGTTAACTTGCCGCCGCCACGGAACATCAGCCTGGCGCTCCAGCCTTCCGGGTGTACAGGCTGGCCACCGGTGACGGGCTTATCCGGTCCCAGACCATGGAGCTTGCCACCACGAGCGAAATCGAAGCCCTCGCAGAACCTGACCGAAAACGCCAGCTCATAAGCCCGGGCTGGAGGAATTTGGGGATGCACCACAACCCGCTTGCTACCACGCTCATAGCCCACATAGTCAACCTTCAGGGCGCCGGAGCCTTCCACGCCGGCACCATCCACGAGGTACGTCAGGGGGTGAGACACAATCTTGTCGCCTTGACGGGTCGATGCACCGTTATCGAATGACTCAAGGGCCGCCTCCGCCCTGGCAGCGGTACTGAGAGCAACGGCACAGAGCAAGACGAACAACAGAGCTGCACGGTAGTTCGGGTTCATGGATCGATTCATAAGGTGCCAATGTTTTTATCTGGGCAGACGGGTTTAAGGCCGCTCGCGGTTTCAGAATGAGCGATAATCCCAGCGTGGACAGATTGCCAGCAGAAGTCTATATCGAGACACATAGGTGATACTCGAACGACAGGAGGCCCATATGGGCGCCACTGCCCCAAAAAACTCAGCGGCTGGCAGCCGCCGCATGGGGATCAGCGGCCTGCGAGGAAAAATAGATCTGTCCCGATTTCCGGCCATGCCCACCCTTCGACAGGCTCAGGGTGAACGGATGATGAGCCCAGCCACATCTCCCCCCCAGCACCCCGTCCGCCCTGAGCCCGTCGAAGGGCGCCAACTCCGGGGTACAGCATCAAAAATCCGAGGAAAAATAGATCTGCCCCGGTTTCCAATGTCCTGGTTTCCAAACCGAACGATCATCGGGCTTAACTGTATCTGGCATGATCATATTTCGAGCTGTTCTCTGCTTGTAGAATGCATCTGATGCCCTCATTGAAGAGGGCTAATATCGCCGTGTGATCGACAACTTCAGAAGGAACTGACCAATGCAAGCCTGTGCAGCATCTTCCACCCCTGCTCGTTTAACGCTCTCCAGAACTGAATTTCAACGTTCACAGGCTGCGCTGCTGCCTGCCGAGGGTATCGGTGCCCACGGAAATTTTTTCATCAGAGTTGCGGCGCAAATTCGAGGCGGTCGTGTGTACATTTCTGCCCGTGGTTACACGCCGGCCATGGAAGAGCCAATGTACAAAGGAGCTTTCCGTTTCTTCGGTCATGTGAAGCTCAAGCAGGCCGGGCGCCAGATCATCAGGAAGAAGCTCGAGCTCGGGGAGCAAGAAGTGTGGCCGGACGACCGGTATGTTGCTACCGGCTCGGTCGCAATCTGTTTGCCGGGGGGAAGTGACTCGCTACCGGAAATTGAAATTGAAGCTGGGTACGGCTTCAACAGTGGAACCGGATTTGCGACGCCGATACCGCCGGTTACCCGCATCCAGGTTCCGGTCAGGAAGATCCGGTGATGCGCTTCCTGGTTGCTGTTTTATCTCTGCTGGTTTTGTCTGGCTGTGCGCAGGCTCAACAAGAGACAGCTCTCCGCCTGACAGAGCAAGCCCAATCGTTACTCAGGGAGAATGGTCGAGACCAGTTTCATCCGGAGGCACTGGCACTTCTGGACCAGGCGGTGGCATTGGACCCGCGATACCTGCCGGCGCGCCAGGAGCGCCTCAATCAGTTTTTGGTCAAGCCTGACCTGAAGCTGGCTCTGGAAGAAGCCCGTGAGGTTGCCCGTATTCAGGGGGACGTCCCGGAAGCGATGCTCCTCTATTGCCTCGTGTATGAACATGAGTATGGCCCCACTCAGGATGCGCTCAAATGTTATGAGTCGGTCGCCAACGGCATCAAGGGTCGCGGTCCTGACCCTCACAGGGACCTGAATTATGCCCTTGCCTTGCGGATGAACGGTGCTCCTGATTCAGAAGCCGTCGCGGAACAACACTTGCAAACCATTGAACACGAGGAAGTTAGAGCGCTCGCAGCAAGTTTGCTTCAGGAGTTGGCTCGGGAGGAGGTGGTCAATGCCTTTTTACCGGTGCACCACACAAAGCAGGATCAGTAAACCAGTAATGATAACGAAGCTGGGCGATAAGCAAAGCGTCATCCGTGACCTTATACCCGATACTGTGTTCTTCGTTGATCCGGCTAAACCAGCACCCGGCAAGGCTATGCTTCAGGGAAAGTAATTTGGCCGTCAGCCCGGACATGGCTTCGTCGAGCAATCATGTGCGTAATGGCTTGCCGCCTTGCGGGCTATCTTTGGTGAGCGTAATCACACGAAAAATAGATCTGCCCCGGTGTCGTCCCGCGGCCATCTCACCCTTCGACAGGATCCCTTCGACAGGCTCAGGGTGAACGGATTACGAGGCCAGTTCTCAACACCCCGTTCGTCCTGAGCTCGTCGAAGGGCGCGGACTCAGAGGTCCCGAAAAATAGATCTGTTCCAGTTTGTTGCGAAAAATAGATCTGTCCCGGTTTGCCCCCGGTTTGCCCTGGTTTGCAGCCATGCTTCTTCGCCCATCCACGAGCCTCAAATTGAGGCCCGTGGATGTAGCATCGCTCAATCCAAAGTTACGGCCGAGGAACGGATGCCGCGATATCGGAGCTACCGTCACCGTCCAGATCCGCCTGATAACTGAGGAACTCGCTATCGATGGTGACTTCGAGTGAACGGTTTTCGGCCTGCAAGGTGTAGCTACCGGCACTGAGCTCGCTATCCAGCTCGCTGAGTACAACACCGTTCAGGCTGGCCTGGTATATCTCACCGGCTTGACCAAGCCCCAACCCGAAACTGGTCGGTGCACGCACCTCCCACTCACGGAAGAATGTTGAGTTTCCGATTTCGATTAGCTGTATGTCGTAATCCTGGAGGGCGTATGCCAGTACTGACCACGTCGGTGTCTTTACTTTCAGCGACGTTCCCTGGATATGCACATCGCTGCCGTTCGCTATACTTCGGCGAACATCCCCTTCCATGTAACTCAGGGTTTCATTTTTATCGTGAAGGCCGACACCGCTGTACGTAATTGAGACAGTACCGTTGAGGCTGGCGAAGTCATCAAATGCACCATATCTCCCATCAACAACCGTCGTTGTTGTGCTACCTTCCTGCACAATAGGCCCCTGAGCGCCAGGCTCCTCGCAACTGTCGTGCGACAGAGTAAATCGGTCTCCGGCGCTGAAAATCATGAACCCGTCCTCGCTTTCCCGGGGCCGCCCGTTGTCGAAGGACAGTATGGCTTCACCGCCCTGGGGGCAAAGGAACTGACTCGCATCAAGGGTGTCCAGTGCCAGCCTCTCCCCCAGGTCTGACTCACCTACCACATCGATAACATCAACGTACTGGCTGTTTGACCAAGCGATTTCTTTCAAAATCCGATAGCTTTCGGTGACGATGGATTCCAGTGAGGCCTCAGCCATGGCGCCTGGTTCATAATCTGCTACCTGAATCTTACCGGAGGTAGGTGTCTCACTACCCTGGTCCGGTGTTGGGGCGGCCTGCTCATCACCGTTGTCACTTCCGGATGAGCCTCCACTGCCGCAGCCCGCGATAGCGAAGGCCAGGGCAGCAACGGCGAATATTCTTGAGGCGGGCACGTAATGCAGAGCATGATGGGGCATTGGTTTCTCTCTTCTTATCAAGGTGCAGATTATCTGGACCCGGGGTTAATATTTTTGCGTATTCAAAGACCGGGACAGACCCCCTTTCTCGCGGGTGCATGTCCACGCAACCGACCCAAGAGGACCTTCCCCTTAACAAGTTACTTACCTACCGAGCAGCTTTGTATGTCGCTTATGTTTACATATGTAGCAATTTGTAAACCGCCCAACTCACAACAACCCCTCAGACTGCCTGAAAATCCCCCCAGGGTGCTCCTGCCCCCAAAACTCTCCGCGTAGATCTCATACGTACCTTTCGACAGGATCCCTTGGGCGGGCACCCTTCGACAGGCTCAGGGTGAACGGATTGCGAGGCCGGCCCCCAACATCCCGTTCGCCCTGAGCTCGTCGAAGGGCGCAACTACAGAGTCGGTATCAGGACCGATCAACGGGCTGCGATTCCTGCAGCAACACAGCACTGGACCTGAAGGTGGCTACCATACACTCCCCCACCTCCCGGAACTCCTGGTTGCGCTCATAATACGACTGCATCTGATCGGCCGTTGCAAGCAGGCCGCCCGCGAGGGTTTTGAGGAACGTTGCGACGTCCTTGCGGGGCAGTCCGCAGGACTGGCACCCGAAATTCACCAGGTACTGCACAGGCCACCAGACCTTGCGACCCGACAGGGTCAGCGCAGGTACATCACCGGGCAGGTAGGGTGTGGTGGACACGATGTCATAGGCCGGCGCCATCCAGCGTTCTGCAAATGGCTTGCGGTACAAAAGGCCGAAATTCTTCAGGTGAGCATCCCCATTCCGGACTGCCCAGGAGACGGCAACGGACATGAATAGCCATTTCAGGCCCTGACGACGATGCTCCGATGACAGGAAGGTATCAAAAGACTTTGCCAGTTTTTCATAGCTGCCCGAATACTTGTCCTCGGGCATCAGGCCCTGCAACACACAGCCATCCTCAAACCCCAGCCATGGCGGCTCTGCTCCGCCACCAGAGACGTCACGATCAAACCGGGCCATCACAAACAAGCGCCCATCATCCGACAGATGAAACTCGGGTACCGGCAGCCCACACAAACGGGCCAGGGACATACAGAAAAACTCATTGGCCGCCAGCTGGGGGTAGTCGTCTCCCCAGGTTTTGACGATAAAACCCGCCGTGCGGACTGACGATTTCTCTGAAATATGACCGGGTACCAGCACCTTTGGCTGAACACCCGACACGCCCGAGCGCAGTGCGTACTTCTCCACCAGCTCATCAAACAAAGAGGCATCGTCTGTTTTCAGCAACCGTGAAAGTGGCTCACCCCGCGCGCCGGTTACCGGGTCAGAGATCGCAGAGTCCGTAACCACGACACGACCCACCTGATGCCGGCCAAGGGCTGCAAGGACCGCCAGGTCCCCAGCCCCATAAAGCTTGGCAACGTACTTTCGAATCACATCCCCAAGGTAGCCCTCAGGCAGGTTCTGGGCAAAGATGGGGTGCAGGCCGTTATAGCTGAAAGCCTGGCCTTTTACCGGCATGGTGACCGATACGGCACGCTCTTCTCCCACACCATTGTCATACACGAACACCGAAGGCTCAGGGCGACCAGGTGCAACCAGGTCACCCACAACCTGTCCATCAACTTCCACAAGTGCCCGCTTCAGCCTCGTCATTCTTCACCCCTGGACGCAGCGCGTTGCAGATCTGTGAGGGTGGGCAAGCCGCCCGCTGGACGCACGGCAAACTCCAGTTCGAGTACCGCCAGAACCCGCTGAAGCTTGGCATAGCCCATTTCTGGCAAGCGCTGGTTTTCAAGCCGGGATAACAAGGTGCGATCCACCCCTGCCCTGTCAGCCACAACCTGCATGGACAACCCCGCCTGCAGGCGATGGGTGCGAATCAGTGGTCCGAGTTCCTGAAGGGTCACGTGCAAATACTCTACGAAGATGGCCGGTTAAGCCTAACTGTAGCGTATATTCACAAGTACGTCATTGGGGGTCGGTTAGTGTTTCAGCTCCCGAACTCGGGCGGCCTGGCAAACGAAGGCCTTTTTCGCCAATCACGAAAAGCTGAGCCAGCATCCTGATTGCGCAGAATACGCACCCTTCGACGGGCTATGCGCTCTCTAAAAGAGCTCACTGTGACTGCCAATTCTGGCTAACTGCAACGTGCCGTTATTCACCCGGTAAACCAACACGAGGTCGGGCTTGATGTGGCAGTCTCTGAAACCATGCCATTTTCCAGACAGGGGATGGTCGACACACTTTTCTGCCAATGGCTCATCATGCTGCAGTTTCGAGATGATACGGCCCACCTCGACAATATCCTGGATGGGCAATTTCGTTATCTTTTTGAAGTCTTTTTTAAACTGCGTTGAGTATTCAAGGCTGTTCATGCGCGACTTTGCCATCCGTGAGCTCTTCCATAAGGCTATCCAGCGACTCCGCGCGGTGCCCTCTCCCTTCCGTTAGCTCCTGCATGGCAGCAATGCTGGTTTCGTTCGGCTGAGGCGCCTTGATTTCAAAGGGGATACCCCCGTAGTTAATGACCGCACGGGCAAACAGCTTGATGGCTTGTGATGGGCTAAGGCCAACCTCGTCACAGATGTGGGAGAATGCCACCTTAGTGTCGTGGTCTATACGCGCGCTGAGCATCTCGGTTTTCATGATGCGCTCCTTTGTCTAACAATGTCAGACATCGTAACACATATTCCGGGTTCAGGCATCAGCTCTGACTATCTCACCCTTCGACAGGCTCAGAGTGAGCGGGTTAGGAAACCCGGGGCCTCACCCTCATCCCGTTCGCCCTGAGCGTGTCGAAGGGCGCAAACTCCGGGTTCTGATACCAGCACGGGGTATGTCACCCTTCGACAGGCTCAGGGTGAACGGAGAGTTGTGGCAGGCTCAGGGTGAACGGGGATTAGTGGCAGGCTCAAGGGGAACGGATTGCGAAACCCGGGCCTCAGCGCTCACCCAGCAATGACTCCAGGCTTTCAGCCTCAAGAATACCGGTTACCCACCGATCCAGCTGCTCGTCGGTGGCTTCTTTCATCTGCTCATCAGCCCAGGCAGGAATAGCACCAAACTTTAAATGAACCAGCTTGCGCAGCGTTCCCTCCACGCCATCGTGCAGGCCCTTTTCCATGCCCTTTTCCATGCCCTTTTCTATGCCCTGCTCCAAGCCTTTTTCCATACCCTCGGCCCGTAAACGGTCACTCAAGCTCGCCATGGTGTTGCTCTCCTGCGGGTAGTGCGGCTGATCGTGCTCCCGAAGCTAATGAGACTGAGATTCAGACCGCAGCTTCGCAATTTCCTCCACCGGCAGCTCGGCAATATCGGCAATAGCGCTGTCATCCAGATGAGTTTTCAGAATCAGATTTCGTGCCATATTGCGGCGGGCTTCAAGCTGGCCTTCCTGTCTGCCTTCCTCCCTGCCCTCTTCCAGCCACCGCTCAGGCCATTTCTTGATACGTTCTGACAGCATATCGTGTACCTCGTGCAAATCCTGGAGATTGTTGAACTCAGGCAACTCCATGCCTGGTGCCCGGTTCGGCAACAGCACCCGCCGTATCCAGACCACGAAAGCTCGTCTCAGCGTCGACTGGCCCGGGGCTTTTAGCCATTCTACCAGACTGCCCAGAACGTTAAGCATATCCTGTTCATCCCGGTTATGCTCCAGGCGGAACAAACCGGCCACCAGATTGCGGGCCTCACCAGGCCACTCTGACGATTCCACGATGGCGCCTTCATCCAGAAGCAGATACTGGAGCTGCGGACTGTAGGTTTGCAGGCCACCGGGAACCGGCTCAATTAACTCAACGATGTTGTCTGCCGCCTGCCAACGTTGGTCACCGTTATACAGAACCACAGGAAGTACGGGAGGTAGCTTACCATCCTGTGCCAACGCCTTCTGACGAATCAGATCCTGGTACAGCAGCCCCAGGTAACTCATCACCCTCACTGCCATGTACTTGTCGACGGTGGACTGGAACTCCAACAACAGGTACACGTAAAGCCATTTCTCACCCCAGCGCACACGCCAGATGACATCGTCTTCCCGGTCGCGCAGCTCATCGGTTATGTAAGACCCGCTGACCTTTTCCAGAGTGGAAAAATCAAGATGGTTAACCCACTCCTGCCGGACAAACCCCGTGAGCAGGTCCTTGACCATTTCGGCATGAGCAAACAGCAGCTTGTAACTATGATCGTGATGATTTGGCATAACCGCCTCCCTGCAGACACCACGTTAGCCTGTGGGAAAACCATCGAGCGGTCAAGGAAAACTGTTTATTTATACAGCTTTTGTTGAATCAAACCAAAGCAGACAAGACAAGGAGTCACCATGCCAAGGCACCAGCAGGTCAGCCTTGTACATCTACATACCCACCCTTCGACGGGCTCAGGGTGAACGGAGAGTGGTGGCAGACTCAGGGTGAACGGGTTAGGAGGAAAATAGATCTGTCCCGGTTTCCCGCATCTGCGGTTTGCCCAGCCTGCATGGTACGAACCCGAAGCTCCTACCCCTGTACTGAGAGATGTCAGGGCAATATGATCACGGTGTGGTAAGCTGCTGTCCATTAGCAATTTTTGGTCACCTGGAGGCCCACATGGCGACCGATGCACGCCTGAGACTCCCCATCGGGATTCAGACCTTCTCGGAGATCCGCGAGGGCGGCTATTACTACGTCGACAAGACGCCGGTCATCGAGCGCCTGGTCCACCAGAACAAGTTCTATTTCCTGTCGCGCCCCCGGCGCTTCGGCAAGAGCCTGCTGCTCGATACCCTGCGCTGCCTGTTCGAGGGCCGCCAGTCGCTGTTCGAGGGGCTCTACATTCACGACCGCTGGGACTGGCAGCAGACCCACCCGGTGATTCGTCTGAGCTTTGGCAGCGGCGTGATGCGCAACCGGGAGGAGCTCGACACACGCATTCGCCACCAGCTACGCAAGGAGCGCGAGCGCTTCACCCAGGCTGCCGCCCCCAAAACGGATATTCCCGGTGA
Organism: Marinobacter bryozoorum; assembly: GCF_023156245.1. Lineage (GTDB taxonomy): Bacteria > Pseudomonadota > Gammaproteobacteria > Pseudomonadales > Oleiphilaceae > Marinobacter > Marinobacter bryozoorum. The sequence goes on from NZ_JAKZAH010000052.1 coordinate 18,530, forward strand.
ATTCTCGGACCTACTGGAGCTGGCCCATCAGGCAACGGGCCAGCCGGTCGTGCTGCTGATCGACGAGTACGACAAGCCCATCCTCGACAACATTCTGGACCCAGAGCGCTCCCGTGAGCTACGCGAGGGCCTGAAGAACCTCTACAGCGTGATCAAAGACGCCGACCCTCACCTGCACCTGGTGCTAATCACCGGGGTCTCCAAATTCAGCAAGGTCAGCATCTTCTCGGGGCTCAACAACCTGCGCGACATCACCCTGCTGCCCGAGTACTCAACGATCTGCGGCTATACCGATGCCGATATCGACACGGTCTTTGCTCCCGAGCTACCCGACCTGGACCGTGAGGCGATCCGCACTTGGTACAACGGCTATCACTGGGGCAGCCGTGAGGTCACCTCCGTCTATAACCCCTTCGACGTATTGCTGCTGCTCCAGAATCGCGAGTTCGGCGCCTACTGGTTCGAGAGCGCCACGCCCACCTTTCTGGTCGACATCCTCAGGCAGCGCGGGGTCTTCACCCCTCAGCTGGATCAGTGGGAAACGGAATACGAGCTGCTCAATCAGTTCGACGTAGGCGATATCAGCACCGACGCCCTGCTCTTTCAAACCGGCTACCTGACCATCAAGCAGGTCGAGGAACCCATGCTCGGCTACCGTCAGTACACCCTGGGCTTTCCCAACCGCGAGGTGGAAACCAGCCTGAACCACGCTCTGCTGCCCTCGCTGGGTGTGGAGAATGCCCCGCGTAAACGCCGCACACTGTTCAAACACCTGCAGCGTCATGACCTCGCCGGCCTGGAGGCACATCTCAAGGCGCTCTATGCGGGTCTGCCCCACGACTGGTATCGCAACAACCCGATTGCCCAGTACGAAGGCCACTACGCCAGTGTCTTCTACAGCCACTTCGCGGCCCTGGGGCTCGCCATCACCGTGGAGGATGCCAGCCACCACGGCCGGGTGGACATGACCGTCGACTTCGGCGGCCATCTCTACCTGTTCGAGTTCAAGGTGGTGGAGCAGCTACCCGAGGGCAAGGCGCTGGAGCAGATCAAGGCCAGAAGTTATGCCGACAAGTACCGCAGCACCGGCAAGCCCATCCATTTGATTGGGGTGGAGTTTTCTCGTCAGCAGCGGCAGATCGTGGCGTTCGAGGTGGAGACATTAACACCAGCATAAAGCTAGTGTCCCGTTTGGTTAATTCGCTGACCTACTGCGTGACGCTGGGGCCTCTGGCCAAGGCGCCAGTCCGAAG
>NZ_JAKZAH010000053.1 GCF_023156245.1 Marinobacter bryozoorum
CCTTCGGACTGGCGCCTTGGCCAGAGGCCCCAGCGTCACGCAGTAGGTCAGCGAATTAACCAAACGGGACACTAGCCACCAAGGTAGGCAGCCCGAACGTCGGGGTTGGCCAGCAGGTTGTCACCGGTATCCTGCAGACGGATGCGACCGGTTTCCAGTACATAGCCACGGTCCGCCAGCTGCAACGCCTGGTGGGCATTCTGTTCCACCAGGAAGACGGTAATACCTTCCTCTCGCAGTTGGCCAATGATCTCGAAGATCTGTTTGATCACCAGCGGTGCCAGCCCCAGGGAGGGCTCATCCAGGATCATCAGCCGTGGCTTGCTCATCAACGCCCGCCCGATGGCCAGCATTTGCTGCTCGCCGCCGGACATGGTGCCTGCCCGCTGGTGTTCTCGCTCTTTCAGTCGGGGAAACAGGTCGTAGACATGGCGAATGCCCTGTTCGTTCTGCGACCGGCTGTTGAAAAAGCCGCCCATGTAGAGGTTTTCTTCCACCGTAAGCCCCGCAAACACCCGACGTCCTTCCGGGACGATAGCGATACCAGAACGCATGATCTCTGACGTGGGCAGGCGTGTGATATCCCGGCCTTCCAGCAGGACCCGGCCCGAACTGGCCTGGGGGGTGCCGCAGACCGTCATCAGCAGCGTGGTTTTACCCGCCCCGTTAGCGCCGATCAGGGACACGATCTCACCCTGGTTGACCTCTACAGAGACTCCGTGGAGTGCCTCGATCTTGCCGTAATGGGTATGGACATCTTCCAGTAACAGCATGGGTCAGGCTTCTCCCAGGTAGGCTTTGATGACGTCATCATTATTACGGACTTCGTCCGGCGTACCGGCGGCCAGTGGGCGGCCCTGACTGATCACATTGATGCGGTCAGAGATGTCCATGACCAGGCTCATATCGTGTTCGATCAGCACGACAGACACGTTGTAATCTTCCTTGAGGCTGATGATAAGCTGGTTAAGCTCCCGGGTCTCTGCCGGGTTCAGGCCGGCAGCAGGTTCATCCAGCATCAGTAGCCGAGGCTCAGTCACCATGCAGCGGGCGATTTCCAGGCGTCGTTGCTGGCCATAGGCCAGGTTGCCCGCATCCCGGTTGGCAAGTTCGAGCAGGCCAACCCGGTCCAGCCAGTAGGCTGCCCGGTCCAGGGCCTTCTTCTCCCGCGCCCGGTAGTTGGGGGTGGCCACGAGTCCCGAAAGAAGGTTGGTGTTGAGGTGGCGGTGTTGCGCCACCATCAGGTTCTCCACCACGGTCATGCGGTTGAATAACCGTACGTGCTGGAAGGTGCGTACCAGGCCCAGGCGCGAAATCCGGTAGTCCGGCTTGCCCTGGATCTCCTTACCGTTCAGCAGGATCTTGCCGCCGGTGGGGCGGTAGAAACCGCTCATACAGTTGAATACGGTGGTCTTGCCGGCACCGTTGGGGCCGATAATCGACACGATCTCGTGTTCCCGCACATCCAGGGAGACCTGGTCAACCGCCAGCAGGCCGCCGAATCGCATCGACAGGTTCTGTACTTCAAGCATCGATCAGGCTCCAGCCTTGAGTTTGATATGGCGCCGTCGCATGGGCATCAGACCCTGCGGGCGCCAGACCATCATCAGTACCATGGCAGCGCCGAAGATCAGCATGCGGTACTCGGAGAACTCCCGCGCCAGCTCCGGCAGGATGGTCACCGCAATGGCGGCGAGGATGACGCCGATCTGCGAGCCCATGCCCCCCAGCACGACAATCGCCAGGATGATGGCGGACTCCAGGAAGACGAACGACTCCGGACTGATAAAGCCCTGCTTGGAGGCAAACACGGTACCGGCAAAGCCGGCAAAGAATGCACCGATGGTAAAGGCCGAGAGCTTTACGCCGGTTCGGCTCAGCCCGAGGGACCGGGCCGCAATTTCGTCCTCCCGCAGCGCTTCCCAGGAGCGCCCCACAGGCATGCGCATCAACCGGCGGATAACAAAGGCGGTAATAACTGCCAGTACCAGCGCGATCAGGTACAGGAAAATGACCTTGTGTTCGCTCGCATAGGCGATACCAAAGGTTTCGTGGAAAGAGGTATTGCCTTCTTCCTTGACCCGGCGGCCAAACTCCATGCCGAACAGGGTCGGGTCCGGAATGCCGCCGATGCCGTTGGGCCCCCCGGTGACACTGGTCCAGTTGTTGAGCAGGATGCGAATAATTTCACCAAACCCAAGGGTAACAATGGCCAGGTAGTCCCCCCGCAGGCGCAGTACCGGGAAGCCAAGCACAAGACCAAACAGTGCGGCCAGCAGGGCGCCAATCGGCAATGCCATCCAGAAGGATATCCCCCAGTAGTTCGAGAGCAGGGCGAAGGTGTACGCGCCCACCGCATAGGAAGCCACGTACCCCAGGTCCAGCAAGCCAGCGAGGCCGACGACCACGTTCAGCCCCAGGGCAAGCATGATGTAGATCAGCACCAGCGTGGCCAGGTCTACCGCGCCCCGGGATACGAAGAATGGCCAGATCAGTGCAATGGCGATCAGCAGCACCAGCCCGATATTTTCCAGCCGCAGACGCTTCTCGTCGGGCAGGGGTTCGCGGTTGGCCAGCGGATTAAGGGCGGCAACCCCGGACAGGTTGCCCATGATGTGATCCCGGAATAGCTGGAAAGCAAAGACAATGGCTGCCGCCACGGCTACGGCGATCCAGGTAAAGCTGTCGGCGCCGGCGACCGTGATATTGGTACCCACGGCGGTCAGCTTCAGGCCCATGATAGGCCAGGCGATGATCAGGGTAATCACCGCACAGAACAGGGCGTGTCGGAAATTGTGTGCCACCATCAGATTTTCTCCACTTCCGGTTTGCCCAGAAGCCCGGTGGGCTTGAACAGCAGGATCAGGATCAGCAGGCTGAAGGAAATCACGTCCTTGTATTCACCGCTGAGGTAACCGGAGGTCATGGCCTCGGCAATGCCCAGGATCAGTCCTCCCAGCATGGCACCGGGAATGCTGCCAATGCCGCCGAGCACCGCTGCGGTAAACGCCTTGAGCCCGGCGATAAAGCCGAACAGCGGGTCCACGGAACCGTAGTACATACCCAGCAACAGGCCTGCCACGGCAGCCAGGGCGGCGCCGATCACGAAGGTGGCGGAGATAATCCGGTTGGTATCGATGCCCAGCAGGTTGGCCATGCCCAGGTCCTGGGAGACAGCCCGGCAGGCCCGCCCGATGCGGGACCGGGAAATGAACAGGGAGAGGGCACTCATGCAGATAAAGGTCGTGACGAAGATGGTGATCTGGATCCAGGAAATAGACAGCTGGAAGCTCTCGTCACCGCCGAACTGGAAACCACCCTCGATCAGGGCCGGGAAGCCAATATTGCGGGAACCCTGGGACAGGTGTACGTAGTTCTGCAGGAAAATGGACATGCCGATGGCCGAAATCAGCGGAATCAGCCGGTGCCGGCCCCGGACCGGCCGGTAAGCCACCCGTTCCACCGCCCAGCCCATGGAACTTGACACGATCACCGCGCAGATCAGGGCAATCAGCAATACCAGTGGCAGCCAGGCGATACCGAGGGTCGCCAGGCCGGTAATGGCGATAAGCGCTGTGTAGGCGCCGATCATGTAGATTTCGCCATGGGCGAAGTTGATCATGCCGATGATGCCGTAAACCATGGTGTAGCCAATGGCAATCAGGGCATAGGTGCTGCCGATGGTCAGTCCGTTGATCAGCTGCTGACAGAAATAAAGCAGGTCTTGCATGGAAGGTGTTCTCCGTCAACCTGACCTCATGAACGCCCCGGCAGCCAGGGTGACTGTCGGGGCAGGGTTCAGCAAAGGTACGGGTTAGTTGACGGGGGTCTTGCTGCCGTCGGCGTGCCATTCGTAGACCACGAACTCGAAGGATTCCATATCCCCCTTCTCGTCGTAGCTGACGGTGCCGATGGGCGTCTCGAAGCTGCCTTCGCGCAGGGCGTCAGCCACATCGAAGGGGTCGGTGGAACCGGCCTGCTCGATGCCGTCAGCAATCAGTTGCACGGCCGTGTAGGAGGTCAACACGAACGGTCCGGAGGGGTCTTCGCCTTTTTCGTTGAAGGCCTTGACCAGCTCCTGGTTCTCTTCTTTCTCGTCGAAACTGGGCGGCAGCGTAACCAGCAGGCCTTCGGCAGCGTCACCGGCTATGGTGTTGATGTCGCTGTTGCCGACCCCTTCCGGGCCCATGAATACGGCATCCAGGTCAGCCTGGCGGGCCTGGCGCAGAATAAGGCCGAGCTCCGGGTGATAGCCGCCGTAGTAGACGTAGTCGACGTCGGCTTGCTTGAGTTTGGTAACCAGTGATGAGAAGTCCTTGTCTCCGGCAGTAATCCCTTCAAACATCACCACGTTTACACCCGACTCCTTGAGTGTATCCCGGACGGCGGTGGCAATGCCTTCACCATATTGTTGCTTGTCGTGGACCACGGCGACCCGTTGGGGATCAAGGCTGACCAGGTGATTCCCGGCGACCGGGCCCTGCATGCTGTCCAGGCCAATGGTGCGGAACACCAGTTCATAGCCTCGCTCGGTGATGCCCGGGCTCGTGGAGGCCGGGGTGATCATCAGGATACCTTCGTCCTCGTAGATGTCTGACGCCGGCTGGGTGGAGCTGGAGCAAAGGTGGCCAACAACGAAGCTGACGCCCTCATTGACCAGCCGGTTGGCAACGGTGACAGCCTGTTTCGGATCACAGACATCGTCTACTTCTACGGCTTCGAGCATTTCGCCATCAACCCCGCCACTGGCGTTGATCCGTTCGATAGCCATGCGAGCACCGGAAAACTGCATGTCACCGTATTGCGCGACCGGCCCGGTCATGGGGCCGGCGATCCCGATTCGGATTTCGGCAACCGCCGAGGCGGGGAGGGTGATCGCCGCGGAAACGCCTGCAGCCAGTGCGAGTTTGGTAAATTTCTTGGTCATTGGAAGCTCCTGCCTTTTCTCATTTTTTTCATTGACAACGAACTCAACAAACACCACAGCTCGCAACCTGTCAAGCGAGGGAAGCCGGGCAGGTGCTTGTGTATGGTTGGATCCTGCCCCTTGTCACAGCTATTTGTGGCGTATCGTTCAGCCTAAACGGATAGTAGATTATGTGATATTCGCAACCAGGTTTCGAGTTGTTCCGTTACCTGCCAGGGGAATCAGCACGACGCGAAAAGTGGCCGCTGTCATGGCAGCATCAAGCAAGGTGCGGGCCAGGTAACGACTCAATGAGCGGTTAGGAAGGTTCCTGGGGGGACTCCTGGTCCGGATCTGTCTCTTCGGGATAGATCAGGTCCCGGAAGGCCTGGTGTTCCTGAAGGCGAGCAAAGCTGGGGTCCACTGAGGCATCATCCCGGTAGGCATCCGAAATTTCGATGGCCTTGGCCAGGTTGGCCACGGCGTCGTCCCAGCGCCCGATCTCTGCGTAGGCGCAGGCCAGCTGATAGTGGGCGTGGCCATTTTCGGGGGCCAGCTTCAGTGCTCGCTGGCACAGGCTGATTGCCCACAGGGGTTCCTGCATTTCCAGTACTGCGTCGGCCTTGAAACTGAGTGCTTCTACATCGTCCGGGCGAAGGTCGAGGATGCTGTCATAGGCAGAAATCTTGTTTTGCTGGGAGGTTTCCTGGCTGGCTTTCAGCCAAAGGGAATGCACTTCATTGGTGCGCTCGATCTCGGCCTGGTTCTGGTGAATGATATCCGACTTCTGTTGCAGCTGCTCCTCAATGGCCTTGAGGCGGGTTTCGTATTCCACCACCAGTTCGTTGACACGCTTTTCCGCCAGGCTGGTGAGCTGGTTGCGCATGTCACGGATGGAGTTCCAGCCTATAACCACCAGGATCGAGGTGGCGCCGGCGATAAGGTAGAAAAAGTAGGTCACTGTGTCAGTGGCATAGGACATGGTCTTGTCCGCCACCGAGAGTTCCTTGTCCACGACTTTTTCGATCAGTTCGGCCCGGGTATTCTGCATTTCGGTGCGCAGGGCCTTGGTTTCTTCCAGCAGGTACAGCTCCACGAAGGGCGTGTACATGGCTTCGTCCAGCTCGGGAATTCTTTCTTCCACGTCCTGTGCGGTAGGGCCAGTATCCTGGTCGTCTGCGGGCTGGGCTGTCAGCTTCAGCGGTATCAGTACCAGGGCCAGCAGGCTGGCGCAGAGCAGGGCATTACGGGAGGTGCGCGAAAAATTTGGCAGGGACAGTAACTGAAACATCGTGATTCCTGTAGTCGGCTGGCGGCCCGCCCGGGCCCGACGATTTGACGAGACCATAGCATAACCGGCCTGCAACTGTCCGGTTCCCTGTACTTCATAGCCGGTGCGCCGATAAGGGGCAACCCCGACTTGCATTTCGCGGCGTAAAGACCTCTAATAGTTAGTGGTATAAATAAATGGTAATGGCGAAACATGTCCAATCTGAACGAGCGTCATAGCGGCCAGAAAGACCAGGCCGACAGTAAAAGCTATGAGCAGGTACTGGTGGCTCTGCGGCGGGTCATTCGCGCCACGGATCTTCACTCAAAGCGCCTGAGCAAGCACGCGGGCCTGACCGGCCCTCAGTTGCTGATCATGCGTACTATCCGGGATCTGGGTGAAGTCACCATCGGCACCATTGCCGACCATGTGAGCCTGAGCCAGGCCACGGTAACCACCATCCTTGATCGCCTGGAGCACCGTAACCTGGTGTACCGGGTTCGCAGTACCCGGGACAAGCGCAAGGTACATGCGCACCTGACGGAGGATGGTGCGGAGCTGCTGGCGCGGGCACCGTTGCCCCTGCAGGACAACTTTATCCGCAAGTTCCAGAACCTGGACCAGTGGGAGCAGAGTATGATTGTGGCCTCCCTGCAGCGGGTGGCCAACATGATGGACGCGGACGATATTGACGCGTCGCCTGTGCTGGATGTGGGCTCGGTACTGCGGGAAGACGGCTGGAAAGGAAAGGGTTAGCAGCGGGCAGTCGTCAGCGGCGGGACCTTGGTGCGGCAACGCAGAGCCGCCGCGCCAGGTGCCTGGATCAGGCTGCCTGCCGCGCCGCGATATCCCGGATTTTCCCAACCATGGCCCTGAGGCCGTTGCCCCGGGTCGGGGAAATGTGCCGGAACAGATCCAGTTGCTCGAACAGTTCATCGACGTCCGTGGTCAGCAGGTCCCGGGGCGCCTTGCCGTTCAGCGCCACCAGGATAATCGCCGCCAGCCCCCGCACGATCATGGCATCGGAATCAATCAGCAGGTAGAGCCTGCCGCTGTCTTCATCGAAGTGATCGATCAGCCACACCTGGCTCTGGCAGCCATGCACATAGTTTTCCTCTATCCGTTCATCGTCCGGAAAGGCCGGCAGTTGTTTGCTAAGGTCGATGATATAGGCGTAACGCTCCTCCCAGTCGTCCAGAAGCTCGAAGGCATCGAGTACATCGTCGAGGGTGGTTTCACTGCCCAGGGGGTTGTCGAGGAATTGCTGTTTGCTGGCGGTCATAGGTCTGCCGTGCTGGTTCGCGATTCAGAAGGCTGCTTGCTTCAGGTCTCTCAGGCGCAAGGATAGCGTGTCTGTCAGAGCATGCCCAGTTCGAGCTTGGCTTCGTCGGTGAGCATTTCGCTGTTCCAGGGCGGGTCGAAGGTCAGCTCCACGGTTACCTTGTCCACGTTGGGCACATGTTCAACCTTGCGCTTCACATCGTCGGTGATGACGGGGCCCATGCCGCAACCAGCGGCAGTAAGGGTCATCAGGATGTGGATGTGGTTGCCGTCAGCGGTGTCGTTTTCGATGGTGCAGTTGTAGATCAGCCCAAGGTCCACCACGTTTACGGGAATCTCCGGGTCGTAACAGTTGCGCAGGGCTTCCCAGACCTGGTTCTCGTTGACCGTGCCGTCAGCCCGGGTTTCGAAGCTGCTCTCCAGGGGCTGCTTGCCAAGGGCATCGGCATCATGCCCTTCGATACGGGCCAGGTTGCCGTTCACCGCCACGGTAAAGCTGCCGCCCAGCGACTGTGTGATGGTGACAAAAGTATCCGACGGAATCATGATTTCGGTGCCGGAGGGAACCAGGCGGGCTTCCACCTCGCGCTTGGTCAGGACCACTTCCCGTTCTTGCATGCTGAATCAGCCTTCTCTAAAGCTCTCTTTTTTGCCACGGAATCCACGGAAAAACACGGAAAGAAAAATGAAAGGATTTTTTAGCCACTAGATCCACGAAAAGACACGAAAAAATGACAGGTTAAATTCAAAAAGTCTTTTTCTTTAATTTCGTGTTCTTTCGTGGTTTTAGTGGCAAAAAACGTCTTTATCTTTTGCTCTTTCCGTGTTTTTTCTGTGGATTCCGTGGCTAATAAAACTTGTTAAGTCACCGTAAAACTCTCACCACAACCACACTCGGCGGTGGCATTGGGGTTACGGAACTCGAACATGGAATTCACGCCCTGGGTGACAAAGTCGATCTCGGTGCCGTTGACCATGGGCAGGTGTTCTTTTTTCACATAGATGTTCACGCCATCCACGGTATACACCTCGTCATCCGCCGAGACTTCGTCCACCCACTGGGTTTCATACTTGAAGCCGGAGCAGCCGCTTTTCCTGATGCACAGGCGAATGCCCCTGGCATCCGGCTTTTTCTCCAGTTGTTTGCGTACATGTCTGACCGCACTTGGGGTCATGGTGACGCCCACAGTGGGAGTGAAGGTTTCGGCTGTCATTGTTCCACCTCCATCAGGCAAACAGGCGCTGGATTTTCTGAAGGCCAGTGAATAACTGGTCCACTTCTTCCAGCGTATTGTAGAACGCAAAGGACGCCCGGGCGGTGCCCGGTACGCCGTAGAAATCCATCAGCGGCATGGCACAGTGGTGGCCGGTGCGGATGGCGATGCCCTGCTGGTCCAGTAGGGTACCTATATCACTGGGGTGCAGGCCATCGATTTTAAAGGACAGCACCGGTACTTTCCGCTGCGCGGTTCCGATAATGCTCATCCCCGGTACGGTCTCCACCAGCGCATTGGCCCGTTCCAGCAACGCATTTTCAGCGGCTTCCATGGCAGGCCGGTCAAAGCCGTCAAGGTAGTCGATGGCGGCTGCCAGTCCTACGGCCTCGGCGATCGCCGGTGTACCCGCCTCGAACTTGTAGGGCAGGGTGTTCCAGGTGGTGCGCTCAAACGACACCCGCTCGATCATCTCTCCGCCGCCCTGGTAGGGTGGTATTTCCTCGAGCAGCTGCTCCTTGCCGTACAGCACGCCGATACCCGTGGGGCCAAACACCTTGTGGGATGAGAAGGCGTAGAAATCGCAGCCCAGGGCCTGGACGTCCGGCTGGAAGTGGGGCACCGCCTGGGCGCCGTCTACCACCGTGATCACGCCCCGGGCCTTGGCCTGTTCAATCAGCGGGGCCACCGGGTTCACGGTGCCCAGCACGTTGGACACATGGGTAATGGCCAGCACCCGGGTGCGGTCGCCCAGCAGACTATTGAAGGAGTCCAGGTCCAGCTCGCCGTCCGGAGTGACCTGTACGGGTACCACCTTCGCGCCGGTACGCTCGGCAACCATTTGCCAGGGCACGATATTGGCGTGGTGCTCCATCTGGCTCACCAGGATTTCGTCGCCCGCTTTCAGGCGCGGCGCCAGGCCATTGGCCACCAGGTTAATGGCCTCGGTGGTGCCCCGGGTCCAGATGATCTGGCGGGTGCTCTCGGCATTCAGGAAGCCCCGGACCGTCTCCCGGGCACCCTCGAAGGCAGTGGTGGCACGGTCGCCGAGGGTATGGGCACCCCGGTGAACGTTGGAGTGCATCTCACGGTAATACCGGTCCATGGCATCCAGGACCGCCTGGGGCTTCTGGGCCGAGGCGCCATTGTCCAGGTACACCAGCGGCTTGCCGTTTACCTGCTGGGACAGTATCGGGAAGTCCCGACGGGCAGCGGCAACGTCAAAGCCGGAGGTTGGTGCAGTCTTGGCCACGGAAAGATCGGTCATACCGGATCAGGCCTCCTCAAAGGTATCGTCAAAGAACCGGTTCAGGCGCTCGTTGGCGCTGTCGCGAACCTGCTCCACCGGAATCTGGGTAACCAGCTCGTTGATAAACGCCATGGTCAGCAGGACATTGGCTTCCCGGCGGGAAATGCCCCGGGACACCAGGTAGAACAGGGACTGCTCGTCCAGCTGGCCGATGGTGGCGCCGTGGGCGCACTTCACGTCGTCGGCGTAGATCTCCAGCTCCGGCTTGGTGTCAATCTCCGCACCGGTGGAGAGCAGCAGGTTCTTGTTGTTCATGTCCGCGTTGGACTTCTGGGCGTCCTGGTGGATATGAATACGACCATTGAACACGGCGTGGGACTCGTCCGCTGCGATGTTGCGGTAGGTCTCCTCGCTGTTGCAGTTGGCCGCTATATGGTCAATGCAGGTGTGGTTGTCGTAGTGCTGCTTGTCCTGGGTTACCACCACGCCGTTGAGTTTACACTCGGCGCCTTCACCTTCCAGCCGCAGTTGCAGGTCATGGCGACGCAGCGGGCCGCCGAAACCGACGCAATGGCTCTCGAAACGGGAACTGCGCTGCTGGCGGACACCGGTGGCACCGATGTGCTGTACGTTCTGGTCCTCGGCGGTCAGGCGGATACTGGTGACCTGTGCGCCATCAGCCACCATGAACTCGGTGACGGTATCGACCATCACCGGCTGATCGCCACTGGACAGATATTCTTCCACCAGGGTCAGCTGACTGTGTCTGCCGGCATCCACGTAGATGCGGGGGAAGGCAGAACCACTGGCGGTAGCGGTGACTTCGTGAACCACGAACAAGGGCTCGGCCAGAACCGCATCCGGCTTCAGGGTGATCAGCAGGCCGTCCTCGAAGCGGGCCGTGTTCAGCCTCGCCATCTGGGTGGCGTTGGCGTCGAGCGTGTTGTCCAGTCGTTCGGCAAGGGCGGACGCTTCGTCATCGGAGAGATCGGCAAACCGCTGAACCGTCAGGCCGTCAACCTGGGGCAGGCGGCTGGCCTGCGGGTCAATCACACCATTGCGAAAGACTACCCGGTAGCCGTCTTCGGCCGCCGATGTCGTCGCACTGCCAGCCGGCAGGTTCGTTGCCAGTTCATCGGAAAGCTTCAGGTGCTTGCTGGAGTATTTCCAGTTCTCTGTCTTGCGCGTTGGCAGCGGCATGTCCACCAGGGCCGTACCGCGCTGCTCGCGCAGACGCAGCAGCGGACCGGGCAGGGCGTTGCCTGCCGGTTGGAGAAAGGCGCTGGAAAGTGTTGGTGCTGGTTTCATTCCACGACCTCCCGATCAGTTGGCGGCTGCTGCTTCGTCTTCTTTGATGCCCAGCCAGCCATAGCCGCGCTCCTCCAGCTCCAGCGCCAGCTCACGGCCACCGGACTTGATGATACGGCCACCGGCCAGTACGTGAACGTAGTCGGGCACAATGTGGTTCAACAGGCGCTGGTAGTGGGTCACCATCAGAATGGCCCGGTCTTCTGCCCGCAGCGCATTCACGCCGTCGGACACAACCTTCAGGGCGTCGATGTCCAGGCCGGAATCCGTCTCATCGAGAATCGCCAGCTTCGGCTGCAGCAGCAGCGCCTGCAGGATCTCGTTACGCTTCTTCTCGCCGCCTGAGAAGCCCTCGTTAACCCCACGCTTGAGGAACGCCGGGTCCAGGTCCACCTGCTTCGAGACTTCCTTCGCCAGCTTCATGAACTCGGCTGCGTTCATCTCCGGCTCACCCCGGTGAGTCCGCATGGCGTTAACAGCGGTCCGCAGAAACTGCAGGTTGCTGACCCCGGGAATCTCCACCGGGTACTGGAACGCCAGGAAAATACCTTCGCGGGCACGCTCCTCGGTTTCCAGCTCCAGCAGGTTCTCACCGTTGAGGGTCACTTCCCCTTCGGTCACCTCAAATGCCTCGTTACCCGCCAGCACCTGGGACAGGGTACTCTTGCCGGACCCGTTCGGTCCCATAATGGCGTGTACCTCACCGGCCTTGATCTCCAGGTTAATGCCCTTGAGGATCTCTTTCCCCTCGACGGAAGCGTGCAGGTTCTTGATGCTCAGCATTTGTCGGATTCTCTCTAGTCAAAACGTTCGAAATTCAATGAGTCTGTCCCGGTTCACCAAGTCTTGAGCAGGCCATACGCAGGTCCGGGGACAGGGGGCGGGTAGGGTTTTCCGGGACCTTCAAAAACATGGACGTTTTTGAAGAGCCTCCACGGACGGATCCACGGCGTGTCCCGGAAAACCCTACCCGCCCGCTGGCCTTCCACCAAGGCCAGCGGACAATAATTCAAAAAGGTCAGCCAACAGACCCCTCAAGGCTGACCTCAAGCAACTTGCCAGCCTCAACCGCAAACTCCATCGGCAGCTCCTTGAACACTTCCTTACAGAAGCCGTTCACAATCATGGAAACCGCCTGCTCCGGATCAATCCCCCGCTGCCGGCACAGGAACATCTGCTCGTCACTCACCTTTGAGGTGGTGGCCTCATGCTCCACAATGGCCGACTTGTTGCGGCTCTCGATGTACGGGAAGGTATGGGCCCCACAGCGATCACCGATCAGCAGCGAATCACACTGGGTAAAGTTACGGGCGTTCTCCGCGCCGGGCTGGAACTTCACCAGGCCCCGGTAAGCGTTGGAACTGCGACCAGCAGAAATACCCTTGGAAATAATCGTACTGGTCGTATTCTTGCCCAGGTGAATCATCTTGGTGCCGGTATCCGCCTGCTGGTAATTATGGGTCAGCGCCACGGAATAGAACTCACCAACACTGTTGTCACCCTTCAGGATGCAGCTCGGATACTTCCAGGTCACTGCAGAGCCGGTTTCCACCTGGGTCCAGGAAATCTTCGAATTCCGGCCCTGGCAGGCGCCCCGCTTGGTCACAAAGTTATAGATACCACCTTTGCCATGCTCGTCACCGGGGTACCAGTTCTGCACGGTTGAATACTTGATCTGGGCATCGTCCAGCGCGACCAGCTCGACCACTGCAGCGTGGAGCTGATTCTCGTCCCGCATGGGTGCTGTACAGCCTTCAAGGTAACTGACATAACTGCCAGCGTCGGCAACGATCAGCGTGCGTTCGAACTGGCCGGTGTTGGCCGCGTTGATGCGGAAGTAAGTGGACAGCTCCAGTGGGCAGCGAACGCCTTTCGGAATATAGACAAAGGAACCGTCGGAGAAGACTGCGGAGTTTAGGGCAGCAAAGAAATTGTCACCGGCCGGAACCACCGAACCGAGATATTTCTCCACCAGCTCCGGATACTTCTGAACTGCCTCGGAAATCGGGCAGAAGATCACGCCCGCCTCGGCCAGTTGCTCCTTGAAGGTCGTGCCAATGGATACGGAATCAAAAACCGCGTCCACCGCCACGCCAGCGAGCTTTTCCCGCTCATGCAGGGGAATACCCAGCTTCTCATAGGTGCGCAACAGCTCGGGGTCAACCTCGTCCAGGGACTGGGGCATGTCCTCTTTTTTCTTGGGCGCGGAATAGTAGGAAATCGAGTTGTAGTCGATGCGCGGATAATCCACGTGGGCCCAGGTGGGGTCATCCATCTCCAGCCAGCGACGATAGGCCTTCAGGCGCCATTCGAGCATGAACTCCGGCTCCTGCTTGATCTTCGACAGGCGGCGGATGACATCTTCGTTCAGCCCGGGCTCGAACGTATCGGCTTCGATTTCAGTCACAAAGCCGTGCTCGTATTCCCGTTTGATCAGCTCTTTCACCTCTTTGTCGGTGGTCGCCATGATCGTCGCTCCGTAATTCTCTCATCGTGGGCCTTGGGGCCCTTATGTGTTGCCTGCAACCGGAAGCTCGTGGAATCGGCTACCGGGAGGCCTGTGCGTCTTTGCTGATTGTTGCAGTGGTCGCTCGTCCGATGAGTACGCCCTGCAATCGCTTGTTGGATGACTGACTGTCGCCTTGTCGGCCACAGTGTCAGGATGAGGCAGCCCTGCTGGTTCTGATGACCGATTGTACAATATCAGAGTATTTTAGTCAGGTATTATTTCGTGACTGGCTGGATTATACCCTAAACCCCTGTCCGGGCACTAAGGCCGCGGTTATCAGGGCGATAGCCAGGTGCTTGCAGGACCTGGCAGTGACAGCTCTCTCGGTTCTTGCGGATTCTACGGACGGTCTACCCGGGTCAGGTAGGCATGGTCGAGATGATCGGGCAGGGGTGCTGCCACCGGAATCCGGACCCGGTAACCGCTACCGGGGGCGCGCTCCAGGGGCTGGCCTTCGGCGGTCTCCATCCGGTCGGTGGTGAAGCGCAGGTTGCCGGCAGGGGTGAGCAGCTCAAGCAGGTCTCCCGGGCGGAACTGGTTTTTTACCTCCACGGTCAGCCACTGGCCGTCACGGGCACTGATGGTGCCCACCACCTGCTGGGTGCCCAGGTAGGACGAACCCTGTTCATAGGTCTGGTACTCCTGGGGCACATGGCGACGCAGGAACCCCTCGGTATAGCCCCGGTTCGAAAGGGCTTCCAGCTCATCCATCATCGCCATGTCGAACGGCTTGCCGGCAACCGCCTCATCAATGGCCCTACGGTACACCCCGGTGGTGCGCGCCACGTAGTAGGTACTCTTGGTGCGCCCTTCGAGCTTCAGGGAGTGGATCCCCATCCTGACCAGCTCGGCCACGTGTTGCACGGCGCGCAGGTCCTTCGAGTTCATGATGTAAGTGCCGTGCTCGTCCTCGTAGGCGGGAATGAATCCGCCTGGTCGGTTGGGTTCTTCGAGCAGGATTTCTTTCGGCTCGACTTGCTCAACACGATCGGCGGATGTGGCAATCAGGTCCCCGGTCTGGTCATGCCCGTGCTGTACTGGCTTGTAGTTCCAGCGGCAGGCGTTGGTGCAGGCGCCCTGGTTGGCGTCACGGTGATTCATGTAGCCGGACAGCAGGCAGCGGCCCGAGTAGGCCATGCATAGCGCGCCGTGAACGAAGACTTCCAGCTCCATGGCTGGTACCTGCTCGCGAATCTCGCGGATTTCGTCCAGTGCCAGCTCACGGGAGAGAATGACCCGGCTGATCCCCTGTCGCCGCCAGAACTCCACCGTCGCCCAGTTTACCGCGTTGGCCTGGACCGACAGGTGAATGGGCTGGTCCGGCCAGCGCTCCCGCACCAGCATGATCAGCCCCGGGTCGGACATGATCAGCGCGTCCGGCCGAAGCTCGATCACCGGCTCCAGGTCCCGCAGGTAAGAACGTACCTTGTTGTTATGGGGCGAAATATTGGATACCAGGTAGAACTGCTTCCCCTGGCGGTGGGTCTCTTGAATACCCTGGGCCAGGGCTGTTACGTCCTTGAAACTGTTGTTGCGCACCCTGAGTGAATAGCGCGGCTGGCCGGCGTAGACGGCGTCGGCGCCATAGGCAAGGGCAACGCGGAGATGGTCAAGGGTGCCTGCGGGGGCAAGGAGCTCTGGCTGGTGCATGGACTGAAATTTCCGGGATTCTGCAGATGGGCGTGCAGTTTGCCGCAGGGACGGGGGCGATGCATTGACGCGACTCAATGTTCATTCTCACAATTTTGAGCTAACATCTGTACGCTCAAAAATGTCAGTTACTCACAGAAGAAGAGGGGTTTCCAGCTCATGAAATCGGATGCTTTGGGGACGTTGGTGGTCGCCATGGTTCAGTTTCTTCAGTCGTCAGGCTTCTCACGGGGGGAGCTTGCCCGCTATGCGGGGTTGTCGGCGGATGAGCTGGAGGAGCCCGAGTCCCGGCTGTCACCCTCACAGATGCAACGCTTGTGGCAACTGATTCAGACGCGGATTTTGCCGTCGATTACGTTCAGCCGGCAGGTGCGTCCGCTGATTGCGCGGCACCTGGCCCGGGGCAAGGTGAAGGTGGAAGCGGTAGCGGCGGAGCTGAATATGAGCCGGCACACGCTCTACAAGAAGCTCAAAGAAGAGAACCTGACGTTTGCTGGCCTGCTGGAGGATGTGCGGCGGGAGCAGGCCCTGAAGTATATGAATGACCGTGACCGGACTTTGTCGGAGGTGGCGGAGTTGCTCGGCTTTTCGGAACTGAGTGCATTCAGTCGGGCATTCAAGCGCTGGATGGGGAAGTCGCCTGCCGAGTTTCGGGCGGCCTGCTGACCTGGCGGGCTGGCTATGCGGTGGGGTGGCTTTCTCCGCTGCAATTCACGGTACGTCCCTGTACCGGCCTTGCACCGCACCATCCATGGCGCTGCTGCGAAAGCCACCCCACCACATAGCCGATTCGGCTTATCGGGGAGCCGCTCAGCCCTGATACTTCTTGAACACCAGGGAAGCGTTAGTGCCGCCGAAGCCAAAGCTGTTACTCATCACCAGCGGAATCTCGGTGTTCTGGACCTCGCGGACGATGGGGTAACCCTCCGCGCCTTCATCCAGTTCCTCGATGTTGGCAGACGGGGTGATGAAGTTGTTCTGCTGCATCAGCAGGCTGTAGATCGCCTCGTGCACACCAGCAGCACCCAGGGCGTGACCGGTCAGGGGCTTGGTGGAGCCCAGAGCCGGGATCTTGTCGCCGAACACGTTCTTCACGGCCTTCAACTCGGTAATATCGCCAGCCGGGGTGGAGGTGCCGTGGGTGTTGATGTAGGAAATCTCGCCATCCACGTTCTTCAGGGCCTGCTGCATGCAGCGAACTGCGCCTTCGCCGCTCGGGGCGACCATGTCAGCGCCGTCGGAGGTGGCGCCGAAGCCCACCAGTTCGGCGATGATGTTGGCGCCGCGGGCCTTGGCGTGCTCCAGTTCTTCCAGCACCACCACACCGCCGCCGCCGGAGATCACGAAACCGTCGCGATTGGCGTCGTAGGTACGGGAGGCCTTTTCCGGGGTGTCGTTGTACTTGGTGGACAACGCGCCCATGGCATCGAACAGCAGGCTCAGGCTCCAGTGAACGTCGTCACCGCCGCCGGCGAACATCACGTCCTGGCGGCCCATCGCGATCAGGTCAGCGGAGTGACCGATACAGTGGGCGCTGGTGGCACAGGCCGAGGTGATGCTGTAGTTGACACCAGTGATACCGAAAGCCGTGGACAGGGAGGCGTTGATGGCGCTACCCATGGTGCGGGGTACCCGGTAGGGGCCCACGCGGCGGATACCCTTCTCGCGGTGGGTATCGATGGAGTCCATCAATTCCAGGGTGGACGCACCGCCAGTGCCCATGATGATGCCCGTGTTGTTGTCACGGATCTGTTCATCGCTCAGGCCGGATTGCTCGATGGCCTCTTTCATGGCCAGGTAGGCGTAGGCCGAAGCCGGGCACATGAAGCGCAGCAGTTTGCGGTCGATCAGCGACTTGTAGTCGATGTCGATGTTGCCGCAAATGTGGCTGCGCAGGCCGTTGTCTGCGGCTTCCTGGCTGAAGTGAATGCCGGATTTTACTTCCCGCAGGGAATTGGTGACTTCTTCTTTGTTGTTACCGAGGCTGGAAACAATGCCCATTCCGGTAATGACAACTCGACGCATGGTCCGGGCTCCTAAAAATCGTCTGTTGAGGTGAACAGGCCAACCCGCAGGTCCTTGGCGGTGTAAATCTCACGACCGTCGACTTCCATGCGGGCATCGGCAATTGCCATGGTCAGTTTGCGTTTGACCATCCGTTTGATATCAAGATGATACCGGACCAGCTTGTTCTCTGGCAGCACCTGGCCAAAGAATTTGACCTCACCGGCACCCAGTGCCCGGCCCTTGCCCTGACCGCCGGACCAGGCGAGGAAAAAGCCAACCAGCTGCCACATGGCATCAAGCCCGAGGCACCCGGGCATTACCGGGTCACCGTCAAAGTGAACCTTGAAGAACCACAGGTCCGGATTGATATCGAGTTCGGCAACGAGGCTGCCCTTGCCATAGGCGCCGTCGCTGTCGTTGATATGGGTGATACGATCTACCATCAACATTTCGTCAATGGGCAGGCGCATGTCCCCTTCGAACAGGCGGCCGTGGCCACATTCGATCAGGTCGGCTTTATCAAAATGGTCTGGCTTCATGAGTGCGGGTGTTTCCGTTTCTGACTGTAACCGACACTTTACCGGTTACACAGGAAAAATCTATTGACCGATGGTTGTAGTTTTTTGACTGTTGGTTGCCAGGATGGCGCTCAGGGCCCGTGGTTACAGGCCCTGAGCCGGGTTGGTGGGGTTGAAAGGAAATTTTGCCGAGGCTTCTCTAGTGTCCTTTAACAAAAGTTCGTCGAATAAATTTTAGTTTAAGGTTATAATTGCAGAAAGCATTGACGGAGCTAC
>NZ_JAKZAH010000054.1 GCF_023156245.1 Marinobacter bryozoorum
GGATCAAATCATTGAATCCATTGCGCGATTATCCGACAAACTTAATAACAAGACGAACTTTTGTTAAATGACACTAGCCATGGGCAGGCCCGGTATTAAACGGGTATACTCATTCCTATAAGGACTTCCAACAGGACGAGCACTCTATGACAAACCTGATTCTGGCCGCCGTTGCCGCCCTTGCTGTAGGACTGATCATTGGCCTTCTGATTGGCCGCTCCAATCAGGGTTCTTCCCTGCGACAGCGCCGTGCCGAGCAACAGGTTGAGGAACTGCGCAACGAGTACACCCGCTACCAGGCCCAGGTAAACGAACATTTCATGGAGTCAGCCCATTTGCTGCGACGCTTCAATGACGCCTTCCGTGACGTCAACCAGCATATGGCCCGCGGTGCCAATCGCCTGGCCAACGATGACGAATGGCTGGAAGAGCTGGAGCAGGAGAAGCGCCGGGCACGCCTGACAGATACCAACGCCGAGGCAGGTGATGTAGCCGAGCCACCGCGGGACTATGCCCCGAAAAAAGATCCGGAAGAGAAAGGCACTCTGGCAGAGGGTTACGGCCTCACCGACGAAGAAAAAGCCAAGGCCTGATTACCGCCTCCGCGGCCTTTCTGTACTGAAGGGCCGCTTCCTGCTTCTAACCACCACAGTCAGCGGTTACACCGGATTGTCGCAATCAATAAACCGGTGTTCGACCCCGAACTCCCGGGCCAGGGCCTCTCCCAGGGCCTTTACGCCATAGCGCTCGGTAGCGTGGTGGCCCGCACCAAAGTAATGAATACCGCACTCCCGGGCTGTATGGGTAGTGGGCTCTGAGACCTCGCCGCTGATATACGCATCCACGCCAGCCTCTACAGCCAGGGGCAAGTAGCCTTGGGCGGCCCCGGTACACCAGGCCACACGCCGAATCGCCTCCGGCCCCTCCCCCACATGCAGGGGCTCCCGGTCCAGCCGTTGCGTGAGGTGGCCAGCAAACACGTCTACCGGCATAGCCTCGGCCAGCTCACCCTCCCACAGCAACCCGGACAATGGCCTCGGGTTGACAATGCCGAGCACAGCCGCCAGTTGCCTGTTGTTGCCATATTCCGGGTGATCATCCAGCGGCAGGTGATAAGCCACCAGGTTAATATCGTGGGCCAGGAGCTTCTTGATACGAGCTTTCTTCATGCCGGTAACAGGCTGCGGCTCGCCTTTCCAGAAGTAACCGTGATGCACCAGCACCATATCAGCGCCTGCGGTCACGGCAGCATCAATCAGAGCCTGGGAAGCCGTCACCCCTGTAACGATCCGGTTTACCTCCCCCCGGCCCTCGACCTGCAGTCCGTTGGGACAATAATCCTGGAAGTTTTCCGGCGTCAGCCAGTTATTGAGGGTTTTCAGGATATCGCTTCGCGTTGCCATGAGGGCCTCCTGTCTGTCGCCTGTAAGTGGTCAGGAACACCTGCTGCCTGGTCAGCCCAACAACGACCTGAGTCCCTGTAACAGCTCGTCGTTCTGCGCTGCGGTGCCAATGGTTATCCGCAGGAAGTCTGCAATACGCGGCTTGTCAAAATGGCGAACGATGATGCCCTGCTCCCGCAGCCGCAATGCCAGTTCACCACCGGGAACACTGGCGTGCCTGGTGAAAATGAAATTGGCGGATGACGGCAACACCTCGAACCCCATCTGCTCCATCGCCGCACTGACACGGTTCCGCTCATCCATGACCCGCTGCCGGGTTTCGTTAAACCAGGCTTCGTCTTCAAAGGCCGCAATGGCGCCGGCCTGGGCAAGGCGATCCAGGGGATAGGAGTTAAAGCTGTTCTTCACCCGGTTGAGGGCTTCGATCAGATCACGGTGCCCAATGGCCAGGCCAACCCGCAGGCCGGCCAGGGAACGAGCCTTGGACAAGGTCTGGCTCACCAACAGGTTCGGGTACTGGTTGACCAGCGCAATCGCCGATTCGGCCCCGAAATCCACATAGGCCTCATCCACAACGACCACGCTGTCCGGATTGCCAGCCACAACCTGCTCAACCTCTGACAGGGGGAGGGCCCGGCCAGTTGGCGCGTTGGGGTTGGGAAAGATAATGCCACCGTTGGGGGCCTGGTAATCCTTCGGGTCAATTTCAAACTCATCCGTCAGTGGAACCAGCCGGCTTTCCACGCCATACAGCCCGCAATACACCGGGTAGAAACTGTAAGTGATGTCCGGGAACAGGATCGGCCGATCCTGCTTCAGCAGACCCTGAAAGATATGAGCCAGCACCTCATCCGAGCCATTGCCGACAAACACCTGCTCCGGGGAGACGCCATGATAGCCGGCAATCACCGAACGCAATTGCTCACTTTCCGGGTCCGGGTACAAGCGCAGGCGCTCATCCAGCTGAGCACCAATCGCTTCCAGTACCCGGGGTGAGGGACCATAGGGATTCTCGTTGGTATTGAGTTTGACCAGCCGTTCCATCTTCGGCTGCTCACCGGGCACGTACGGCTTCAACTGGCTGACCAGGGGACTCCAGAACTTGCTCATACTCAGCTCTCGTCCTTGATGCGATACTCTGCGGAACGCGCATGGGCCGTCAGCCCCTCCCCCCGAGCCAGCACCGAGGCAACCTGCCCCATACGGTGCGCACCCGCAGCAGAGAACCCGATCAGTGACGAGCGTTTCTGGAAGTCATAGACGCCCAGCGGCGAGGAGAAGCGCGCAGTACCGGAGGTGGGCAACACATGGTTCGGGCCGGCACAATAATCGCCGAGCGCTTCGGCGGTATAACGGCCCATGAAGATTGCCCCGGCGTGGCGGATATTCTCTGCCAGCGCCTGTGGATCCTCAACGGAAAGCTCAAGGTGCTCCGGCGCGATCCGGTTGGACACCTTTGCTGCTTCGTCCAGGTCTTTCACCTGAATCAGGGCGCCTCGATCGGACAGTGACTGGGCAATGATTTCGGCCCGCTCCATCGTGGGCACCAGCTTGCGAATACTGGCTTCCACCGCATCCAGGAAGGCGCCGTCCGGGCTGACCAGAATCGACTGGGCCTGTTCGTCGTGCTCCGCCTGGGAGAAAAGGTCCATGGCAATCCAGTCCGGGTCGGTGTTGCCATCACAGATCACCAGGATCTCGGACGGTCCGGCGATCATATCGATACCCACGGTACCGAACACCTCACGCTTGGCCGTAGCCACAAAGATGTTCCCCGGCCCCACAATCTTGTCTACTGCGGGCACCGTCTCAGTGCCATAGGCCAGCGCACCAACTGCCTGGGCACCCCCCAGGGTAAACACCCGGTCCACACCGGCGATCACCGCTGCGGCCAGCACCATGTCATTCACCACACCCGCTGGCGTTGGCACGACCATAATCACTTCCGAGACTCCCGCGACCTTGGCGGGAATGGCGTTCATAAGCACCGAAGACGGATAGGCTGCCTTGCCCCCGGGCACGTAGATACCCACCCGGTCCAGCGGCGTCACTTTCTGACCCAGTACCGTGCCGTCGCCGTCCTGGTACTGCCAGGAGTCCTGCTTCTGGCGCTGGTGGTAATCCCGGATCCGCTCAGCCGCTGCTTCCAGCGCCTCCCGCTGCTCCGCCGGAATCCGCTCGAGGGCCAGCTCCATGCGGGTAATGGACATCTCGAGGTCGGCCATGGAGGCCACCTCGAGCTGATCAAACTTCGCGGTAAATTCCAGCACCGCCTGATCACCCCGAAGCTTCACCTCGCTGAGAATATGACGAACCGACTCGTTCACCTGATGGTCAACACTGTCTTCCCAGGCCAGAAGGCGGGACAGGGCATCATCAAAACCTGCATCGGAAGCAGACAAACGGGTAATCGAAACGTCATTCATAATAGTCACCTGCGTAAAAGTCAGGCCTCAACAGCCCGGCGAGCCTCAACAGCCTGGCCCATCTTTTCAATAATGGGCTGCAGCAAGGCATGCTTCATCTTCATGGAAGCCCGGTTAGCTACCAGCCGGGTACTGATATTCTCGATCAGGTCCCGTGCTTCCAGCCCATTGGCCTTCAGCGTGTTGCCGGTATCCACGATATCGACGATCTCATCCGCCAGCCCCAAAATCGGCGCCAGCTCCATTGCCCCGTAGAGCTTGATGATATCCGCCTGCCGCCCCTGGGCCGCATAGTATCGGCGGGCCAGGTTGACAAACTTGGTGGCCACCCGCAAACGCCCCTGGGGCGCCGGCTGACCCTTGATGCCAGCAGTCATCAGCCGGCAGCGGGAAATGTTCAGGTCCAGCGGCTCGTAGAGTCCCTCGCCGCCATGCTCCATCAGCACATCCTTGCCGGTCACACCCAGGTCAGCCCCACCGTACTGTACATAGGTGGGAACATCCGTCGCACGGATAATCAACAAACGTACGTTGGGGTCCGTGGACGGGAACACAAGCTTGCGGGACTTGCTGATGTCGTCCACGAATTCGATGCCCGCTTCCCGCAACAGCGGAATAGTTTCATCAAGGATGCGCCCCTTGGAGAGCGCAATGGTAATCGATGTATCAGTCATCGGTGATCCATCCGGTTCGAATATCTTGGCGGCCAGGTCTCAGCCAGGTATGCGGCGAATGCTCGCCCCCAGCAACTGGAGCTTCTCTTCAATACACTCATAGCCCCGGTCGATATGGTAGATGCGGTCAACGATGGTATCGCCATCGGCCACCAGGCCGGCGATTACCAGGCTGGCGGAGGCCCTCAGGTCTGTCGCCATGACGGGCGCCCCCGTCAGGTGGGGTACGCCCTTGATGATAGCCGCATTGCCCTCCAGGGTAATGTCCGCGCCCATGCGGCTCAGCTCCTGGATGTGCATGAAGCGGTTCTCGAAAACCGTTTCCACGATGGTACCGGTGCCTTCAGCCACCGTGTTCATCGCCGCAAACTGGGCCTGCATATCCGTCGGAAAGGCAGGATAAGGCGCAGTACGCAGGGAAACGGCCTTCGGCCGGTTGCCTTTCATATCCAGCTCGATCCAGTCCTTGCCGGTACTGACATGGGCGCCAGCTTCCTCAAGCTTGAGCAGAACCGCTTCCAGCAGGTTTTCCCGGGTGTCCTTAAGGCGCACGTGGCCACGGGTAGCGGCAGCCGCTACCAGGTAGGTGCCGGTTTCAACGCGGTCCGGCAGTACGTCGTAATGGCATCCATGGAGGCGCTCCACACCGTGGATCTCGATAGTCGCGGTACCGTACCCACGAATGTCAGCTCCCATGGCAATCAGGCATTCCGCCAGGTCCACTACCTCCGGTTCCCGTGCGGCGTTTTCCAGGATGGTGACACCATCTGCCAGCGCGGCGGCCATCATCAGGTTCTCGGTACCGGTCACCGTCACGGTATCCAGGAAGATATGGGCACCTTTCAGACGGCCGTTGGACTTCGCGTGGATATAGCCATTCTCGACGCGAACTTCCGCGCCCATCTGTTCAAGGCCGTGGATATGCAGGTTGACCGGCCGGCTGCCGATTGCACAGCCACCGGGCAGGGACACCTCGGCGGAACCGAAATGCGCCACCAGCGGGCCCAGGACAAGAATGGACGCCCGCATGGTCTTTACCAGCTCATAGGGGGCCACGGTTTCCTTGATGGTACTGGCATCCACCTGCACGCTCATCTTTTCGTCGATCATCACCTCGATACCCATGCGGCCGAGCAGCTCAATCATGGTGGTAATGTCGTTCAGGTGCGGCAGGTTACCCACAGTAACCGGCTCGTCTGCCAGCAAGGTAGCGGCGAGAATCGGCAGTGCCGAGTTCTTGGCACCGGATATACGGATCTCACCGTCGAGCGGCTGACGACCCCGGATCAGTAGTTTGTCCACGTTGAATTCCTGTTGTCCTGCGCCGGCTTTACTGCTGACGGGCGGCCCACTGGGCCGGGGTGAATGCGCGAATGGTCAGAGCGTGGATAGTGCCGTCGTCCAGCTGCTCCCGCAGGGCCCCGTAAATCAGCTGCTGCTTCTTTACGGGCGACATGCCTTCAAAGCGGTCGCCGATGGCCACAACCAGGTAATGGTTGCCATCGTTCTGTACCTGGATTTCACAGTCGGGCAGCTCCTGGCGGACCCGTTCGGCAACGTCCTGGGGTTGCATACGCGATTTAACCTCGAATTAGTACGAAATGGAGGCGGAATTGTACCGGATTATGGGGACCCGGTCAGCCAACGGGAGACACCGTTCAGACGGGAGAGCTCAAGGAGCTGGTCCGATGCCCCGTCAAAGGCGAGATGCTGGGACTTCCGGGACGCCGCACGGTGCCAGCACAGCAACAATGAAAGCAGCAGGCTGCTGGCACTGGAAACCGAAGACAAATCAATGGTAACAGCGGCGCCAGTTTCGCACCCCGCCAGCCAGCGCTCCCCCTGGCGGCGGAGCGCCACCACGTTGTTCGCCGTTACCTGGCCGGCAAGCTCGAGTCGCTCACCGGCCTCACGAACGCTTGCGGTCATTCATCGGCGCCCTGTTCCATTTCCTCGTCGAGATTGAGGGAGGCCACCGCATCGCCCCAGTTACTGATGACATCGTCTACGTTCCCGCGACGTGCTTCCATTTCCTGGGCAAACCGGTCACGGAACGCAAGCCCGATATTGACGCCCTCGACGATCACATTTTCCATTAGCCAGGCACTGTCGCCGTCCTTGCGATACATGGAGTAGGTAACCTGGTAACGGTTGCCGGAATCGGTCGTCACCAGCAGGTTAACCGACGCCCGGTCTTCGTTGCGCGGATTAATCTCGGCCTGCTGCACATCAATACTGAAACCGTCCGAGTTATTCACCAGGGCGGTGGCATAGCTCTCGAACAGGCTACGTTTGAAGCGCACAACAAATTCATCCCGCTGTTCAGTCGTGGTCTGGCGGGCATAGCGCCCCATCACCCGGGCTGCAATACGGCGAAAATCCACGAACCCGGTGAGGGCCTCTTCCATCTCACCGAAGAAAGCTTCCGGGTCCTCCTCGTAAAGATCCTTTTCCTCATTCAGGCGATCCACGAGGGCCTGGGTATTCTCATCCACGTACCGCGCCAGGTCCTTGCTGCTGGCCGCGGCCGGGCGTGCAGACAGGGCGGCCAGCAGGGCCACGATAAAAAATGCCACGGTGAGGGGCGTATAACGAGCTGTGTAACGAACCGCGGTCATGGGCTTCTCCTGTGTTGCTTTGCTGACTTAGTCGCCACCCTGGCCGGAGGCGAAATTGCTGATCATACGTTCAATATTAAGCGCCGACTGGGTTTCATAGAAGGTATCACCATCTGCCAGAGACTCCATGTCAGCGCCTGGCGATATATCAATATACTGTTCCCCCAGCAAACCCGATGTACGTATGATCGCTGAACTGTCGGCAGGAATACTGTCAATTGCCGCAGCGATATCCATCACCACCCTGGCCTGGAAGGTCTCATGGTCCAGGGCCACCTCCCGTATCTGGCCTACCTCCACTCCGGCCATGGACACCCGGCTCCGGGGTGCCAGCCCGCCCGCATCATTAAAGTAGGCATAGACGGTGTAGGTATCACCCGCCGACCTGAACGTCAGCCCGCTCACCTGCAACGCCAGGAACAGGAGCGCTGCGCCTCCGGCAAGGATAAACAGACCAACGATGATTTCCGTCGTTCTCTGAACCATCAGAAACTCCCGAACATGACGGCGGTGAGCACAAAGTCCAGCCCAAGCACCATCAACGATGAAAATACCACTGTCCTGGTGGTAGCCGCACTGATACCTGCAGAGGTTGGCACACAGTCGTAGCCCTGATAAACGGCTATCCACGTGCAGGCGACACCAAACACGAGGCTCTTGACCAGGCCGTTGAGCACATCGTCGGCAAACGTCACCGAAGCCTGCATGTTGCCCCAGTAGGAACCCTCGAATACACCCAGCCATTCCACGCCAACGAGCATGCCACCCCAGACCCCCACCACCGAGAAGATCAGTGCCAGTACGGGCATTGAGATAAAGCCTGCCCATAGTCGGGGCGCCATTACCCGGCGCAAGGGATCAACCCCCATCATCTCCATACTGGATAGCTGCTCCGTTGCCTTCATCAGGCCAATTTCCGCCGTCAGCGCTGATCCGGCCCGGCCGGCAAACAACAGGGCGGTAACCACCGGCCCCAGCTCCCGTAACAGTGTGAGCGCAATCATCTGACCAATGGCGCTTTCCGAACCAAAATCGCTCAGAATGGTATAGCCCTGGAGCGCGAGCACCATGCCAATAAACAGCCCTGATACGATAACGATCGCCAGCGAGAGCACACCAATCCGGTAAATCTGCTGTATCAGCAACGGCCCGCCCACTGAGGGCCGAGGCGCACCGACCAGCGCCCCCCACAGGAACACGCCTGCCCGCCCCAGGGAGGCGATGATGTCCAGGCCACGACGCCCCAGCCGAGCTATGCCATCCATCAGCGAACTAGCCACGACGGCTGCCTCCCCCCAGGGTCCCGCCCCAGTCCGCCTGCGCATCCGGCGCCGGGTAATGGAAGGGCACCGGACCATCAGGGTCACCATTGAGAAATTGCCGGACCTTGGGCGAGGTGTGTTTCCTCAACTCATCCGGGGTGCCCTCGCCGATGACCCTGCCGTCAGAAACGATACAGGCATGGTCAGCAATACTGAGCGACTCCGGCACATCATGGGAAACCAGCACACTGGTCAGCCCCATGGTGGCATTCAGTTCACGGATCAGCTTCACCAGCACCCCCATGGCGATAGGATCCTGCCCGGCGAAAGGCTCGTCGTACAGGATCAGGTCCGGATCCAGTGCGATACTGCGAGCCAGCGCCACGCGCCGGGTCATACCGCCGGACAGCTCTGCCGGCATCAGGTCGCGCGCGCCTCTCAGCCCCACAGCTTCTAGCTTCATCAAAACGATATCCCGGATCATGTCGTCGGGCAGCCGGGTATGAACCCTGAGAGGGAAAGCCACGTTCTCGAAGACGTTCAGGTCGGTGAACAGGGCACCGCTCTGAAAGAGCATCCCCATGCCCTCACGCAGCCGGTAGAGGTCC
Organism: Marinobacter bryozoorum; assembly: GCF_023156245.1. Lineage (GTDB taxonomy): Bacteria > Pseudomonadota > Gammaproteobacteria > Pseudomonadales > Oleiphilaceae > Marinobacter > Marinobacter bryozoorum. The sequence continues at coordinate 8,992 of NZ_JAKZAH010000054.1, forward strand.
TTGCGCCTGAGTGAAGGGACATCATGGCCATTGACCCGGACGCGGCCACTGTCCGGACGCAGTTGCCCACCGATAAGTCGGAGCAAGGTGGTTTTGCCGGTGCCGCTAGGGCCCATAATGGCCGTTACCCGGCCACGGGGCACGGAGAGCGACACCCCATCGAAGATACGACGGTTGCCCCGGGTAAATACAACGTCGTCCAGAAGAATGTAGGAACTGTCAGCCATGCCCGCAACCACCGGAAATTTGGCGCTACAGTATGACATGTTGACCCGGGGCTCAATGTTTGTTGGCGTTAAACTTTGTGAAGGACCGGGCAGCGATTGCCGCCTGACCGGGCCTGTCACTGGTTGTGATGGTATACTTGCTGACGTTTGCATGCCCGGGCCGGGCAACGTTTACCCTGGCCACCCACATCGTTTGATCAGGACCTCCATGAACGAACCGTTTGTATCCGCCGCACTCAATGCTATCGACATAGAGCGTCAGGCAGTCGAAGCCCTTTCCGACCGGATCGATGACGATTTCATCCGCGCCTGCGAAGTCATCATGGCCTGCAAGGGCCGGGTTGTGGTCACCGGCATGGGCAAGTCCGGACACATCGGCAACAAGATCGCCGCGACCCTGGCCAGCACCGGCACGCCGTCCTTCTTTGTCCACCCCGGGGAAGCCAGCCACGGCGATCTGGGCATGATAACCAGCCAGGACGTGGTGCTGGCGATATCCAATTCCGGGAACACCGGCGAAGTGCTCACGATTCTGCCGCTGCTCAAACGGATGGGAGCACCGCTGATCAGCATGACCGGTAACCGGGACTCCACCCTTGCACGGGAAGCGGTAGCCAACCTCGACGTCAGCGTAGCCCAGGAAGCCTGCCCACTGGGGCTTGCGCCCACCTCAAGCACCACCGCCACCCTGGTCATGGGTGATGCGCTGGCCGTCGCCCTCCTTGAAGCCCGCGGCTTCAGTGCCGAGGACTTTGCCTTCTCCCACCCCGGCGGCGCACTGGGGCGACGGCTTCTGCTGCGGGTCTCAGACATCATGCACACTGATGACCGCATTCCCCGGGTACGCGAGACAACACCGCTGGCCGGAGCCCTGCTTGAAATTTCCCTCAAGGGACTCGGTATGACCACCGTAGTCAGTGAAGATGGCAAGCTTGTCGGGATTTTCACCGATGGTGACCTGCGCCGTACCCTGGATCGGTCCATTGATATCCAGAAAACCCTGATCCGGGATGTCATGACCCGAAACGGACGGGTCATCCATAATGACCAGCTGGCCGCCGAGGCCCTTCACATCATGGAAGAACTGAAAATCAATGCCCTGCCGGTGCTGAACCACGACAACGAGCTGGTCGGCGCCATCAACATGCACGACCTGCTGCGGGCGGGAGTGATCTGACATGGCCACCAGGACCGACTGCACCCTCCAGCCGACGTGGCCACAGGACATCCTCGACAAAGCGTCGGATATTGCCCTGCTGGCACTGGATGTGGACGGCATCATGACCGACGGCTCCCTGTTGTTGTCCGCCAGCGGAGACGAACTCAAGTCCTTCAACATCCTGGACGGCCTGGGCATGAAACAGGCCATGGCCGCCGGTATCGAGATCGCCGTTATTACCGGTCGCAATTCTCCGTTGACCGAGCGGCGCATGGATAGCCTGGGCGTAAAAACCCTTCTGCAGGGACGGGAGGACAAGGTCACGGCATTGCGCGAAATCGCCGATCATCGCCAGCTACCACCCGGGCGTATCGCCTATATGGGCGATGACCTGCCGGACCTGGCCGCAATACGCTACGCCGGGCTGGGTATCACCGTACCCAACGGCCACTGGTTCGTCCGGCAGCACGCTGATTACTGCACCCATACCGCCGGAGGCCGTGGTGCGGTCCGCGAACTGACAGATCTGTTGCTGGCGGCAAGGGGCTCGCTCGAGACCGAACTCCAGCGCTGGCTTGGAGAGACCGGGTGAGCGATACGGATGATCGCAGCCTGCTGGTCCGGCTGCTGGATAGCCTGGCCCGCCCCCGCGTACGCAACCCGGGGCTGGCCATTGCTGCCGTGGTACTGGGATACCTGCTCTGGCAAAGCGATGACCCACGGTCTGTCGACTCCGATGCCATGGCACTGCGGGGCGAGACTGAACCCGACACCTTTGTCAATCAGGGCACTTTCCGCTCCTTTGACACGTCGGGACAACCGGAAATCGTTGTCACCAGCCCCCGGACTGAGCAGTTCGACGACCGCAAAGAAGTCTTCCTGGAGGCGCCCGAAGGCACACTGTATGACCGGGAAGCGGACCTGCGCTGGCTGATAACCGCGACTACCGGACTGTACGACATGTCTGCCGAAGCCCTGGACCTGGAAGGCGACGTCGAAGTGATTCGCCGGGTGGACGGAAACGACACCGTCTTGCTTACCGAATACCTTCGCATTGATAATGCCTCCCGAACGGCGACCACCGATCGCCCAGTTACCCTGACGTCACCCGGAACTGTTACCCATGCCCGTGGCATGACCGGTTGGCTTGACGATCGGGTGCTGGAACTGGAGAACTCCGTTGAGGGAATCTATGAAATCCGTCAGTAACCCGCTCCGCTACGCGCTTCTGCTGCTGGCACTGGCTCCTGCCCTGCCGGCCGCCGCTTTCGATATGAATTCGGGCGCCCCCATCCGGATCACCGCGGATTCAGCCCGCCTCGATGAAAGCCAGGGGTCCGCCATCTACCGGGGCAATGTTGATGTGCGCCAGGGCGAAGTCCTGCTCACTGCCGACCGGGTAGAGGTCTACCGCGGTTCTGAGGGCCTGGACAGGATCCACGCCCGGGGACAGCCCGCGACCTACGACCGCCCGGCAACGGCCAGCGAGGGCGCCGTGCACGCCGAGGCCCTGGAGATCCGCTACTCAGCCAGCGAGAACCTGTTGCGCTTCGAGCAGCAGGCCACTGTCAAACAGGGCGAGGATGAGTTCCGCGGCGCCATCATCACCTACGATGCGGCCAACCGGATCGTGACCGGCGAAGGCCGAACCGGCGATGGTGAAGGTTCCGGCCGGGTTGAGATGGTCATCCAGCCCAGAGGCAACAATTCACCCAGCGGTAACTGACGGCTTACGCTATGGCATTGTTACAGGCGAATCACCTCGCCAAGAGCTACAAACAGAAAAAGGTCGTCATTGACGTTTCCCTGAGCATTGAAAGCGGCCAGATCGTCGGGCTGCTGGGGCCCAACGGGGCCGGCAAGACCACCTGCTTTTACATGATTGTCGGCCTCGTGCCCGCGGATCATGGCCACATCAGCATCGACGGCAAGGACATCACTCCCCTCCCCATGCACGGCCGGGCCCGCCAGGGTATCGGCTACCTGCCCCAGGAAGCCTCGGTATTTCGCAAGCTTTCTGTCAGTGACAACCTTATGGCCATCCTGGAAACCCGCAAGGAGCTGAACCGCCACCAGCGGGAAGAGAAAGTGGAAGAGTTGCTGCAGGAATTCCACATCACCCATATCCGGGACAGCGTCGGTATGGCGCTTTCCGGGGGCGAACGCCGACGCGTGGAAATTGCCCGCGCCCTGGCCATGGAGCCAGCCTTCATTCTGCTGGATGAGCCCTTCGCCGGCGTGGATCCGATTTCGGTCAGCGATATCAAACACATCATACGTCACCTCCGCGACAAGGGTATCGGCGTCCTGATCACGGACCACAACGTTCGGGAAACCCTCGATATCTGCGAGAAGGCCTACATCGTCAGCAGTGGCCATATCATTGCCTCAGGCTCCTCCGAGGAAGTCCTCGCCAACCAGCAGGTCAAGGAAGTCTACCTGGGAGAAGAATTCCGCCTCTGACACCGCAGCCCGGGGCATTTGCGATCTGCCAAGCGGGGCCGGCTGCAGCAATTGTGTTCGCCGCAGCAAGGGGGTACACTCGGCAAAGAACTTGCTTGTTATATCCAAGTATCCGGTAACACTGATATTTTTCCCTGATTCAGGCGGTTTCTTGAGCTGGGTCAGGGGGTTTGATGTCGGCAGATGTTATTGAATACCTCAGAAGGGTGATGGATGTGAACTCATGGTGATGAAAGCCTCCTTACAGTTAAAGATGGGTCAGAGCCTGACAATGACCCCGCAACTGCAACAGGCAATCCGTCTGCTCCAGCTTTCCACCCTGGACCTGCAACAGGAAATCCAGCAGGCACTGGATTCAAACCCCATGCTGGAAACCTCAGAGGACGAAGACCAGGAGAATGCCGAGTCCGAGCGGAACGATAATGAGCGGGACGAGCGTAACAACGAGTCTGTATCCGCCTCTGAGGGCGAAACCGTAGCGGACAACTCCTGGGAAGAGTCCGACTGGTCTGCCGAGAACAACAGCGGTGACACCATCCCTGACGACCTGCCCGTGGATACCGCCTGGGACGACATCTACCAGTCTGCCCCTGCCCCGGCTGCCCGTGGTGACGACGACAACGACATGGATTTCGACAGCCGCAACCCGGCCACGGAAACCTTGCGAGACCACCTGGAATGGCAACTCAACCTGACGCCGCTCAGCGAGCGTGACAGCGCCATTGCCCACGCCTTGCTGGACGCTGTCGACGAGCGAGGCTACCTGACGGCCACGCCGGAAGATATTCATTCCGGTCTGGAAGACGACACTGACGAAGACCCGGTAGAATTCGACGAAGTCGAGGCGGTGCTGCGCCGTCTCCAGCACTTCGACCCGCCAGGTGTCTTTGCCCGGGACCTGCAGGAATGCCTGCTGATCCAGTTGAACCAGCTCCCCCAGGAAACCCCCTGGCTGGATAAGGCGCGACTGGTAATCACCCATTACATCAACCTCCTGGGCAACCGCGACTATGCCCAGCTGCTGCGCCGGAGTCGCCTGAAGGAAGACCAGCTGCGGGATGTGCTGGCAGTCATTACCTCGCTCAACCCACATCCCGGCAACGCGCTGGACCGGTCCGAACCGGACTATGTCATCCCGGATGTCATCGTGCGCAAGGACAACGGTCGCTGGCGGGTGGAGCTGAATCCGGAAATTGCACCGCGCATTCGTGTGAATGCGAGCTATGCTTCGCTTATACGCCGGGCAGACAGCAGCGCAGATAACACTTACCTGCGCGATCAGCTCCAGGAGGCCAAGTGGTTTATCAAGAGCTTGCAGAGCCGCAACGAAACCCTGTTAAAAGTAGCGACACGAATTGTTGAACATCAGCAGGGTTTTCTGGACCATGGTGAAGAGGCGATGAAGCCGCTGATTCTTTCGGATATCGCCCAGGCTGTGGAGATGCATGAGTCAACCATTTCCCGGGTAACAACGCAGAAGTTTATGCACACTCCCCGCGGCATCTTCGAGCTGAAGTATTTCTTCTCGAGTCATGTCAGTACGGAGGAAGGTGGCGAATGTTCCTCGACGGCCATTCGTGCCATGATCCGCAAACTGATCGCGGCAGAAACCCCGAAAAAGCCGCTCAGTGACAGCAAGATTGCCACCATGCTGGGAGAGCAGGGCATTAAGGTGGCCAGGCGCACGGTAGCCAAGTATCGTGAAGCCATGCACATTCCGCCCTCAAACGAGCGGAAACGACTGGTCTGAACAAAGGGTCTGACTAACAGGAGAAGCCCATGCAACTGAACATTTCCGGTCATCACGTTGAACTGACTCCCTCGCTGAAGGATTACGTCAACGAAAAGTTCCAGAAGCTCGAACGCCACTTTGATCACATAAGCAATTGCCAGGTCACCCTGGAAGTGGAAAAGGTACGGCAGATCGCAGAGGCCACCCTGCATGTCGTGGGCGGTGAAATCCACGCCAAGGCCGAGAACGACGACATGTACGCGGCCATCGATGCCATGGTGGACAAACTTGACCGGCAGATCCTCAAACACAAGGAAAAGAACGTTGACCGGGCCCACGGAGCCACAGCCCGCTAACCATTGTGACACCGGAACAGTTATAATCTGATTCACAACGCTGCGGTACGGTTTCGTACCGCAGCATTTTTTTATCGGGACCAATGAGAATCCATGACCGATTCGACCTTGACCATCAACAACATCCTGGCGCCTGAGCTGACACTCTGCCGGGTCAATGGCACCAGCAAGAAGCGTATCCTGGAGTTCATATCCGAAAAGGTCGCAGCCCAGTACCCGGAGCTGGATGAAACCCAGACCTTCAACAACCTGATTGCACGGGAACGCCTCGGCAGTACCGGCATCGGCCAGGGCATTGCTATCCCCCACTGTCGCCTGGACGGCTGTACCCGAGTGGTGGGCGCGCTGGCTACGCTGGAGGAAGGCGTGGCCTTTGACGCCATCGACAACCAGCCCGTGGACCTTTTGTTCACGCTGATTGTGCCGCGGGAGGCCACCTCGGAACATCTCGAGCTGCTTAGCCAGCTGGCGGAGCAGTTCAATGACCGCAGTTTTTGTGATGCCCTGAGGAGCTGCACAAGCTCTGAGGCGCTCTATCAGAAGATGACCGGAAATCACTGATCCGGTCCGGTTGTCCCTCGGTGCCCGAGATGGCATCGACATAGCTACCAGAGGACCAGTCCCATGAAGCTGATCATCGTTAGCGGCCGCTCCGGTTCCGGCAAGAGTACCGCCCTGCACGTGCTTGAAGATCTGGGCTTCTACTGCATCGACAACCTTCCCATCGGCCTGCTGTTTCCCCTGACCACCGAGGCCACCACCGGCACCTCCGGCAGCCGGCTGGACAATATCGCGGTCAGTATCGATGCCCGTAACCTGTCCGATGAAATTAAAAATTTCGAGGCCATCCATCAACGCCTGAGCGAGTCCGGCATCGTTACCGAGATCATCTACCTGGATGCCGGCGAGCAGTCCCTGCTGCAACGCTTCCATGCCACCCGGCGCAAGCACCCGCTCAGTGACGACCAGACCTCGCTCACCGAGGCCATCCGCTACGAGAAGAAGCTGCTGGAGCCCATTGCCCAGCTGGCAGACCTGTACCTGGATACCACCGAGCTGTCCATGTATGAACTGCGGGACACCGTCAAGCAACGCATCATTGGCCGCAGTGAACAGGACCTTGCACTACTGTTCCAGTCGTTCGGCTTCAAGCATGGTGTACCGGTAGACTCCGATTACGTGCTGGATGTACGTTGCCTGCCCAACCCCTACTGGGACCCGCAACTGCGCCGTTACACGGGCGTAGACCAGCCCGTGATCGACTTCCTGGGATCAGACCCCATGAGCAACCGGATGATCGACGACCTGGTCCGGTTCCTGGAAACCTGGCTGCCCCAGTTCAGTAACAGCAATCGCAGCTATATGACCATCTCCATAGGCTGTACCGGTGGTCAACACCGCTCGGTCTACGTCTGCGAGCAGCTGTCCCGGTATTTCAGCCAGTCCTACAACCAGGTTCAGACCCGGCACACGGAGCTGCCCCACCTGAACCCGCAACACCGTGGTACCCAATGATTCGCCAGCCTGTCACCATCATCAACAAACAGGGCCTGCATGCCCGCGCCGCCGCCAAGCTGGTTGAGACCGCTTCCAGGTACGACAGCCGGGTGGAACTGGCCAAGGGCGACCGCCAGGTGGATGCCAAGAGCATCATGCCCGTCATGATGCTCGCGGCCAGCCAGGGTACGGAGATAGAACTGGTGGCGGAAGGACCAGACGAGCAGCAGGCGATTGCTGCCCTGGAGGCACTGATCAACGACTATTTTGGCGAGGGCGAATAAGCCGTGAGCAAACAGCACACCCCAGAAGTACCGGAAGGCGATGAGCTCGTCAAAAGCAAGTCACAGCTCAAGCGCGAGATGCACGCCCTGCAGGACCTGGGCAAGCGTATGATGGAACTTGGCGATGACCAGCTCGCCGGAGTACCCATGAGCGAAACACTGAAAGCCGCGATTGTGGAGTCCAGGCGCATACGCCAGCACGAGGCCCGCCGCCGCCACCTGCAGTACGTAGGCAAGGTTATCCGCAACGAAGACGACCCGGACGCCCTGCGCCGTGCCGTGGAAGCCTTTGACGCTGGCAGCGAGGAGCACACCCGCCGTCACCATCTCGCCGAACGCTGGCGCGACCGGCTGATCGAGGAGGGCAACCCCGCGGTCGCCAGCTTCGTGGAGCAATGCCCGGCCACCGATGTGCAGCACCTGCGTAACCTGCTGCGAAACGCCCAGAAGGATATCAAGACCGGCAATAATACCGGCCAGGCCAAGAAACTGTTTCGCTATCTGCGGGAGTGTATCGACGATGCCGAGACTTCCTAGGAGTCTGCGCGACGCGCAGGCTCCTAGTGTCCCGTTTGGTTAATTCGCTGACCTACTGCGTGACGCTGGGGCCTCTGGCCAAGGCGCCAGTCCGAAGGT
>NZ_JAKZAH010000055.1 GCF_023156245.1 Marinobacter bryozoorum
GGAGCCGTATGCGGTAATACCGCACGTACGGATCTGTGCGGGGGGTGCCTCGTGAGAGGCATTCCTACCGCAACTAGCCGCAGCCCGAAGGGTGGCACCGGTGGTTCGAACATCCCACCCATGGGCGAATAAATGAAAATCGGGAGGCTGAAGATCAGGCAGACCCAGAAACGGTTGCGCATGTCGCGCACCATTGCCTGCATGTCCATGCTGCCGCCGTGGCCCATCTCGTGAGCCATCTCGTCCTTTGCGCCAGTATGTTCGCCGTGTTCAGCAGGATGCGCCGTATCGTCGTGGCCGGTGTGGGAGGCATGGCCATCGTGGACGGGCGTGGACACAGCCCCGGCTTCGGTCGGCGGGTCCCCCGGGTCGCAAACGTGCCTGGGCAACTGTTCTCCGGAACAGTGATAGCCGCACTCGTGTATCCGGGCCTTGATAGCCTCAAGGTCCACCGTCGCCTCATCATAGGTGACGGTCGCGCTGCCGGCCACATAGTTGACCTCGGCCTTCTTGACGCCGGGCAATCTCAATAGCTGTTTCTCCACGCCCCGGGCACTCAGTGCCGATAGCAAGCCGCGGATCTCCACGACGGTATTTTTCATTCCTTGTTTCCCTTTCCTTATTTGCAGACCGGAGCTTTCGTCAGCCCGACGCGCGCCCGACACCGAGATGGCGATGAAGCCAATTGAAGATCGGGCAGAACACCAGCCCGACATAAGCGCCATATAGAAAACTCTCAATCAATCCGAGCAGAAATCCCCACCAGGTCAGCCACTTGAACGCCGGCAGCACCTGCTCGAGAAACGTGTGCATGTGCAGGCTTTGCGGCGTCACCAGTCCATAGATCACGCAAACGATGAAGGTGACCGCCGCAAAGAGGCCCAACGCCCAGGTAACCAGTCTTGTGTCAAGCATGTTCCGTCCTCCGTTAATGCCGATGGCCAGAACGTCTGTCCGGGTCGTTTTCCGACTTGTCCGGCGCACTATGTCCACCATGCCCGCCCCCGCCGTGACCACCATGTCCTCCGTGACCGAACATATGCATGCCCACGAAAACGATGCCAATAAGCACCGAGAACCAGTTTTCCGCCAACCATTCCATAAAGACCTCTCCAGTCTGCTGCTGTACCAGCTGCCTTTGCATTGCTTCAGGCCCGGGCATGGCATTTCCTGACGCAAGTCAACCACATCTGCCTGAATTCAAACTGAATTACCGGACCGAAACAGAGCACACCTTGATCTCGATCAAATTAGAAACAATGTCCTAAAATTGATGACGCATGCACTTGCCGGTTACTGAATTTACTGGAAACATGTTTTCTAGGAACACTCTGAGGAGAGAAAGGCATGAGCAACGAATCTTTCTCGGCAAGCATGCACCTTGAGCCTCAAAAAAGGCCTGCGGGGAAAAGCAGCATCATTCAGCTCAATCTTTTTCGAAAGGCGCTGAGATCTCTTCAGTTCGGCTCGTTATCACTTACATGGCCAGATGGAGAAAAGACGTGCCATGAAGGGAAGCAAGACGGTGTACATGCAGAAATGACAATCCTGCAGTGGCATGTCATTGATCGTCTGATCACCCACGGTGATGTGGGACTGGGAGAAGACTACATGGCAGGCAAATGGTCCACGCCCAATTTGCTTGCCCTAATGCGCCTTGTCACGGTGAACATAGTCGTTTTTGACCGCGCTTTACGCTCTAGCGTGGGGCTCAGGTTATGGCATTGGTTCAAGCATCGGTTGTTTTCCAATACGGTTAAGCGCAGCCGTGAAAACGTCCATGAGCACTACGACTTAGGCAACGATTTTTATCAGCTCTGGCTGGATAAGAGCATGACCTACTCCTGCGCCCTGTTTGGTGGCAACGAGTCCCTCTCGCTTTACGAGGCACAGCAAGCGAAATATGAGCGGATCCTTCAGCGACTGGCACCGGAACGGGGAAGCCGCATCCTGGAAATAGGCTGTGGCTGGGGCGGTTTTATGGAAGTGGCAACTGCACACGGGTGCCATGTAACCGGGGCAACCTTGTCCAGCGAACAGGCGGATTGTGCCCGCCAACGACTCCGGTCCGCCGGACTGGAGGGAAATACCGAGGTGCGTTTACAGGACTATCGGGAACTGTCGGGGCCGTTTGATTACGTGGTATCAATCGGGATGTTTGAACACGTGGGCGAGTCCTATTGGCCCACTTACATGAAGGATGTACACGATTATCTGAGACCCGGCGGCAAGGCACTGATACAAACCATTACCATTGCCGAGGAGCGATTTGAGCGGTATCGCTCCGGCAACGACTTTTTGCGGAAGCATATTTTCCCCGGTGGCATGCTGCCTTCCAGAGAGCGTTTTGAAGCCGTTGCCACTGATAACGGCCTGGTGGTGAACGATGTGTTTCAGTTCGGACAGGATTATGCCATTACGCTGGAAAAATGGCTGGCGAACGTGGACGAACAGCTATCGGCGATAGGGGCGTTGGGGTACAGCGAAATGTTCATGCGCAAGTGGCGGTTTTACCTGGCCAGTTGCGCCGGCATGTTTCGGGCCGGGGGTATTAATGTCATGCAAGTGGAGTTAAGTCGAAAGTAGTCGCCCCGTTAGACCCGGGGCGTTGGCGACAGCGACTGATGATTATGCGACCGCTGAATCAGGGAGAAACTTAAGATGAATGAAGCCAATGTACCCCGGCGCCGCTTTCTGATTGCGGCCACCTCTTTTGCCGCGGGGGCGGGCGTGGTGGGTGCTGCCATCCCGTTTATTAACTCGTGGAACCCAAGCGCCAAGGCGCGAGCTGTCGGTGCTCCGGTAAAGGTAGATACCAGCAAAATTGAACCCGGCGCCATGATCACGGTGGCGTGGCAGGGTAAGCCGGTCTGGGTGCTGAGACGCACCAGCGAAAATTTGGACAATTTACGAGAGGCAACGCATCGCCAGGAATTGCGCGATCCGGACTCTGAGATCAACCAACAAGCAGATTATGCCAGGAATGAATACCGCAGTATCCGGGAGGACATCTTGGTGGCAGTGGGTATTTGTACGCATCTGGGTTGCATTCCGAACTACGAGCCGGAGGGCACGGAGGAGGTCAAGCATGCATTGTTTTTCTGCCCTTGCCACGGATCGAAGTTCGACCTCGCCGGTCGGGTCTTTAAAAACGTACCGGCACCCACCAACCTGATTATTCCACCACATCAATATCTTGATAACAATGTGTTGGAGATAGGCACCGATGCCACAACCGGTTAACGCGTGTCCGTCGATTGCAGGAATCATTAATCGATAAAAGGAAACAACCATGAACGATCGATTCCGCCCCTCCTTGTCGGATATACCGGTTTCACCACGTCAGATCACTCTGTATATAGGCATTGCGGTTGCGGGACGATTACAGTGTTCGGTCGCGACTGGAAGATATTCTCGGTAGTGAAACCCGCAAAGCTGTTGCCAAACACGAATTGATAGAACTTGCACACACCAAGAAAGGCAGGGAGCCCGCCTTCGACCAGCCGCTCACAAAAGCGGTGATTGGCCAACCGCGGTCCGTCCGACGGGGGCGGCAGCTAATAGAAGCGGACATCTCTGCCGCGGCTTCGGCAAAGATGGCTAAATTTGGCATTGAATTGCCCGACATTCGTTTTAAGCGGATCAACTACAATGAAAGCGTTCGCCAGAATGATCAGCAAACGCCAGCAGATTGCCGAGCGATTCCGTTCCGAGGGTGCCGGCGAAGCCGCTAATTATCGGCGACAAGGAAAAGGATTTGCAGCGCATTGAGTCTGAAGCCTATCGGGAAGCTCAAACCATTCAGGGGGTGGCGGACGCGAAAGCCACGGAAATTTACGCAGCGGCGTATAACCAGTCGGAAATATCCCGTGATCTGTATGACTTTGTCAAAACCCTGGAGACCTATAACCGGGTGATCGACTCTTCCACCACGCTGGCATTAACCACTGAAAGCGAGCTACACCAACTGTTGAATGGTATAGGCCAAAACCCCTGAGGAGGGCTTGATGAACAAGCTGGCGTCCACGATTCGTTGCCCCGTGTGTGATATGAAAAAAATCAATCGCTCGCTACTATGGAATTACCAGGGTATCAACCACTATTTCTGTTCGCGTCAGTGCCTGGAGCGATTTAAATCCCGCCCGCATCTGTTTGTGGGCGATCCTCAACACGGATTGTCGCCCAAGCAGAAAAATCAAGTGATTCTAAAAAAACGCCGCATGCGACTCCGCGAAATAATCAGCGATGACCTCAAGGCTGATTTGAAAACATCACTGCAGTCGCTGATGGGTATTGATGCAGTGGACTTCACGGATCAGGAGCTGTATGTGACTTACGATCTGCTGCAGGCTTCCCTGGAAGATATCGAAAAAACCATCGAACAGGCGGCAACCCGGCTGTCAAAAGGTATGGCGGAACAGGTAAAACGCGGGCTGATTCATTACAGCGAGGAGTGTGAGCTCGACAATCTCGCACACCTGACCAAAAACAGTGACTGTCATTGAGCAAGAAAGCATGGGAAAAGGCATCAACTACACTTAGTCTACCTTTTTGCGGCGCGGTGTGGGGGGGCGTTGCTGTTTCAGAGCTTCTGGGCATAACCGTCATCTACAGGGAACTGAGCCACAGCGAGTTCAAACGCTGCCTGAAGCAGGGTTGGTTAAAAGATCTGATGGTTGGTGGGTAAACCACTCGCGACAGCTTAAAGGAACCTTTTGAAAGCAAAAACAATTTTGTCACCCCGAGGGTCTATATCGATCTGGCGGAAGAGCTTGCTCCCTATGACGTGGATTATAAAGGCGTCATCTCCTATGGGCCTCTCGCCACGTTGATCGGCTGGGTCGCACAGGCGGTATTAACGTCATGCGAGTGGAGCTAAGGCGAAAGAAGGCGGCTTGAAGATCAGGGATCTATGTTAACGAGCGTTCACTTATAAGTGACACCGTGTCGGTCAAATATTTCATAGACTTCTCTTGCTTCCTCCGCCGGCAACATCACCCGGATCGTCTGCTCATCCTTATCAATATAGATCAGATCCTGTGGAATTTCGCTGCCAATAAGGTCGTCTCGCGTATTGTGTGCCTGATCCATGTTCTCGAACTTACCATTAATAGCTTTACCCATCTTGTTTCTCCTTGTTGTTTAGCTTCTGCATAAAGCATAGATAACACATCAATTTCTGTAAATTTATGACATTGCCACGGACCGAGCGCCGTCCTTGAAACCATTCGCGGAGGGCTTAAAGACCCGTAAGTCGCGGATGATCGCCGGCCAGCCACACGCCTGCGTAACAGAGCTGACCGCGATTCGTGTTGTGTGCGGAAAACTTCCTGAGGCCTCCTCGACCGCACCGTTAGCCAGTGGCCCTTGCCATTCGGATTATCTTCCCCTCGGTCGGGGTGACTCCGCTTTCTTTCAGGCGGATGTCTGATTAACGCAACAGTGAGAAAGTCAGAACTTGACCTGTCCCCACAACCAGGCCTTGTCCGTATCCACACCGCGACCATCCTCGGCATAGCTGGCGAACTTGGCACCCACCGTGTAATGTTTGTTGACTGGGTAGGCAGCCAGCAGCCCCAGCTCAGAGCCATAGCTCAAGCTATTGATGTCACTGCTGTAGTCATGAAATATGGCCAGCAACTTGACTCCCTTTACTGCGGCACCCGCCGATACGTAAAGATCCTGCAGGCCATCGTCCGGGGTGACCAAGAACTGGTCGGCCCAACCGTTCATTGCGTGAAGCGTAGCCAGAGGAGTCTGAAATGATCGGCCGTCGTCCGACTCCAGGGTTTCCATGCCCACCTTGACCGTAACGCCATACGCGGCGAGGCCCGCTTCCGCCAGCCAATAGGCGGCCTCAAAGCTTTGCGGGTTGTCTGCATAGTCCTTCTGGATTGCGTACTCCAGAGTGTACAGGACTTTGGCGTCTTCCGTTACATCGGTGCCACCAGTGAATCGCAAGCCAAAATTCTGGGTTGAGTTGACGTCTGCGGTGGTAAAGTCGAACAGATATCCGTAGGCGGTAAGGGTTCCGGCGGCCAACCCCTGATACTGAACATTAAGAATCGGCGACTGCATGGGGAAATTGCCATTCGGGCTGGCGTCCGAGAATATCCGGTTAGCATTGTAAAGATAGCCCGCTGTAATCGTCGTGTCTGGAAGCGACTCGTTGGCGCCGATAAAGGCATCGAAGGTCTGCTCATTCTGGCGCCAGCCAACTGTGCCTATAAACCGGTGATTGTCCAGAGCAAAGCGCTGACGACCATAGGTCAGTGTGGTATCCGGAAGGCCTTTGTAACGTACGTAAATTTGGTTGACTTCGGTTTCCGTCGGATCAGCGACCACTGAGTGATCGGTTGTATCATTAATGGTGCTATTGTAGTTCTCATTCCCCACAGCGGTCACATCTTCCGCCTCGGCAAACACCTCAAACCCCTGGAAATCACCAGTCCGGTACCCCAGTCGGGTTCGAACGGTGGAAGCATGGGCTTGATCGAGAGGGTTGTCCTGATCCACAAATTCGTAACGGTAGCGAACTTCAAGCGAAACCGCTCCCCCGGTCAAGGCGTCGGTAAGGGTCTGGGACAGGACAGGCGTCGCGGAAGAGGCCAGAAGTGAACCAATGGCCAAGGCCAGCAACGACTTCTGGTTTCTTTGGCCTTTCCTGGCAGGGAGCGGCGTTAGCATCGTTTTCATCCTAGTGGTACCTTCTGTGGCCGTATAAGGGGTGAGTGGAGTCAATGTTTCATTCATGAGTCGATAATTCAGTTTAGGGCGCCTATGTCCGCGGCAACCTTGATATCGGTCAGATTGAGCCTGACTCGCAAGGGGTACCTCCAAAAGCTCACAGACAAAACGAGCAGGACAAGGTGCCATCACCTCATCCGTCTCACAGAGCCGTCCCTACGGGCCTCGTTTGCGGCTCATTCCATTGAGATACCTCTGGGCTTGAAGGACTGTGCGGCGCTTATTTCCTCAAATCCTAGAAAAAGCCACCAATGATCATTTGCAGATTTAACAGCTGCCCCATAGTCAGCCTGCCAAAGGCAATGAACCCCAAATGCGGATCGGAGAGGCGGAAAACTCGACAGAAAAACGAGAACTCCAGTAGACCAGCAGGAACAACCCAGACTCGGCTCCAGTTCGGCGAGGCTGCTTAGTAAACCAGCATAATGCGACAAACAATTTGACGCCTCTCAGAATCAACTTGATTTGACGCTGAAGGATGCCGTAGCTCTGACCCTATACACAGCCTAGAGTAAATCTCGTGACCCTCCCCGGCAGCCTCTAGTTTATAGAATTACCCGCACACCCTAGGCACTCACAGCATTCTCCAGGGCTGAGAAGGCCGGCGCGCTGGCCAGACCCTACTCTGCCTCAAGCGGTTTCACTCGGCGTCCGGCTTGAACACCGGGCCATGGCGCAGGGTGTTGACGTCATTAGCATCGGCATACCCGCAAGCTATCTGAACAATCCTCTCGGTCGATAAAGGAAAAGCGGGAGTTGACGGTTTTCAGCCTGTTGACACGTTTCGACCCATAAGAATTGGCTATTGACTTAATAGTTACAAAACCATAAAGTTTCGAAATGTAATGCTAATCATTATCACTTGCATCCGGAAAATTCAATGATAACGGAGAACAACCGTATGTTTAGACCTTCCCAACTATCACTGGCTGTGGCGATCAGCCTGGCCCCAGCCATGGGCTCTGCCGCTGGCGATGACCAGCCCCAGACCCTTGAAGCCCTGGAAATCATTGGCGATGCGTCTGCAGCCCAAACTCTGCCGGGGTCAGGCTATGTAGTTGGCGATCAGCAGTTGAAAACCGAGGTTGAGGCCGACATCAACCAGGTATTGAAAACCGTCCCGGGCGTGTATGTACGGGAAGAGGAAGGTCAGGGCCTGCGCCCTAACATTGGCATTCGCGGTGCCACGGCCGAGCGAAGCAGCAATGTTACCCTGATGGAAGATGGCATTCTGATCGCGCCGGCCCCCTATTCTAACCCGGCCGCCTATTATTTCCCGACGCTGAAGCGCATGTCCTCGCTGGAAGTGCTCAAGGGTGCCCCGCTGCTGCGCTATGGCCCGCAAACCACCGGTGGTGTCGTCAACCTGATTTCCACACCCATTCCCGATCAGCGGCAGGGGTATATTGAGACCGTCACCAACGACCGCGGCTCCACCGACGTTCATGTAACCTACGGTGACACGGCCGGCGACTGGGGCTACCTGCTTGAGACCATCCAGCGCTCCGCGAAAGGCTTCAAGGAGATTGACCGCAGTAACCGCGATACCGGCTTTGATATCGAAGACTATGTCGGCAAACTGCGCTGGCAGGGAGAGCGCCAGAGCGTAACCGCCAAGCTGCAGTATTCCGAGGAAACCTCCAACTCGACCTATGTCGGACTGACGGATGCGGACTTCAACCAGGACCCCAACCGGCGCTACGGGCTTTCCAGTCCCGACCAGATGGATAATACTCACTCCGGTGTCAGCCTGACTCATCAGTTCGAGTGGAGCGACAATGTAAGCAGCACCACAACCCTCTATCGCAACGACTTCAAACGCAATTGGTACAAGCTCAGTGGCGCCGGAAACATCATCGACCAGGCAAACGCCGGTGACGCCAATGCCCAGGGTATTCTCGACGGTACCGTTGACACCAGCGGCCTGAATTACAAGAACAACGCCAGGGAGTACGTCTCCCAGGGCGTTCAGACAAACTTTGATGTAAACATTGGCAACCATGAGTTCGATTTCGGTGCCCGCACCCACGAAGATGAAATGGATCGCTTCCAGCCAGTAGATGTTTACGACCAGATCAATGGCTCCCTCGTGTTCCAGAACAGCGTGGCCCCAACGGGCAGCAATAATCGCTTCGAGACCGGCGAAGCCCTGAGCTTCTGGGCACTCGACATGTGGCAGGCGACGGACAAACTCAGCATCAACCTTGCGCTACGCTACGAGGATGTGAAAACCAGCCGCACCCAGTACGCTGATCCCGGCCGCACAACGGTCGACAGCACCCGCACCAATGACAGCGCTGAACTCCTGCCCGGCGCTTCCTTTACCTACGACCTGTCCCAAAGCTGGCAGGTTCTGGGCGGTGTGCACCGGGGTTTCTCCCCTCTCGGAGGTGGTGCCAGGGCAAACGAAGAACCGGAAACCAGCAAGAACTGGGAAGCCGGCGTCCGCTACTTTGGCAATGCGTTCTTCGCGGAAATGATCGGCTTCTACAGCGATTTCTCCAACAAGGCTGAAAACTGTTCAGTGGGCTCGCCGTGCAGCAATGACGCCACTTCTGGCAGTTTCGTAACCGGCGAGGCTGAAATTGCCGGTGCGGAATTCCAGCTCCAGACCGGCACCGAGGCGGGCGACTTCTACCTTCCGGTCAGCCTTACCTACACCTTTACCCAGGCGGAAATCAGCAAGGACAATGCTGCCTCTGGCCTGAAAAAAGGCGAGCAGCTCAAAGACGTTCCGGAAAACCAGATGAGCCTGCGGGTCGGCATGGAGCACCAGAGCGGCTGGGACAACTATCTGGTGACTACCTACGTCGATGAGATGTGTGTGAGCGCGGGATGCAACAACACGGCCACCGAACTGGACGAGACCGAATCCCTGTTCCTGGTCGACTTCATCAGCCGTTACGCGCTGACCGCCAGTGCCGATGTCTTCCTGAAAGTGGACAACCTGTTCGATGAACAGCAAATTGTTTCACGTTTGCCCGATGGCGCCAGGCCAAACATGCCACGTACCGCTTCGCTGGGGATCAGCGTTAATTTCTGATCAACAACCCAAGGCCAACTGATCGGCGGCGAGTTCGCCTTTGCATTCCCTCTCTGTCATAGCCCTGGTTTCCAGCCGGGGTTTTCTGGCTATGAGAGACCTAACAACCTAATCCCGACAGACTGCCAGACGACTCCACGTGCGCGTCGGTGCGCCCCTTTTTCAGGAATTGATTATTGCCAGATAGCTATGTACCCAGAAACTTCAGATGAGCTCTATTCAGAGCGGGGCAGACAAAAAAATGGGCAGATGAATATCTGCCCTAAAAACCTGAGTACTTCATTAACTCGCAAGAACTATATCAAGCTAAACTGAACTCTAACTGAATTTTCCGATTGTTTTTTGATCGCAATGTTTCCCGTACCAGTGCCCTAATCAAGTGGTAAGCTTATTCAAGAACCCGCCATGCGGTCAAAACGCATATTGTAACCTCGCACGCACTTCATCTCCGCTAGCGCCATTGGCTTCTTCGCCATCCATGTAGCTCATTCCAAGTCGAACATTCTTGTTGGCGTAATAGTTAACGCCCAGTGTTGTTTGCTCACCGTCGGTCGTGGCCAGCCCCACATCACTGTATTTTCCGTCACCATCCTCAAAGCGGGCAACAACTTCCCAGGCCCCTTTGGGTGATGCCGGTTTTACCCGCTTGAATGCTCCGGCTTTGTAAGGACGGCTTTCGCCGGTGATGATCCAGCCAAGCTGTACGTAATAACCATCAACATCCACCTGGCCTTCCTCGGAATCGAAATATTCGGCCTGGGCATGGAAGGGCCCGGAAGCGCCGGCGAGCTCCAGATTAAACGTATCGACCTCATCGGCCTGAGTGTCGGCATCACGCGTGGTATAACCCGCACCAAGATGAACAACCATATTGTTCGTTTGAATCGGTGCAACCGTGCCCCGTGCGGTTACTGCCGTGTTATTGAAATCGTCGCTGCCATTGCCGCCTGCCTCGAAGTAGCCGATACCGTAGGTCCAGTTGCTGCCTTTGCCGCTGAGCTGGATGCCGCCGCTGCGACCGGGGGCATAACGCTCGGTCATGGCAGATCGCTCAAGCGCTGAGATGTCTTTTGAGCTCGTTAATTCTTCCAGGCCGAATGGCTCTTTCTGTTTACCGATAGTCACGGTTGCAGCTGAGCCAAATCCCATGTAACGAATGTACAGGTCGCGCGCTCAATAACTAAGTGCAACACTCCCTGATCGAGTATCGTGTTGCCATGAAAAATCACTATCACCACCTCAGCACCACAGACCGCGTCACACTCATGTTGATGATGCGCCAGGGAGCCAGCCTCCGTGCCGTCGCCCGTGAGTTGAAGCGCTCTCCCAGTACTTTGAGCCGGGAGTTACGACGACACGCGGTTAACGACCAGCCCTATGATGCCGAGGCAGCAAGGGTAACAGCATGTTCAGCGCGTGTTCGTTGTCGGCCCAAGTGCAAGTTAGTCGAAGGAACGAATCTCTATGCGATCGTCCTCGACATGCTACGAAACTGGTGGTCTCCCCAACAAATCAGCGGCACACTGAAGGCCATGTTTCCAAACCAGCCCGACTATCAGGTCTCTCATGAGACGGTGTACAAAGCCATCTACGCCCAGCCTCACGGTGAGCTGCGCAAGGAGCTGATTGCATGCCTGCGCCAGGGCAAGACCAAGCGCCGGCCCCGCGCGGGCGGTGTGGACCGCCGTCAGCAGATCCCGGATCTGGTCAGCATTCACCTTCGCCCGCCGGAAGTCGATGAACGGCTCTTGCCGGGGCACTGGGAAGGCGACCTGATCAAAGGTGCGTTCAACCGCTCCGCTGTAGGCACTCTGGTTGAGCGAGTGAGTGGCCTGGTATTCCTGGCCAAGATGGACGGCGCTACCGCAACCGCCGCCGTTCAGGGCTTCAGCGCGGCCCTCAACCGGGTGCCATTGGAAATGCGCCAGACGTTCACCTACGACCAGGGCCGCGAGCTGGTGCGCCACGCCGAGATCACCCAGAAGACCGGGACGGCGATCTACTTCGCCGATCCACACAGTCCCTGGCAGCGGGCCATCAATGAGAACACCAATGGCCTCTTGCGGCAGTACATGCCCAAGGGCACGGACCTGTCGGTGTTCAGTCAGGACGAGCTGGATGCCATCGCCTTCCAGCTCAATACCCGGCCTCGAAAGCGACTGGGCTTCAAGCCGCCGCTGGAGGTCTTTATGGATCTGATCAAGCAAACCCAGGATGCGCCGTCAGGCGTTCATTAACCCGGGTGTTGCACTTGGAGTTGGAGACCGCCGGTCTTCAGCAGTACCGCCGTCGGCGCCATCACTTTCAGCGACGTTGAACTGGGTCTTGTACGCCCAGTCGCCAAAGTGGCCCTTGGCGTAGAGGCGTGCCCGGCGCACATCGAAATCGGTAGTGTCAACACCGTTGTCGTCAGACTGCGTGGCGTCGTAATCCCACTGAATGCGCCCGCCGAGCTGAAAAGACGCAGAGTTATCCGACACTTTCACTTTGATACCGCTGTCGGTATCGATCACAAGGTCTTCGCCGCTGGTCGTAACGTTTCCGGCCTGTGCAGCAGAAGCGGCAGAAATCGCCAAAGCCAAGCCCAAATATTTCTTGCTCATGATCTGTCTCACCTTTTTCGGTTTGCTTGTGTGTGTTGAAGCGCTATTAAAGTCTATTTGGCAAAGATTACAGAATGGTTACAGAGAATGCATCAAAACAGGGCGCTGGTCCGGGCCGGTGACAGGTTCTGGGGCGCTAGGTGTTGGGTCGTTTTTCGGGGGCAAGCTCAGAATGTGCCGATTTGTCTCTATAATAATGATAAACAAGAATAAATAAGATGTGGCAAGACTTTTGCTAAATCATATTTGGAGCAATGAAATCCAACCGAAGGTATCCATTATGAAGAAGCAGTTTTTCACCAAATCCGGATTTATCAGTATCACTTTGCTTGCAGCACTTCAGGCTGCGCCCGCCATTGTTAGCGCTGACGTCAGCTCAAATGTGAGCGCCAGCAGCAACTATCTGTTCCGGGGCGTCACCCAGACAGACGGGGCTGCGGCTGTCCAGGGAGGGTTGGATTATGAGCATGCGTCGGGCTTCTACGCCGGTGGTTGGGGTTCCAATGTCGATTTTGGTGACGGCACCAGCTATGAGCTTGATCTTTATGCCGGATTCTCCGGCTCTGTGGAAGAACTGGGTTATGACGTTGGGTACATTTATTATGCGTATCCTGACGCGCCGGACTCCATCGACTTCGGCGAACTGTACGGCGAGATCAGTTATGGCATTGCGGCCATCGGCCTGGCCTACACGATCAACAGCGACACCAGTGGTGATGGGGTGTTCGTGCAGGGGGATGCCTATTACTACGCCTCTGTTGGGGTGCCTCTGGAGGACAGCTACAGTGCCGGTGTGACGCTTGGCTATTACGACTTCGCTGATGACGGCAAGGCTTCTGTCGGCGAGGCAAGTTATTCACACGTCGCCGCCAACGTTACAAAGGATGCGGGAAACTTCGGTTCTTTCAGTGTTAACGTGGAGTACGCGGACATTGAGTCAACCGACGCGCTTGGCTCTGTCAACTCGGATGATCCGAAGTTCTGGCTGGGTTGGAGCAGGAGTTTCTGATTCGGCCAGCGATGGTTAGCTGCTCAATTTGAGTATTGTAAAGCTGGTTCCGTGACGGGCCAGCTTTTTTTTTATCTGTGATTGTCTCGTCAAAATCCACAATTGCACGCCCGTAGATAAAGCGGATGAATCGCCATCTTCGTTCTCGCCATCGTCCTTCCCTTCTTTATCGCAGGACTTGCAACCGTTCTTGCTAATCCGCACTCACTCGCCCAAAAGGGAGGCTGGCGTAGGGCCATTGCGCCTCTCCCCCCCTGCCCGCCAAACAAATGGTGATAGAAAGGCGGATACAGACTTTTCAGTTTGATTTCAGTTACACTGGGTAGCATCAATAATCGAGTCACGAACGCAAGAAGCTGTATATACATGGTTTTAGGAGCAACCTATGAGCGATAGACATTTCTATGCAGGTATGTCCAGGCGGCGCCTTATCCAAGGAGCTGCCACGATGGGACTTCTTGCCGGTTTCGACAGCTTGTTGCCGGCCTATGCTAGAGGACAACTGGACAACACGAACGCATTTCACACCGTGCGTAATGGCGCTGACATCTACGACCTGACCGTCGCGAGAACACCTCTCAAGATAGGGGGCACAGTCTCGGAACAGCCCATCACCATCAACGGCACTCTGCCAGCGCCTCTGGTGCGCCTCAAACAGGGGCGCGAGGCAATCTTGCGTGTCACCAATACGCTACCGGAGGCAACATCCATTCACTGGCATGGTCTGATTCTGCCGTACCAGATGGATGGCGTTCCTGGCGTCAGCTTTCCCGGCATCATGCCCGGCGAAACGTTTGAGTACCGTTTTCCGGTCGAACAGCACGGCACCTACTGGTACCACAGCCACTCTGGCCTTCAGGAACAGCTGGGCCATTATGGGCCGATTATCATTGATCCTGCCGAGCCGGAATCGGTGGCCTACGATCGCGAATACGTTGTGGTCCTCTCCGACTGGACCTTTGATTCTCCCGACGACGTATTCCGGAATCTGAAAGTGGCGGAGGGCTACTACAACTACAACCAGCGCACCGTTGGCGACTTCTTCAAGGACGTCGAAACCATGGGCTGGGATGCCGCGTGGAGCAAAGCCGGCATGTGGGGCAGAATGCGAATGAGTCCCCGGGATATCCTGGATGTAACCGGTTCTGAATATACCTACCTGATGAACGGGTCGCCTTCCGCCAGCAACTGGACCGGGCTGTTCCGTCCCGGCGAGAAAATTCGCCTGAGATTCATCAATGCCTCGGCGATGACCTTCTTTGATGTCCGTGTCCCGGGCCTCCCGATGACGGTTATTTCCGCTGACGGCCAACCAGTGCAACCCGTTGAAACGGATGAATTCCGCATTGGCGTGGCGGAAACCTACGACGTGATTGTACAGCCAACCGACACGGCTCACACCGTGTTTGCCCAGTCACAGGATCGGTCGGGGTATGTGCGCGGAACGTTAGCCACCCGCAAGGGAATGGAGGCGCCAGTACCGCCCATGTATCCGCGAACCGAGCGCGGTATGGCCGCCATGGGCATGGGCGCGATGAGCATGGGCGCCATGGGCAAGGACGGCGATATGAACATGGACAGCGGCATGGACATGGGTGGCAAGATGGAAATGATGTCAGGCAGCAACGACAAAGCCCATGGCCAAATGATGATGAATGGCGCCGACTCGGGAATGAACAAGATGAGCTCGGACAAAGCAACGATGAATGAGGTCCCGACGGCGGGTCGGCCGATATCCCATGGCCCTGATAATCACGGTCCCGGGGCGGCCATGGTGGCTTCCAGCCCGCAATCGCGTCTGGATGACCCTGGTGTAGGCTTTGAAACAGCCAACCATCGGGTGCTGACTTATTCCCAGTTGCAGAGCATTGAGGGCTGGCCCGACAAGCGCCCGGCCGAACGCGAGGTGGAACTGCACCTTACCGGCAATATGGAACGTTACATGTGGTCGTTCGACGGCAAAAAGTTCTCTGAAGTCGATGGCCCGGTCAAGTTCTACCATGGCGAGCGCCTGCGATTGATCCTCGTCAACGACTCGATGATGGATCACCCCATTCACCTGCATGGCATGTGGATGGAACTGGAAACCGGTGCAGGTGAATATCGTCCACGCAAACACACGATTTCCGTCAAACCCGGCGAGCGTGTATCCGCGCTGATCACAGCGGATGCACCGGGTGACTGGGCTTTCCATTGCCACCTTCTGTACCACATGGACGCAGGCATGTTTCGTGTCGTGTCGGTCGTTTAACGGGATAGGGGATGAACATTATGATGAATCGCATCAAGTGGGTTGTGGGTGCCTCAGCCTTAACGCTTGCCTCGGGAGCCGGCGCCGCCGGTACTGGCGTTCAGGCCGAACCGGACTGGACGCTGCCGATACACGACAACCAGGTGTTTGGCCAGGTTCTGTTTGACCGGATGGAATACCAGCGTGACGGCGACAACGAATTGGCCCTGTGGGACGCCCAGGCCTGGATTGGTAAAGATCGCAATCGGCTCTGGGTCGAAACGGAAGGTGAGACTGATCTATCCAGCGACAGCGGCGACATCGAAAATTTTGATGTGCAGTACAGCTATCGCTTCGATCGCTTCTGGGATATACAGACAGGATTGGGTGCCCAGACAACGTTTGGCCCCAGCCCTAATAAGGAGCGCTATTCGGCCATTGTTGGATTGCAGGGACTTGCCCCCTACTGGTTTGAGGTAGACACAAATCTCCGAGTCACCGACGACGGTGACGTGTCATACGATCTTGAAGCCGAGTACGACTGGCTGCTGACCCAAAGGCTCATTTTGCAGGGCCGCGGCGAAACGCTCGTTGCCTTCAGCGATGTTGAGGAGTGGGGCGTCGGTAGTGGCATCAATAATGTGGGCCTGGGGCTCCGTCTGAGATACCACTTTTCGAGGGAGTTTGCGCCCTACGTGGGTGTTTCTTACACCCGCTTTCTGGGCAACACAGAGGACCTTCGTGAGCGCGAGGGGGAAGACGTCGAGTCCTCCAGCTTCGTGGCGGGCGTCCGGTGGTGGTTTTAGTACGATAATGCCCAGTAGAAAAGGCTGGCCTCTTTGCGTGGGTCAGCTAGTGTCCTCATTTGGAGGATTTCGTCAAAATCATTGCCGACCTTCCGCATGTTCGGCTCAATGACAAACGGCCGGACTAAGGCCCGGCCGTTGTATCAGATCATGAAATTACACGTTGATCAGTAACTGATATTGACCATAGCTATGGCAAGCCCCCGATATCCTAGACGCCTGACAGCTGCTTAAAATACTGCTTTTCGAAGTCCACGGGAGACAGTCCTC
>NZ_JAKZAH010000056.1 GCF_023156245.1 Marinobacter bryozoorum
AGCTAGGCGCGGTGGCGAAGGTTTGGTGGTTCCAAATCGAGTCAGCGCAACGCGGCTATCAAGGCTCTCAGTGGCTCAGTAGATCAGCGAATGAACCAAACGGGACACTAGCAGAGCCCACCCATCGAAGCTGTCGCGAAAATGCCCCTTTACAGATACAGTAGGGAAGGCCCCGGGGTACCGGTTCCGGGGTGTCCCCCGAAAAACAGCCCGCAGTTGGCAGGAGTCATCCCATGCGTTACCTGGAAACATTCTGGCAGAGCCTGCAGGACGCCCGTGAGGAACGTCAGTTGTCCCGCCGGGACCTGGCGGAACTGCTGGGTGTGACTCCGGATATCGTTACCCGCTGGGAGCAGGCAGATGCCCGCCAACGGCTGTACCCGGCGGTGGATGAGCTCATCGACGTATGCCGCCACCTGTCAGTGCCGCTGGAGTCCCTGCTGGATACGTCAGAACTCGACGACCCCGGGCAACTGGAGCTGCCGGGGCTGGCGTTTTCCAACAGTGATGAGCTCGCCGGGGCCCTGGAAGAACTGGAGCGACAGGTGCAACGGGTCCAACCCAATGAAGAGGAAGCGGAATTGCTGCGCCGGTTCCGCAAGAGTACAGAAGAAAACCGGCGCATGATCCTGCAGTTACTGAGTCGCTGAGGCGACCTGGTCCTTACTTCTTCTTGTCCCGGTTCTTCTTGTAGATGTTCTCGTAGACGTAGTTGGTGGCCTCTACAAACCCTTCGATGGAACCACAGTCAAAACGCTTGCCCTTGAACTGGTAGGCCAGCACGCAGCCGTTCTTCGCCTGTTCCAGCAGGGCATCGGTGATCTGGACTTCGCCGTTCTTGCCCGGCTTGGTGTTCTCGATGATCTCGAAGATGTCCGGGGTCAGGATGTAGCGGCCGATAATCGCCAGGTTGGACGGCGCCTTGTCCGGTGAGGGTTTCTCGACCATGTCAGTGATGCGGTACAGGCCATCCTTCATGGGCTCGCCGGCAATGACACCGTACTTGTGGGTCTCGTCCTCGGGTACTTCCTCAATGGCCACGATGGAGCAGCGGAACTGCTTGTACAGCTTGGCCATCTGGGCCAGTACGCCGTCTTCGCCTTCGGGCACCACGCAGAAGTCATCCGCCAGTACCACGGCAAACGGGTTGTCACCCATCAGGTTGCGGCCGGTGAGAATGGCGTGGCCCAGCCCCTTCATTTCATTCTGGCGGGTAAAGGCAAAGCTATTGTTGTTGATCAGGTCACGGATAGACGTGAGCAGGTCTTCCTTGCCGGTACCGGCAATCTGGTGCTCCAGCTCGTAACTGATGTCGAAGTGATCCTCGATGGCCCGTTTACCCCGACCGGTCACAAAGCCGAATTCGTTCATTCCGGCCTCGGACGCTTCCTCTACCCCATACTGCACCAGGGGTTTGTTAACAACGGGGAGAATCTCCTTGGGCATGGCCTTGGTGGCCGGAAGAAAGCGGGTGCCGTAGCCGGCAACGGGGAACAGGCATTTCTTGATCATCAATATCGTCCTTTTGTGTGGTATTCCTGATTGGGATCGCCATCACGGGTCTGGCGCCTCCGGAACGCTTGGTAATCTGGCAATCAGAAAGCATGCCAAGTGTAACCAAGGTACCGCCATAAAGGGAAACACTGGGAGTTTGCGTGTGGTTTACGGTTTTTCACGGCGCCCGATATTGCATAGGCGCACTGAATTGGTGCACCTGTCGAATGTTAACAATGAAAGGGGGCTCAATTTCTTGGATTGTTGACAATATGAAAGGAGCGGCGTAAATTTCCGGTTGTTGCTTTTAATATTGTTGACAAACGCCATGAACGCTCCCGTAACAATCACTCAGACTCGCGCCGATGAAGCCTTCGATTGTCTGCAAACGGCCATCGTAAAAGGCGAACTGGCCCCCGGTGAAAAAATCGGTGAACTGGACCTGTGCGAGCGTTTCAATCTGACCCGCGGCCCGGTGCGTGAAGCCCTCGGCCGGCTGGAATCCCGGGGCCTGCTCGTTCGTCGTCCCCACGCGGGTGTCCGGGTGGTGTCTGTCAGTGCCGCCGAGTTGCTGGAGCTGTACCGCATTCGTGAAGTGATGGAAGGGCTGGCGGCTCGCCAGGCGGCAGAGCGGATGACGGACCAGGAAATCGCAGACCTGCAAGCGACCCTCGACAGCCACGAAACCATGATTGAGGAAGCCCGCGGCCAGGCCTACTACCAGGCTGAAGGCGATTACGACTTTCACCACCGCATCGCCACCGGCAGCCGCAACACCAAGCTCGCGCAAATGCTGTTGGGTGATCTTTACTACATGGTGCGCATGTATCGTTATCGGCTGAGTACCTCCAGCGGCCGGCCACACCGGGCACTGGGTGAACATCGACGCATCGTGGAGGCCATTGCCCAGAGGGATGGCGAGTTGGCGGAGTTCCTGATGAAACGCCACATCAACGCTGCCCGACAGAATATCGAACGCAAGATTGAACAGGGCGAGATCTCGTTCTGATCCCGAACCCGACATCCATGAACAAGAAGGAAATCCCCATGTCACAGCAACTGAGCCCGGGCGCCCGCTTCCGCAAGGCGCTGAAAGAGAACAAGCCGCTGCAGATCGTCGGCACCATCAATGCCTATTCCGCAATGATGGCGGAGCGGGTAGGGCACCAGGCCATTTACCTGTCTGGAGGTGGCGTAGCCAACGCCTCGTTCGGCCTGCCGGACCTGGGCATGACCACCATGAACGACGTGGTGGAAGACGCCCGTCGGATTACTGCTGCTACGGATCTCCCGCTGCTGGTCGACATCGATACTGGCTGGGGTGGTGCCTTCAACATTGCCCGCACCATTCGTGAGATGGAGCGCGCCGGTGTTGCCGCCGTCCACATTGAGGACCAGGTTGCCCAGAAGCGTTGCGGCCATCGCCCCAACAAGGAAATTGTCTCCAGGGAAGAAATGGTGGATCGCATCAAGGCGGCTGCTGACGCCCGCCAGGACAAGGACTTCTTTATCATGGCCCGCACCGACGCCTTCCAGAAGGAAGGACTGGATGCCGCCATTGACCGCGCCAGGGCCTGTATTGAAGCCGGTGCCGACGGTATCTTCGCCGAAGCCGTGCACGAGCTGTCGGACTACCAGGCCTTCGCCGACGCCATTGATGCGCCCCTGCTCGCCAATATCACCGAGTTCGGTGCGACGCCGCTTTATAACAAGAGCGAGCTTGCAGAAGCCGGCGCCGGTATGGTGCTCTATCCCCTCAGTGCCTTCCGCGCCATGAACAAGGCAGCGCTGATGGTGTATGAAAATATCCTGGAGAAGGGCGACCAGAAAGACGTGGTGGACAGCATGCAGACCCGTGCCGAACTCTACGACTTCCTGAACTACCACGACTTCGAACAGAAACTGGACGAGCTCTTCGCCCAGAAAAAGAACTGAACCGAATCCAACAAGAGATGTGAGGGAGATGACTCATGGCTGAAGCAAAGAAACTCGGTGGTGCCGGCCTGCGCGGGCAGGTCGCTGGTGAAACCGCCCTGTGTACCGTGGGCAAGTCCGGTGCCGGACTGACTTACCGTGGCTACGACATTGCCGACCTGGCGGAGAAAGCCCAGTTCGAGGAAATCGCGTACCTGCTGCTGCGTGGCAAACTGCCCAACCGCAAGGAGCTGGACGAGTACACGAAAAAGCTGCAAAGCCTGCGTGGCCTGCCGGACGCCCTGAAGACCGTGCTGGAACAGATCCCCAAAGACGCCCACCCGATGGACGTCATGCGTACCGGCTGTTCCATGCTGGGCAATCTGGAAACCGAGCAGGACTTCTCCGAGCAGGACGACAAGATCGACCGCATGCTGGCGGTGTTCCCGTCCATCATCACTTACTGGTACCGCTTCGCCCACGAAGGCGTGCGTATCGAGACCGAGAGCGACGTGGACTCCATCGGTGGCCACTTCCTGGAGCTGCTCCACGGCAAGAAGCCCAGCGAGCTGCACGAGCGGGTGATGAACGTTTCCCTGATCCTGTATGCAGAGCACGAGTTCAACGCCTCCACCTTCACGGCCCGTGTGTGTGCGTCGACCCTGTCTGATATTCACAGCTGTGTTACCGGCGCCATCGGCTCCCTGCGTGGTCCGCTGCACGGCGGTGCCAACGAGGCCGCCATGGAGCTGATCCAGAAGTTCCAGACCCCGGATGAGGCCGAAGAGGGCCTGATGGGTATGCTGGAGCGCAAGGAAAAGATCATGGGCTTCGGTCACGCCATCTACAAGGAATCCGATCCCCGCAACGCGATCATCAAACAGTGGTCGAAGGAGCTGGCGGACGAAGTGGGCGACACCGTGCTGTACCCGGTATCCGTGCGCTGCGAGGAAGTCATGTGGCGGGAGAAGAAGCTGTTCTGTAACGCTGACTTCTTCCATGCGTCTGCCTATCACTTCATGGGCATCCCCACCGAGCTGTTTACCCCCATCTTCGTGATGTCCCGGGTATCCGGCTGGACGGCCCACGTGAAAGAACAGCGCGCCAACAACCGGATTATCCGCCCCAGTGCCGACTACACCGGCCCGGCGGACGCCAAGTGGGTGCCCATCGACGAGCGCCCATAAGAAATCTGTTTTAGCCACGGAATCCACGGCCCTTCGACAGGCTCAGGGCGAGCGGAACGAAAAGATAAAGACAAAGCTATTTGCCACGAAAACCACTAAAGAACACGAAAAACTAACGGCTATAAATATCTCTTCGTTTTTACTTTCGTGTTCTTTCGTGGGTTTGGTGGCTAGAAAAATCATTTTGTTTTTTCCTTTCCGCTCGCCCTGAGCCTGTCGAAGGGCCGTGGATTCCGTGGCCAAAAAGTCTTTTCAGAGAGCCCCCCAATGAACACCCAATATCGCAAGAACCTCCCAGGCTCAGACCTGGACTATTTCGACACCCGCCAGGCGGTGGAAGACATCCAGCCCGGCGCCTGGGCCAAGCTGCCCTACACCTCCCGTATCCTGGCAGAGCAGCTGGTTCGCCGTTGCGACCCGGCGGCGCTGACTGACTCGCTGAAGCAGCTGATCGAACGCAAGCGGGACCTGGACTTTCCCTGGTACCCGGCCCGCGTGGTGTGCCATGACATTCTGGGCCAGACCGCCCTGGTGGACCTGGCCGGCCTGCGGGATGCTATCGCAGAGAAGGGCGGCGACCCAGCCAAGGTTAACCCGGTGGTGCCGACACAGCTGATCGTTGACCACTCCCTGGCCGTTGAACACGCCGGCTTCGAGAAGGATGCCTTCGAGAAGAACCGTGAGATCGAGAACCGCCGTAACGACGATCGCTTCCACTTCATCAACTGGACCAAGACCGCCTTCGAGAACGTGGACGTAATCCCGCCGGGTAACGGCATCATGCACCAGATCAACCTGGAAAAGATGTCCCCGGTCGTGCAGGTACGTGATGGCGTGGCCTTCCCGGACACCTGCGTGGGTACCGACAGCCATACCCCCATGGTGGACGCACTGGGCGTGATCTCCGTGGGTGTGGGTGGCCTGGAAGCCGAGAGCGTGATGCTCGGCCGCGCCTCCATGATGCGCCTGCCGGACATCGTGGGTGTGGAGCTCAAGGGCAAGCTGCGCCCGGGCATCACCGGTACGGACATGGTGCTGGCGATCACCGAGTTCCTGCGCAAGGAGCGGGTAGTTGGTGCCTACCTGGAGTTCTATGGCGAAGGTGCCGACAGCCTGACCGTGGGCGACCGTGCCACCATTTCCAACATGACCCCGGAATACGGCGCCACCGCCGCCATGTTCTACATTGACGGCCAGACCATCGACTACCTCAAGCTCACCGGTCGTGAAGACGAGCAGGTGGCCCTGGTCGAGAAGTACGCGAAACACACCGGCCTGTGGGCCGATGACCTGAAATCCGCCGAGTATGAGCGGGTACTGACGTTTGACCTGAGCAAGGTCGAGCGCACCCTGGCGGGCCCGTCCAACCCGCACGCCCACCTGCCCACCAGCGAGCTGGCCAAGCGCGGCATTGCCGGTGAATGGGAGCAGGAAGAAGGCAAGATGCCGGACGGCGCGGTCATCATCGCGGCCATCACCAGCTGCACCAACACCAGTAACCCCCGCAACATGGTGGCAGCCGGCCTGATCGCCCGGAACGCCAACAAGCTGGGCCTGACCCGCAAGCCATGGGTGAAGTCCTCCCTGGCGCCGGGCTCCAAGACCGTCAAGATGTACCTGGAAGAAGCCAGCCTGCTGCCGGAGCTGGAAAACCTGGGCTTCGGCGTGGTGGCGTTTGCCTGCACCACCTGTAACGGCATGAGCGGCGCCCTGGACCCGAAAATCCAGCAGGAAATCATCGACCGCGACCTGTACTCCACAGCGGTGCTGTCTGGTAACCGTAACTTCGATGGCCGTATCCACCCCTACGCCAAGCAGGCCTTCCTGGCCTCGCCGCCGCTGGTCGTGGCCTATGCCATCGCCGGTACCATCCGCTTTGATATCGAGAAGGACGCCCTGGGGTACGACAAGGACGGCAACCCCATCACCCTGAAGGACATCTGGCCCAGCGACGAAGAAATCGACGCCATCGTCAAGACGGCGGTGAAGCCGGAACAGTTCCGCCAGACCTACATTCCCATGTTCGACGTGTCGAAGGATGCCCGTAACCTGGTCAGCCCGCTGTACGAGTGGCGGCCCCAGAGCACCTACATCCGCCGTCCGCCGTACTGGGAAGGTGGCATGGTGGGGGAGAAGTCCCTCAAGGGCATGCGTCCGCTGGCGATCCTGCCAGACAACATCACCACCGACCACCTGTCGCCGTCCAATGCGATCCTGATGGACAGCGCCGCCGGTGAATACCTGCACAAGATGGGCCTGCCGGAGGAGGACTTCAACTCCTACGCCACCCACCGGGGCGACCACCTGACCGCCCAGCGTGCCACCTTCGCCAACCCGAAACTGTTCAACGAAATGGTGAGGGACGAGCAGGGCAACGTGAAGCAGGGCTCGCTGGCCCGCATCGAGCCGGAAGGCAAGGCCACTCGCATGTGGGAAGCCATCGAAACCTACATGGAGCGCAAGCAGCCGCTGATCATTATCGCGGGCGCCGACTACGGCCAGGGCTCTTCCCGTGACTGGGCCGCCAAGGGCGTGGCGCTGGCGGGCGTTGAAGCCATTGTGGCGGAAGGTTTCGAGCGTATCCACCGGACCAACCTCATCGGCATGGGTGTAATGCCCCTGCAGTTCGAGGAAGGCACCACCCGCAACACCCTGGCACTGGACGGTACGGAAACCTACGACGTGGAAGGCACCGCCGCACCGGGCGCGGAACTGACCCTGGTCATTCACCGCAAGAACGGCAGCACCGAGCACGTCGCGGTCATCTGCCGCCTGGATACTGCGGAAGAGGTGGAAATCTACAAGGCCGGCGGTGTGCTGCAGCGCTTCGCCCAGGACTTCCTGGAATCCACCAGCGCAGCCTGACGATCAAAAATAATGGATGGGCCACGGGATACGCGGCCCTTCGACAGGCTCAGGGCGAACGGAAGGAAAAGATAAAGACAACGCTATTTGCCACGGAAATCACGGAAAGCACGGCCCTTCGACAGGCTCAGGGCGAGCGGAAAGAAAAGATAAAGACAAAGCCACTTGCCACGAAAATTACGAAAGAACACGAAAAATTAACGGCCAAGAATATCTCGTTATTCTTGATTTAGTGCTTTTTGATTTTTTTGAGTGCTTTTCGTGCTCTTCCGTGGGTTTGGTGGCTAAGAAATAATTTCATCTTATCTTTCCGTTCGCCCTGAGCCTGTCGAAGGGCGTTCGATTCCGTGGCTAACAAAATCTTCAAGAGGGTTACCCGAAAGTGAGCACAGTACCCCAAGTAAAAATCCCCGCCACCTACATGCGTGGCGGCACCAGCAAGGGCGTGTTCTTCAACATCGAAGACCTGCCCGAACGCTGCCAGCAACCCGGTGAAGCCCGTGACAAGCTGCTGATGCGCGTCATCGGCAGCCCCGATCCCTACGAAAAACAGATCGACGGCATGGGCGGCGCCACCTCCAGCACTAGCAAGACGGTGCTGCTGGCCAAAAGCCAGAGCGAAGACCACGACGTGGACTACCTCTTTGGCCAGGTGGGCATCGACAAGGCCTTCGTGGACTGGAGCGGTAACTGCGGCAACCTGTCCGCGGCGGTGGGGCCCTTCGCCATCACCAACGGCCTGGTGGACAAGAGCCGGGTACCGGACAACGGCATCGCCACGGTTCGCATCTGGCAGGCCAACATCGGCAAGACCATTGTCGCCAAGGTGCCCATGACCAACGGCGAAGTGCAGGAAACCGGTGACTTCGAGCTGGATGGCGTGACCTTCCCGGCGGCAGAAGTCGCCGTGGAATTCATGGACCCGGCCGACGGTGAGGGCGCCATGTTCCCCACAGGCAATGTCGTGGACGACCTGGAAGTGCCCGGCGTGGGCACCCTCAAGGCCACCATGATCAATGCCGGCATCCCCACCATCTTCGTTAATGCCGAAGACATCGGGTACGAAGGCACCGAGCTGCAGCCGGCCATCAACGGCGACCCGGAAGCCCTGGCCCGTTTCGAACTGATCCGTGCCCACGGCGCGGTGAAGATGGGGCTGATAAAGACCCCGGAGGAAGCCGCAAACCGTGGCCACACGCCCAAGGTAGCTTTTGTAGCGCCGCCAAAGGATTACGTCAGCTCATCAGGTAAAGATATCAAGGCCGGCGATGTTGATGTACTGGTCCGCGCCCTGTCCATGGGCAAACTGCACCACGCCATGATGGGCACCGCTGCGGTGGCTATTGCAACGGCCGCTGCGGTACCCGGCACGCTGGTGAACCTGGCGGCCGGGGGCGGGGACCGCACCTCCGTCACCTTTGGACACCCGTCCGGGACCTTGCAGGTGGGGGCTGAGGCCTCCCAAGTGAACGGGCAGTGGACGGCGACCAAGGCGGTGATGAGTCGTAGTGCCCGGGTGCTTATGGAAGGTTGGGTGAGGGTGCCAGGGGATTCATTCTAGGCATCCTGATCAGACTCGAATCAGGATTGGTCTCCTGACTGATTGCCGCCAATGCCCTTGGGCATGGCGGCTTTTTTGTCTTCACGAGCCGGTCCCGTCCGGTTATCCGAAATCAAAGACGACAGCGGCAAATACAAGCAATACAAAGCCATGCCCGGCAATCATAAACACCCATGCCCGGAGCTGGTCAGCCCTTGTTGTATACCGTTTTACATCTGAGGTATTGAGTTGTCGATTGTCTACCTCGTTAAAAAAGGACTCGGGTAACGCGACAGCGTATGCGTACCAGACCAACCGGCCTCCGACGCCGTCCCAGGGGCAGGGCCGAGGCTTGCCTTCCGCCATGATCGCTTTCTCGATCTTCGCCATGGACAACCGGCCGAATACCAGCCAGGAAACCATCACCGTCAGCAGACAGCCGGCGAAAACGAATGCAAAGATAAGCTCTCCGTCCACCCGTCAGTCACCTGTAAAGTAGTCGTAGATTTTTCCGAATAGGTTTTGTCCACGTTCGTCTGCTTGATAAGCCGCATAGGCTCCGATAGCAACGGCGGAACCGATCATCAAGCCCCATCCCCAGGGTGTGGGTGCCAGCGCGACTCGTGCCATGGCCATCGCAACGGTCTTACCAGTGACGAAACCTGCTGAGGTAGCTCCAGCGAGTCCGCCCGTTTGCGCGACCAGTTCACGTTCCCACTCATCTTCATTCCGATAGCTTTGGTATACGGCGTTCGCACGCAAACCAACATCCGCCACTATGATGCCTCGCCCGGCATATTGCAGGCCTTGAGAAAAGCGACTGACAGCCCGTCCCTCATTCATGTCCGCCACATGGATACCGCGTCCCTTATGTCTCTCAGCCAATCTGACGCCCCTGTCAGCTCCCGTGATCGCGCTGCCTTTGTTTAGGCCAAAGTCGGAACGGGGTGCCAGTCGGCGCAGTTCCTGCTGGAAATACCGATTTAGACGCTCGTAAGCTGAGCGAACGTTTTGCCTGAGTTCGGCTTTTGTCCGGGAAGGGCCTCGTCCCACGCGTGTGAAGTTATTCAGCTTAACGAGCGCACCCTGATATTGGCTGAGCGCGTTCATAAAGCTGTCTGTCCTTGCGCCAAGCACGGTGGCACCCATACCAGCGACTGAGTTGCTCGTGCTGGCATTGACTGGATTCAACTGGCTTTGAACCCAGTCAATAAATAGCGCCAGGCGGACTGTGTTCTGACCATGCTGGTCGACACAACAACCGAGGCGCTGCCTGGACTTCTCGGGGAGGCTGTTAAGCAGGTTGCTAATCGCCATATCCTGCGGATCAGGGTCAACCGCCAGGCAATAGGCATAATCTTTGGCAACTGACTGGCACCCGAACATGACCCGGCGAGCTCTTGCATAGTCATCGAGAGAGGCTGAGGGCTCACAAAAATCGGAAAGGGTGGACGAATGTCGGGGAATGACGATATCTGTCATGGTGCGGTTCCTGTATCTGTCCTTGAAATTGCCCCTCCTCAACAAACCAGTGTTCATGGGGATTGCAGGAGCTTCCTTACCTCGTGTGTTCTTTATCGAACGAGGGGCAACGTCGTGCGCCCACTCCACGAGTGAAGGAAAGTATTCCATACCGCCCGCGGTCCAGCAACAGGCTGCGCTATACGAAATCGGGCATCCGTCGGGATCTTGCAGGTAGGGGCTGCGGCCTCCCGGGTGGAGCGGCTTGTGGTTGGCTACCCAGGCAGTGATGAGCCGCAGTGCCCGGGTACTTATAGGAGGATGGGGCCTTGGGCTTGGCGGCTTTCATTGGTTCTGACCACCCGGCTCTTGGCCGTGTTGACCGTCAGTTTCAGGCGGTGCTCCAGGAAGTGGCTGATACTGGCCAGTATCCGATCGCCCGCACGACGGCTGTTCACCACAATGGTGAAGTCATCCGCGTAGCGAGTAAACCGATAGCCCCGTCGCTCCAGTTCTTTATCCAGCGGGTCGAGCATGATGTTAGCCAGCAAGGGTGACAAAGGGCCACCCTGAGGTACACCTTCCCGACTCTCCAGATAGAGCTGGTTATCGATAATCCCAGCTCGCAGATACCGGGCAATCAGGTTCAGCAGACGCTTATCCTGGACTTTATAGCCCAAGTGCGTCATCAGCAGGTCATGATTCACCCGGTCGAAGAACTTCGACAGGTCCACATCCACCGCAAAGCGTCTCCCATCCTTGAGGATGCTCTGCACCCGTCGCACCGCCTGGTGCGCGTTCCGCCCCGGACGGAAGCCGTAGCTGTCCGCTGAGAATCCCGGATCGAACAGGGGTACCAGGATCTGGGCAATGGCTTGCTGAATCACCCGGTCTGTCACCGTCGGGATGCCAAGCTGGCGCTTGCCACCGTCCGGTTTGTCGATCTCAACCCGCCGCACCGGCGCTGGTTGATAATCGTCCGAGCGAATCGACTGTTGGACCACACTCCAGTGGCCGGCCTTTACCCAGGCGGGAAATTCTTCGATGGCCATGCCATCGATACCCGCCGCTCCCTTATTGGCTCGAACCTGCTTCCAGGCTTGTTGCAGGTTAGCCCGGTGCAGTACAGCTTCGAATAGATCATTGCTAAAGGCTGGCTTCGTGACCGTACGCTGAGTCACGTCATTGCCGGGCGGCATTCGTGCGTTCAAGTCGGTCAAGGCTCCTCCTTTATTTCCGGTGTTTGGCCCTTCACCCTGTCCCGACCATTACGACGGGCGTTTGGCTACTATGGCCGCTGCTGACTTCTGCTCAATCACCCACAACGTTACCGCTGAAGGCGCTATCAGTGTCCATCTCGTTCGCTCGCAACCGCCGATGGCAACGGCTGCGCCCAGGCTTGATCGACCAGGGGCCTGACTGGTCATTGACAGATCGCTTGTTGAGCAGATCCCGATACGTCGGACCGCCCCAGATAAGGGCATGCACTGTCACTGCACTGCTGCATCATTTACAGTGGCCGTTAGATCACGTGGCTTCGTCGTCTGATGCCAACTCGCCTTCAGCCTACGCCTCGTATGATGTTCTTGTTCATCAGCCCGCAGTTTTGCTAGCGGCTTCCTCCAGACCAAACCTCGCGGATCGGCCCTTGCCATTCGCTAGTGGTTAGCGTTCAATCGGGTAAAACCGACTGAACGATGATCTTCCTACAGGGGACTTTCACCCCATTAGTTCATGCCCATGCTGGGCGTACACCAGTACATGTTGGCGGACTGGTTTTCCGCTGCGCTCCAAACCAGCCGCAAATGTAGGCGTTAACCCCTTCACTCGCCATCTTGCAAAAGTCCGTCAATGACGTATATTTGTCTTCATGTTTACCATCATCGAAACCCCTACATTCGAAGCGGATGCCAGAAAAATCTGGACTGAGGAGTAGCGGAACGCGTTCTTCGCCTGGTTGGCAGCTAATCCGGGAATTGGCGATCCCATTCCAGGTAGTGGTGGATGTAGGAAGGTTCGATGGTCGGTGGCGGGTTCAGGGAAGCGTGGTGGAGTGCGAGTCATCTACTTCACCAGATTGGCAAATGGTGAGATCTGGTTGTTGGTGATCTACAAGAAGGCCGTTAAGGAGAACATACCCGCGCCTATCCTGAAGTCGATTCGTGAGGTCTTGGAAAATGAGTAATGAGACTCTGAGTGCTGAGGAGCTTGGTAACAAGCTGCTCCAATCTGTTAAAGAAATGAAAGCGGGCAAAGCCGCACGACTCAGCCGTGTGGAGCCAAATGAGGTTGCAGAGGCGCGTAGCAAGACCGGCCTCACCCAGCGAGAGTTTGCCGAGGTACTACACATTTCACCGCGTACGTTGCAGGAATGGGAGCAGGGGCGACGTAAACCTTCCGGGCCGGCAAAGGCGCTCATCGAGATTGCTTTCCGCCATCCGGAGGTTATTCGGGAAGACCTCGCACTCAGAGGTTAACAAGGTGGTCAACGGGACGCCAACTACGCTGCGCTCCGTTGTCGCCCATTACCACTGGCGTTATACCGAAAAGGAGAACTGATGCTTCAAGGAAGTTGCCTGTGTGGCCTAGTCCAATATGAATACAGTGGCGAGCTCGGACCGATTGCAATGTGCCACTGCTCGCAGTGTCGCCGCGCCCAAGGTTCTGCATACGCTACCAACAGCCCCATTCGAGTGTCACACTTTCGTTTTGTTACTGGCCAAGAGGTGGTAAAGGAGTTCGAATCCACGCCAGGCAAGAAACGGGCATTTTGTCGGGAATGTGGCAGTCCCATCTACAGTAGGTTGGATTCAAAGCCTGATACGTTACGGCTGCGAATTGGTAGTCTGATAACACCGATCGACGTCAAGCCCAGCTACCACATTTACGCCAACTCAGCGGGTGAATGGTACGAATTTACGGATGGGCTGCCTCGCTATGCCGAGCTTGAAGATAGTCCGCTGGTGTAACCAGTCCAGTTTGCGGCCCCCAACAGACGGCCTATTCTCCGCTTCGCTGCGCAAAGCTCGCTGCTGGGCTTCGTGTCAACTGGTCACCGTCTGTACTCAGGAGCATAAAAGGATGTATGTCCCGAATCACTTCAAAGAAGACGATCAAGAAAAGCTTCAGCAGTACATTCGCGACTATAGCTTTGGGTTGCTCGTCGTCGCCGATGACGACGGGATTGAAGCCAATCATGTCCCTTTTTACTTGAGCCCAGGCGCAAACGGTTCGCTTGGGTACCTGCAATGTCATCTTGCCCGCAGTAACCCGGTCCGGCAGCGCATTCAAAGCGCCTCGCGGGTGCTCGCCGTATTTCAGGGACCAGATGCTTACGTTTCCCCCTCCTGGTACCCAACCAAGGCAGAGACAGGCAGGGTCGTCCCGACGTGGAACTATCTGGCGGTCCATGCGCAAGGTAGGGCGCGGATTATCCAGGATTCAGACTGGCTGAAGCATCATCTCCATCAGCTTACAGACCAACATGAGTCGCAAATGGACGCCCCCTGGTCCGTGAATGATGCGCCGACGGATTTCACTGAACGTTTGGTGCAGGCTATCGTTGGCGTCGAGATCAGCATTGAAAGGCTGACGGGCAAGCTGAAAGCAAGTCAGAATCAGCCAGAGAAGAACCGGGCTGGTGTCAAAGCGGCCCTGGAGGTCGGGGAAGGAGTGCAGAGCCGTGCAATGGCGAAGCTCATCAGCTAACCATGGACTGTTGTCGGACGGTTTTCCGTCGCTGCGATCCTCCAGAGCCGCCGCAAAGCCCGGCAAATGGCGACAAGGTGTTCTTATCGACCTCCTCGCGCCCTCCGGGCTTCTTATACAATAAACAAAAGAAGTAGAGCTCCTATGAAAAAATGGTTTGTTTCGATTATCGTTTTGGTCGTTCTGGCGTGCGGCACGTTCTGGGTTATGGCCGACAAGGACATGCGTCGGCTGGTGCTGAATCTACCGACGGATACCAACGTGCTGTTCTGGTCAACAGAGCAGCGGGATGCGGTGTTCCGTGCCATGGACCGTTTGCCGTTCCTTTCCAAATCCCGGGTGATCCTCGCAGGTGATGCCCCTTATCCGTTACCTGAAGGAATGCCGCTTGAGCTGGATACCGATGTGGACGCCTTTATGGAGAACCAGCGGGCGGCGGCGCTGGTGATCGTTCAGGATGGCAAGGTACGGCTTGAGCGCTATGGCCTGGACTTCGGTCCGGAGGGGCGCTGGACCAGTTTTTCCGTGGCCAAGTCTTTTACCTCCACCCTGGTGGGTGCGGCCCTGAAAGACGGTTACATCAGGAGCCTCGAAGACAAGGTGTCGGACTATATTCCGGACCTCAAGGGGTCAGCCTACGACAATGTCACCATCCAGCAGTTGCTGACCATGACATCCGGGGTGCAATGGAACGAGGATTACTCAGACCCGCAATCCGACGTCGCCTTGTTCAATGCCCATGAACCGGACCCTGGAGTGGATGCCACGGTAAGTTACATGCGGCAACTGGAAGCCGAGGCGCCGCCGGGCACAAAATGGGTATACAAGACCGGCGAGACCAACCTGATTGGTGTGCTGGTGAGTTCAGCCACCGGCAAGCACCTGTCTGATTACCTGTCGGAGAAAGTCTGGAAACCCTTTGGCATGGAGCAGGACGCCAGCTGGATTTTGGGGTCCACGGGGCACGAGATCAGCGGCTGCTGTATCCAGGCCTCCACCCGCGACTTTGCACGTCTGGGTCTATTCATCCTCGGTGGTGGGTTGATTGACGGCGAGCCCGTGTTGTCTGAGGGCTGGATTGAAGAGGCGACCAGCAACCGCGTCGATACCACCCGGGAAGGGTATGGTTACGGCTACCAGTGGTGGACCCTGGACGATGGCGCCTATATGGCCCGGGGTATCTTTGGCCAGGGTATTTTCATTGATCCTGAGCGCCAACTGGTCATTGCGTCCAATGGCAACTGGCCGCAGGCATCGGGCCGGCAGGGGGGAAACCAGGATGAAGAGCGGTTAGCCTTTTACAAGCAGGTTCAGTTAGCAATCGACAGGGAGAAACCATGATAAGGTCGAAGTACCACTGGGGCACACCGGAAAGTTCTTGATTTACTGACGGTATGTGATCAAGGTTGCCGGGTTGATTGCTGACCAACGATGAAAAGGCTGACTATGAGCAAGGACAGACTGAAAGAAGAACTCCGTGCTGTATACCAGGACTACTATGTGGCCGGGTTCAGCAATAACGTAAGCGTTCATCCTACGACGTAGTTGACCTACTTCACGTCACGCAGAGGCCTCAGTAACTCCGGCGAGACCTTGTACTGTTTCCTGCCTTCCTCGCCCAGCACGATCACACTCTTGCGGTTGATCTTGGT
>NZ_JAKZAH010000057.1 GCF_023156245.1 Marinobacter bryozoorum
CTGGGTCTACAGCGTTATCGGCAACCATGAGCTGTTGATGATCGCCGGGGCCGGCGAGCCGAGCCTGAAAGCCCGGCTCAGACACACCGCCCTCCCCTGCCTCACTGTTCACCGCCGTGAACAATCGGGCGGGTGAATGATTTGGAAAGCCCATCGAAACGCAGAGCCGCTGCACGCTCTTCGACCACCTCCAACGTGGAGGAAGCAAAATGTCGACTGCCGGATGTGTTCAGGGTCATTTACGCAAACTGTATGGGGACGCGGTTCTGGATAATGTCAACTACCCCGCCCTAAAGGACGGGGCTTGTAGAGAAAACCCTGCAAGCCAGGTTGACCAGGGAAAGCGGTAACCAGCCCGCTACGTTCATCACAGGTCGTTAAGACCCACCCCGGAATGCTTCCTCAGTTCCGGGCACTGGAAGGCTAGGATCATGCTGGCGAAAGGTAAAGCGCCGAAGATTTTAGTCGCCGCGAAAGCGGGAGCCGATGGTGGACATTCCCGAGGGGAGAGAGGCTTCGGCCTCCGTCACAAGGCCCGTAAGGGCATTGATTAAAAGGAAGAAAATGTCGGTTTTTGTATTGGATAAACGCAAAACACCTTTGATGCCTTGCTCGGAAAAACGAGCACGGCTTCTGCTCGCCCGTGGGCGAGCCGTGGTGGTTCGTGCCTATCCCTTTACAATCCGACTGAAAGATCGAATCGGAGGAAATACACAGCCGGTTCGGGTGAAGATTGATCCGGGCAGTAAGTCTACAGGGATTGCCGTCGTGCGAGAAAAAGGTCAGAAGCAGCATGTGCTAGCGTTAATGGAGCTTCAGCATCGTGGTCGCCAGATCAGTAAGAATTTGGAGCAGCGTCGTGCGTTTCGCCGTCGTCGCCGCAATCAACTCCGGTATCGGGCACCCCGATTCCTGAATCGGACTAAGCCGAAAGGCTGGCTGGCACCGAGCCTTCAGCATCGGGTGGATACCACACAGAGCCTGGTGAGCCGACTCCAATCTTTGGTTCCGGTCGTGGCCATCAGCCAGGAGCTGGTGCGCTTCGATACCCAGAAAATGGAGAATCCTGAGATCAGCGGTGTTGAATATCAGCAAGGCACCTTACTAGGCTACGAAGTGCGCGAATACCTTCTGGAAAAGTGGGGTCGCGAATGCGCCTACTGCGGAGAGAAAGACACACCGTTGCAAATCGAACATATTGATCCAAAAGCCAACGGCGGTTCCAACCGGGTCAGCAACCTGACGTTGGCGTGCGATCCGTGCAACAAGGAAAAGGGGAAGCTGTCCTTGGAAGTTTTCTTCGCCACCTCGAAGCGCCTGAAGAAATATCAGTCTCGACTGGATCGCGTGCTGGGGCAGGCCAAAAAGCCTCTTAGAGACGCCTCAGCCGTCAACTCTACTCGGTGGGCGCTGTATCAGTCATTAAAAGACGCAGGTCTACCGGTCGAAGTCGGAACTGGCGGCCAAACCAAGTTCAACCGGAGCCGACTGGGCATCCCCAAAACCCATGCCCTGGATGCCGCGTGTGCTGGAAGCGTTGAACAGGTTTCTGGCTGGGAAGTGCCGACTTTAACCATTAAGGCGAACGGTCGTGGTAGTTACCAGCGCACCCGCCTGACAAAGCACGGCTTCCCGCGTGGCTATTTGATGCGTCAGAAGCAGGTAAAGGGCTTTCAAACGGGAGATATGGTGAAGGCCATTGTTCCGAAAGGCACAAAGGCGGGTGTCTGGCTTGGCCGGGTCGCCGTTCGCAAAACCGGCAGTTTCAATATTCAGACATTAGAAGGTGCCATCCAGGGCATCTCTTACAAGCATTGCACATTAACCCAACGAGCCGATGGCTACGGCTATCACATTCAAACTATTAATCTAAAGGAGGATGGAGTCAGGGAAAACAAGTCGTGCTGACGCACGACGCGCTATCCCTCCCCGCCCTGAAGGACGGGGTCTCCCGCGCAAAATGATGAGCAGCCTCGATGCGAGCGAGTATCTGTGCCCGCAAGGCGGCAAGGCCGTCCTGTCCTTTGACCAGGGCCAGCCCCGGGAAAGCACGGATGGCTTCCTGATCTTCAGTATCGGTGACCGATTCACCCTGTCGCACGACGGATGCAAGGCGCCCGGTGCTCAGGGACCGATTGTGCAGGAAGGGCGCACCACGACGACCGTGGTGGATGGGCGATACGGTGCGTTTGATGATTTTGCCAGCCCCAATGGCATCGTCTGCACCACCTACACCGGTGTTGGCCTGCGTCAACTACCCCGCCCTAAAGGACGGGGCTTGTAGAGAAAACCCTGCAAGCCAGGTTGACCAGGGAAAGCGGTAACCAGCCCGCTACGTTCATCACAGGTCGTTAAGACCCACCCCGGAATGCTTCCTCAGTTCCGGGCTCTGGAAGGCTAGGATCATGCTGGCGAAAGGTAAAACGCCGAAGGTTTTAGTCGCCGCGCAAGCGGGAGCCGGTGATGGACATTCCCGAGGGGAGAGAGGCTTCGGCCTCCGTCACAAGGCCCGTAAGGGCATTGATTAAAAGGAAGGAAATGTCGGTTTTCGTATTGGATAAACGCAAGAATCCACTGATGCCTTGTTCGGAAAAACGAGCACGGCTTCTGCTCGCCCGTGGGCGAGCGGTGGTGGTGCGTGCGTATCCC
Source organism: Marinobacter bryozoorum (assembly GCF_023156245.1). Lineage (GTDB taxonomy): Bacteria > Pseudomonadota > Gammaproteobacteria > Pseudomonadales > Oleiphilaceae > Marinobacter > Marinobacter bryozoorum. The sequence goes on from NZ_JAKZAH010000057.1 coordinate 2,650, forward strand.
TTTACAATCCGACTGAAAGACCGACTCGGTGGTGATGTTCAGCCGGTTCGGGTGAAGATTGATCCAGGTAGCAAGACTACTGGCATTGCGGTCGTGAGAGAAAAAGGCAAGAAGCAGCATGTACTAGCGTTAATCGAGCTTCAGCATCGTGGTCGTCAGATCAGTAAAAGTTTGGAGCAGCGTCGGGCGTTTCGCCGTCGCCGCCGTAATCAACTCCGGTATCGGGCACCCCGATTCCTGAATCGAACCAAGCCGAAAGGCTGGCTGGCACCAAGCCTTCAGCATCGGGTGGACACCACCAAGAGCCTGGTGAACCGACTCCAATCTTTGGTTCCGGTCGTGGCCATTAGCCAGGAGCTGGTGCGTTTCGACACTCAGAAAATGGAGAATCCGGAGATCAGTGGTGTGGAGTATCAGCAGGGCACCTTACTAGGCTACGAAGTGCGCGAATACCTCTTGGAAAAGTGGGGTCGCGAATGCGCCTACTGCGGAGAGAAAGACACACCGCTTCAAATTGAGCATATTGATCCGAGAGCCAACGGCGGTTCCAACCGGGTCAGCAACCTGACTTTGGCTTGCGATCCCTGTAACAAGGAAAAAGGTAAGCAATCGCTGGCGAATTTCTTTGCTACATCGAAGCGGCTGAAGAATCACCAGTCTCGATTAGACCATGTGCTGAAACAGGCTAAAACACCTTTGAGAGACGCCTCAGCGGTTAATTCCACACGTTGGGTGCTCTACCAAGCGCTTAATGGCACTGGATTACCGGTCGAAGTTGCTACAGGCGGTCGCACGAAATTCAACCGGAGTAGGCTCAGTATACCGAAAGCACATGCTCTGGACGCCGCCTGCGTTGGTGAGGTGGAAGAAATATCCGGTTGGGAGATTCCAACGTTGAGTGTCAAGGCGAATGGGCGTGGTAGCTATCAGCGCACCCGCCTGACGAAATACGGCTTCCCACGCGGCTACCTGATGCGCCAGAAGCAGGTGCAAGGTTTTCAGACCGGCGATATGGTAAAAGCCATCGTTCCGAAAGGCACAAAAATGGGCACTTGGCTTGGGCGTGTCGCGGTTCGCAAAACCGGAAGCTTCAATATTCAGACATTAGACGGTGCTATTCAGGGCATCTCTCACAAATATTGCACATTAACACAGAGAGCCGATGGCTATGGCTATCACGTTCAATTCACTAACTTAAAGGAGAAGGGAGTCAGGGAAAACCAGTCGTGCTGACGCACGACGCGCTATCCCTCCCCGCCCTAAAGGACGGGGTTTCCCGCGCAAAATGATGAGACCAGGAAGACTTCGAAGGGGTACCAGATTCGGTTTGACAATACTGGCGTACCTGATGATATTCAGGAGGCGGCTTTGAAGGAGCTAGAACACTTCCTTGATAAGCATCTATCTTCTTAGTCCGCTGGTTAGCTTGCTATGTGTTCACCGCCGTGAACGCGTGTGCGACTGAGAACTAACAAGACAAGAGATTCGGTACGAGTTGTAGGGGCTAAGCTCTAGGTCTATAATTAACGCAGACCTACAGCGTAATGGTGTGTTAGCATGACAGGCGAGCAGGAGCTGATTCCGGTTTTGTCCGAGGATCTGCAAGAGTTTAAAAAAGCGGGCATCGACGTCGGCGAAATTTCCCGTCTTCTGCACTCCGTCGCCACTGGCATGAAGGCGCGAGGGCAGGCGGCCAAGGCAGCCCAACCTTCCGGGTTGACCCCAGCTGAAATTGCGGTACTGGAGGCTGGCGGTGCCCGGGGCCTGTCCGGTGACAGCGCGAAAACCGCTCCTGCCAAACGCCAGATGGCTGTAATCCAACTGGAGATGGAGTACCTGCGCTTAAAAAACACCTCGCTGGATGGCCAACAGGTCGCCAAAAAGCTAAAGGTGAGTCAAGCCAGAGTTCGCCAGCGTGCGCTGCCGGGAAACGCCGGGCTTTACTCCTACCGGACGCCCAGCGGTGAACGACGATTCCCGCTGTGGCAGTTCCATGACAGCACGATCATCCCGTATTTGCGAGAGCTGCTGAAGGCCCTGAATCCGGATCTGCACCCGGTTACCGTCCAACGTTTTATGACGACAGAGCATCCGGACCTCGAAAGCCCCGCGCTCCACGATTGCCTGTCGCCCCGGGATTGGCTGATCACCGGTCACCAGCATGAAGATGTACTCGTGCTGGCCCGGGACCTCTGAGGCATGGCCAAGTTCCCGAGCCCACCAGGCGTTGGCGTACTGAAAGAGATTGACCCCGAGATCCGGACACTCAACAGTGGTACCGCTGTCTATCGAATCTTTCGTTCCCGCAGTCGGCACAAACTGTACTGGAATACGTTTCGCTATTTTGGGCCAACATCAGCACGCTATGACCACCATTTGCCCGACGACCAAGGTCAGTCCCAGATATTGGATCGGGGCATTCTCTATGGCGCAGTCGGTGATTTGGCCATCCAGACCTGTCTGGCCGAGGTCTACCAGAGTGCCCGCACCATTGACCGGGACACCGAAGCACCGGTGCTGTGCGCCTTCTCCACCACTCAACCGCTGCACCTGCTGGATCTGTCCGGGGCATTTACCACCAAGATCGGCGCATCCATGGCCATCAACACCGGCCCCAGGCCAAGAGCCAGATTGTGGGCGCAACAGCTCTACGAGGCCTACGACCGCTGCCATGGGATTTACTACAGTTCCTCGATGTACGGCAACCAGCCAGCCATAGCACTGTTCGAGCGGGCCACGTTTGCGCTGCCGCAACATACAGACTTCCACCGTCTGCTCTCGGACCCCGATCTGGATGACATGGTCATTTCAACTGCCGCGGATATCGGCTACTTCCTTGACGATCCGAACCTTCTCAAACCCTGAGCAGTCGGTTTGCCGCCCTCAGGCGTAAAGGGTGGGGAGGATGTCAAGGGTCCGTGCTTGTGTTGGAAACTGATTTGCCGATCACATGCCGTGATCTGGGGTCGTGGGTTTAATTTTCCTTGTCCAACCTGTCGCTTTGGGGTGCAGGGGGTGGCAAGGCCGTAAGTGGCCACTGGCGCCTCGTGAGATGCTCTTGCATGATGGCGACTTCATGTTGCTCCATGGTGTCGAGTACCGCTTCCCAAAGTGATCCTTTTGCTATCGCCCGGGTTCGTTTGAGCCGGTCCCGTTGCTGCCGAAATACCGTTCTTTGATTGACCTTCTGATGCCCAGTAGCTTCGATGCAATCAATTTGGCGCCAATTTTCAGGGATGATAATTGCGCCCTTTCCCCAGCGCAGTGCAAGGTCTATACCCTCCGGGTCGAAATCGTAATACAGAGCGAGTTTGTCTGCAGGTTGCTGCGCAACAAGGTTTTGAGCATGGGAGACATTCTCCCGGTGACCGCGGTACAAAATAACGCTGTTAGTCCACGGTTCTGGCAGACGTATTTCGTGCCACGCCGGCATGATCGCGCCGTTTTCCACGATTAGCAGTCGTTGGCGCTTTAGCTCATCCAGATCCAGTACCTCTGGCTTTACGCTAAGCACGGTCCCTGGCGGCGTCTGGACTCGCGTCTCGTTGATGATCACGTCGGCCTCGCCGGCTGTAGCCAACACCAGTAGGTCGCCAAACACCGAGTCGCTGGTTAGCTTTTCGTTGCTGGCTTTATCCGCCATTGCCATACGCCCCCCTTTCAGGGTGTCATGTTGCGGATCAAGGCCCGTCAGTTGGCGACCGTACTCCCGGAGCCTGGCTAACTCCGCCCGCGTAAAGCGAAGCTGGCGGCCCATGATGACGCCAAGCCCGGTCTGTTCGTGGATGCCGGACCAAACCTTGTTGTACTGGGCTACCTGTTTTCCTGATTGGAGTAAACGTTTGATCGCCCCGAACTCACCCAGCATGGCTTTGCCTCAATATCAGGTCGTAGATGAAATGATTGTCCGGGTACACTGGGTCCTGTTCATGGTGATACTGGATATCGATCATGGCCTGGTCTGGCCCTGTGAGAGCGTCAAGTTCGGCTGACAGGGTTGCCAGCCACTCAGGTAAGGCTATATCCAGATCGCTATTGATTAGCACCTCGCTGGCGCATAATTCGCGATCACCGATATCACCGTCGAGCAGGTACCGGATCAAATCATCAATCACGACGGCTACCGGGTCTTCCGGCTCCTCTACAACCTCTCCATCCACATCAAAATCGACGGAAGGTACTGAGTCGGGGGTGGGCGACTCCTGGGGCGCCATCTCATCGACGATCCTTGCGGAGGCGGCCAAGTCAATCAACGCCTCATCGTCCACCGGGTCATAGATGTCGCCGATTGCATTCATCTGGAATGGGGAAACCGTGTTCAGTGGTGGCGGACACGCCTCAAGGTCCAGATGGTCAATGGAAGGGGTGTATCCCGGGTTATTTTGGTAGTGCGTCTCAAAGCCGCCCACCAGCCGGTTCAGGCGCTGATCCTCGCGCAGGCGGACGAGCATTACACGTAGCTGGTTCAGGGCATAGGAGAGATTACGGCGCCCTTCTTCGAGTGTTGCCGGGAGATACTTGAGCAGCAGTCGTTTCAGAAAGGGGTCACTGCCAGCCTGGTCCGCCAGTTCTTGAATGTTAAAGCTGCCAAAGAGGGCGGTTAGCCGACCGGCTCGGTCAATCGCATGCTCGTTCTGACGAATCCTGAGTTCCAGGTCGGTGATATACGAAAAGCCACTGTTCAGGTAAGCCGAGAAGGTTTCCGTGGCACCTCGTATGTCCTCGATGAGCAAGTGCAGATGCTCTTTAATTTCGCCCTCCAGACGGTCCTGGTCAGGCAAAGAGACGTTCGCCCTTGCCTTGCGGTACTGCTCGAAAAGCTCTGTCAGCTCGCGCCAAAGGGTGTCTACCTGCTCGTTGGCCCAGCGACGCCGATCTGACTCCGTGATGTGGTTCAGGAGTTTGACCAGATCCTTGTTCAAGCGGGGATCTTCGTCCTCATCGATCTGCCAGGCCAGCCGATGGTGCTTGAGTCGCTCGATCAGACCTTGATTTTCCTCTGTGTCAGGCAGGCAATTACCCCTGCTCAGGTGTGCTTCCAGGATTTCCTCGCTGTAAGCGGCGATTAACCGGAGCGTTTTCTGCGCGTCATCACTGCGAGCCATCAGGCCAACCTCAACTGTTCTTCTTCGTCATCTCCAGTACCAGCGTGGATACCCTCGTGTGTCTGGATGAACGTCATGACATCGTACATCCAGGTCCACTTGCCCGTGGCCTGATACACACTTCCTGAGGTGCCAAAACGCACCAGATATCCCTTCACCACCAAAGCATCCAGTACGGCCCTGATGCGGCCAGCCACATCACTACGCTTGTTCTGAAACGGCTTTTTCTCGCTCAGAGAGCGAAGCTTGTCCGCCAGCGTCGGCACATTGGACACCCGGTCAATCATTCTGCCCTCTTTCAAATGGTCACCCGGCGCTATGGGGCGGTCGGTAGTCTCAATGTTCATTACCAGGCGCAAGAACTGGACGAAAGCCTCAAGATGGTTGGCTACCTCGCGGAACTGCTGACGGACGGCCTCTTTTGCTTCTGGCGCTGACAGGTCTTGGTAAGCGCAGACCCAGGTGTCGCGGCTGCTGGTGGTTCTCAGCGTCCGGTTAATCTGATCGAGGAAGTCTGCCACACGCTGGCGGTGTTCCGTTTTCAGCAGGTAGGTATAGCAGTCCGGAAAGCGGTACTCACAAATGACCTCTCCGGCCATCAGGGCGGTGACGGTTTGTTCGAATAGCGGGTTACTGGGCATAGGTCTGATCCTCCTGGGCGGCCGGGCTGGGCTTTGCTAACTGATCAAAAAACGCCTTTGGGTCACGGGTGTCATCACTGCTTGGCGGCCGGAATGTATTCACGCGGCCGTCCCGCAAACTGACCTTATTTTCAAAGAACTTCCGCAGCGAATGATCCAGTTTTGGGCAGGCCGAGATCATGGTCAGGTTGTGCTGCTCCAGCATGGCCGCCAGTTTCGCAATGTTGTTGTCGCTAAGGGTTCCAAGCTCGTCAATGGGCCAAGTGATTCTGGTGTTAAGGTCCGGGGCCAGATAACGGGTGAGACCCATAAAAATGGCCGTGATTGCCAGATAGGTGAGCCCTGTAGAGCTTGCGTGGAGGAAATCGTTGTCATTGCGGATGTGGACAGGGCGATTGTTCTCTTTGAGCTTGATGGTCATATCTACCATGGACTCGATTTTGTCACCCATTCGGGCCGCACCAAGGGTGCTGATGACCTGGCGAAAGTCCTGAACCAGCGCATCGGATGGTATCTCCCGGCGATGCGACAGCTTCCAGGTCCGCCAGCTATCTACGAAGTTTTTCAGCGGCGCCCAGCTTTCATCTTCGTAGATGCGCGGCTCAAGGACGACCTCGATATCGGTCAATGATTCTATCTGTTGATCGGTGTTGATTGCCCGGCGCAGGGTATTGGCGACCTGCTTAACCTGGCTGCCCATAACATTCAGTGAGTCATGGTAGTCAGCCACCTTGTCAGCCTCTGCCGTAAACTGGTCGGTCAGACTGAGTCGCAGGTGTGGCAGGTGCTGTTCAAGCAGGGTTCGGAGATTCTCTACCTGGGCCAGTTCGACGTCTTCATCAAAAGCGTCCTCTGCATCGCTCAACTGGGCAATCTGCTGGCTTCGCATGTCCCGCCACGCCCGAAAGACCTGCGTGTTTTCATACCGGCTAAGCACGGACACGGCGTTTCGGAAGGCCTTGACGACCTGCGTCCTGAGCCTTTCAAGCTGTGCGTAAGCATCCTGCAGTTCACGGGTAAGCACGCTAAGATCACCGGGCAGCTCTGCCGTCAGAACAGGAATGCCGTCAAACTTGCGCAGAATGTTATCCGCGGCCTCCAGTTTTTGGTTAAACCCATCCAGGCGACTCTTAATAGCCTTAACCTGATTGCGGGCTTCCTCCATTCGCTGCTCATGGACCTTTCGGGCTTCCCGTTGCTGGCGGGACAGCACGTCGCGTTCTTTCTCATGTTCTGCGCACTGAGCCTGAAGGCGCTCCACCTGCGACCAGTCACGCTCCCGCCAGCTTCGGTATTCCCTGACAAGGGGCTCTGATTCGTCAATTTGGGCAATGAGGCCCGCAAGCGCTTCCTTCGCTTCCCGGGTTCTGCGAATAATCTCAGAGTCCACACCTTCGGCTTCCAGCTGTTGAGCGTAAGCCTTGTTGAGACGGTCGATTCGCAGGGAGTGTTCCTTCGCGGCCTCATCGAACAGCGCCTTGGCGTTGCTTTGTGCCGCCTCCAGCTCTGCTTTCTTGTCGGCCCACTGGCCTTTGTACTCAAGGCGCTGGCGACTGTACCGTTCATTGATTGCCTTGACGGTATCCTCGGTGTCCTGGTCGAACAGTTGTATTTGCTCACAAACCTTTCTCAGGTCCGCCGCGATCGCATTTAGTCGCTGTTGTTGTGCCTGTTGGATGCCCTCCCGCACTTGGGCCAGGCTGGTTCGGGCAGCATTGAGTGAATTATCCAGAATCCGTTTTTCACTATTGAGGTTTTCTGCTTCCCGCTCACGATCCTGGAGCATCTGGTTGCGCTTCTGGGCGGCCTTTTCGGCTTCTTCGCAAACACGTCTCGCCTGCTGACGTTGCTGATCCTTTTCCGCCAGGATCGCCATCTGCTTTTCTTCGCTGGCGGCGATGTCCGGTGTCGGCAGGCGATCCAGGTCCAGTGTCCAGCCCATCAAGGACTTTGCAGGGGATTCCTGGAATGTCGGATTCAGGTCGGGACGCATAAGCAAGTCGGGGTGAACCACCCGGGCCAGCCCTTCGGTCCAGGCCGGGTCCTCGACTCGCAAAGCGGCCAGCCAGGTGTCATCGCCAGGGTTGATCTGCTCCTGCAGGCGGTTAAACTCCTGGTCCAGTTCGTCGGCCGTCTGTTCGGCATTGTTCAGGCGCTCCTGAGCCGTATTTCGATCATGGCGTGCCTGTTCGCGCTTGTTGACGGCTTCGGTCTGGCGCTCGCTGATATTGGCTCCCAGGTCATCCAGTTCAGCGACCTTGGCTTCAGTCTCCTGAATTTTCCGGGTTTCCTCGGGTGTCTGGCCGGGATTGTCCCGCTGGGTTTCGAGGCTTACCCGCCTGGCGTCCAGCTCCCGCCGCTGAGCGTGGCGGCTTTCTCTGTAGTCAGCCACCTCTGTGGTGGCTTTGTTGTCCAGTCGGGCAAGCTGTTGTTCATGCTCGTGGCCTGCTTGCTTTAGGGCATCCGTAGCCATCGCGATCCGGTCTTTCCTGCGTGCCTGTTCCTTGTCGAACGTGTGTCGGATCTCGCTGATCTGCTGATTGTGTTCCGATTCAAGCTGGTTAACCTTGCTGGTCAGAACCTGGAAATCGGCCTCGGCATCTTTGAGCTTGCGCTGGTATTCGGACCGGTTGGCCAGTTGCTGCTCCTTCTCGGGCAGGCCCTTGTCCTCATAAGCCGCATTCTGGTCATAGAGCTTCTTCAGGTGAGCCTCATGGGTATCAACTTCATGTTGGCGCCCGGCAACTTGCTGGCCCAGGTGGCGGTCGTCCCTCTGAAAGCGCTCATCGGCATCTTCCGCCTCAGATTTGAGTTTGGAGGCCTGCCGCTGTAACCCCTGCCGGGTTTCTTTGCCTTCTTCGACGGACGCCCGAAGGCGTCCCACCGTCCGGCTCGCCTGTTCCCGGATCGCTTTGCGCTCCCCTTCCTTAATCAGGCAATCTCGTATCTTCGGCTCTTCCTGCTCAAATGCCTTGATGCTCAGGATATCGTTGACCAGATCACGCTCATCGAGGATCTCAGGCCGCTTATTGATGTGCAGGTGGTCGAACATGGTGTCGCACAGCATCGTTTTGAAGCTGGACAACAGGCGGCTTTTGTTCAGCAGAACATAGGTCAGCCGATCGATGTGGGCCATACGACTGTCGGTATCGCCCAGGCTAAAGTCGTTTGCCAGTGCCCGGAGTTTCTTTGCCTCGGCGGGCTGCCGTTTAAGTAGTTTGGGGTTGCGCTGGATAATCGCGCGGTAATCGGTAATGGTGTTCACCATTCGAGACACCCCGACACCACTTTGAGAGAGTTCGCTAAATATCGTATCCGCTGTTGACCCATTTATCAGGGCCTCTTTGATATCCGGTCGGAAGAATGTTTCTTCTACGCCGCCTTCAACAAACCTGTAGGCCAGCTTGCCCTGGGCATGCCGATACATGACGGCGCAGCACAGACCTGTATGGCGGCGATACTCGAAAATAATGAGCGATTGCAGGCTTGGCAGGTAGTACCGTACAAATGAGTCTCGGTCGGATGTTTGCGTAATGATCCGTTCGGGCTCCTCACCATAAAACGCTGGGATCAGTTGCAGGACTGAGGTTTTACCTGCCCCGTTAACACCCCCTATGTGCGTTCGCTCACGACACGCAATTTTGATTGTGCGGCCCTCTACCTTTTTGAAGCTGTGGTGGAGAATAATGTTCTCGAGTCCGTAACTCTGTTCAGATTGGGTCACTGTGTTACTCCCTGCTTTCTTACCTGCCTCAAACCTTTTTGGTCGGAGCCCTGCATGGCGTTTGGTGCGTATTGCGCGCTTAAAGCCCATTGTACTGCCTGGTGGGGCTCATTTACCGAGGCGGATCGCTTCACCCATCAAATGGGCAGGTTCGGTCTGGGCCTCCCGAAACCCTGCCCACCGATTCTTGTGACGCGCTTACGCGATCATTGCGGCGTTGCCGCTACCGGGCCGTTGGCCCTTGCCTGGATTCGGGTCGGGCTCCGCCCTTCCCTCTTTAGTCCGATACTGGGAGGCAGGCCCTGGCTGCACAGCAGTAGATTCCCATGAAATGAGGGGCAGCCTGACCTAGTGAGAAGAAATGTTTCTGTTCGATAACTCCAAATGTCACAGATCAGCCTATAGCATGTATTGCACATACAAACTTGGCTGCTATAGTGTGTCACATATTTTTAGTACCCCAGTTACATGTCACGAATCATTAAGATTTTGTTTTTAAAGCAGAACTTTATGGTTGCACTTTTGCCGGTTTCAACGCGATTTTCAGGGTGATTTTTTCAGGATCATTGAGGTGGACCCAATCAGTTGGACAACCTGATGGTGTCCCTAAACTATGATCCGGTTGTTTCCCGGGCTGAGGCTGCCAGAGATATGGGTTGCTCGTAGTACACCTCATCGGGCGTTTGGTAATCAAGGGTTTGTTGGTACCGGGTCTGATTGTAATGCCGGAAGTACCGACGGAGCGTCTGCTTCAAGTGTCTGCCATTCTCGAAGGCAGTGAGGTAGACGCACTCCTGTTTGACTCTGCACCAGAATCGTTCCGCCTGTGCCAGACTCATCGAATTACTTGCCGGCTCTATTCCTGCCCTCGAACCGATATTGACAAATTCACTTAATCGCTCATTTAATCCATAATGCCGGCGCGCTCAGTAGGTTGATAACTACCGACACTCCTATGCCTACAGGGTGTGGACTTGTTAAGAAAATCCGTTGCGGAAGAGACACGATCCCCGCACAATTTTGACTTTCACAATAAGGAGAACAATGTGAAGAAATTTCAACTATTGGGCGTTGTGTTAGCTACGGTCTATTTAGGTGGTTGTGCAACTAACAACCAGGCGGACTTGTCGCCAGAGTTGCAAAACGAGCTTGATAAACCGCTGTACTGTGAAGGAGAGGCGGACTGTAAAGCAGTATGGGAGAGGGCCACCTTCTTTGTGAACAACAACGCGGGATTTAAGCTCCAAATCCATAACGACACGATCATTCAGACGTTCAACCCAACACAGAATTCCCCACGCCTGGCGTTCAGTATCTCGAAAGAACCGCTCGGAGATGGGCGTTATCAAATCTGGACGAAGGCATGGTGCGCCAACATGTTTGGCTGTCAGCCAAACCAATACGAAGCGATTGCCAAAGCCAAGAAATACATGCGGACCGGTAACCGATAACGCATTACGGTAGCGGGCCTATCGCTCGCTACCAACCTGGTCAAAAACGGTAAGGGCCAGAAAGGGTCTCTATGGAAAAACCTCTGATCCCGAAGCGCTTCGCCACAAGGATCCGAATGGCGCAAGAGAAAGTAACTGATGCATGTAAAAACATCGTGAATGATGACATAGCAAATGCCCAAGATCTTGACCGTATTGCAGAGTTCGAGGCCGATTCTAAGGCGTTCGCCCGAAAATATTATGGAAACAAAACCGCTGATTCTTATCCGGTTCAAACCAATATTTCAAGATGTAGGGAGAACATACTAAGGAGTTCAAAAGTAAGCGAACATGATGTATAATAAAAACATTGCTCGCGGACTATATCGGATATCAGC
>NZ_JAKZAH010000058.1 GCF_023156245.1 Marinobacter bryozoorum
CCAAAGGCCATGGAAAACCTGGAGAAGGATCGTGACGAGCTGCTGGCCTTCTACGATTTTCCGGCGATTCACTGGATTCACTTACGGACGACCAATCCGATTGAATCCACCTTCGCCACAGTGCGACTGAGAACCAAGCGAAGCCGCTCTTGCGGCAACCGCGACACCACGTTATCGATGGTGTTCAAACTGCTCCAGTCCGCCCAAAAGCGCTGGAAGCGGATCAAGGGGTTCGACCAACTGAAGCTGGTCGTGGACAACGTTCAGTTTCAGGATGGAATAGAGGTGGAAGATCAATCTGACAGGAACGCTGCCTGATGGTCATACACCAGATTTGACAATAACTCCAGCACCGACAAAATGGCGCAAGCCAGGAAGTGGCTGCCGCCAAGGCGGGCATTTCCGTTCGATCCGGAAGACGCATCGAGACGTCAACACAAAAACCCCGCGTTAACACCGAGCGGCAGTGGCGCACCCGAGAAGATCCACTGGAAGCCGTTTGGGAGACAGAGTTGCTCCCCTTGCTAGAAGCCAAGCCGGATTTGACCGGAACAACCCTGCTTGATTACTTGCAAGAGCAGTACCCTGAGCACTACGACCAGACCATTTTGCGCACACTGCAACGCCGGGTGAAGCAATGGCGAGCACTGCATGGGCCGGAACGAGAGGTCATTTTTCGCCAACAGGCCGTTGTCGCACAGCAGGGATTCTCTGATTTTACCCACCCCGATAACCCGATTACGATTCAGTCCAAGGCCTTTCCACACCTGCTCTATCAATTTCGACTGGCCTACAGTGGCTGGCGCTCGGTCACCGTGGTTCAGGGCGGTGAGAGTTATGCGGCTCTGGCGACGGGGTTGCAGCGAGCCTTACAGCAAGCCGGTGGCAGCCCTGTTGAGCACCGCACGGATAGCCTGAGTGCGGCACGCAATAACCGGCAGAACGTGTGGGCTGACGCTTACAGCGAGCTGTGCCAACATTACCGCATGACGCCTACCCGGAATAATCTGGGGCAGTCCCATGAGAACGGTGTCGTGGAGTGTGCCAATGGCTCGCTCAAGAAACGCCTGGCACAACAGCTGTTACTGCGCGGCCACAATGACTTCGAGAGTATCGAGCAGTACCAGGAGTTTATCGATTGTGCTGTCGACAAACTCAATCGGCGCAACCGAGCGCGTGTACTTGAAGAACAGGCTGCCTTGCAGCCACTGCCGGAGTTTACAGCCGCCGAGTATCAGACCCTCCATCTCAAGGTGACCCGCAGCTCAACCATCGAAGTCCGCCGCGTTGTCTACACGGTGCCATCGCGCTTGATTGGCGAATCGGTGCAAATCAGGTTGCACCACGACAAGCTCGTGTTGTTCGTCGGTCAGCAGCCGGCACTGACCTTACCGCGCGTGTATCCGAAGCCCGGCGAGAATCGCGCCCGCAGCGTCAATTACCGGCACGTGATCTGCTCACTAGCCTCCAAGCCACAGGCCTTCCGTTACTCTCAGCTGCGTGATGACCTGCTCCCGGACGATAATTACCGCCAACTCTGGCAACTCGCGGATGAGCATCTTGAACCCCGTGAAGCCTGCAAATGGATCGTAACAACACTGCGACTGGCCTCCGAATACGATGACGAGCAATCGCTGGGGGAAGACCTGTTGGTAGAAGCCCGGGCCGGCCGGTTCGCGTCAATTACCGAGATCCAGTCACGCTACCTTCGCGGCACTCCCGATCTCGAATTCACAGCTCCAAGCCAACACACCCTGGTCAGTTATGACGACTTACTGTCTTCGATCCGCAGCCAAGAGGCGTCAATATGACCGACTCCGTCGCCTTGCTGCTTAAAGAACTCCGTCTGCCGGCCTTCCACCGCCATTACCAATCACTCTGGGAAACGGCCGTTGAAAAGAACTGGTCACACACGGATTACCTGGCAGCCTTATGTGAATACGAACTCTCAGATCGCTACCAGCGTCGAACTCAGAAGTGGCTGCGAGAGGCTAAGCTTGCGGCCAACAAAACCTTCTCTGCACTGGATCAAAGTGGCTTTAGCCGCCCCTGCAACGCCGCACTGGCGAAGCTGCAACAAGACAGTGACTGGGTACACCATGCCGATAATGTGCTGTTGATTGGTCCCAGCGGCACCGGCAAAACCCACATCGCCAATGCCCTGGGCCATCAACTCACCGAGCAGGGCGTGCGCTGCAAGCTGTTCCCTGCGATAGCGCTGGTTCAGCACCTACAGCAGGCCAAGCGCGATCTCGACTTGATGACCGCCATGACACGCCTGGATAAATACCGAGTCATCATCATTGACGATATTGGCTACGTGAAAAAAACGGATGCCGAAACTCAGGTGCTGTTCGAGTTCATCGCCCATCGCTATGAGAGTGGCAGTCTGATCGTCACCGCCAACCAGCCATTCAGTGAATGGGATCAAATCTTCCCGGACAACATGATGACTGTAGCCGCCGTAGACCGATTGATACACCACGCGACAATTATTGAATTAGAGGGGGAAAGCTACCGACGACAGCAACAGCTTAAGCAGGCTGGAAAGAGTAAAAAGTAAGACCACCCAACCGGCCACCATAGTTGTCGCGAACCGGCCAAGATAGTTGACGCCGAACAGTCCACACCACAAAACCACCCTACGGCATCGGTTGGTACATTTTTTACCAAGCGGGACAGAACAGAGTATGACGACCAGATCAGCGCACAACTGAATGCCACGGCATAACCGCCGATATTGCCAACAGTAAAGCCTGCACTGTTCCTTCCAATCAGCACCCAGCACCCCACAAGCGCAAGACTCGCCCCCAGGATATGGGGTTTGCGCAAGGACTCACCCGGCAACAGCGACGACATCAGCACAATAAACAGCGGCCAGAGATAGGCAAGCAGGCTCACTTCTATCGCGGGCGCCAGGGTCATCGCCTTGAAATAGGCAAAATGGTAACCGAACAGACCGCCAACTCCGATGCACCAGGCCAGGGGCGGCTGGCTTATATACCGGGTTCCAGAATGGCCTGCCAGAAACCAGCGAACACACATCAGCAAGAATGCGATGCCAAACGTCATCGACATCAACTGAAATTCCGGAATTCCCCCACTGGTAAGCTTGGTCAACAGTGCAAGCGTTCCCCAGAGAAATACAGAGATGGAGCCTATCCAGGTCGCCGTAACAATGGTCGCCATAACTACCCTCGGAAAGTTGCAGGTGAAAATTGCCGGTTAAAGGGTTCAGAAGGGTGGATTTTATAACCCCACAGACCAGGCAAGCTTTCGGATTACGGCAGACTTATTTCGACTTTCGGCGGAAATGACTGGGTGATTTACCGAAATGGCGGGAAAAGCGATCACTGAACGCCGAAAGTGAGCCGTAGCCCACAGAATCGGCTATACGCTGAATATCAAGGTCTGACTGCGCCAGTAAACGCCATGATTCCTGCATTCGCACCTCGGTCAGGTAATGGTGCGGTGTCATGCCAATCTGTACACGAAACAACTCATTAAGCTGTCGAATGCTCAGGTGGGCCACAGACGCGAGTTCGGCAGCGGTAATTTTCCTTTGGAAGTTATCGTCAATGAATTGCTTTGCCGCAGATACCCGCCGGTCCAGGTTCAGTTTGTCGCCGTGCCGTTCCTGTAGAAGCTGAATTAACAGCAGCAACATCTGGTGCTCTGTGTGGGATGACCCCGCACCATTTACCAATTGCGAGTGCAGAAACTGGACGTAGTGGAGCAAGGCCGGATCCAGGTCAACAAAGAAGGGAAGCCGATCCAGTGCCGGAGCCAGGGCCTCTGGCAAATCAGCCACCAGAAACTGATTTACCTCCGTTGCAAAATACCCGTGATCACGTCCGGACGGGATAACAGCGGCCCGGTTCCGTTCAACGGCGCCCTCGGTTTTGTTTACCGACAGCGAGAGCTTACCCAGCAAGGGCAACACCAGTTGGTGGTGACCATGAGTGTGTTGTTTGCCTTCGTTATCATAACTTCGAAGGTGAAGGTTTACGCCGGATGCTGCCATGGGCGGAGTATATTCGAATGTCTGCGCGTGTGGGAGCAACTGGCGAAACACTGGCAACCACGAATCAGGCAGTTAAGGCCCTGGGTTTTATTGGCGAACACTGCCTTGGTGAATAACCCTGCTTGTTGGAGGCCGCCAGAACATGATCACGTTTCCCAGGATAGTTAAAGTCGCCCCAATCATCGCCAGTGGTGTCCAGCTGTAGCCTTCGAACACCGTTGAGATGGCCAGAGCGACGATCGGAAACAGCACGGTGGCATAACCCGCCCGGGCGGAGCCAATTCGGGCCGCTAATACAAGATAGGCGGTAAAACCAGCAACGGACCCAATAACCGCAAGATAAACCAGCGCTAACCAGTAGGTCGGGGTGGTTGAGAGAACCAGCGGCTGGCCACTCACAAGAATTATAATCAACAACACAAACGCGCCAATACCCATGCCCCAAGCGTTGGCGCTGACCGGCGTAATCCCCAGGCCACTGTTTTTTCGGGATGCCATGTTCCCCAGGGAGAACATCAGCGTTCCAAACACAGCCCAGCCGATTCCCTGAAGCACGCCAAGGTGATGATTGGCGAAAAGGTCGCGCCAGAAAACCAGTAACAGGCCTATCGTACCTACGCTGCCAGCCAGGATCGTTCGTGCTGTGATTTGGTCACCAAAGAACAACCGTGCGTTGACTGCGTTGAAGATCGATGCCAGCGAGAAAACGATCGAAACCAGCCCTGACGGAATCAGCGCAGAGGCCTTATAAAGTCCGACGAAATTAAAGCAGAATAAACAAAGTGCCTGGATAACCACGAACCGCCAGAGGGCCGGGCGCTTGAGCCGTCGCATCATCGCCAGCCCGGCCAGCATGATCAGACCGGCCAGGGCGAAACGGAAAAAGATGGACACGATTATCGGAACCTCACTGATCTGGGCCGCAATAGCAATCCAGGTGGTTCCCCATATAAGAACGGTAGTAGTGAACAGGGTTATATTGTTCATGGCAGGCCTTCAACTTTCCATTGATGGCACTACGTTAAGTGTTTTCCCCTGTCAGGTTTTGCACATTCTTGCGGTGTTTTTTTTCGAATTAACCAGGGGCGATCATGCTTTGGTAAGCTTGAGTCATGTCTCGAACCGTTGAACATTTCCTTGGCCGGTCAAACGCCGAAAACCTCGCCACCAGGCTGGACCTGGGCGCAGGCTGCAGTGTCGCGATCTGGGAAAACCAGAACGATCACGTGCGATACGAAGCGCCGAACAACCATACTTTCAGCCTTTATCTAAAGGGTGGAACAGGCACCCGGCGTCTCGATGCTGGCAGAATATCTGGCTGGCCTGGCGCTGTTTGCGTCATGCCTGCAGGACAAAGCTCGGAGTGGGAAATAACCCAGGCTTTCCGCTTCGTTCACCTGTACCTCTCCGATACCAGGCTGCGCAGCCTATATTCGGAAGCCCATGACTGCGACGCTCGCCACCTTGACCTTGTTGAAACCAACTTTGCGAACAAGCCAGATCTTGCGCTACCGCTGGCAGAATTGGCACGCGCCGTGTTTTCGCAGAATGCGCTTCAGGCCGACAGCGCCATGGCTGACCTGGTGGGAGCCCTTCCCGGGCGGCAAATGCGCTTTCTTGGAGGGCTTGCCCCTCATATTCTGCGGAGGGTGGACGACTATATTGAAGCTTATATCGCGGCGCCAATTCACCTCAATGACCTTGCATCACTGGCGAATATGTCCGGATTCCACTTCCACCGCATGTTCCGGCTGGTGCGCGGGTGCCCGCCCCACAGCTGGGTTACCAGACGAAGGGTCTGCCGCGCCAGGGAACTTCTACGCTCTGAAACACCGATTGCAGACATTGCGGTCAATTGCGGCTTTTCGAGCCAGAGCCATCTTACCCGCGTCTTTCGCGCGCAGACAGGTCGAACGCCCGCACAATTTCGCAAGCTTGTTCACGGTACGTGACGCCATTCAGCGATTCGCGCGACATAGTGATGGTCCCATGAAGATTATAATAGGCGTTGGCAGCGCAAAAGCGTTAATGCAGCTATTTCGGACTTTTCATCCACCAGCCAGAACCAATCCATTTTACCATGTATACGTATAGTTCCAAAGAAGGGGGAACGATGAAAGGCCATGAATACTATCTTCTTGACGTCTTCACCAACCGGGCCTTTTCGGGAAACCCGCTTGCCGTGTTTCCAAACGCAGAAGGCATTGATACCAGCACAATGCAGGCTATTGCCAACGAGTTGAACCTCTCCGAAACTGTATTTGTGGGCCGGGCAAGTTCCCCGGAACGCTTCCCTATTCGTATCTATACACCAACAATGGAGCTTCCTTTTGCCGGCCATCCGGTGGTCGGCACCGCTCACCTACTGGCGGCGCTGGACATGGCCAAGCGCGACTGCCCGCTGACGCTGGAAGCGGATGTTGGGCCTTTAGTGGTGGGCTACGAAAAAGACCTGGCCCGTTTCACCGCAGCGGCACCGATAGCTATCCAAAGTAGTACTCTGAACTCATTAACCGCAACGGAACTGCTCGGACTAAAGGAGGGAGAGGTTGTTGGCGAGCCGGTGCTCGCTTCCTGTGGGCTACCGTACCATCTGATCGAACTCGACTCATTGGAAGCGCTCGCATGTGCACAACCCTCACCCCGGGTTTGGTCGGAGTGGGTATCACCCAGCGGCTACGCGCAGATCTATCTCTATGTGATCGACAAGACCGCTGGCCAGGAGGGTGTGTTGCGCAGTCGTATGTTCTCGACAGAAGGTGGGGTTCGTGAAGATTCCGCGACCGGAAGCGCTGCAGCAGCGTTGGCGGGATATCTCGCGATGGCTATGCCGTGTCCTGGCCTATGGCGTTGGGAAATCCACCAAGGTATAGAGATGGGCCGGCCCAGCCAAATATTCGTCGAGGCAGAACGCACTGAAGATTCTGAAACGCTAATCCGTATTGCCGGGCAGGCAGTGGTCATCGGTAGCGGTACACTTCATCCCGGATCGGCAAACCCTCGATGACATCAAAATCATTGGATATCAGCATTCCCGCCGCGATCTCAATTTTATTCAATACCAAGACCGACGTTCAGGGCAGACTCTACCTGCAACCTGAACGGAGAACACCATCTATGAGCCTTTCCCTTATTCTGCCCATGTCAGCCTTTGCCCTGGCGACGTCCATCTCCCCGGGGCCGGTCAACCTTGTATGCCTGGGCAGCGGCACCCGTTACCCGGTTTCCCGGGGGCTGACTTTTGTAACCGGTGCCACTGTAGGCTTCACCGCCTTGTTCATTGCGGTGGGGTTGGGGCTTTACTCACTGTTGACCATGGTGCCTGTAGCCGAAGAGTTGCTGCGCTGGGGCGGTGTTGCCTTCTTGCTCTACCTGAGCGTGAAGCTGGCCTTGGACAGCGGGCACTTGCCGGATGAAGGCGCTGAAAAGGCACCTGGCTTCGGGACAGGAGCGCTGATGCAGTGGCTCAACCCCAAGGCCTGGCTGGCCTCGGCGTCCGGTATCGGCGCTTACACCAGCGCGAATGACCTGCAACAGATTTTGCTGTTCGCCTTGCTTTACCTGCCCATCTGCTGGCTGTCGCTGGCCTGCTGGGTATACGCCGGCGCCTTCCTGCGGCGATACGTTCAGCGCCCGGTGGTGCTGGTAACGGTAAACAGGACTCTGGCCTTGCTGCTCGCTGTCAGTTGCCTATATCTCGTAATTGGCTGAGGGACACCGATATTGATTCGGCGTTGCCGCCATCAGCCGTTTGAACGTGCGCTGGAAATGCGGCTGGTCGGTAAAGCCTGCATTAAGGGCCGCTTCGGCAATGGGGGTGCCGTTTGCCAGCTCACGGCGCCCAAACTGAACGCGGCGGTTCACCAGATAAGCGTGGGGCGTAAGGCCAAAATATTGCCTGAACGCGCGAATCAGGTGGCCAGCGCTGTAACCGGAAATCTCGCACAGGGCATCCAGCGAGACGTCTTCAGCCACGTGGCCATCCAGATAGTGAGCCAGCGCCTGCAGAGCCCGCGGTGCCTGGGGTTCCTGGGGTTCCTGCGCAACCGGCTGCCTCGCTAATTCGTGCATCAGGTCTGACAGAAACTCCACCACCTCCGTCTGCTTGTCCAGCAGATCACGCTGTGGATCGAGAAGGCAGTCCGCCATGCGACTATAGCGTTCATACCAGTGCGGGCCTGACACGGTGGCCAAAGAGATATCTTGCCAATGGGGCCCCGGCAACAGGCCGGCGCCATAGCGCAAATCCGTCAACCAACCGGTATCCACATACAACATCAGGTAGCCCCACGGCTGATTGTCGATGGGATTGCAGGCATGGACCCACTCCGGATTCATCAGCACAAGGTCGCCAGCACTCACCCGGCAATGATCATTCCGATACTGAAAGGTACTTTCTCCGCTAGTAATAGCCCCGATCGACCACTCGGTGTGGCTGTGAGGGGCGTAACACATCTGGCGGCCATCCTCGACCTTGCGTAACTCCACATGGGTCATACGGGCGTCTCGCCAAAATAGCGGGTTACTTTGAGTGTTCATCACCTTCGATCTGTCCCGAGAATTTGTTTCCGGTATTTTGGCTCTTCAGTGAACCGATGCCAACCACCATCGTCTGGTTCGTGACTCATTATGGACTTCCAAATAAGATGGTTGTTAAAGGCCATGTCTGCTTTGGTTGCGGCTCACCAGATCTATAAGAAAATCAGCGAACGCTCGCGTGCGGCGCGACTGTGTCAGGTCGGACTGGATTACCAGGTAGATAGGCTGATCGACGCCTATGTTCGAATCGACGCAGAGCAGTCCAGCACTTACAGCTAGGAAATGGGGTAGGACGGCGAGCCCGAGCCCCGCCTTGGCGGCTGCCACCTGGGACGAAAGCGAGGTGGTGGTCAATACAGGTTCGCGCCCCTGCAAAATTCGTTCGGTCCATTGCGCAGCAGGCAGGTGCGACTGCATCTCGCTCCAGGTGATAAAGGCGTCCGTGTTATAGTCGCCGGAATCGGGGCGGGTCTCACGCTGCGCCGCATAGCCCGGACTACTGTATAACCCGTATCCCAGTGTGCCGAGGCGGCGAAGTGTAACGTGGCCTCGTTCGGGCTTGACCATCCTCAATGCCAGGTCAGCGTCACGACGATGCAGGTTAACGGTGGTTATATCGGTCACGAGTTCTACCGTAATTTCAGGATACTGCCTGTGGAACTCCGGCAATGCCGGCAGAATGAGCCCCGTCGCCAGGTTCTCGGCCGTGGCCAGACGCACTCTCCCCGCCATCGGCATATGAGTGGCGACTCCCGAGGTAAACGCAGCTGCCGCAGCTTCCAGCGCTTCGGCCTTCTCGATCAATCCAGCCCCCTCTTCGGTGAGCAGATAGCCTGACTGTTGGCGTACAAAAAGCGGTAGCTTCAAAACCCTTTCGAGCCGTTCAATGTGCCGCGAAAGCGTTGCGATACCCAGCTTGAGCTCTGACGCCGCACCACTTAGGGTTCCGTGGCGGGCGACTGCAAGAAAGGCGCGGATGTCGTCCCAGACCCAGCCTCGTGGCATCTGTTTTTCATATCCGGAAATCTGTTTACCCAAATCGTTCATTTTTTTCATCCATGGATAGTGCCACGCTGTAATTCCGGTATTCAAGGAGACACATCATGAAAAAACGAACACTTGGCACCAACCTGTCTGTATCCGCCATCGGATTGGGCTGCATGGGGATGAGCGAGTTCTATGGCCCGAGGGATGACAGCGAATCGCTGCGTGTGCTGGCGCGTGCCGTCGAGCTTGGTGTCGACTTTTTCGATACGGCAGACATGTACGGGCCACATCACAACGAAGAACTGATTGGTCGTTTTTTTGCCCACAACAGGCAGCCGGTTCGCATTGCGACAAAATTCGGTATTGTGCGCAACCCCGGTGAATACCAGCGCAGTCTGGAAAACAGTGCTAACTATGCGCGCAAAGCCTGCGAGGCTTCCCTACGCCGTCTCGGAGTGGAACAAATTGACCTCTATTATGTGCATCGCATCAACCCCGAGCAGCCGATCGAAGAGACGATCGACGGGCTTGCAAGGTTGGTCAAGGCCGGTAAGATCGCCCACGTCGGCCTGTGCGAGGTCAGTGCAGAGACACTGCGCCGGGCCCATGCGGTTCACCCGATCACGGCGGTGCAGACCGAATACTCTCTCTGGACACGCGACGTGGAGCAAGAAGTGCTGCCCAGCTGTCGCGAATTAGGCATCGGCTTCGTGCCCTACTCGCCACTCGGCCGTGGGTTTCTGACTGGCCGGTTTCAGGATACAGCGGAGCTCGGTGATGGTGACTTTCGTAGCAACCTACCGCGCTTTGCGGAGGGGGCGATCGACACAAACCGCCGGATCGCAGACGTAATCGCCGAAATGGCCAGACAGAAAGGTTGCAGCCCGGCGCAGCTCTCACTGGCCTGGCTCTTGTCAAAAGGACCCGACATCGTGCCGATCCCTGGCACAAAGCAACTGCGCTATCTTGAAGAGAATGTTGCTGCAGCGCAGATCTCGCTGAGTACAGAGGAGCAGCAACTACTCGAAACAGCGACCGCACGCCTGCCGGTAATCGGTAAACGCTACACCCCAGAGGGCATGAAGGGGGTGAACGCATGAGCACTAAACCTCTCGATCGACGCACGCAGGCATTGGCGCTGCTTGAACAGCTTGAGTCAGGGGCCTCTGGGCGCGTCGCAAAAAATCTCTATGACTTTCACCCCGACGCGGTCGAGATACTGCTGGGTTTCGCGTTCACCGACGTGGTTGCACGCGAAGGGATTCCATTAAAGACTCGCGAGATGCTGACCGTCGCAATGCTTGCGGCGATGGGGACGGCAGCGGGTCAGCTTGAGTTTCATATACGCGCTGCTTTGAACACCGGCGCCTCCCATGATGAAATCGTCGAGATCGTCCTGCAAGTGGCCGTGTACGCCGGCATTCCGGCGGCGATGAATGCCATCACGGCGGCAAAAGCCGCCTTCACATCTGGCTGGTCCGGCAGTTAAATGTGCAAGTGTTATATTTCAAAGAGAAGAGGCTCTCGTGAGGATGAAAGGCAGTTGTTTGTGTGGTGAGATATGGTACGAAATAAGTGCTTTAGACATGCCTATAATTCACTGCCACTGCCAGACTTGTCGCAAGGCCCATGCGGCCCCATTTGCTTCAACAGCTGGCGTAAAGCGCGAGCACTTTCGCTGGCTCTCCGGCGAAGAGTTTCTGTCTACGTATGAGTCTTCGCCTGGAAAACTCCGGCATTTCTGTAGGCAATGCGGCTCGCATTTGGTCGCGGAAAGGCCATCTCAGCCACACGTCATTCTTCGGGTTGCAACATTGGACGATGATCCGATATCGAGGCCTGAAGCTCATATTTGGGTCTCCCATGATGTGCCATGGCTGGAATATGAAACTGTCTGCAAGTTTCTGGAATGGCCATAGAGTATTTTAGTCATAAAAGTAGGCATTCATCGGGCGCTACTGTGTACGTCGATGCCCGCTGAGCAAAAAATCTGCGAGGAGATAGTTGTTGTATGTACGTGCCAGATCACTTCAAGGAAGAGAATACCGAAAAGCTCCATCAATATATTCGCGATTATAGCTTCGGGCTCCTTGTAATCGCCGACGCTGAAGGTATCGAAGCGAACCATGTTCCTTTTCATTTGAGCAGTGAGGATGATAGCTCACTCGGCACATTGCAGTGCCATCTGGCGCGGAACAATCCAGCATGGCAACGAATTGAAAATAATGGGGCAGTCCTGGCCATTTTTCAGGGGCCGGATGCTTACGTGTCGCCATCATGGTATCCCTCCAAAGCAGAAACCGGGCGCGCTGTTCCAACCTGGAATTATCTGGCGGTGCATGTCGAAGGCCGTGCCCGCGTTATACAGGACCCTGTTTGGCTCAAGGATCACGTGTGCCAATTAACGGCACAGCATGAAAGAGGTCGAGCGCAGCCCTGGGCTGTAGATGATGCGCCAGCGGATTTCACTGATCGTTTGGTGAAAGCAATCGTTGGAATCGAGATAACGATCGAGAGTTTGACTGGAAAGTTGAAGGCCAGTCAAAATCAGCCTGAGCGCAACCGAACCGGTGTCAAAGCTGGCCTGAAAAGCGAGAGCACACCAAGTGCCAATGCGATGTCCAGGTTCATCCGCTAACAGGTCCCGGAAGGAAGGGCGTGAGGCACATCGTTTTTGTACCGTATTACGCATTAAGGAAGAGTGAGCGATGCTAAAGCCAGTAGTACAAGAAGAACCTTCAGGGTGCGGAATTGCGTCTGTTGCAAATATCCTGGGAAAAACCTATCAAGAGATGAAAACCCGAGCGAATGCCATGGGCATTTATGCTGAAGATAAATCGCTTTGGTCTGACACTCAATACGTTAGGAGGATGCTGTCCAGTGCCAGAGTTGAGACTTCTCCCACCGAAGTTGCTTTTGAATCCTGGAGCAAACTACCTGATTTAGCACTGCTATCTATCAAGCACCATCAGGAGGATGGCAAAAATTTCTGGCACTGGGTTTTGTTCAAACGCGTAAATGGGCAGCCTTTCGTCTTGGATTCAGCAAGTTACCTGCCGTCCAATATTCGGACAGACTTCGATGAAATGCAGCCTGAATGGTTTATCGAGGTTAAAATTGCATAACAATACTGTTCAATCAACTTCGAATATTTATTCCTCGTATCGTCTACGGCGAGAACCCAGCGTATCGTAGGTTACGAACTACGAGGTTACCTCAGCAGGATTCCTGAAATGTTTGATTACACAATTGTTCACTGTAGTGGCCCCCATTTAAACCGGACACCTTGGTAGAAGCAAAGGCCTAGGCATAGACCTAGTGCAAAGGAGTGTCC
>NZ_JAKZAH010000059.1 GCF_023156245.1 Marinobacter bryozoorum
TGACGTCAGACCCAAGGCTTGTGTGAACAAGAGTTCCGGATTCATAGAGATGTTCGCTGGAGGTCAGAAGATATCAGCGAGTATGGCTCAAAAAGGCGTTAGCTGGCGACCGATTCCACACGAAATGGAAGAGAGCCCGACAGACTTTGTGTGCCAAGGCATAGCGGATCTAGGTTTTAACTCCCCCTATGGGTCCGGTGATGAGTCCTTTCATCCAGCCTTGTTTCCGGCATTAATTTTTCACATGGTCCCGAATCAGCCTCAACGCTTCTTCCATGTGCTCAAAACGGTGGCTACCGCCCGCAAAGCTATGGACCGGAAAATAGTCGCCAAGCGCCACAACAGTGTCGTTCCACGGAAGTAATTCATCCCCCTGATCCAGCAACACGAGCCCGCTGCCATAGTGGGTGAAGGGATAGTAGCTTGAAACAACTTCGTCCGTCAGTTGATAGGCTTGCCCCTGATGATCAACACCCGGCTCTATCTTCGGCTTGAGCGTATGCGCAGGATCCGTCACCGGATTGATGGCGACAAACGGAATGCCGGACTCAGCGCCCAAAATACCTGCCAGCCATCCCCCCATCGAGGTCCCAACCAGAAGGTCTGGATTCACTTGCATCAGCTTGTCCAGACTAACTTCAATGACGTCTTCCGAGATTTGAGTGTAATCAATGTCGTGACCATACACAGGACCAAGCCTGGCGAGCGCTTTGAGCTTGTCACTGGTGATATCGAAGCGGCTGGCGAAGCCGTGGAGGTAGTATATTTTCAGCATATTCTTCGCTCTGGACGCTATATTTTCCCTGACCTTAGCACCGTTGCCGGGTAAATGCCTGCTTCACAGCCCAGCTGCTGCGCTCACACAACATCGAATAAAAAGGGGTGTGGCCGCAACGTGCTCACACCCCTCACCGTGGTTTCATCCGCCTCATCCATGAGCTTCTATCGATGGCCGCCAATATGTGTTTTTTCCGAGCCGCCCAAAACCGATTGGCTGGCGCTTTCGATAGGCCTTCCGCTGATTGTCAGCCATGGCACTCTGGGCATCGGCGTCCCGAACATAGCGGGCAAGCGTCATCGCAGGGCTGACACCGTAGCGAGCACCGGGCGAGGCACAGGTCCAAATGTGCCGGAGTGCAAGAGCCGCATCAGGGTCTACCTTGTCAAGATAAGCCAGGCCGTAGGCGCAGGCCTCCAGAGTCATGTCGGCGTGGTCGCACAACCTTGCGGTTGCTGTCGGCTTACCCCACGTATCATAGGTGTAGGTCTTGCCAATATCGTGCAACAATCCAGCGACGAAACCGAGTTCCTGAAGTTCTCGAGGCATGTCTGGTTCATTGGTCTTCGTCATGACCAGTACATTCTTTGCAACATCCAGGGAGTGAGCCAGCAGCCCGCCGGGCTCGTTGTGATGATAATTCCTGCTCGCCGGAGCTTTCAGGAAAACTTCCAGCCTGTCACGGCGCTCCAATACTCGCTTAATGAACATCTGTAACGGGGCTGACTGCAGAGACCGAACCGCAGCCACCAGCTGATCCAGTGACTCCGGCTTCGAGCAGAACGTTCGTGGCAAAGTCTGAAGCGCCGGCAAGCCGGCAACATCTGCCTGCAACGGGCGGCGGATTTCGGTCAGAAGAATCTCACTCTCCTCCGCACCGACACAGACCTGACCTTTGACCACAACCAGATCCATGTGTCCCAGATGCTCTGGAATCACAATAGAGCCGATCACCGCCAGTACCACAATATCTCTGGCATAGCTGCTCAAGCGAAGTTTCAGATACGGAATACCCTCATCATCAAAACAGGCAACACGCCCTGTCAGTCGGTAGGTTCCTTTGAACGTTTCCTGGGTCAACGGGCGCAGATCATTCAGTTTCATCACCTGCCTCCTTATCGTTTTCGATGACCCTGCTCTGAATCAGACGCTCAAAGGCGCTGCCATCCATGCGAGTCAGGTTGGGGATATAACGTGAATACACTTTAAACAACATTTCCGTTGAGGAATGGCCCAGAGTGCGAGCGACCCATTCCGGATTTTCACCAGAGGCCAGCAATAGCGTCGCTGCCGTGTGCCGGGTCTGATAGGGCCTGCGTTTCTTCAGCTTGAGGTGCTCCAACAGCGGGTACCAAACACGCTTGGTCACGTTATTGTGGTCTAGTGGCTCTCCCAGCCGGTTACAGAATACAAACTTGCTGAGCTTGCCCGTCGCCTCGTACTGGGATTTGAGTGCCTGATAGACGGGGCCGAACATGGGAATTTCCCGTTGAGAACCGTCCGTTTTTGTGTACTCGGTTTGGCCGTGGATAAGTGTTTCACGTATCAGGATTTCCCGCTTTTCGAAATCCACGTGCTCCCACTTGAGGCCATCAACCTCCCCCGTTCGCATGCCGGTGTAAAAACGCACCAGGTAATAGTTGTGGTAATCCTCTCTGACCGTTTCGAGAATCATCTCTACCTCATTCAGGGAGAAAGGCTCGATGTGTACCTTCTGCTGCTTGAGCGGTTTGATGTTCAGATAGGGATTCGTAAAGTCAAATCGCTCAGCCGCTTCCGTTAGAATCATACGCAGAATGGTCATGTGGCTGTTGATGGTTTTTGGGGCCATCAAACCACTCGCTCCTCTTCCTTTCCTCCGAGCCATCTTGTTACGAGCGGCCAGAATATCCGGCTTGGAAATCTCGCCTACCCGTTTACCCTTGAAAGCTGGCTTCAGAGAACTGGCCAGAATGGATTCCACATTACGAGTGTGGGAGTTCCGCCACTGGATTCTGGATTCGAGGAACCACTGGTCCGCGAATTCTGTGAACAGAGGAGTATCAGATGCTTGGCCATTTTCTGAGGTGCTGCCAACCCCAGCATCTGCCTGGTTGGCTTGGACCTTCTTGAGGTTACGACTAT
The DNA here is from genome assembly GCF_023156245.1 of Marinobacter bryozoorum. Lineage (GTDB taxonomy): Bacteria > Pseudomonadota > Gammaproteobacteria > Pseudomonadales > Oleiphilaceae > Marinobacter > Marinobacter bryozoorum. The sequence goes on from NZ_JAKZAH010000059.1 coordinate 2,903, forward strand.
CAGGGAAATACTCCGCATAGTTGAAATCACCCAAGAGAATCATGGCCTCAACTTTCTGTAAAAGTGCATTTACACGTTTGCGGTTTACAGGCGTGTCAGGCAATGCCGTTTGTTCCCGACACCGGTGACCTGCGTACATAAAGTCCAAATACAGCTTTCCCGTCTCTTTCCTTGCTCTCACCTTACCCATGACAAACTACCCCGTTCGCCATAGGAATTGCCAAAAGCTCATGCTCCCGGGCACCGTCTAACATTTCCTTTTCAACTTCCTCCCAAAGAAAAAGAATCTTGCGGCGGCCGAACGGCTTGATGTAGTGCTTGCCCTCGAGGAGAACAGTGTCTTTCAGACACTGGCGAATGGTCCGGCAGTCATATTTGATTCGACCAGCCAGTTCTTCAGTGGTCAGATAGGTGTAAGAGTTTTCCATCGAAAAATTCCTTCCGTTGCGATACGCTAGATCAACAAAAGACATCCCCTATATCAGAATGCCATCCTAAATGACATTTTATGCAACAAAAGAACATTTGCAAGCGCTTTTTGCCATTCTGGATGATATTTTTCCATTAAGGATAAATTAGAGATGATTCGATGCCACCTGGCCCGCATTATGGGCGAGCACAAAATGAAGATCGTGGATGTGGCGCGAGAGACCGGCCTGAATCGCAACACGGTGACTCTGCTGTACAAAGAGACCGCTCAAAGGATCGATCTTGATGCGCTAGACAAACTCTGCAAACTATTCAAATGTGAGGTCAGAGATCTGCTGGAGTTTCAGGAAGACCAATAGGTAGCAATTAAAGATAGCAGGGGTAATTCCAGGGAGGGGATTGCTGAATGAGGGGTGACCGAGCCGTCCGCTGAGGGGTTATTTGGCGTGTGACACAGAAAGACTTACGGTCAATCTCACCCAACCATCAAAATAGGATGTCACAGGTATTGGCACATATGTGTCACATATACGTCACAGGGGAATTTGGCCGCCCCGAACGCAAAAAAGGCAGACCAGTAAGTTACTGATCTGCCTTTCTATTATATGGTAGCGGGGGCTGGATTCGAACCAACGACCTTCGGGTTATGAGCCCGACGAGCTACCAGACTGCTCCACCCCGCATCAAACTTGTCGTCATCACAAAAAGTTCTGGTTAACTTTTTGTTTTAGCAGTGTTTTCTGTTTGCTTCACCGCTCAACGTGGTGCGTATATTAAGGATTCGGTGGGGTGCTGTCAACGGCTATTTCAAGATTTTCTTGTTGAGGATAACCCTTACCTCCAATCGGCCTGTGAGTGCAGCTGTTCCAAAGGGTGATAAGATTCCGGGGCATCGTAGAACATTTCAGCGTTCACAGGATCGGGTCAGGAGAACTGCATGATTGAGGGAGTTGTCAGAAGCGCGGCGTTGCTGTTGTTGTTTGCCGTCTTGGCGGGGTGCGCAACCGGCCGATCGGTTCCGGATCAGCCATTGTTGAACACTTACTGGAAGCTGGTGAGCCTGGGGGATTCCGGAGTAACCGTTATCGAGGGGCACCGGGAGCCACACCTGGTCCTGCACCAGAAGAATCAGCGCCTTGCAGGCTCAACCGGGTGCAACAACCTGGCCGGCAGTTACCAGTTGGATGGTGATCAACTCAGGTTCCGGAACCTGGTCACCACGTTGATGGCCTGTCGTGAAGTGATGCAACAGGAGGCGGTAATGCTTGAGGCGCTGAAGAACACGGAGACCTGGACAGTAGACGGCGACGCACTGGTGTTCCGGGATGGTCAGGGTGCTGAGGTGGCCGGGTTCCAGGCGGTTTACCTGTACTGACAGTGCCTGGGATAAAGTCCGTCGGGCTCATAATCGTCGTTGGTTCGAATCCAGCCCCCGCTACTATATAAAAGAAAGGCAGATCAGTAAGTTACTGGTCTGCTTTTTTTTTATTTCTATGACTGGGCCTTTATGCTGCCGCGTGGTGAGCCGTTACGGGAGCGTTGGCGGGTCATTCCAGACGATACCGATGCGCTGATTACCCATGGCCCGCCGAAAGAGGTCGGAGACCAGGTGACTACGTTGTCACGACAAACGGATCTGTTTGGACCAGAGCCTGCTGAGCCTGGGGGTAGTGCCCGCTCCGAGCGGCTGATGGCGTTGATGGATCAGGTCAACCGACAATCCCGGGGTGCCCTGACCACCGCAAGACAGGCAGGTAACAAGGCCTATGCAATGCGACGTTCACGCTTGTCACCGGCGTACACGACCGACTGGCACCAGTTGCCACCGGTGAGTTGATCGGTACCAGGCGGGCCAGAGAATGTGCGGCAGTCACTCAGCTACGGGCGACGACAACTGGTGGTTCAGCCTTTGGTTGTTGTCTGCGTGTGAGGTATGTTGCCTCGACTACATTCACTAAACGGGGCTGATGGATTCAGGGGGGCTGTCCATGTGTGGTCGCTACAATGTAACGGATTCGCCTGAGGTCCAGGAGCTAATGGGGCAGCTTGGCCTGCCAGGTATTGCGCCGCGCCCCCAGCTGAATGTGCCACCTGGCGGTATCGGCGAATTCGTGATGGAGGCGGGTGGTGACCGTTATCTGGAGCCCGGTATCTGGTCGTTGCTGATCGAGCCCCGTCCAGAGGGGCATGGCTACCGGCCAAACCCGAAATTCCACACCTTCAATGCACGCAGCGACCGGCTCACTTCCAGCCCGCTCTGGAAGAAGGTCTATCCCTCCCATCGCTGTATTGTCCCGGTCAGCGCTTTCCACGAGTGGCAAGGGAAGCAGGTCTATAATATTCACCCCAAGGGGGAAGCCACGGCCCTGGCCGGGTTATGGCAATCCTGGCACTTTGGCGAGGAACAGGTGAGCTCGTTCACCGTTATCACACTGCCACCGCACCCACGGTTCAGTCACATTCATCCGAAGAGCATTCCTCTGATGCTGAGGCCACAGGACTTTGATCTGTGGCTGGATCCGGATTTTCACCACACCGATGCGTTCGTGCATTTGATGAAGACGCACATACCGACGCCACTGATTTGTGAACCGGTCAGGAGCACCCAGGACCTGAAACCCGTTGCGGAAATCGAAGAGCTTCCAGCGGACTGAGCGCACTGCACGAAGGCAGATTGTCCGGGTCATTGACGGGTTCAGCCGAAAGGTCCGGTACTAAACAAGAGCGAACATTAGCAGTCTCTTGTTTATAAGATTTACGCGCCCATTGGAAAGCGGGCCTTTTTACAATGCCGAGATCGGCTGGTAACTTTTCTCAATTGACGAACACGAAGCTGTGAGTGGTTCAGTTACTGGGGAGCAGATCATGGTTCACATGGTTCGTCAGATCCCGCGCTTCAGGATAGTGGCGGTGCCAACCGGCTAGCCTCCGCTGCTCCTGATCTGGCGGGTGACCGCTTACAGGTCCTTGTGAGCTGGGCCGGTGTGCGGCCCGAGACTGGAAATAGCAGCATCTGCGGGGTAGTCTGAGCTAAATCACAATAAGGAATCGGCCAATGATGGATATAACCCGGCTACTGTTCACTGGTGCTCATCCTTCGGCAGCCAGTCTCACCGTTCCGAGCCCTGCCTCCCGACTACTTTATCCTTGTACGTCGCCCGACAGCTTCGGTGCCGGCCACTTAGTCCAACAGACATTTAATAATCATGCTGCGCACGACCATTAAATGCTTAGATGTTAACCTGCCCAAGGTAGCTTCATGAAGTCACGATCTCGATCAATGCTTGAAAAGTCTATCGCGGCAATGTTGTCTGCGATAGAGATTTACAATAAGCCTGACTTCAAATATCGCGAGGAAACCTTCTCTGTTCTGTGTATTAACTCTTGGGAGTTACTGTTAAAAGCAAAAGTTCTTAATTTGGCCAGTAATAAAGTGGCTTCGCTTTATGCAATGGAATACAGAACGCTAAAAAGTGGAAAAAAATCTACCGTTAAGAGGCCAAAAACTAATCGCTCTGGAAACCCTCTTTCAATTAATCTCTTTGAAGCCTATCGAATCGCTACCAAGGATTATGGCGTAAAGATAAACAAAGCGGTATATGACAACCTGGTCGCGCTTACTGAGATTAGGGATAATTCAATACATTTTGTAAATGACGACTTGCTCTTGTCTCTAAAGATTCAAGAACTAGGTAGTGCATCAATGCAAAACTACCTTCATCTTGTATCCACTTGGTTTGGAGATGTTCTATCAGGGTATAATTTTTACCTCATGCCACTATCTTTCTTTCGAAATTTCAATGAAGCCCCCGGAGTTTCGCTCAATTCGAGTGAACGAAAATTTTTAGAGTACATTAAAAAGTCAGAAGAAGGGTACGACAGCACCGAAGATGTAGGCGATTACAACTTGACTCTGAGAATTGATGTCAAATTTCAGAAGGTTAAGAGCACATCTGGTCTACCTGTTCAGGTCACTAATGACCCAAGTGCCACCGCAGTTTATCTATCAGAAGAAGATTTTTCGGATAAGTACCCGTGGGATTACGATATTCTTAGTACGCGCTTGTCCAAGCGGTATTCTGATTTTAAGATGAATGCAAAATATCACAAAATCAGAAAAAAATTGGAAACAGACAAGAAGTTTGCGTACGAGCGGCTTCTGAACCCGAAAAATCCAAATGGTGGAAAGAAGACATTTTATAATCCGAACATCCAGAAAGAGTTTGATAAGCATTATACAAAGAAAAGTTAACAAACGCATTTTGTCGGACTGGTTTTCCGCTGCGCTCCAAACCAGCCAAAATGCGGGCGTTAAGTGAATTACACTCAGGCTATCGGGACTAGTATGAAAATTAAATCGATAGATATTGAAGGAATTGGTGGAATTAGAAATCTACATATCGATTTTGATGACCATATGAATTTTATCTGTGGCCCAAATGGTATTGGAAAAACTACCGTACTTGAATGTGTTGCTCATTCATTTTCGGCTAGTAGTACGAATATTCTAAAGAGAAGCGCTTCGAGTGAGCGGGGAACTTTTACGGCAACTGTTGAAGTAGATGGTGGGAACCATCAGTCGAATGTCCAAATCGTTGATTTTGAGCCAAATAAAAGCTCAAACATCAATGGCCTGCATCAATATGCAGAAAAATTGCTGTCGCTAAAAGTCACTAGAACATTCCAATATCAACCACTACAAGCAGTTGCCAGAGATGCCGATAAGAACGCCCAGACTTCTTTTCAAGAGGCGAAATCTGGCGTGAATATAAATGAGGTCAAAAATTGGTTTGTGAACCGATACCTTTATTCAGCTCATGAAGGGGCATTGACGGCCGAGCAGTTGCATAACCTAGAAATAGCCAAAAAAGCTTTTACATTGCTAAGAGTAGATTTTAGTTTCAAAACGGTCCTCGCTTCTTCTAATGAGATAATGGTAAATTCTCCAGCCGGCGATATATATTACGAATACCTATCGTCAGGATTTAAATCTTGTCTATCGATTGTTTTCGGAATAATTAAGGATATCGAATTTCGATTTAAAGACCCCTGCATTAAAGCTGATGAATTTGACGGAATTATTCTGATTGATGAACTTGAGCTCCATTTGCATCCTGAGTGGCAGTCTAAGATTTCTAATATGTTGATTAAAGTTTTTCCAAAAATTCAATTTATTACCTCTACCCATAGTCCTCATATTCTGCAAAATGCGAAACCCAATGAAATTATAGCGTTAGCCGAGAATGAGGGGGACGTGTACAGAAGACAATTAAATGGAGGCTCTTATGGATTCCAAGGTTGGACTGTAGAGGAGGTGCTCACCGACGTTATGGGAATGTCAGATACGCGTACTGACACCTATCATCAATTGATGTCAGATTTTGAAGCTGCAATCGATAGTGATGACTATGCAAAATCTCTAGCAGCGTTTCAAGAGCTAGAACTAATGCTTCATCCAGAAAACCATTTAAAGAAGTTGTTAAAATTTCAGCTGGCAGCAGTTAAAGGTGAGGCATGATCAAGTTAGAAAGATTTCCAAAGCCTCTTTTTTTAACAGGCGATAAGGTTAAAGAGCTAACTGAAGAATACACCAGAAGTGGATTTTCCGTATGGAATATTGAGCACATTAAGGAGCCTTTGCTCAGGTCTAGCTTTGGAAAATGTTCGTATTGTGAATGTGACTTAACAGAAGAAAGCAAGTATATGGAGGTCGAACATTTTGAGGACAAAAAGCATAATCCCGATAAGGTTGTAACTTGGGAAAACCTATTGCCTGCCTGTAAGAAGTGCAATGGTTCCAAAGGCACTCATGATGTGATTTCCGAGCCTATATTGAATCCTTATGTTAACGATCCTAGAGAACATTTGGCAATTAGATTTTATCGAATGCGAGGCCTTACCCAGCTCGGGAAGAATAGTATCGATGTTGTAGGCCTAAACAACCAAGAGCGACTTGTATTGAAGAGATTTGAAATTGGTAGTCAGATTGCTGAATCGATTGAAATGGCTTGGGAGCGGTATTCTACTTACAAGTCTAATGATAGAACTCAATCAAAGAACCGATTGATCAGTCTTGTCGAGGGCATTCTTGCTGAGTGTCAACCAAAAGCAATTTATGCCGCAACTACCTCTACAGTAGTGCTTAGCGATAGAAGTTTTATTGGACTTATTGCTGCTTTGAAAAATGATGACTTATGGAATGATGACTTGGAAACACTTTATGAAAGTGGAAAGGAGCTAGTTCTAGAATTCGCTTAACAAGTAAATTCAGGTGACGCCTACGGCGCACGTGATTAGGCATTACCGCGCCAACTGAATGTTCGCTTTGCGACCTGGCTGGCCAGCAGAAAACAATATTCTGAACCATACTTAAAGGCCTTTACCCTCCAAAGAGGGCCACGTCATGACATTTCCTATCAGCAAAGCTCCCTGGAACAAGGGAAAGCTCGTTGGCCAGAAGCTGCCGCTCAAACTCGAACAAATATGGGCTATCCGGATTCGGTTGGAGATTGCAGAGAACATCCGCGAGCTGGCGATGTTCAACATGGCAATTGACTGCAAACTCCGATCCTGCGATCTGGTAAAGCTATTGGTTCGAGATATTTCCAGAAACGGTGAGGTTCTGGACCGGGCGCAAGTCATCCAGCAGAAGACTAGTCAGCCTGTTCAGTTTGAGATAACCAAAAAGACGCGCGAATCGGTCGAGGCATGGATCGAGTTGCGCGGACTTTCGGGTATGGATTATTTGTGGCCGAGCCGGATGCGAAAGTTCGACCATATCACTACTCACCAATACGCCCGTCTTGTCAAAAAGTGGATTACCAGCATCGGACTTGACCCTTCAGTCTACGCAACCCATTCAATGAGACGCAGCAAAGCGACATTGATCTACAAGAAGACCAAAAATCTTCGAGCCGTTCAGTTGCTGTTGGGACACACGAATATGTCGAGCACCGTGCGGTACCTTGGTGTGGAGGTTGAGGATGCTCTGGAGATAGCCGAGAGTATTGAGATCTAAATGCGTAACTTGGCTCCTTGGTCGCTGGATGTTGCAGACGCTGGCAGATCCGGTTGATGAACACCTTCGGGTTTCGATCAGGCTCCTTCAGTCGTAAACAAAAGCGAACATTCAGTGGACCGGGGAAGCCCACAGCGCGATCAATGAGCTATTGCCCCATAACTGGAAGCCGACTATCGCTAGCAAAAGCGATGGCCGACTCACATAAAAAGCCCTGACCCTTTACACTGCCTCCTAATTTTTAAAGGTCCCTCTCTTTTACGACGCTCCGATTGGCAGAAGGAAGACCCTGAATGCGTGACACGATCGAACGGCAACAGGCCTGGATATACCTCACCGCTATCCTGGTGGGGATGACCATGGGCTACACACTGCCGAAGACCGCCGCCAGTTGGGAGATATTGATTTGGCCACTTATGGCTGGCCTTCTCTATGCAACCTTTACACAAGTACCGTTTGCGAACATGGCCATAGCTTTGCGCGATAAGCGATTCCTAGCGGCGCTACTGGTGGGGAACTTCATAGTAATGCCGGTAATCTCCGGCGTGCTGCTTCTGCTATTGCCAGACAACGCCGCAATCAAGCTTGGCGTGCTTCTGGTCTTGCTGGTTCCTTGTACCGACTGGTTTATCAGCTTTGCCCACCTGGGTCGCGGTGACGCGGCTCGCGCCGTCAGTGCGGCTCCCATCCTCTTAATTACCCAGTTGCTACTAATGCCATTCTATATCTGGCTGTTCCTAGGTGAGCTGGTGATCGAACTCACCTTTGGAAGCCATTTATTGTCTGCCTTTGCCGGTCTGATTCTGCTGCCGATGGCGCTGGCATGGCTCACCGAAAAAGCTGCCGGGAAGCGCCAAAAAGTTGCGGATTTCGTGAAAGGTCTAGGCTGGTTTCCGGTGCCTCTACTCGCCATGGTGGTGTTTATCATTGCGGCTTCCCAAGTAAGTCTCGTATTAGAGTCCGGGCAAATCCTGTGGCAGGTTGTCGTGGTATTCGTGCTGTATCTGCTGGCTGCTGGGGCCGCCGGCAAATTGATCAACAGAGCTTTTGTGCTTGAGCCCCGTGCCGGACGCACACTGACTTTCAGCCTTGGCACCCGGAACTCCTTTGTCGTGCTACCGCTCGCACTTTCCTTGCCGGACGCCTGGAGTCTAGTCGCCGTTGTAATTGTCCTTCAATCACTGGTTGAACTGTTTGGAATGGTGGCTTACGTCAGGTGGGTTCCTACATGGCTTATTCGAGAGCCGATAACAGCTTGACCGTGGACTGTACTCCAAGGTTTAAAGTGCTCCCAACCAATAAGATCAGGGAGCAGACATGAAGCAGAGAAATATACTTAGTCGGATGACCCCCAAGCGGCTCGCTTTGAGCACAGCTGCGCTATGCGTCGGTTGCTGCGCTATCCCGGTAGTGGGCCTCGCATTTGGATTTACTGCCGTAGCAGGGCTAGGAATCTATTTTGAGCGAGCAGCGGTGGGCTTCCTCGTTGCTGGCGTATTACTATTTACCTACATGAAGATCAAACAGAGAAATGCCAGCTGCGCAGTCGACTGCTCGTGCAAAGACATTGGCAAAGCTCAGCAGCACTGAGAGCCAAAACACTCGGGCAGCCCAGCCTCGCTTGCACATTCTCCGTTACACGCCTTTCGGACCGCTAGAAGCTTGTCGCGATAGAGCGTTATCAACAGCATCTTCTCATCTAGCTGGGCGATTTTTTTGTCCAGCTTTTGGGGCAGGTCGGCACAAGGCTGCGGTTCTGTACTTACAGTCTCTAACAAGCTTTTGATTTCGTTGAGAGTGAACCCGAGTTCCTTGAGCTGCTTAATGTGAATGAGCTGCTCCAGCACACCTGGCTGGTAGTCCGTATATCCATTTTGCAGCTTACAAGAAGCACTATCCTGAAGAAGGCCCATTCTTTCATAATACCGGATGGTATCGCGGGAAAATCCGGATTCCAAAGCAAGCTTCCCTATCAGCATAGGTACACCATCCCTCATATTAAGGTGATTTAGCCATCGCGTGTTTAAGCGCCCCAGGCAGGGCCTGGGGTCGATTGGTTCAGAAGCTAACCAACTTGGCTTCTTGTCACAATACCTCCCTCATGTAACGAAGCAATGAGCGGGCACGCGATGTTGTCCGGCTGTGCGTGGCATTGACTGACCATT
>NZ_JAKZAH010000006.1 GCF_023156245.1 Marinobacter bryozoorum
GAAATCGCCCTGGGAGTACCGGGCGGAACTGGCATCAAACGAATGAGGTGGTGTCCGGTTTAGCGGGGGCAACTACATTCACTGGGTGACATTTTTGTCGGCGGCAGTTCTTTTGAACCTTTCCCCCGGGCCAGAAAGTGCCTTCATTTTGGGGCAGACCCTGCGCAATGGACGTCGACAGGGTTTTGCGGCGATGTTTGGTACCTGGACAGGCGGTGGACTGCATGTCGTCATGGCTGCCGTTGGCCTCTCGGCAATTCTCGCAGCATCGGCTCTGGCCTTTTCAATTGTTAAATGGCTAGGTGCTGCTTATTTGATATGGCTTGGGGTCAAAATGTTGATTTCACGTGAAGACTCGCCTGCGTCAGATGAGGCGCCAAATAATAAAAACAGCTATCCGGTCTATTGGCAAGGCGTGTTAATTGCGGCACTTAACCCAAAGGTGGCGATCTTTTTTCTAGCGTTTTTGCCGCAGTTTGTTGTTGAGGGAGCAGGCTCTTCCGGTGCCCAGCTGTTTCTACATGGGTGTTTGATAATTCTCATTGCGGGTTTCATTGATCCTGTTTTGGTTATGGTTGGCGCGCGCCTGGGAGCACTTTTCAGGAAAAAAAGACAGGTTGGGCAGTGGGTGAATCGAGGTCTTGGCGGTTTGTTTATAACCTTAGGCGTCCGCCTCGCATCGAGCACTAAGTAGTATTTCCATCATTTTTCCTTAGATCACAACCAGATCAATTTCGTCCTACCCCCAGCTACCAGTATCCGACCGCATACTGGTAGCTGAGGGCAGCAAAAAGCAACAACACCTGAAGCCACCGAAACTGTGGCCATGTGAACGTTGCTTTTCAGACTTTTCAGTGCTCGCCCGGTGATGGATTCTGTTGTTTCTCCGCAAGCCAGCTGTCGTGCAGCCACTTCTCAGTTCGTCTATGCCCAGGCATGGTTACCCAGAAAATATCCCGTTCAAACACCATCACCTCTTTATTCGGGCCGACAATCACCCAGAACCAGAGTTGATCCGGCTTCGTCGAACGCATCTTTACTTTCATGCCAGTCAGCGTCAGTGTTTGCTCACTCTCTCGGTTGTTAACGGTGATCGTCTCATCATGGGGCGCGATCCAGTGAATGTCGTGCTTATTCAAAAGATCCGGAGCATGGCGTTCGAGAAAGCGCATGGCAACATCACGGGCGACGTCTTCCGATGGTAGAGTGGCTGGTTGTGCCATTTCACGAGTCATTCGCGTGAAACCCAGAAGTGTCCCATCTTCACCCTCTACGATGGAAATATGCTCGCCCCCAAGGCCACTGTGAACGCCGTCACTTCGCTCAGCCCGGGAGTGGATAACCGGGCGGCCATCCATTTCGACCCGCGACTTGCTCACCGGGGTAAAGTCTTCCGGGAGCAACGACAGCAAAAGTGGTGAAGCTTGCTTTGTTATATTCATGATCGTTCCTTTTATGGGTTAGTGAATGGTTCAGGTGATCCCGACCGAGCGTCGCGTGACACGACTTAGGGCCAGGGTGAGCCCGGCAGCCCCGATCACAAGTAACAGAGCGGGGACACCGTAAACCAATACGGGACCGGATGAAGCAAGCACGGTGGCGACTGGCGAAGCTATGCTTGCACCTACGAATAATGTGAAGGTGTAGAGCGAAAGCGTCAGACCCCGATTGGCGTCAGACGCGGCGCTGGACAGGGTAATAATGAGCCCCGGCACCGCGAGGCCTACACCGCCGGAAACCAGTACTGCCCCTAGCAGGGTCAGAGCGCTACCGAACCCTGATAATGCAAGCCCGGCGGCGCACAACAACAGTCCGGCTCGTGCCGTCGCAGGCGCCCCAATGCGGTGGGAAATGGGTGCCGCCAAAAGGCAAAGCGCGAGCGGCGGCAAACCCACAAGGCGAACAACCTGCGGATCAAAACCACCACCGATGCCCATCGCAGTCCCAGCCTGGAAGATCACAAACCCGAATAACACGGTTAGCGCCGCGCCCCAACCGGCGACAATCAATGGATTGCCGAAAAGACCGTCGCTTTGCCCTTTTCCCGAATTGGCCTGCGCCGCTATAGGCGCCCCGCTGGAATGTGCTGGAAGCGTGAGGAACAAGCCCACAGCCAAAATCAGGTAAAATGGTGACACGCCAAGCATGAAGACCGTTGGCGTCATCGACAGACCGACGGCAACGAACTGTGCCAGCGGCGCCGCTGCCAGAAACGCAAAGCTAATGAGGGAAACCCCCAGTGCACGCCGACGCTGTGGCAAGACTTCGCTCACAAGAGACAGCGCAACCGGAGGGAAGCTTGATGCGACAAACCCCTGGGCCGCACGACCCGCTAAAAACATGGCCAAGTTGTCGGCAAAGCCGAGCAAACCCGTAACGACAGTCATCGCCAAGAGCCCGCCGACTAGGATCTGCAGTCGCCCCAGTCGATCTGACAACGGCCCCCAGATCAGAAAACCAATGGCGTAGGCAAAGCCGAACGCAGAGGCGGCCCATGCAGCCGTCGCAAATTCGGCGGAAAATACCGCAGCGATTTCTTCAGTAAGCGGGATTGTTAAATAGAGTTGTCCGACCACGAGTATGGCACTGGACATAAGCAGAAATGTGAGAAGGATATGTCGTAGCATCTTTATATCTCTTTCTTACGTTAGCTGTAGGTTTGTGGCAAAACTACCCGTTCAGGTTTGCGTCGGGCGTCAGCCCGACTTGTTCGGCGTTGCCTCGTCGTAAAGCCGCTCCATGTGGCGGATGTTACGAATGAGGTCACTTCGGAAGGTTGATAACTCGTCGATCTGTTCATCAACTTTCTGCAATTGGTTGTTCAGAATGTCGAGAACTTTTTTCTTGCCCTGGAGGTGGGTATCCGCATCCATAAAATACAGCTCAATCACCTCTTGTATCTCTTCAAGCGAGAGGCCGAGACGCTTTAGTGCGGTTATCTTTTCCAGCCGCTCGTAGGCTTCTTCTTCGTACAGTCGGTGAGATGCCCCTTCTCGCGCAACCGGGCTGATCAGCCCGAGGCGCTCGTAGTAATGGATGGTTCGGTGACTGGTTTTCGCCCTGCGCGCCAGTTCTCCGATTTTCATATTGCCAATGCTCATCAGGACTCCCTGTAAACCTTACGTTAGGTGTAGATTATGGTGAAGAATAAACGAGAGTCAAGAGGTAGAAACAAATGCCCGGTCATTCGCCCCATTAGCACCCGTACCTCTATGCTTTCAGGAGCCTGTCTTCCATGGCAACCGGGTGGGCCTATATCGTACAAAAAGAACAAGACAAAAGATGAATGCCTGAGTCATCGCGATACATATAATCACTCCACCCCAACCCCATATCGCAAATACGTAAGCGGCGAGGCTTGCGCCAATAGCGCCGCCCAGATAGTAAAAAGAGAGGTATATTCCGGTTGCGACCCCGGCGGGTACGAGGCGCGAGTTGTTTAACAGTTGAGTCGTCACTGTCTGGAGCATGTAGGTTCCCGAGGCGAACAGCGCAACGCCAATAATGATAGATATGCCGGTTTCGCCGATAATCCAAAGCGAAACCCATATCAACAAAATTAGTGAAGCGGTGATTACCGCTTCAGTCGCGTAGCGTCGGAAAAAACGCGCACCAAGGACGAAAAACAGGGCTGGTAGGCATGCGAGATAGAGCGTTCCAATCCGCTCGGAATCCCAAAAATAAGGCTCTTGAGACAGCCAGAGACCAAGTACCGTGAAGACCGCACTTTGTGTGAAGAGCAACGCAAATCCCGCAAGATATGCAACGAGCAGCGTGCTGTCGGAAAACGCACGTTTCGCATATGCCATTGGGGATTGATGCCGCTCCAGGCCGCCCGCTGATTCAGCACCGGACACATTCAGCAAAAGGTGAATAGCTATTGCAGACAGTGCCATGAGGCATGCGGAGCTTAGAAACCCCAGCTCCCAGCCGATTGCATCAACGGACCAGCCAGGATACAACCGGCTGAAGGTGCTGCCCACAATCGTTCCGGTCACGTACAGTGGCACGAAACGCCCTGGTTGAGTAGAGACCAGGTTCATGGTTGACGTCAAAAGAAATGGAATGACAACGCCCTGAGCAAACCGAACAACGAAAAGCAAATATTGATTCGTAGTCCATGCGATCGAGGCATTAAATGCCGCTAAAGCCAGGAAACCAAATACCAGAACAGTTGAAGCATTGGAGTGTCTTGTCGCTGCGCCAGTTATCGGTGCAGTGATCATCATTCCCAGAAGCGATGCCATATTTAACCAACCAGCTTCCGTAACGGTTGTTCCGAACCGGTCTGCCAACTGCGGAAACAATGCCTGCAGTTGGTACAGGTTAAAAAATGAGCCGATCGAACCTATCATCAAGACGGTACGCATTGCTTACTCCGTCGTGCCTGGAACGGAACAAGCTACTCACAAGCAGAGCACAATTGAATGTCGGATTTAGTATCGCAGTGATACATGACCTGACAGAGTACCCGGTCAGGAATCAACGTATTCTCACCTCAAAAGAGGGATGAAATGGTCGAGCTAAAACAGATCAAGCACTTTGTTGCAGTTGCAGAGGAGCTTAACTTCCGGAAAGCTGCCGAACGATTGCATATTACCCAGCCGCCGCTGAGCCAAAGCATCAAAAAGCTGGAAGACACACTGGATGTTACACTTTTTGAGCGAAGCACCCGGGGCGTGCACCTCACGAAGGCAGGCGAAGCCTTTCTTGGGGAAAGCCTGAAAATACTCAATGCAGCCCACCGAAGCGTCAATGTTGCGCGGCAAGCTGCACACGGCGAGGTAGGCACATTGCGGGTCGGTTATTCGGCAAGCGCCATCTTCTCCAAAACACTCACTTCAGCCTTGGCTGATTTACTCGCAAATCGCCCGATGCTCAATCTGGAGTTACACGAAGGGAACGCCCTCTTTCATATCGCATCGCTGAAAGCTGGCAAACTAGATGCTGCGGTTCTCCGCGCAGATCTGGATGAAGACGCCCTGTCAGGCTTATCAGTTTCCAGGTTAGGAAATGAGCCGCTGTTTGTGGTTCTGAACCCGGGCCATAGGCTACAGGAAAAATCATCAATCAGTTTCAGGGAGCTCGCTGGAGAGCGACTTTTGCTTCAACCGGCTACCCAAAGAACGTTCCTGAGGCGACAAGTGGAATCATTGGCCGACAAAACAGGAGTTGCTCTCAGTCGTATTTTGGAGGTGCCAGATATCGGAAGCACACTGTGCTTTGTTGGAGCGGGCATTGGGATCACGATCCTTCCAGCCAGTGTCGCGTCTGTGGCCCAGGGGCTGATAGCTATACCGCTTACCGACGAGGGCTTCTCCCAGCCTCTTATACTGGCATGCAAGGCGGACAACCCGCTCAGTGGTCAGCTTAGAAATTTTGTCGACTCGCATTAGCCCAAAGGATTTCACGATAACTAATTACCCTCACGCCATCTTTGCTAGTACCCTGTCTGCCCAACGTTGCAATGAGCCAGGTTCTAAAAGTCCTTTGTTGCCCGAAGGCGTTCTGGGATGTGAAATGCGTTCGTGATGACGAGAAAACACCAAATTGAGGTGCGGGGATGGCCAATTCAATGATTTTTCTAGTAAACGTTGCTCTATGGTAGCTATCTCAGCCTGCCAATCGAAACGCTGAGAAGGTTGCTTTAAAAGCAACGTCGACAGCCGGTTTTTATTATCCGATGTATCAACCTCCAAAAGAGCATAGCTCTGGCCATGTTTAGTCAAAAGGTGAAATGCTATGCACCGCGGATTACCATCCTCCAGCAAGTGTTTCGAGTAGCCTGCAAGTGCTGGCAACTTTCTGATACTCCCAAACTCGTGCCGACACTCCTTTGTTTTCAACAGTTCAACCATGGCGGAAAATGCCTCAAATTTACGAGCGTACAAATGCAAATCATCACTTTGATCGTCAATGGCGTCAAACCCGGCAGCCGGTAACTGACCCCGGATTGTCGGCTCGTCTGTACTGACGTCTGTTTGGTCGTCACCTGTCTCGCTCTCTGTTTCCTCACTTTTTTCCGCACCAGAACGACGACGGCCATTATAGGCTTTGCGAGTCGTCATAACCGGCTGGGAGAATGAAAGTTTGACCGGTGGAACATCAAGAATGTATTCCTCCGAATCCAGCGAAGGCAGCTCATCGTCATCAATCAGTGGCTCAGTTACAGGCGCTGAGGCTCCCTGAGCAGCCGCGCCCTTACTTGCCTGCTGTTCTGCAAACCTGGGATCAAAAAACTCAACCGTTGTAGAACTCTGAACGGTCAAGTTCTCAACACTGTCGATCTCATAAACAAAGAATGTCCGCGATTCCTTTTGAAACTGCCCCCGCATCGTGAGCTCCACGTTTGCCAATGCCGGAGGATCAAATCGAAACTTCCAACGTCTATGGCCATTTGACTCTTCACCCTCTTTTAATTGGTTTTGGGCGATGCTGCTGAAGGAATTTCGAGTTTCTTCATCCAGCAGGATCCAGGCCAACACTCTGCGCTGTTCGTGATCCCCTCGCGCTTTCAACGGGAGTGTGCTGGTAGGCAGGATATGAATTTCTGTTGTGTCTGGCTCATCGCCCGACTGGATATCGAATTCTTCGCTCAATCCATTGGGAAGCATCGCGAGTCGGGTCATGTAGGCGCTGTGAAAAAAGAGCACACGGGCCAGCTCTATTTGGGGCAAGAAAAACTCGATACCTTCGGATTCAAAACTGAAACACCACTGATCCTGATCTTCCTGCTCACTGACGTTCTTGATCGGACATTCACTTATTCTGCGATGCGACCACGTAGTTGCATCGTCTACATGTGCCGTTGCTGGATACCCGGCTGGCTTGAAATGCTCCGTCGCATTCAAAACCCGTCGCCTGGCCAGCACCGTCAGCTGCGAAATAGCGAAATTCTTTTTGTGCTGGCCTGGGTCCAGACTGATATTGATACGCCAGTCTGAGCCACCCACACGTCGATACATTAAACCGATTTCTTTAATCCGACTGTTATCCCTGATTCTCTTGATACGCAGTGGAGCTTTTTTCGAGGCCATTTAGATAGTCCCGTGCTTCATTGGTAAGTCGTTCTTCACTGAGTCCGGCGCAACGCAACAATCGCCAACGTGGCGGGTGGTCAAAATTCTGCTGGGTTTCGTACCACGCGTTCTGCAACCGACGCACCTGATATTGAGCAACGCTCTCAGAATAACGCAACAGAAGCCGCCTGGTTCGCGGTAACAGGTGGAGTCTCTTTTCCAGGGTAGAGCTCTTCCCCAACCGTTGCAGGAGGTAGGTTCGGGACTGCCGGGGCCCAGACGTACCTGCTCGTATAAACCGGAGTACTTCTCGCAATTTTACCAAGTAATGCTGATCCCGCTGTTCCCAGTCGACTCGCGGCTTTCTGCTTACTGTTCTTGCTCGTCGTTGGTCACGATTTACCTGTTTCAGCCAAAGTAGTTCGGATCGGTACAGCCTTGCATAGAGCGCCGGCTTGGCAGCCCTCGCTGCTTTCGGTGGCCACTCCTCCAGTGCTTTCAACCACTCCTGCTGATCTTCTGTTAAATCAGGTGTGGCTTCAACATTTGCTCTTGCAGGTATCGCCACCGCTGATTGCACAGGTAAATTCCTAACACAGTCAATAACATCACCAATACGCCAGTACTCCGGCAACAGCGCTTCGTGAACAATGATGTGCTGGAGGTAACTAAAAGATTTCCTGTGTTTTCGGAATATGGCCTGCAGCCACAAATTGCCTGCTTGACCTTCTATTCCCAATCCATACCGTCTAAAAAATTTTGACGACCATTTAACTGACACGGCCTCAAGGATAGCGCTATGGTCAATTTGGGAATGCCCGCGGATAAAGCCATACTGTCGAGCCAGGCAACGGTAATGAGCTGTCCACTGCTCAAAGCTCGGAGAAATAGTCGGCCTTTGCAACAGTAGCTGTCGGATTTGATCCAGAATCCTCACTGATTCGTCACAAACTGGCTTTTGGGGAAACAACGGGCATGCGTCAGGCGACGCTGCATGGTAACGGTGGCGATCTTTCAGAGGTCTGATAAAAGCAGTATTCAGCAACGCTCCATGCCTTTCACAGCACTCCACCCCGGCCACTTGCCAATCACGTTGCCAGAAATATTCGCCAACAGAGTGTTTTTGCTCTTTGAGACACCCTGGGCAGTACCGAATGTGGCCCGGCGCCTTCACAATTGAAGCTGCCACGCCCATCGCGAGGTGGACTGCACCCTGAGATTCGCCAGATATCCATTTCAGACAACGTTTGCGGCGCTCTTCGGGGATGAACGGGGCATACAAGGGGAACAGGGTGTGCCGGTACGCTATGGTTTCCAGGTCATAGCCCTGTGGCAACCAGCGCACAACCTTTTCCAGCTGATTGGGTAGATCCAAAGTTGCTATAACTTTGCGGTTGCCATAGATTTCGTCCAACAACTGCTTGGGGCTAAGAATCCCATGCCGAATACCTGCCCTGGCTAATGTGCTATATAGCAATTCTTCGGGGTAGGGATTCGGAAAATTCAGCATACGGACTTATCGCCTACTCGCCAGAAGTTAGCCACCGATCAGTCTTAAACACCAAGCCGGATTGCTGAACAGCCTCCAACATCTGCTCCTCGTTGGCGGCCTGAGAGTGCATAAACCGAAGATCATCTGAGTCGAGTGTATGCCAGTCTTTTGCCTTGATCGATTTGGGCTTCCGTTGCTTTTTCGCCTGTGACGACTGCTCTGAAAACTGATACCAGCTCAGGATGAGGGGCATCAGATCTTTTATTTGTAATTCAGGGTGTTGCTCAAACGCTCTCTCAATCAGGGGTTCCAATAAATCCGACTCGTAGCCCATATCAACCAGCATATTGTGCAGCCTGATTGCCTGGTCGTTGCCACCGTAACGAACTGATTTTCGAATATGGCCTTTGCTCGATTCCAATAGATTACTGAGCTCCAGGATCTTCTTATCAATATCAGGAATCGTGAGATCAGAATAGCGGGCAATTTTGCTGGGGTCGCCGGATCGCAACGCTTCCATCATTGGATGAATTGGTTTTAGCTCGTCTTGATAGACCGCTTTCAGAATGTTGGCCGTAATCCGTTCCGTACCCGTCACCACCGCACGTATTTGTGAAAGCACAAACAACTTGATCACAACGTCCATGATGCCTTGAGAAAGATCAAACCACAGATCTCTTATTTCGTCGTCGATCTCCTCACTGGCCTTAGTCAGCCACTGGTATTTCCAGAGCTTGCTCGTGAACGCGCCCCATTCGGTACGCAGTATATTTCCGCCAACTGCTGGCTTTCCCAGTGGCTCCCATAATATAGAGCCAAACCCGGCGCCACGACGTGCAGAGCGCAGGTCCATTTCAAATATTGGTCTGGCTTTTGGTGTGCCGACCATTACAACCGGGATAGAGATTTCATTCACCAAGGTCACGAAAAAATTTAACATTTTTTCAGCACCACCTGATGCCCGAATACTCAAATGTTGAATCTCATCAATCACCAACAGCCCGATAGCGTGGGTATTTGCCAAATGCGACATCACGGCAATCAGTGTTTCTACACCATGACGCTTTTCAGCGTAGCGCTTGACGTAGTTTGTGGCTAAAACGGAATCAATTTCCCGGAAAAAATTGTGGCACAGGCTCTTGAGGGAGCCATCGTGCGGGCAGTCAATTTTCAAAAATACGATTTGTGTGAAGTTATGCTCTGGGTGGTGTATCAACTGCGGGTAGGTTGCTAAAATTCGATTAAGTGAACTGGTCTTTCCAGAACCAGAACACCCGATAAACGCCAGGCTTTTCGCTGTCGATTCAACATGGTCAAACCGGAATGCTGACAAATTTCCCTGCATGATGCGCTCGTACCCATTCTGGATGTGGGTCGAGAGATCTCCGGTGGCCAGGTTTCTTCCAACATAACCCTGACGCAGCATGATCGAGATCTTGGATTCCAGTTCTACGTGTCGCGCTAACGGCTGAAAGAAGCCATCCAGAAGATGAGAGATAATATGTATTCTGGTCTCGCCATCGAGATAGATGTCAGCCGGTCGGAGTTCTATGCTTCCGCCAAGCCCGTCTCTAAGCTGCTTGCGCTCAAGGATAGGTGGCAACGCCTCGATGAACGGGTTTCCCTGGTAGCTCGGAACGCCCGTTTCCTGGTAAACAGCACTCACCATGCCTGAGGGTAGGGTCATTCGTCGTCTCCAAACAGCTCGTCGATAAAGTCAGGGAAAGCGCCGTCATCCGGCTTACCCTGTAGGTAGGTTACCTCAGACTTTGGTTTGGTCTTGTCAGGCTGCCGTGCTTTCGTTTGTTCGATCCTCTGAGCATCCCGCTCCTGCTTTCGACTGTCGCGTATACCCCTGACTGTCTCTGCTTTGGATTGTTTAAAGACCGTAGGACGTGAACGTTCAGCGTCCTTGATTGTTTGGCTGATCAGATTTTCAAGGTTTCGCTTGCTTGTAGTTTCAGCAACCTTTGCGGTGCTGGCAGCTTGCCGCTGCTGTTCCTGACTGGCCCACAGTTCCCACATCGACTTATCTCGATACTGGCGCGAACGATCTGTCAGAGAGCACACCCAGTATTCCGAGCTGCCGTCTTCGGGGAAAAGATAGATATTGTCAGCGACTGCTGGATCATAGGCGGCATATAAGTTGGTTACCCTGCGTTCTCCGTTGCGATGCAGCCAACCGGATGCCAATAACTCCTTGGATGTGTAGTAAGCACCAAAACAGCTCACACCCAAATCGGACAAATAGGCCTTTTGCCTCGGCAGCAAAGCAATTCGTAGAGCTTCTTCAGAAGCAGTCCTCAATCGCCCAGTCCGATTTTGTATTCCCCAATTCCAAATGTTGAGGGGTGTTAATGCCATATCATTGGGCATATCCGCATCACGATCATACTTCGGCAGCACTGCGTACTGATTCCGGTGCAGAATGGAGGCCAACATGATCCGGGTAAAGTCATCCAGGGTCAGCGTTGCATCCAAACGATAGTCTTTACCGCCACGTTTTCGGACTCTGGTACCGGTAACTACACCCGGTGCAAACGGTTTAAATTCGGCTTGCAACGTGCGGAAATAACGTTCGACTATCCCTTTTGCATCACCACGGTATGGCGGCGTATTTTCGATCCGGACGCCGAAAGCCTTTTCCAGTGACTCTATTTGATGGCCAAGCAACTCCCCACGATCTGCCAGGATTGCATCGGGTATCCCGACGGTGGGCCACTGGTCAGCAATAATCTCCAGTCCGTATCGACCACACAGCGGGGTCTTGTCAGACATGGAGGTCGTCAGCGCACTCATCGCCGTCACATAGGATGGGTTTTCCAGCCCCACATAAAAACCAGCCACCATACGGCTGAATACATCGACCACCACGTATAACGTCGGGCGGCCAATCACACTTTGGCGGTCTGCGGATAGCAGGTAAATATCGGCAATCGTCGCGTCGATCTCATACCGAGACCCTGGTCCAAGAACACCCGCTGTGGCGGTACCTGTCAGAGGGCGAATGTCTTTCTGGTAGGAAATTCTGTTGGCTCGCAAGCGAATCCGATCCGCTTTTTTGTACTCGCGTTCGTAGAAGTACCGAAGTTGAACAACCGTTGGATAATCTTCTTGACGCACTTCGGGATTTGCCGTCTCGAACATATCTGTAAATCGTCTGTGGACGTAGGGCATCGTGTGCCCCTTATCGTTAACGTAGTGTCGATCAATCACGATTCGGAACATCCGCTCAATGGCCGAATCAACGGTTGTTCCGGTCCCCGGGGAGGTTTTTCGAGGGCGACCCAGTTTCTTGCTGGAATTTTTCTTCTGGCCTTTAGCGCCGGACTTGCTGTAATCAGGGAGCAGAGCGTTAGGTATCGATCCTCGCTGCCAGTACTGTCTCAGATGCCTATAAAGCGTTTTTCTCGGCGTGCTGGTTTGCTCACTTCGGGTTTGAACCAACGGACCTCTGCCATTGCGATAATAGATGTCCTCGTTGACAAGCAATGGCGCAATCAGTTGGTATCTGTTGTCGCGTATTTTCTGCGCTTTTGTCCCTTGCTGAACTACAATAGACGCGAGATACGAAAAAGGATCTTCTACCCGCTTGAGAGATTCATCAAACGCCCACTGTTCAATGTTGGCTAACGTAACCATTTCTGGAAAGGCTTTGGCTGAATCGATGTTGATCCAAGTGAAAAAGCTGCCAGAGATTGTCAGCACCCGGTATCGTTCTTCACCTACCTGAGCCACATCATTGATTCGCAGCATGACTTGCCCTCAATAATGCTATGTCTTCAACAACCTGAAGATCTGCAGCCACCAATTGACTCCAGGGAATTGAAATATCGAACGTCAGTGCCCTTAAAGCCATCAAGGCTCGCAGTCGCGAAAGAGTAGCGCCCGGCTCCAGAGAATAGGACTGATCAACTAACATCGCTATTTCTGGGAGTTTGGTATTGGGATGAGCACCTAGGAAGTTCAGATATACAGGGAGACCATTGAAGAGTGAATCCAGACTGTCAATTTGTACTCTGGCGGCATAGAGCGTTTCCAGGTTCTTCACCACGGTTCCCGGGATCTGCTTTTCCGTTACCAGGCACCAAGAGATGCCTTTCTGCTGCCAGTACCGGCGCTCAAGCTCCAGCTTCTCGATGGTTCTTGAATCTTTTAGATCGGATGAGCTTTTAACCTGAATGGCCATTCGCCGTGCCCCGGAGGAGGCCGAGAAATCAACAACGAAATCGGTGGACATGACTTGTGTATATCCACCGATTTCCGGGTGCCGTATGTTGGCTTCTTCAGCTAGGCGGAGTGTGTCTTCTACGTGGAGGGGAAATTGCTCCCGGATGTCACTGACCGTTGAGTTCCATTCAAGCAACAAGAAAGTCGCCAGCTCCAGGTCAGAGAGAAAGTGATGGGTACGTTGAGTCAGATGGCCCATTACTCGATGTGAACGGCCTTGGGAGGGTAAATCTCTGACAGTGAGCCAGGGGCGGTAGTCCTTACCACTTCCCTTGCCTCGCCCTTCTTTGATCCACTTCTTGGCACGGTTGTCGAGCTTATAGTCGGTCATTCCCTAGATTCCTGAGAAGAATGACCCGACTTTGCCACAACGCTCGGTAGTTACCAACTTTATTACGAAGTTACCGACTTTATTATTAAGTTACCAACTATATTATGATCCCACATCCTACGAAATTTATACCACTGACTTATTCCACCGTCACACTTTTCGCCAGGTTCCTGGGCTGGTCTACATCCGTGCCCTTCAGCACAGCCACGTGGTAGGACAGCAGCTGCAGCGGGACGGTGAAGACAATGGGTGCCGTGATCGGGTGAACTGACGGGATCTGCATGACGTGGATGCCGTCCTCGGACTTCACGTCCGCATCGCGATCAGCGAAGACGAACAGCTCGCCGCCCCGGGCGCGGACTTCTTCCAGATTGGATTTGAGCTTTTCCACCAGGTCATTGTTGGGGGCAACGGTGACCACGGGCATTTCGCTGTCCACCAGCGCCAGGGGGCCGTGCTTGAGCTCACCGGCCGGGTAGGCCTCGGCGTGGATGTAGGAAATTTCTTTCAGTTTCAGGGCGCCTTCCAGGGCCACCGGAAACTGGGAGCCACGGCCCAGGAACAGGCTGTGATTCTTGTCCACGAAGCCTTCGCTCAACTCGGCAATGGCCTCGTCCAGCGCGAGCACATCGGCGACCTGGCCAGGTACCAGTTTCAGGGCCTGGACGATCTCGGTTTCCTTTTCTTCAAGCAGGCCGTTGTGACGGGCCAGGGCCAGGGTGAAGATCAGCAGTGCAGTGAGCTGGGTGGTAAAGGCCTTGGTAGAGGCCACGCCGATTTCAGGGCCGGCCTGAGTCATGATCACCAGGTCGGATTCCCGCACCAGCGAACTGCCCGGTACGTTGCAGATCGCCAGCGCAGCACGGAACCCCGCCTTCTTGGCCTGGCGCAGGGCCGCCAGGGTATCGGCGGTTTCGCCAGACTGGGAGATGCAGAGGAACAGGGTGTCCTGCTGGATCACGTGCTTGCGGTAGCGAAACTCGGAAGCCACTTCCACCGAGCAGGGAACACCCGCCAGTTCCTCGATCCAGTAACGGGCCACCATGCCGGCGTGGTAGCTGGTACCGCAGGCGATAATCTGGACGTGACGGACATTTTCCAGCAGTTTCCCGGCGTCGGTGCCCAGGGCCTGCTCAAGCACGTGGCTGTCGGTGAGACGGCCTTCCATGGTGGCCTTGATGACCGCCGGCTGCTCGTGGATTTCCTTGAGCATGTAGTGGCGGTATTCACCCTTGTCCGCTGCGTCAGCGCCATGTTCGAAACGGGTTATTTCCCTGTCGACGACCTGCCCTTCCCGGTCAAGGATATCGACACGGTCCCGGCGTACATTGGCGATGTCCCCCTCTTCAAGGAACATGAAACGGTCAGTCACCGGCAGCAGTGCCAACTGATCGGAGGCGATGAAGTTCTCGCCGATGCCCACGCCGACTACGAGAGGGCTGCCTTCGCGGCAGACCACCAGGTGGTCCGGCTCATCCGCGTGCAGGACGGCCAGCGCATAGGCACCGCGGAGCGGGCCGATCGCCGCGCGAACGGCTTCGAACAGGTCCTGGTCCTGACGGTAGTGCTTTTCGACCAGATGGGCGACCACCTCGGTGTCCGTCTGGGAGGTAAACTCGTAGCCTTCCGCCCGCAGCTCGTCCCGCAGCTCCTGGTAGTTCTCGATAATGCCGTTATGGACAATGGCCAGGCGCTCGCCGGACATGTGGGGGTGGGCATTGGTCCGGGACGGCTCGCCATGGGTTGCCCAGCGGGTGTGGGCAATACCGATAGAGCCCGGTGACGGCTGGGCGGCGATGGATTCAGCCAGTGCTGCCACCTTGCCGAGCTCGCGGGCCCGGTGAATGTTGCCTTCCCCGTTCAGGGTCGCCAGGCCGGCGGAGTCGTAGCCCCGGTATTCCAGGCGACGCAATCCTTCCAGCAGAATTCCTTCAACGTCCCGTTGCGAGACTGCTCCGACAATGCCACACATAAGATGCTTCCGTTGTTAATCCAGCTCAGGCTTTCTTTTCAGGCCGCTTCCAGCCCTTGATGTTTCTCTGGCGGCCACGGGCCACGGCCAGGTCTTTTTCAGCGACATCCGTGGTAATGGTTGAGCCGGCACCGATCACCGCCTCTGCCGCTACCGAGACGGGGGCAACCAGGGCGGTATTGGAGCCAACAAACACATTGTCGCCAAGGACCGTCTGGAACTTGTTTACCCCATCATAGTTGCAGGTGATGGTACCCGCACCCACGTTCACATTACGGCCCAGGGTGGCATCACCCACGTAGCTCAGGTGGTTGATCTTGCTGCCCTCGCCCACGTCGGCCTTCTTGGTTTCCACAAAGTTGCCCACCTTGGCGGCACGGGCAAGGCGGGTGCCGGGGCGCAACCGGGCAAAGGGTCCGACCTGGCACTGCTCAGCCACTTCAGCGCCCTCGATGACCGAGTTGGCGTGTACGGTGACATTATCGGCAAGGCGGGCATCCCGGATGACGCAGTTCGGACCGATGGACACGTTGTTACCGAGAACGACGTCGCCTTCGAAGACCACGTTCACATCGATCAGCACGTCCTGGCCTACCGTCAGATCACCCCGTACATCGATGCGGGCCGGATCCGCCAGGGTCGCCCCTTCCGTCATCAGGCGCTCCGCCTCGCAACGCTGATACCAGCGCTCCAGGACGGACAACTGGAGACGATTGTTGACGCCCTGCACTTCTTCCTCATGGGAAGGCTGGGCCACTTCGATGGCCATACCCTCGCCAGCTGCCATGGCGATGATATCCGTCAGGTAATACTCGCCCTGGGCATTGCTGTTGGACAGTTGCGGTAACCAGCGCTTCAGGTGGTCGGAGGAAACCGCCAGGATGCCGGTATTCACCTCACAGATTGCCTTCTGGGAATCCGTGGCATCTTTCTGCTCCACAATGGCGGTCACCTTGCCCTGATCATTACGGAGGATGCGGCCATAACCGTCCGGGTTCGCCAGGTCGACTGTGAGCAGGCCGAGGCTGTTCTCATCAACCCGGGACACCAGCGCTACCAGGGTTTCCGGGTTGATCAGGGGCACATCGCCGTAGAGTACCAGCACGACGGCTCCGTCCGGCACTGCCGGCAAGGCCTGGGCCACGGCATGACCGGTACCGAGCTGTTGCTCCTGGAGCGCCCAGCTTACGTCTGCTGCCGGGGTTACCGCTTTTACCCTGTCGGCACCATGGCCAATCACCCCGTGGATTCCCTCCGCTCCCAGGGTGCGGGCGGTATCCATCACATGGTGCAACATGGGTTTTCCGGCCACCTGGTGGAGCACCTTGGGCAGGCTGGATTTCATGCGGGAGCCCTGGCCAGCGGCCAGGATGATCACGTGCAGGGGGGCTGTCATGGCCGGTTCCTGAATCCTGTATGTTCGGGTGTTGCCTTAACGAAAAAAGCCGCATCCACGGTGACAGTCACTGGCCGGGTCGTTCGACCCGGCGAGGCTGCCACGGTAGTGCGGCTGGGGTGAGCCCACTCCATGGGAGCGGTATCAGCGTACTTTCTTGCGCAGCTTTTCCAGGGTACGGAGCTGTGCCACCGCCTCTGCCAGTTCGGCAGCAGCGCGCGAGTACTCGAACTCACCAGTCTTGTTCGCCAGTGCCTTCTCGGCCTCTCGCTGGGCTTCCAGCGCTGCGGCTTCATCCACGTCCTTGGCACGGACCGCGGTGTCAGCCAGCAGGGTGACAATGGAGGGCTGAACCTCCAGGTAGCCACCTGAGACGTAGACGATCTCTTCCTCGCCACCCTGCTTGAAAAACCGGACAGGTCCGGGTTTCAGTGCAGTCAGCAGCGGAGCGTGACCAGGCTGGATACCCAGTTCACCCTCAGACCCGTTGGCGATCAGCATCTCCACCAGGCCGGAGTAGATCTTTTCTTCGGCACTTACGACGTCACAATGTACAGTCATAGCCATCTCGGTTGCCTCTCAGGTCGGTCAGCGAAGGGTGGGTGACTTACTTGTCACCCTTGGACTTCAGTTCCTTCGCTTTCTCGACCGCTTCTTCAATGGTACCGCACATATAGAACGCCTGCTCGGGCAGGTCGTCGTAGTCACCATTGAGAATGCCCTTGAAGCTGCTGATGGTTTCCTTCAGGGAAACGTACTTGCCGGGAGAACCGGTAAATACCTCAGCAACGTGGAACGGCTGGGACAGGAAACGCTCGATCTTACGGGCACGGGCAACGGTCAGCTTGTCGTCTTCTGACAGTTCGTCCATACCCAGGATGGCGATGATGTCCTTCAGTTCCTTGTAGCGCTGCAGGTTGGTCTGCACGCCACGGGCCACTTCGTAGTGTTCTTCACCGATCACCAACGGATCCAGCTGGCGGGAGGTGGAGTCCAGCGGATCAATCGCCGGGTAGATACCCTTGGAGGCGATGTCACGGCTCAGTACCACGGTTGCGTCCAGGTGGGAGAACGTGGTGGCGGGAGACGGGTCAGTCAGGTCGTCCGCCGGTACGTATACCGCCTGGATGGAGGTGATGGAGCCGGTCTTGGTGGAGGTGATCCGCTCCTGCAGCTCACCCATCTCCTGGGCCAGGGTCGGCTGGTAACCTACCGCGGAAGGCATACGGCCCAGCAGTGCGGATACCTCGGTACCGGCCAGGGTGTAACGGTAGATGTTGTCTACGAACAACAGTACGTCACGACCTTCGTCACGGAATTTCTCGGCCATGGTCAGGCCGGTCAGCGCTACACGCAGACGGTTTCCGGGGGGCTCGTTCATCTGGCCGTAAACCATCGCTACCTTATCAAGGACGTTGGAGTCCTTCATTTCGTAGTAGAAGTCGTTACCTTCCCGGGTCCGCTCACCAACACCCGCGAATACGGAGAGACCGGAGTGCTCTTTCGCGATGTTGTTGATCAGTTCCATCATGTTTACGGTCTTGCCCACGCCGGCGCCGCCGAACAGGCCAACCTTACCACCCTTGGCGAACGGGCAGATCAGGTCGATAACCTTGATGCCGGTTTCCAGCAGGTCAGCGGACGCTGCCTGGTCGGCATAGCCCGGTGCCTTGCGATGGATGCCCCAGCGCTCTTCTTCGCCGATGTCGCCCTGTTCGTCAATGGGACGACCCAGAACATCCATGATACGGCCCAGTGTGGCGGTACCAACCGGCACGGAAATCGGCTTGCCGGTGTTTTCTGCTTTCAGGCCACGCTTGAGGCCTTCGGTGCTGCCCATGGCGATGGTACGAACAATGCCGTCACCCAGCTGCTGCTGGACTTCCAGAGTTGTTTCGCCACCTTCAAGCAGCAGTGCGTCATACACGTTGGGTACGGAGTCACGCGGAAATTCCACGTCGATAACCGCGCCAATGATCTGAACGATGTGTCCGCTACTCATGCTCGGTTCCTCGTTATCTCAATAGTCACTAAAGCCAGTTGGATCGTGAGCCGGGTCAGACCGAAGCCGCGCCGCTCACAATCTCCGAAATTTCCTGGGTGATGGCTGCCTGACGGGCCTTGTTATAGGCCAGCTGGAGCTCATCGATAATGCTGCCGGCGTTGTCGGTTGCGCTCTTCATGGCAATCATCCGGGCAGCCTGTTCGCAGGCCAGATTTTCCACCACGCCCTGGTAAACCTGGGATTCGATGTAACGTGGCAGAAGGCCATCCAGGATAGGAGCCGCGGCGGGCTCATAGAGATAATCCCACTGGCTTCTGATCTCTTCGTCTTCACTCGGCGGCAGGGGCAGCAGCTGCTCCACCTTTGGCTGCTGGGTCATGGTGTTCACAAACTCGTTGTGCACCACGTACAGCCGGTCGATACGACCTTCCTCGAACGCGTCCAGCATTACCTTGACGTTACCGATAAGCTGTTCAGCGCTGGGGCTGTCGCCCAGGTGGGTCAGTGCCGCGACAACGTTGCCGCCATAGTTGCGGAAAAACGAGGCGCCTTTCTGACCGATTGCACAGATGTCGGACTCGACACCTTTGTTTTTCCAGTCACGCATTTCACGGACCAGCAGCCGGAACAGGTTGCTGTTCAGGCCACCACACAGTCCCCGGTCAGAGGAAATCACGATGAAACCGACCCGGTTAACCTCACGATCCATCAGGAAGCTGTGACGGTACTCCGGGTTGGCCAGCGCGATATGCCCAATAACCTGACGCATCTTTTCCGCATACGGGCGGGTCGCCTGCATACGTTCCTGAGCCTTGCGCATCTTGCTCGCCGCCACCATTTCCATGGCGGAGGTGATCTTCTGCGTGCTCTTGATGCTTCCGATCTGGTTACGTATTTCTTTTCCGACGGCCATAAGTCACTGCCTTTTCAAGTTAGACACTCATGTGAACCACTTGGCCCGCAACAAGGCGGGCCAGGGGGATTTACCAGCTTTGAGTGGTCTTGAATTTCTCCATAGCAGCTTTCAGGCCGGCGATAATATCGTCGTTGTAGTTCCCTTCAGCGCCGATCTTGTCGAGCAGTTCTTTCTGTTCGGCGCGCATCCAGTCCAGGAGCTGCGCTTCGAACTTGACCACTTTCTCGACATCGACGTCGTCCAGGAAGCCTTCGTTAGCTGCGAACAGTACGGTGCCCATTTCCGCAACGGTCATCGGGCTGTACTGGTTCTGCTTCATCAGCTCGGTAACGCGCTGACCGTGCTCCAGCTGCTTACGGGTTGCTTCGTCAAGGTCGGAAGCGAACTGGGCGAATGCCGCCAGTTCCCGGTACTGGGCCAGGGCCAGGCGGATGTTACCGCCGAGCTTCTTCATGATCTTGGTCTGAGCGGAACCACCAACCCGGGATACGGAGATACCGGCGTTCATTGCCGGACGGATACCGGAGTTGAACAGGTTGGTTTCCAGGAAGATCTGACCGTCGGTGATGGAGATCACGTTGGTCGGAACGAACGCGGAAACGTCACCAGCCTGGGTCTCGATGATCGGCAGGGCGGTCAAGGAACCGGTCTGGCCTTTCACTTCACCGTTGGTCAGTTGCTCAACGTAGTCGGCGTTAACCCGGGAAGCACGCTCCAGCAGACGGGAGTGCAGGTAGAATACGTCACCCGGGAAGGCTTCACGGCCCGGCGGACGACGCAGCAGCAGTGAAATCTGGCGATAGGCCACGGCCTGCTTGGACAGGTCATCGTAGATGATCAGGGCGTCTTCGCCACGGTCCCGGAAGTACTCACCCATGGAGGTACCGGAGTACGGCGCCAGGAACTGCATGGATGCCGGATCAGCAGCACCGGCGGCGACCACGATGGTGTGGTCCATGGCACCGTGCTCTTCCAGCTTGCGTACCACGGCAGCGATGGAAGACTGCTTCTGGCCAACGGCCACGTAGATACACTTGATGCCGGTGTTCTTCTGGTTGATGATCGCGTCGATGGCGACGGCGGTCTTACCAATCTGACGGTCACCGATGATCAGCTCCCGCTGACCGCGACCGATCGGCACCATGGTGTCGATGGCCTTGAGACCAGTCTGAACCGGCTCATCAACGGACTGACGGGCGATAACGCCAGGTGCTACCTTCTCGACCGGGGAGGTCAGGGACGTGCCCAGATCACCCTTGCCGTCGATCGGGTTGCCCAGACCGTCGACCACACGACCCATCAGCTCCGGACCAACCGGAACTTCCAGGATGCGACCGGTACAACGAACTTTCTGGCCTTCGGCCAGGTCTTCGTAGTCACCCAGCACAACCGCACCAACGGAATCACGCTCCAGGTTCAGAGCCATGCCGTAGGTGCCGTTGGCAAATTCGATCATCTCGCCGTACATAACGTCGGCAAGACCGTGGATCAGCACGATACCGTCAGAAACTGACAGGATGGTGCCTTCGTTCTTGGCTTCGGAAGAGATATCGAGCTTTTCGATCCTCTTCTTGATGATGTCACTGATCTCGGATGGATTCAGTTGCTGCATGCCTTTGTCCTCAAACCTTGTGCTGAAATCAGGCGCCCAGTGTGTCGGCGAGTTTTTCCAGCTTCCCACGTACAGAGGCGTCGATCACCATGTCGCCGGTGCGCACGATAACGCCGCCGATCAGGGTCTGGTCTGCCTGGGTGGAAAGCGTGACCTGTCGTTCGAGTTTCTTTGACAGGGCCTCGGCCAGTTTCTGTTGCTGTTCTTCCGTCAGCTCGAAGGCTGCGGTGACATCAATCTCGACAGTGCGTTCCAGGTCCGCACGGAACTTGCGGAACAATTCGGAAATTTGCGGAAGCAGCGCGAGACGGCCTCTTTCAGCGAGAATGGCGAAGAAGTTGCGGACCGGTTCAGAAACCTCGGTGCCGGCAAATTCCAGAATGATGTCTGCCTTGGTTGACCGGTCGACACCCGGATGCGCGAGAAGCTCTTTCACGTCGCTGTTGGCGGCCACCTGTCCGGCCAGTGTCAGCACTTCGGACCAGTGAGCCAGGCTTCCCTGGCTCTCGGCGGTCTCGAAGGCTGCCCGGGCGTAGGGGCGTGCCAGCGTTGTCAGTTCTGCCATGATGAACCTCGTTTAAAGTTCGGCAGCGAGCTTGTCCAGCATCTCGCTGTGTGCGTTGGCATCGACAGATTTTTCCAGGATCTTCTCGGCACCGGCGACCGCCAGGGCAGCCACTTCGGCACGCAGGGCATCACGCGCCTTGACGCGCTCCTGCTCGATTTCGGCGTGGGCCTGATCGATGAGTTTCTGACCCTCGGCACGAGCCTCGCCCTTGGAGTCTTCGACAATCTGGCTTGCCCGCTTGTTGGCCTGTTCGATCAGGGCAGCGGCTTCTTCCTTCGCGGTGCGCAGTTCCTGAGCGGCTTTTTCCTGGGCCAGCTCAAGGTCCAGCGAAGCGCGGTCTGCAGCAGACAGACCATCGGCTATTTTTTTCTGGCGTGCGTTCATGGCCTCGGTAATCGGAGGCCAGACGTACTTGACGCAGAACCAGACGAAAATAGCGAAGGCAATCGATTGCCCTATCAACGTAAGGTTTATATTCACGGCAATATACCTCTAGCTATTCGTTGCGTCCTGGTGTCCGTAAAACCGGGCGCCGCTCTCTGGCGCCCGTCCTTGACGGCCGAAATTAACCAGCAACAACGAAGATCAGGTACATCGCGATACCAACGCCGATCATGGGTACCGCGTCCAGCAGACCGGCCATGATGAAGGTCTTGGTTTGCAGCTGGTTAGCCATTTCCGGCTGACGTGCAGTGGACTCGAGCAGTTTGCCGCCCAGCAGACCAAAGCCGATGCCAGCGCCCAGGGCACCCAGACCGATAATCAGTGCAGCTGCGATAAATACCATTTCCATTGAAGGCTCCTCAGTTTTCTCAGATGGTTAAGGTTTATTGATTGAAAATGTATCAGTGGTCTTCGTGTGCTGCGCTGAGGTAGACCACAGCCAGCGTTGTAAAGATAAAGGCCTGCAGGGTAACCACCAGGATATGGAAGATCGCCCAGGGCACGTTCAGCGTCCACTGGATCCACAGTGGTAACAGAGCGATAAGGATGAACACAACCTCACCGGCGTACATGTTGCCAAACAGCCGCAATGCAAGGCTGACGGGCTTGATGATCAGCGCCAGCAGTTCCAGCACCAGGTTGAAGGGCACCAGCGCCCAGTGGTTGAACGGCGTGAATGACAGCTCTTTCAGGAAGCCACCCGGTCCCTTGACCTTGAAGCTGTAGAACAGGATCAACAGGAATACACCGATGGAAATACCGAAGGTTCCATTGGGGTCGGTCGTCGGAACAATCTTGAAGTATTCAAGTCCCATGGCATGGGCGATGGTGGGAATGTAGTCAACCGGGATCAGCTTGAGGGTATTCATCAGCAGGATCCACACGAACATGGTCAGCGCCAGCGGTGCAATCAGCGGGTTCTTGCCATGGAAAACGTCACGGACAATGCCCTGCACAAACTCGACAGTCATTTCCACCAGGTTCTGCAGACCACCGGGCTGGCCGGACGTGGCCTTCCTTGCGGCGAAACCGAACAGACCGAGGAACAGCACGCCCATGGCGATGGACCAGCCCATGGTATCCACATGCACGGCCATGAAGCCCATATCGGCGGCTTCCTGGGCGGTACGGGCCATGGTCCAGGTGGTCTCCTCGACCACAGAGCCGTCCGCACGCTCATAGCCTTCGGGCAACTTGCCATAGGTCAGGTTGGTGAGGTGGTGTTTTATGTAATCTACTGGGGTATCAGCTGCCATACTGCTTCTCGTCCAGTCATCGCTGTGGTCTTGGCCGCATGAACCAGCGCAGGGCTGCGCCCATCACAACCATCACAGCAAAAGTGAATAACAGAGCCGGCACATGGATCGGCTCCATCAAGTTGAAAACGGCCGCAAAAAACACTGCGGTGAGGGCGATCTTGACCGACTCCGCCCTGAACAGGTTGCCTACCATCCGGGACATGTTACGTGCCCCTTCAACCTTGTATACCTGGTAGGCAAACCAGGTGTTCGGCACCAGAAAAATAAGACCGCCAACCAGGGCGGAATAACCGGCCAAACGACCTTGAGTAGCCCACAACAGGGCCATTACAACGATGGCTGTACTCTCAATGACCAGCCAGCGGAGCAGCGGCACCCGGTTAAGACGATGTCCGGACCTTGCCATGACTAAAAACCTGCCGCTATTCCAAGCGCGAGAATTATATGTGTTAACCCAAAGCTGTTCAACTCAACAAGCGCGAAAATATGGCGGTTTTTTGGCCACTTCAGGCAGCTTTATGACGCGAATTGCACAAGTTGTGCCTGACTCCCCATCCCATCACGAGATGTGGTATTCAATATGAAATCCTGTTTCAAAAAGAGAAATTCAGGGAAGGCAGGTTAAAATCGCCATTAACGGATATGGCCCAGGATTCCGTCCAGCTCGTCCAGTGAACTGTATTCGATAACCAGTTTACCCTTGCCACGCTGACCATGGTCGATGGATACCCGGGCGCCAAGACGTTCAGCCAGGTCGTCCTGCAGGGCCCGGATATTCGGATCAACCGCACCCTTGCGATTTTTCCTGGTACCCGGGGTTTCAGTTTGTATCCGACGCACCAGCGCTTCGGTCTGACGAACGGACAGGGACTTTGCAACGACCTGTCGGGCAACCTGAAGCTGCTGCTCCGGCGGCAGGGACAACATGGCCCGGCCATGGCCCATTTCCAGGTCGCCATGCTCAAGCATGATCCGGACGTCTTCTGACAATCCGATCAGACGCAGCAGGTTGGTAATGGTGGTGCGGGACTTGCCGACAGCCTCGGCGACCTGAGCCTGGGTCAATCCGAATTCGTCCTGCAGGCGCTGTAAGGCAAAGGCTTCCTCGATGGGGTTGAGGTTTTCCCGCTGGATGTTCTCGATCAGCGCCATCGCAATGGCAGCCTCGTCCGGCACTTCACGGACGATGGCGGGCAAACGGTCCAGCTCGGCGATCTGGGCAGCGCGCCAGCGGCGTTCACCAGCAATCAGCTCGTATCGACCTTCGTCGATGGGCCGCACGACGACGGGTTGCATCACACCCTGCTGCCGGATGGAATTCGCCAGTTCCTGGAGTGCAGCAGGGTCCATGTCACGACGGGGCTGGTAACGGCCCCGCTGGATCAGGTCGATGGGAATTTCCCGCAGCTCGCCATCCTGGCTGCGAGGCTCTTCTTCCAGGCTTACCCGGGAGTTCGCCAGCAGGGCACCGAGACCCCGTTCACCCAATCCTCGTTTCTTTGCCGCCATGGTCGTTGTCATTTATCCACAATGAAGAATTCGTCGGTCGTTCAAGCTGCCCTATGTTACACCGCAACGCTGCCGGTCGTCTTGCGGCTGCCATGGCGCCGGACCATCTCACCGGCCAAGGCCAGGTAAGCCACCGCACCCTTGGAAGCGCGGTCATACTTGAGCGCGGGCAGTCCGTAGCTCGGCGCCTCTGCCAGCCGCACATTGCGGGGTATCACGGCCTTGTAGACCTTGTCGCCAAAGTATTCCGACAGCTGACCGGACACGTCGAGGGTCAGGCTGTTGCGGGGATCGTACATGGTGCGCAGGATGCCCTCGATCTGCAGGTCCGGGTTCACTGTCTCCTGGATCTGCTCAATGGTGTTCATCAGGGCCGCCAGGCCTTCCAGTGCATAGTACTCGCACTGCATGGGAATCAGCACGGTATCGGCAGCCGACAAGGCATTCACGGTCAACAGGTTGAGGGAAGGCGGGCAATCGATGAGGATATAGTCGTAGTTCTCGCGAATGGTATTGAGGCACAGCCGGAGGCGGTGTTCGCGGCCGATCTCGTTCATCAGCTCCACTTCCGCGGCAGTCAGGTCGCCATTGGCCGGCAGCAGGTCGAAGCCGCCGTTTTCCACCGACACGATCACCTCGCTGGCACCGGCCCGCTTCGTCAGAACGTCATAGCCGGACAGCTGCACACCGTTCTTGTCCACACCACTGCCCATGGTGGCGTTCCCCTGGGGGTCCATATCCACCAGCAGGACACGCCGCCTGGTGGCTGCCAGGGATGCCGCCAGATTGACGCAGGTAGTGGTCTTGCCGACCCCTCCTTTCTGGTTGGTCACGGCGATGACGCGAGCCATGGCTAGCCTCCTGTTGTGGAATCCTTTGGTGCAGAAGTCCGGCTGACTACCAGCAAATGCCGCTCCCCATCGCAGCCCGGGTAGTCCAGTGGATGGTGTTCGGCCAGCTGCCAGCCTGCCGGCAGGGAAGACACTTCATCATCCGGGAACTGACCTTTCATGGCAAGGAACTGGCCATCATCCGCCAGCAGGTCTACGCACCAGGTCACCAGGTTGGGCAGCGCAGTAAACGCCCGGCAGGTGATCTGCCGGAAGGGCTGCGATGGCTGGCAGTCCTCGGCCCGGCCATGGATCACTTCCACATTATCCAGCCGAAGCTCCAGCTTGCACTGGGTGAGGAAGCGGGTTTTCTTGCTGTTACTGTCCAGCAGGGTGAACTGACGCCCGGGGCAGGCAATCGCCAGGGGAATCCCCGGCAGGCCACCACCGGCACCCACGTCCAATACCCGGTCCGCGCTGACGAAGGGCACCAGGGTCAGGCTGTCGAGCAGTTGCCGGGGCACCATCTGGCGGGGCTCCCGCACCGCAGTGAGGTTATAGGCCCGGTTCCACTTGTTCAGCAGTGCCAGAAAGGCCAGCAGTTGTTGCTGCTGGCCTGTGGACAAGCCCAGTTCCATGGCGGCCAGTCCATCGGACAACTGCCGCTGCCATAATGCGTCGCTCATGCCGGCCCTCCGTCAGGCCGACTGCTTGCGGAGCAGGTCCCGCTTTTTCAGGTGCACCAGTAACTGGGAGACCGCGGCCGGGGTTACACCCTGGATGCGGGAGGCCTGGGCGATGGTTTCCGGACGCACATCCTTGAGTTTCTGGCGGATCTCATTGGACAGGCCGCCCACCGCATCAAAGTCGAAGTCATCCGGCAGCCGGGTTTCCTCATTGCGACGCAGACGCTCGATTTCGTCCTCCTGGCGGGAGATATAACCCTCGTACTTGATCTCGATTTCCACCTGCTGCTCAACGTCGTCGGCGCCGGCACGCTGGCCGCCAATCTCAGCAATCTCGCTATAACTGATCTCCGGCCGACGCAGCAGCTCCGCCAGGGTGTTATCCCGGTTCATTGGCTGCTTTAGATGACCATCGGCAATGGAGGACTGGGGCGTATTGGGGTGAATACGGGTGGTCTCCAGGCGCTGGCGTTCTGTGGCAATGGCTTCACGCTTGTCGTTGAAGCGGCGCCAGCGAGCCTCATCCACCAGGCCCAGGTGATGGCCAGCTTCGGTCAGACGCAGGTCGGCGTTGTCTTCACGCAGGATCAGGCGGTATTCCGCGCGGCTGGTGAACATACGATAAGGCTCGGAGGTGCCCATGGTGATCAGGTCATCCACCAGCACGCCGATATAGGCTTCGTCCCGCCGCGGGTACCAGGGTTCCTTGTCCTGGGCCTGTAGGGAAGCATTCAAACCCGCGAGCAGGCCCTGGGCACCGGCTTCTTCATAGCCGGTGGTGCCGTTGATCTGGCCGGCAAAGAACAGCCCACCGATAAACTTGGTCTCCAGGGTATGACGCAGGTCCTGGGGATTCAGGTAATCGTACTCGATGGCATAGCCCGGCCGGGTGATATGGGCGTTCTCGAAGCCCGGAATCGAGCGCACAGCGGCAATCTGGATATCAAACGGCAGGCTGGTGGAAATCCCATTGGGGTAGAGCTCGTGGGTGTTCAGCCCTTCCGGCTCCACGAAGATCTGGTGGGAGTCCTTGTCTGCAAACCGGTTCACCTTGTCCTCGATCGACGGGCAGTAACGCGGACCCACGCCTTCAATCTCGCCGGCAAACATGGGCGAGCGGTCAAAGCCGCTGCGAATGATGTCATGGGTTTCGGCAGTGGTGCGGGTGACGTAGCAGCACACCTGGCGGGGATGCTGGTCACGAGAACCCATAAAGGACATGACCGGCGTCGGGTTGTCGCCCCACTGTTCATCCATAGCGGAGAAATCCACGGACCGGGCATCGATGCGCGGCGGCGTGCCGGTTTTCAGACGGCCGACATTGAAGGGCAGTTCCCGTAATCGTTTCGCCAGGGCGTTGGCCGGCGCATCCCCGGCGCGGCCTCCGGCGTGGTTCTGCATGCCGATGTGGATAACACCGCCCAGGAAGGTACCGGTGGTCAGCACCACGGTCTTCGCGTTGAAGCGGATACCGGTGTTGGTGACCACGCCGGTGACCCGGTCGTTTTCCACCACCAGGTCATCGGCGGCCTGCTGGAACAGCATCAGGTTGGGCTGGTTTTCCAGGATTTCACGGATCGCCGCCTTGTACAGCACCCGGTCCGCCTGGGCACGGGTAGCCCGCACCGCCGGGCCCTTGCGGCTGTTAAGCACGCGGAACTGGATGCCGGCGTGGTCCGTCGCCTTTGCCATGGCGCCGCCGAGGGCATCGATTTCCTTCACCAGGTGACTCTTGCCGATGCCTCCAATGGCCGGGTTGCAGGACATCTGCCCCAGGGTCTCGATGTTGTGGGTCAGCAGCAGTGTCTGCGAGCCCATACGAGCCGCGGCCAGGGCGGCCTCGGTACCGGCATGGCCACCGCCAATGACAATGACGTCGAAACGGGTCGGAAAATCCACGGAATCACCTCAGAAATCGGGGGATAAAACAGGGCGGCGAGTATACCGCCTTGAGTAAGAATTTGCAGTCGAAATGGGCAAATTTTAACCAGTAACGAAAGGGCGACCAACAACAGGCCGCCACTTTCATCAAATCCGGAGATTTATCAGCCTGTTTCCGGGGTAAGCAAAAACCGAAACCTCATGCTATTCAGGCGATTGAGCACGTCTGTTCAGAAAAGTTTTCAAGAAAGTTATCCACACTTTTTAGGGCTTTTCCAGTCCAGAAAAAAAGATATATCTAACTGATTAAAAAAGAGTTTTATTAATGTTTCCAAAGGTTATCCGTGGTTTTTCCAATAAATTATCCACAGGGTTGGCGAGCCAACGGTGTACGGTGAGTACCTGCTTACCTGGCAACTTCCCGAACACCTCAGAACCCGGTCGGCCTGGCCCAGTGCCCCGTCTGCTTACCAGGCAGACGGGGCACTGGATACTGGTGATACGCGTTATGCTCCTGACTCTGCTTCCAGCCGGTCCAGCTCCTGCTCCACAGCATTAGCCGACTTGGCAAAGCGTGCCAGCAGGTCATACAGCACCGGGATCAGGAACAGGGTCAGGGTGGTGGCGAACACCAGGCCACCGAGGATCACCATACCAATAGCCGCGCGGCTCTCGGCACCGGCGCCGGTGGCAATCACCAGGGGGACTGCACCGAAAACGGTGGATATGGTGGTCATCAGAACCGGTCGGAAGCGCAGGATCGAGCCTTCCAGGATGGCATCCCGTACGTTGTAGCCCTCATCCCGCAACTGGTTGGCAAACTCCACCATCAGTATCCCGTTCTTGGCCATCAGGCCCAGCAGCATCACGATGCCGATCTGGCTGTAGATGTTCAGGCTGATACCGGACCAGAACAGGGCCATCAACGCGCCGGTGACCGCCAGGGGTACCGTAAGCATGATGATCAGGGGGTGGATCCAGCTTTCAAACTGGGCGGCCAGCACAAGGAAGACGATGACGAAGGCCAACCCAAAGGTCAGGTAGATGGCATTGGAGGATTCCTGGAACTCCTGGCTCAGGCCCTTATAGCTGATCCGTGCCTCCGGCGGCAGGTTATCGGCTGCCAGGTTGTTCAGGTAAGTCAGGGCACTGCCCAGGTCATAGCCATCCGCCAGCGAGGCGCTGATGACGACCGCCGGCAACCGGTCAATACGGCGCAGATCGGGGTTGGCACCGATTTCCTCCAGGCTCACCAGGGCCGCAAGGGGAATCAGGTCGCCGCCCTCCCTGGGCCGCATGAAGATCTGGCTCAGATCAGTCGGCGTGGCCCGGTTAGCGTCACTAGCCTGGACGATGACGTCATACTCCTGTCCCCGGTCCAGGTAGGTGGTAACCTGGCGGGAGGCCAGCATGGTCTGCAGGGTCAGGCCCACATCCTCCACGGTGATATCCAGGTCCGCGGCCCGTTCCCGGTCAATGGTGACCCGCAGCTCCGGACGGGTCAGCTCGAAGTCGGTATCCACGCTCAGAAGCCGGGGGTTCTCCTTCGCCCGGCTGACGATTTCCTCGCTCCATTGCTGGACCGCATCGTAGTCCGGACCAGCCACCACGAACTCTACCGGCTGGTTGAAACCACGCTGGCCAAGGCCCGGCGGATTGACCGCAATCACCCGCACCCCGGAAATATCGGACAGCTTGTCACGGATCTCACTGGTGATCTGCTGTTGCTTCACATCACGCTGGTCCCATTGCTGCAGCCCCATGATCATGAAGGCGTTGTCCTCCTCATCCCGGAAACCAACAATGGACAGCAGCCGGTTGGCAATACCTTCGTCCAGGTAGGGCAGAAGCCTCTCTTCCGCCTGGCGCACATAGTGGTCGGTATACTCGACCGTCGACCCACGGGGTGCATCTGTCGGCATGATGATGACACCCCGGTCCTCAATGGGCGCCAGTTCCTGGGGCAGTTTCGGGAAGACCACAAAGGCCACCACCAGGCCAACAAGGCCCAGACCGATAATCAGCCCGGGCTGACGCAGGGAGAAACGGAGCATGCGGGCATAGCCACTGGTCAGACCGTTGAGTACCTTCTCGCTGGCCGCCCACAGCCGGTGGCCTTCGGCAGACTCCGGACTGTGCCGCAGCCACTTGGAGCACAGCATGGGAGCCAGGGTCAGCGCAACGAAGCTGGAGAACACCACCGCAGCGGCCAGGGTAAAGCCAAACTCGGCAAACAGTCGCCCGATATTGCCGCCCATAAAGGAAATGGGGATGAACACCGCTACCAGGGTCAGCGTGGTTGCGATGATGGCAAAGGCCACTTGTTTGGCGCCACGGAAAGAGGCCAGCAGGGGTGGTTCACCGTTATCGATACGACGCTGGATGTTTTCCAGCATGACGATGGCATCATCCACCACCAGGCCTATGGCCAGGATGATCGCCAGCAGTGTCAGCACGTTGATGGAGAAGCCCAGGAAACCCAGCCCGATAAAGGCACCGATTACGGCCACCGGAATGGTCACCGCCGGAATGAGGGTCGCTCGCCAGGAGCGCAGGAACAGGAAAATCACCAGGATAACCAGGGAGACCGCTATCGTCAGGGTGATGATCACCTCCTTGATGGAGGCACGGATGAAGATGGATTCGTCGTAGCTTTCGGTAATGGTGACTTCCGGGGGCAGGGTTTCCCGGATATGAACAAGTTCTTCCCGCACCGCATCGGACACAGCCACGGTGTTGGCCTTGGACTGGCGGATAACCCCCATGCCGATGGCGGTTTCACCATTCGCCCGCAATCGGCTGACGTCAGACTCCACGCCCATCTGCACATTCGCCACTTCACCCAGCCGGATCAGGTCGTTACCATCCCGACGAACCACCAGGTTGCGGAACTGCTCCACATCGCCAAGCCGCCCTTCGGCGCGCACCGTAAAGTTCCGGGTGGAAGAATCCACGGATCCTGCCGGTAACTCCACGTTATTGGCCCGCAAGGCCTGCCCCACCTCTGCCACCGTAATATTCCGGGCGGCAAGCCGGTCCCGGTCGAGCCATACCCGGATGGCATAGCGACGCTCACCCCCAATCCTTACATCCGCCACGCCATCAAGCACCGACAACCGGTCGACCAATACCCGATCGGCGAAGTCACTGAGTTCGGCGCTGTCCCAGACCTGGCTACGCAGGGTTACCCACATCATGGGACGCGCATCGGAATCGGCCTTCCGCACCACCGGAGCGTCCGCCTCGTCGGGCAACTGGTCGGCGATCCGGGACACAGCATCACGTACATCGTTGGCGGCGATATCCACGTCCCGGGAGATAGTGAATTCGATACTGGTGCGGGACTCGCCCTGTTCGGTAGAGGATTCGATGGAGCGGATGCCCTCTATCCCGCTGATAGCGCCTTCCACGATCTGGGTAATCTGGGTATCCACCACTTCCGCAGCCGCGCCGGTGTAATCGGTGGATATGGACACAATCGGGGGATCGATGTCGGGGTATTCTCGCACCGGCAGATCCAGCAGGGCAGCAACCCCGAACACCACGATCAGCAGGCTGAGTACCGTGGCAAAGACCGGGCGCTTGATGGAGATATCGGACAGCACCATGGTCAGGACTCCATGGCCTGGAAGCGATTGTCCGGTATCGCGTTATCCTCTTCCTTGATATCCACCTGGTCACCGCTGCTCAGGCGGTCCTGGCCGGTAATAATTACCCGGTCGCTCTCACTGATACCACTGACAACTTCCACCAGACCCGGCATCCGGGTGCCGAGGGTCACCCGGATGCGACGGGCTACGCCGTCTTCAGCGAGAAACACGTATTTGTCATCACCGCGGATCAGCACCGCCTGCTCGGGAATCACCAGTGCCTCCCGCTCCCGCAGAGTGAGGCTGGCAGACATGAACTGGCCGGGACGCAGCCGACCTTCCGGGTTATCGATCAGCGCCCGGACCGGCAGGGAACGACTCAGCTCACTGATGCGGGTGCCCAGCTCTACGAGTTCACCCTGGAAGAGTTCCTCCGGCCACGCCGGGGAGTTACCGCGGACCACCTGGCCCAGGGACACCTGACCCAGGAAGCGCTCAGGTACCGAGAAGGTGAGCTCCATCTGATCTGTCGCATCCAGGCTAGTGATGGCGGTACCGGGGGTCACATAGGCGCCCACGCTCAGGTCCGATAACCCCAGCACGCCGCTGAACGGCGCG
Source organism: Marinobacter bryozoorum (assembly GCF_023156245.1). GTDB lineage: Bacteria > Pseudomonadota > Gammaproteobacteria > Pseudomonadales > Oleiphilaceae > Marinobacter > Marinobacter bryozoorum. The sequence goes on from NZ_JAKZAH010000006.1 coordinate 32,359, forward strand.
ACTATCCGGTGGTTCTCCAGGCGGACACGGGCGGCCTCCCGCTCGGCGAGGGCGACATCCACGGCGGTACGCAGCTCGTCCACCTGGGACTGGGAAATACTGTTGTTGGAACGCAGTCGGCTGGCACGCTCGAGCTGACGACGGGCGTCGGCCAGTTGAGATTCGATAACGCGAAGATCGGCGGTGGCCTGGCGATCGTCCAGCTGCAACAGCAGCTCACCCTTATCCACCCGCTGGCCGGCAGCCAGGTTGTGCTTCACCACCCGGCCGCTGACTTCCGTCGTCAATTCCACCGCTTCCTGGGCCTGCAGGCTGCCCACGGCGCTGACCTGATCCCGGACCGTATCCCTTTCGGGAAACACCACGTTTACGGCACTGGCCGAGGCTTCGCTACCCTGGTCCGCCTCCTGCCCGGAATCCATAGAGCGCCAGACAAGGGCGCCCCCTACTGCGATTACCACCAGCAAGGCGGCGGTCAGCCACTGTTTCCACATAGGAACGACTACCTGTCTGCGTCAGTTTCAGTTGTTGTCAGAATAACCGGTACGACGAATGACCAGGACCACCTCTCCTACCGGAATGCCCCACTTGGTCATCGCCGTTTCATTGATCAGCGTGTCCGGTGTTACCAGGTACATCCAGTCATCCATACGCACATCAATAGTACCGTCCCCGTAGGGCACCCGCAGGACATACTTCATGTTGATGGCATTACCGCGCCAGGTCATGAATCCTGGCTCCACCACATCACCGGCCTCAGCCCGGTAACCACCGTCCTCCGGGATCAGTGTCCAGACCCGGGTATCAACCTCACCATCATCGAACCGGAACACTTCATCCAGGGTACCAATGCCATCCTCGCTCCAGCTCGCTTCAATATCAGCATCAAAGGTGCGGATCACCTCGCCCGAGAAATCCTTCACCACCCCCCGGGCCACCAGTGAGCCCTGAAAAAACTGATCCGGTACCAGTGTCGGAGCACGGTCCCGGTAGTCGTCTATGGATGGCCCGGCGCAGCCGGTAAGTAACAGTATCGTTAAAAATACCCACATCCGATGACCGAAACTACCACGAGCTGTCGCTGAAAAAGGGGTTTGCATAACCTTTACACTCCAGTTGAACGATATACCGGAGATACGACCGGCACGGGATGGCGGTTCTGTCGCTAATAGCAGGCCTTGAAAATCCCGGCTACTGGCCATAGGTTTCTAAAGCCATTCCGGAATCACTATAACTTTCTATTTTTAAAGGATTTTAATCGTATTCACTGCGTGAGTTGAGTAATCGAGTCCTACTGGAAGGAGGTTCGAATATGGATACTCGTTCTCAAGATCTATACCCCAGTCGTCTTGAACGCCCAACCCCGTCTTTTGACCGCCTGGACCCGGTGGTGCACAGCACTGGCGCTGACCGGACCAGCGGCCCCCTGACTGAAACTGACCTGGCCCGGTACGAGCGGGACGGCTTTCTCGCCTTCCCGAACTTCCTCGACCAGGAAACCGTCGCCCGGTTCCGCCAGGACCTAAGGGATTATGAAAACGATCCGGACATTCTCCGTGCGGAAGGCACCATCACCGAGCCCGGCAAGCAGGAAATCCGGTCGGTTTTTGGTGTGCACGAGTTATCGGAGCGCTTTGATCGGCTAACCCGGGACCCCGGAATCCTGGACATGGTGCACCAGTTGCTGGGCAGTGAGGCGTACATTCACCAGTCCCGGATCAACTTCAAGCCAGGTTTCCACGGCAAGGGCTTTGACTGGCACTCGGATTTCGAAACCTGGCACACCGAGGACGGCATGCCCCGTATGCGTGCGGTCAGCTTCTCCATTGCCCTGACCGACAACACGCCCTTCAATGGTCCCCTGATGCTGATCCCCGGCTCCCACAAGAAATTCGTCCCCTGCGTGGGTCGCACCCCGGAGGATAACTACCAGCACTCCCTGAAAAAACAGGAACTGGGTGTGCCTAACGACAGGGACCTGGCGCAGATGGCGGATGCCGGTGGCATCAAGGCGCCCACTGGCCCTGCCGGCTCACTGATCATTTTCGAGTGCAATACACTGCACGCTTCCAACGCCAATATGTCACCCTGGCCGCGAAGCAACCTGTTCTTCGTATTCAACAGTGTGGAAAACCAGCTGGCAGAACCCTTCTGCGGCAACAAGCCGCGCCCGGACTTCCTGGGCAACCGCACCAATACCCGGGCCCTGAAACCGGTAAGCGACGATCTGCGTCGCACTGGTTAACGCTGGTGGAATACCGGTTCGGCCAAAGCAAAAGGGGAAGCCCGCAGGCTTCCCCTTCGCATTTGCGTCCCTGACCTCAGTCGAGCGCAGACATGGGCGCCGGACGAGGCGTTTCGTCAGTGCTGGGTGGCAACTCCGGGTAACGAACTTCCGGAATATCCCCTGTCAGGGTCTTCAGGAACGCGACGATGGACTGGACTTCATCGTCCTTCAGCTCGGTTCCCAACTGGGCCGTCCCCATAACCGCCACTGCCTCTTCCAGGCTCCAGACGGCGCCGGAATGAAAATAGGGGGCTGTCAGCTCAATATTCCGCAGGGGCGCAGCGCGGAAGACGTACTCGTCAGAAGCTGTTTCGGTAACTGCAAAACGACCCTTGTCACCCTCCGGCAGGATCTCTGCACCCGGTCGAGTGACCAGGCCGAACGGATAATAGCCTTCACCACCAAAGTTGACCCCTCCGTGACAGGCGGCACACCCCTTGTCCATGAAGAGGGCCAGTCCCTCCTGCTCCTCGGCATTGAGCGCATTGTCATTTCCGCGAAGGAACTGGTCGAAGGACGCGTCCGGTGTAATCAGTGTAGCTTCGAAGGCCTCGATAGCCGTGGCCATATTATCGAAGGTCACCGGGCTTTCTTCCCCCGGAAAGGCGTCTTCGAATCGTTCCACATACTCCGGCATCGAGGAAAGCGTGGACACGACCCGCTCGGGTGTGCTGCTCATTTCCACGCCTGCCTGTACCGGTCCCTTGGCCTGTTCGGCCAGGTCGGCGGCGCGGCCATCCCAGAACTGGGCACTGTTGAAGACCGCATTGAACACAGTCGGTGAATTACGCGGTCCTTTCTGCCAGCCGTGACCAATGGAGGTGGGCAGGTAGTCATGGCCACCCATACCCACGTTGTGGCAGGTGTTGCAGCTGATCAGGTGGCTGGACGACAGGCGAGGCTCAAAGAACAACATCTGGCCCAGTTCCACCTTGGCGGCGGTCAGCTCATTTCCATCGATAACGGGTGGATATTTGGGAACGGCACTGAACATACCGGATGCCCGGTCCCGCAGTTCACTGTTGGCAAAGGCCAGCTGAGACCCGGCCATGAGGCCCGCGGTCAGCATGATGGCGGTGGATACTTTCATGGCTGCTCTCCCTGTTTTTTGGAGCATTACTGAGGTTTCATTAACATAGTAGCAACGCCCCTTGTTCTCCAGAACGCCATTCAACAACTAGCGACACCAAAATTGATTTAGCACAAAAAAGGGATCCTCCGACCCCTTTCCTGATAGATCTCAATTAGCTGACCCTGTTACTGATCACCAAAACGCCGGATAAACGCATTCGACTCAGCAATAGCGTCTTCCATCTCACGGATCAGCAAATCCACGTCCTGGCGGATTCGGCCAAGCTCACTCTCCAGGGCAGCAATGGACTGCGCGTTCAGGTTGTGCTTGAGGAACAGCATCTGGTCCTCGAAAGCCTGCAGAACCGGTTCCATGCGGTCTTCGGCATCATGCATGCGGGTAATCAGCTGATCGTAGTGGCGCCGGGTTTCCACAAGTTTCTGTTCACTGGAACGACGCAGGGACTGGCTTTCATAGCGGCTTAGCTCATCCTCCCACTCATCAAACAGGGCAGCCGCGACATCTTCCACGGAATCAATCCGGTCCCGTACATCCTGGGCGGCTGCTTCACTGTCTTCATAGGCATCCCGGACCTCTTCGTACTTTTCCTTCAAGGGTGTATCCGGGGTTTCCACCACGCTCTGAAAACGCTCAAGGGATGAGCGGAAGGTTTCCTGGGCTCCATCCTGTGAATCCCGCGCGTCCTCTACCCGGTCGACCAGGATATCCCGCTTCTCGAAGCCGAGCTTTTCCATCGTGTTGTAGTAAACCGTGCTGCAGCCGGTCAGGGTCAGCAAGGCTGCCAGAACAAGGCCTGACCATACGGAGGAAGAACGAGCCTGGGGTAAGAGGAAGCACAAAGATGGTCGGTACATTGGCAGGACTCCGGAGTCTGGAAGGTTCCGCTATGCTAGCGCGCCAGGGCCGGAAAAGGAAAACCCGGCATCCCGGGATAATCTCCCTGTAATGCCGGGTATTTCATAGAAGGTTTACAGGAGCGGTGGTTACACTCAGAAGTCGACCGTCGCGGACAACCACAAACGACGACCTTCCTCTACACGGCCCCCACTGGCCATTCCCCGGTACTGATAGATATAGTCCGATGCCCACTCGTTGCGGGTAACGCCATCGCTATCTACGTAACTGTAGGCACTTCCGGACAGGAAGTCCTTGTCGAAGACGTTATAGATGGTTGCGGTCAGTGTCACCGCTTCGGTGGCACGATAGCTTCCCCCCAGATGGAACAGGGCATAGCTGTCCAGGTCGCCAACCGCCTTATCAATGGCCAGTTCTTCTGTGTTGTAGTTCTCACGCTTTTTCAGGAAGCGGGTGCGGTTGTCCATATATTCGCCGGACACCCAAAGATCAAGCGTTGGTGTCGCCGACCAGTTGAGACGGGCATTGACCATGTGTTCCGGTGTGTTGGTCAGCGGTGCGCCTTCGTTTTCACCACTCTTCTGCTCACTGTCGGTAAAGGTGTAGTTGGCCCGCACCGACCAGTCCGGGGCAAATCGCCAACTGGAACCGAGTTCGATACCACGGGTTTCGGCCTTGCCGATATTGGCAAGCTGGCTGTAGGTGCCATCCGGGATCTGGCTGTCACCTGAGATAACGACGTCATTGCCATCGTCAATCTTGTCGTCAAACCGGTTGTAGAACAATGTGGCATTTGCCTTGAAGCCACTGAGATTATCGTAATAGGCACCGACTTCGTAGTTGGTACTTTTCTCCGGCTCAAGGCCTGGCGTACCAATGGTAATTTCCTCTCCCTGACCGGTCACTCCATTAATCCCGTCATGGAGATCATTGATGTCCGGTGTTCTGTACCCCTGACTTACACCACCTTTCAGGGTCCAGCTCGGAGTGGTGTTCCACACCAGGTAGGCACGGGGGGTAAAGTGACCCGAGAAGGCATCGTGGTCTTCATAACGACCACCCAGGGTGAGCGCGAGGTCGTCCCGAAGGTACCACTCATCTTCCGCAAAGAGGGCCCAGGAATCCTGCTCGAAGGTGGTCCCGGCAAGGCCATCCTTCAATCGGCTGTCACGGTACTGGCCACCCACTGTCACGATATGATCATTGGTAACCGGCGCGACCAGCCTGGTATCGAAAACCGTATCCCTGGATTCCAGCTCCCGGTCTTCACCGGCAACCAGGTCCTGGTAAGGCGCGTCATAGGCCTCGCCCAGTTCCCCGGGCAGGGTTCGGCCCTCGGTCTCGGTGATGTTATGTGTCAGGTCGTTGGTCCAGGTGCCAATGCCCAGCTGGCTGGAATGACCAAGGACAAACTGGTCACGATTGAAGCGCAGCTCGTCCTGGTAGCCGTTCGCCACGCCGGGATCCGGAGCGCAACTGCGGTTGCGTCCATCCAGGGTACCTAACTGGCATTCATCATTGTTATAAACCTGGCGACCCTGCTCAACATCCAGGTAAACCTCGTGGCCATCCACTGGTACCAGGGTCAGGCGGGCGCCAAGGTTGCTGTTACGACCCTCTACCGGTGCCACACCCCGCTTTGGGGCTTCCTCACCATTATCAAAGGTGAGGTCAGAAGCACTGCGATCAAGCAGGCTACCGCGTACCGCGAGTCCCAGCCGGTCTTCAACCAGCGGCCCGCTGGTGTAGAAGCTGACCTTGCCATTGTCACCATAGTTCCGATCTTCCTGGAAGGTGTGTTCCAGGGTTACCGATCCTGCCCATTGGTCGGAGACCTTTTTGGTGATGATATTGACTACGCCGCCAATGGCATCGGAGCCGTAAAGTGTCGACATGGGACCACGGATCACCTCGATTCGTTCAATGGCAGACATGGGGGGGATAAAACTCGTGGAAGTGTCCCCGAATCCATTCGGGGTAACATCACCCGGCGGGTTCTGGCGCCTGCCATCAATCAGGATCAGTGTGTATTCGCTGGGCAGTCCGCGAATACTGATATTGAGGCCGCCGGTTTTACCCGTATTCTGTCGAATATCAACACCTTCCACGTTATCCAGCGCCTGGGCAATGTTTGAGTACTGCGCCCGTCTCAGCTCTTCCTCTCCGATGACACTGATGCTTGCTGGCGCGTCGGTGACTTTCTGCTCAACGCCTGATGCCGTTACCACCAGTTCATTCATCTCCACAGGTTGTGCGATGGTCTGCAAACTGGTGCCTGTGGTCACTAGCGCGATAGCGCTGGCGAGGAGGGAAGGTCGGGTGAACATTGGCAGCTCCTGTAGATCAAGAATTTGAATGAATTATCAGGAGCTAATGATAATGATTATTACTAACTGATGGAAGGTCTATTTACGCACAATACGTTTCCTGTCATGGAACCGGGACTGACCTACTTGCCGATGCAGAAACTGCTGAAAATCTTGCCCAGTAAGTCATCCGGGGTCATAACACCGGTGATTTCTCCCAAGGCGTCCTGGGTGGCACGGAGGTCTTCTGCCAGCAATTCGCCAGCGCCATACCCGTGCAACTGGTCCTTGCCCTGTCTCAGCGAAGCCAGCGCCCGTTGCAATGCATCCAGGTGTCGACGACGGGCAAGGAATCCGCCTTCTGTGGTGGTGGCAAATCCTATGCACTGCTTGAGGTGCTCCCGTAATAGCTCAAGGCCTTCTGCAGACTTGGCAGCAATCCGGATAACCGGAGCTGCGTGGTGGGGTTCTGCGGAAATTCCTACTGTCTCGCCGGACAGATCCACCTTGTTCCGTATTACGGTGACCGGGGCTTTTTCCGGCAACTGATCGATAAAATCCGGCCAGATGGCGTGGGGTTCCGTTTCCGAAGTGGTGGTTGCATCCACCATGAGCAGGATACGATCAGCCTGTCGGATTTCGTCCCAGGCCCTGGCGATACCAATCTGCTCCACTTCATCCGGGCTGTCCCGCAGGCCGGCAGTGTCGATGATATGCAGCGGCATACCATCAATGTGGATATGTTCCCTCAGTACGTCACGGGTGGTGCCTTCAATCGCTGTGACAATGGCCGCTTCCCGGCCGGCAAGGGCATTGAGCAGACTGGATTTACCCGCATTGGGGCGACCCGCAATGACCACTTTCATACCGTCGCGGAGCAGGCTGCCCTGATGGGCCTCGGCAAGGATCTGCTCCAGATCGGCAAGGATTTGCTCCAGGTCTGACGCCACCTTGCCGTCCGCCAGGAAATCGATCTCTTCCTCGGGGAAGTCGATTGCAGCTTCCACGTAGATTCGAAGTTGGGTTACTGAATCCACCAGGGTGTTAATTCGCCGGGAAAACACCCCCTGTAACGATTGCACAGCTGACCTGGCCGCCTGCTCCGAACTGCTTTCAATCAAGTCCGCGATGGCTTCAGCCTGGGTCAGGTCCAGTTTGTCGTTGAGAAAGGCACGTTCAGAAAATTCCCCGGGGCGGGCCAGGCGCGCGCCAAGTTGGCAGACTTGCCGCAGCAAGAGATCGAGGATAACGGTACCACCATGCCCCTGAAGTTCCAGTACGTCCTCACCGGTAAAGGAGTTTGGACCCGGAAAGAAGAGTCCGATGCCTTCGTCTATGAGCTGGTCACGATCATCCAGGAAGGGCCCGTAATGGGCGTACCTGGGCCTGGGTTGGAAGCCAAGCATAGCGACTGCAATGGACTGTGCCGCGGGGCCGGAGACACGCACAATACCTACGCCAGCCTGACCAGGCGCTGTGGCAATAGCAGCAATGGTGTCAGTGACTTGCATGGTTTCCTCCACCGCCTTCACAAGGGATTCATCAGGCACAAACAGAACGGGGCTCCCTGAGGAGCCCCGCACTATGGATGGCGAATACCCGGACCATCAGGTCTTTCGGGTTGCCATCTCCGCCTCGATCTTGCGGGTAATGTACCACTGCTGGGCAATGGACAGAATGTTGTTGGTGAGCCAGTACAGTACCAGGCCAGCCGGGAACCACAGGAAGAACACGGTGAAGATGATCGGCATCAGCTTCATGATCTTGGCCTGCATGGGGTCCGGAGGTGTCGGGTTCAGGTGCATCTGCAACATCATGCTGGCACCCATCAGGATCGGCAGGATGAAGTAGGGATCCATCTGGGACAGATCCTGGATCCACAGCATGAAGGGCGCATGGCGAAGCTGCACACTTTCAAACAATACCCAGTACAGGGCAATGAACACTGGCATCTGAACCAGGATAGGCAGACAGCCCCCCAGAGGATTGATCTTTTCCTTCTTGTACAGGGCCATCATTTCCTGGGACATACGCTGGCGGTCGTCGCCATAGAGCTCGCGCAGACGTGTCAGCTGGGGTGCTACTGCCCGCATGCGGGCCATGGACCTGTAGCTGGTTGCAGACAGTTTGAAGAACACGGCCTTGACGACCACCGTCAGCAGAATGATAGACACACCCCAGTTACCGACCAGGCTGTGAATCCAGTCCATAAAAATGAACAGTGGCAGGGAAATAAAGAACAGGAAGCCGAAGTCCACGGTGCGGTCAAGGTTTGGTGCAACGCCTTCCAGGCGATCAATGATCTTCGGCCCCACATAGATACGGGCACCAGCCTGCCCGGTTTCGCCGGGTTCAACCACGGTGGCCGGACTGACAAACCCCATGACGTTCAGGTTATCACGGCGGGTGGTCTGGAACTGATGGGTCTGATCCCGCGGTGGGATCCAGGCCGAAATAAAGTAGTGCTGCAGGAATGCCAACCAGCCATTGGTTACCGGCTGGTTGATACGATCGTCTTCCAGGTCGGAAAAATCGAACTTTTCGTAGGGGTCGTCCGGTGTGCTGATAACCAGGCCTAGGAAGGCCCGGATACCCATACTGTTCTGGGCAGTCGGGTCGGGGGCTTCATCACGCACGATCTTGCCGGTGAAATTACCTTGCCAGGCTTGCTCGGAACGGTTGTCGATGAGGTATTCCACATCGATTTCATAGCTGTCCCGGGCGAGGGTATAGCGCTTGATGACGCCAATACCTTCATCGGTCTGGTAACCCAGATCAACCTGCAGTGAATCCTGGCCGTCCTCGAGGGTTATTTCACGGCTGTCCACCTCATAGACAGGGGGCTCGCCATTACGACGGCTGTCGAACCCGTTCTCACCGATCATCCCGCTTTCGAGGAAATAGGTACGGTTGTTCGAGGTCTGCAGTACGCGAAGGGGTTCCTTGCTATCGAGGGTGCGGTCGTAGTCGAGAAGGGACGCTTCAACCAGATTGCCACCGACACGGTCAATCTTCAGTTCCAGCACATCGGTTCTGACAGTCACCAGGCGGTCACTGGTGGAAAGCTCAGACGCGCTGATGGATGTTGAGCCGCCCGGAGCAGAAAATTCATCCGGACTGTCATCGTCGGTTGAGCCAGTGCTGTCAGGAAGGGACATTTCATCGTCGCTGGCGGACTCGCTCAGGTCAGCGGTCTGCTCCTGGACAGCGACCGGCTCGGCAGGCTGGTTGTAATCCTCGTTCCAGGCAAGAACCATCAGGTAGCTGACAATGGCTAGACCGGCAAATAATACGATGCGCTGAATGTCCATAAACTTAGTCTGCAGTTGGGTTGGCTTTTATTGAGGTTGTGGACCGGTCTGTGCCGGGTACCGGATCATATCCGTGGGTGCCCCAGGGATGGCAACGGGATACCCGCCGAACTGCCAGTAGCGCACCTTTCAATGAACCATGGGTTTCTATGGCTTCGAGTGCATAGACAGAGCAGGTGGGGATATGACGGCAGTGGCTGGCCATCATCGGACTGATGGCGTAACGATAGACTTGGATGGGGATGACCAGGAAAGATCGCATAGTGCCTATCCTGACCGGTTGCTACCGGTATCGTTACCAGGTGACTTCCTGGCCAGCTTGCGCCAGAGGTCGTTCAGGGCACGGTGCAGCGCCTGGTTGTCCTGGCTTGCCAGGTTCTGGCGACCAAGCACAACGATATCCAGTGATCCCAGATCCGTCCGGTGGCGAAAGGTTTCTCGAACCACTCGCTTTACCCGGTTGCGCTGAACGGCGTGCCTGAGATTCCGCTTGGAAAAAATCAGGCCTAGCCTGGGTCGTCCCAGTTGATTGGGAGACGCCAGGATCAGGAAGTTCCGGTGGGGTACCCGTATCTGTACGTCGTCGAATACGCCTGAATAATCTGCAGGTCGAAGCAAACGGGACGTCTTGGGAAACGAGTAATTCCCCACACTGAAATCCGGATCAGGCTGACAGACGTGCGCGGCCTTTTGCGCGACGACGTGAGATGACCTTGCGGCCATTGGCAGTGGCCATGCGGGCACGGAAGCCGTGAACACGCTTGCGCTTCAGGACGCTCGGTTGAAACGTTCTTTTCATGATTACGCTCTCATAGATCGAGTGGTGGATCTGCAGCAACTGGCTGCAAAATGAACAGTCAAAACAGGAGCGGCATTCTAAGCAAATCGATGGGGGATTTCAATGCTTTCCGGAGGCGGCGGATAGGGACATACCCGCAGCGTGATGCCGGGGTGCAGGAATTTCCAGAACTGCCCGCTGTAATAACTTTAATAAGTCTTTCTGATTCTTTTAAATCTTTTCTGTAATTACTGTTATTAGGCACATGGTTTTCTGGGGATATCCCGAAAAAGCTTCCTGAAAACAGTAAATTGTCCCTTGTGTAAGGCTGTAGGCCAATCGACTTGAGCCCTGTGGACAGAGCTCGTATGAATTGGGGAGAAAACCGGTTCTGGTGAAAACAGGGCTTTATCCCGAATTGGTCCAGCGCTGGTGAACAGGGTTGCGGACAGGCAGTGAACAGGTTGCTGTGGATAAGTTTTTGTGATTGATTTTCTGTACACAACGGTGTGTGTAAGGTTGTAAAAAATTGATAAAAAAAGAGAAAAGTTTCCACAGGGTGTTCATGGGTTCAAGTTTCGGGCTTTTCCTGCGGTCATCCGGGGGGTAGAATTTCCGGTCCCGTGATTCGTCAGCGCGCTTATCAGTACTCTCAGTCAGTACGCTGCCGAATCCATTTCTGGTTTATCAGCATCGGAGGCAGGCGGTCGTGCCGCAGAGAATCTGGCATCAGTGTCTTGAAGTACTCCGGGATGAGTTTCCGGCACAGCAGTTCAATACCTGGTTACGTCCTCTTCAGCCCCAGCTGGATGACGGCAGCCTTGTACTGTTCGCTCCCAACCGGTTTGTTATGGACTGGGTGAACCAGAAGTACCTGCGTCGTATAGAAGAAGTGATCAAGGACCTGGAGGGTGGTCAGGCACCGCGGGTTAATATGAAGGTGGGGTCGGCCTCGAAAACGGAAACCGCAGGCTCCGGTCGCGGGCAAAGTGGCCGTACCGCCAGTGCCACAGCTGCAGGGCACCAGTCACAGGTCCGGCGATCGGTCGAGGTACCAGAGGAGAACAGCGGCCCGGTCACTGAGGAGGAAAGGGGGGTTGCAGCAACCGTCCCTTCAGCGGGGCCAAAACGCTCCGCGGTGCAGGTCGAAGGTGATATCAAACATCAGTCCTTCCTTAATGAGGGCTTTACCTTTGATACCTTTGTTGAAGGCAAGTCGAACCAGCTCGCCCGTGCAGCCTCCATGCAGGTGGCCGAGAACCCTGGCGGAGCCTATAACCCGCTGTTTTTATATGGTGGTGTCGGCCTGGGTAAAACCCACTTGATGCATGCAATCGGCAATGAGATCGTCCGGCGTAATCCCGGTGCGAAAGTGGCCTACCTGCGGTCTGAAAGATTTGTTGCTGATATGGTCAAGGCGCTGCAACTGAACGCCATTAATGAGTTCAAGCGTTACTATCGCTCGGTGGACGCCCTGCTGATTGATGATATCCAGTTCTTTGCGCGCAAGGAACGCTCCCAGGAAGAGTTTTTCCACACGTTTAATGCCTTGTTGGAAGGTGGCCAGCAGGTTATCGTTACCTGTGACCGGTTCCCCAAGGAAATCACAGACATGGAAGAGCGGCTCAAGTCGCGCTTTGGCTGGGGGCTGACGGTAATGGTGGAGCCTCCGGAACTGGAAACCCGGGTTGCCATTCTGATGAAAAAGGCAGAACAGGCCAAGGTTCGGCTGAGCAGTGAAGCGGCCTTCTTTATCGCCCAGAAAATTCGCTCCAACGTACGCGAACTGGAAGGTGCATTGCGGCTGGTGATTGCCAATGCGCACTTTACCGGTTCGGAGATTACGCCCCCTTTTATCCGGGAAAGCCTGAAGGATCTGCTTGCGCTGCATGAAAAGCAGGTCAGCATTGATAACATCCAGCGCACGGTGGCGGAATACTACAAGATCAAGGTGGCGGACCTTTTGTCGAAGCGTCGCACGCGCACCGTGACCAGGCCGCGACAGATGGCCATGGCGCTGTCGAAGGAACTCACCAATCACAGCCTGCCCGAGATAGGGGATGCCTTCGGTGGGCGCGACCATACGACGGTTCTGCACGCTTGCAAGAAAATCGTCGAACTGCAGGAAAGTGACCCGGGTATCCGGGAGGACTACCAGAATTTCATGCGTCTGCTGACCAGCTGACGTTGAGCGTTTGATCGGAATACAGCCACAGGAACCTCGAGTGACATGAAACTGACCATCAGCCGAGAAGCCCTGCTCACACCACTCCAGTCCATTGCCGGTGTGGTGGAGCGCAAGCAGACCATGCCAGTACTTTCCAACGTTCTGCTGGTAGCCGAGGATAATCACCTGACCCTCACTGGCACCAATATGGAAGTCGAGTTGGTGGCCAGGATAACACCAGTCCATGTCGACCAGCCCGGAGCCATTACCGTTCCGGCCCGTAAATTATCGGATATTTGCCGTGCCCTCGGGGATGAGGCACCCATCGAACTCGCCCTTGAGGGTGACCGGATGCATCTGCGCTGTGGTGCCAGTCACTTTACCCTTTCGACCCTGCCAGCCCAGCATTTCCCGAATGTGGAAGACGAAGAAGCCAGTGTGCGTCTGGACGTTCCCCAGAAAGAGCTTGGACGTATGTTGGAGGCGACAGCGTTCGCCATGGCCCAGCAGGATGTTCGCTATTACCTCAACGGCCTTTTACTGGAAGTCTCTCCGGAGTTCCTTCGCACGGTCGCTACCGATGGGCACCGCCTGGCAATGGCCCATTTCGACATGGCTACCGGAGTGGAGGAAGATCGCCAGGTCATCGTGCCTCGCAAGGGCGTCCTTGAGCTGGCGCGGTTGCTGGATGACGTCGAAACACCTGCCACCCTGGTGATCGGAGATAATCACCTTCGGGTAACAGTAGGAAGCTATACATTCACATCCAAGCTCATTGAGGGCAAGTTCCCGGACTATAATCGTGTCATTCCCCGTGGCGGGGACAAGATCGTGCTGGCTGACCGGGCTACTCTCAAGAATACCCTGCAACGGGCGGGTATCCTGTCTCACGAGAATATCCGGGGTGTTCGCCTGCATCTTTCGCCAGGCAAGCTGGAAGTGTTTGCCAACAATCCGGACCAGGAACAGGCGGAGGATGCGCTCTCTGTCGAGTACCAGGGGGAAGCCCTCCAGATCGGCTTTAATGTGGGCTATCTGGTAGACGTTATGAACGCACTGGATGATGATCAGGTGCGGCTCACACTGTCGAACCCGAACAGCAGTGCGTTGGTCGAATCAGACAATGACCGTCGTAGTCTCTACGTCGTCATGCCGATGCGGCTATAGCGGCAGCCTGGCTGGCCCGTGGGGGCTGTCGACCGGAGACCAGTCCGATGGCGCCCCGGTTGTTGGTCGAACTACATATACGGAGTGAAGCTGATGGCCAGGTTGACGGTTACACAGGGTGTCAAGGGCGCGCTGCGCATTGGTCAGACCATGGCAGTGCTGGGCCGGACGGGGCTGGGGTGGCTGAGAGGTCACCGGCCCCCTGCTCCATGCCTGTTGAGGGAGACCTTTGAATCCCTGGGAGCTACCTACATCAAGTTGGGGCAATTTATCGCCAGTTCCCCCACCTTTTTTCCGAAGGAATACGTGGATGAATTTCAGGGCTGTCTTGACCGGACCCCCAGTATTCCCTTCAGTGATGTACGAACCATTCTGAGGGAGGAACTCGGGCGTCCACTGGAAGAGGTTTATCGGGAAATTGAGCCGGTCGCGCTGGCCTCTGCTTCGATTGCCCAGGTCCACGCCGCTACCCTGGTGACTGGAGAGGAAGTGGTTATCAAGGTACAGAAACCGGGCGTCGAAACGGTGCTGCTCACGGATCTGAATTTTCTGTACGTTTCTTCCCGTGTTGTCGAAATCCTAGCGCCTCGTCTGTCGTGGACCTCGTTGTCAGGTATCGTTGAAGAAATCCAGCAGACCATGCTGGAAGAGTGCGATTTCATACAGGAAGCCAGAAACCTCGACAGCTTCCGCCATTTCTTACACACCACCCATAATGAAGACGTGGTCGTGCCGAAGGTTTACCACCAATGCAGCACCCGTCGGGTACTGACCATGGAGCGTTTCCACGGCGTCCCGCTGACCGATCTGGAAACCATCCGCCGGGTCACCAGTGATCCGGAGCGTACCCTGATTACAGCCATGAATACCTGGTTTGCGAGCCTGACTCAGTGTGAGTTTTTCCATGCAGATGTTCATGCCGGCAACCTGATGGTGCTGGATGATGGGCGTATCGGGTTTATTGATTTCGGAATTGTCGGTCGTATCCGCCCCCAGACGTGGCAGGCGGTGTCCGACTTTATTGCGTCCGTTATGGCCGGTAATTTTGATGGCATGGCCGATGCGATGGTTCGTATTGGGATTACCCGGGAGTCGGTCGACGTCAGTGCCTTGTCCGGGGATCTCAGGCAGCTATATCGTAATATGGACCGGATGGTGCCGGACGAGTCTGCTGCCGGCTGGCATGCAAACGAAGCTGATGATGAGGTCAATAATATCCTGATGGAGGTGGTTCGGATCGGTGAAGACCATGGCCTGCATTTCCCACGTGAGTTTGCCCTGCTGCTGAAACAGTTTCTTTATTTCGATCGTTATGTGCATATCCTGGCACCGGAGATGGACGTCTTTATGGATGATCGACTGACCATGTTGCACTGATGGCCCTGCTGTCCCTCCAGACTGAACATTTCCGCAACCTTGCCCCTGGCAGCCTGTCTTTTTCCCCCTGGGTTAACTTGATCTATGGAGCGAACGGTAGCGGCAAGACCTCGCTGCTCGAAGCCATCGGCTATCTTGGTCTGGGTCGGTCTTTCCGGCAGAACCGCCACCAGGTGGTTTGTACGGAAGGGCATCAGGGATTTGTTGTGTTTGGTGAGGTTCTGCCGGACACACCGGATGCCAGGAACCTGTCTGGCGGAACCCGTGCTCCCCGCTGCCGGCTCGGATTTTCCCGCGATATACAGGAAAGGGAAACCCGGTTAAGGGTCGATGGCGAGAACGTCTATAGTCTTTCGGTGCTTGCCTCACTATTTCCCGTTTCCGTGATCGACCCGGGCGTTTTCGATGTCGTGGCGGGTGGGCCCGGAAAACGTCGTCAGTTTCTGGATTGGCTCGTGTTCCACGTGGAACCTTTTTTTGGGGGTGTGTGGCAACAATGCCAGCGGACGATATCCCAGCGGAATCAAATCCTCAGAAGTGGTAGAATAGACGACCAACAATTGCAGGTCTGGGACCGGCAGTTTATAGAGGTCGCTGAAAAGGTTGATGAGCATCGGCGGGCTGTATTTGCAGAGTTTGAAGCAGTCTTCCGCTCGGTGCTTTCAGATGTCCATAGTGAATGGGCGACAGCACTTAAGGTCGATTACTTTCCCGGTTGGGACAGGAAAAAGGGTCTCGCGAACACACTCAGGGAACACCGGGAGCAGGAGCGCAAGGTCGGGCACACGTTGTACGGCCCGAATCGCGCTGATCTCAGACTTCGCTACCATGGTCGTTCTGTGGCAGAGCTTTTCTCCCGGGGGCAACAGAAGACCCTGGTTATTCTGATGAAGCTTGCTCAAGGGAAAGTTCTTGCCTCCCACGGTAAGCAAGTGACCTTTCTGCTTGACGACATTAATGCGGAACTTGACCTGGACAATCGCCGATTGCTGGCCGAAAGGCTTAACCGTCTGGGTAGCCAGATCTTTATGACAGCGATCGAGAGACCGGATCCGTCCCTGTTATGGGAGATCCCGCCGCCGGAGTACAAAGTGTTCCACGTGGAACATGGGCGGCTAACGGAAGAACAAACCAGCGCTTCAGGAGCGTCCGAATGAGTGAACAGAGCTACAATTCCTCCAGTATCAAGGTTCTCAAAGGCCTGGATGCCGTGCGTAAACGCCCTGGTATGTACATCGGCGACACGGACGATGGTACCGGCCTCCACCATATGGTGTTTGAACTGGTGGACAACTCCATCGACGAAGCGCTGGCAGGGCACTGCTCTGAGATCGGCGTGGTGATCCACGCTGATGAATCGGTCACCGTACGGGACAACGGTCGCGGGATTCCCGTGGATCTTCATGAAGAAGAGGGTGTGTCCGCCGCGGAAGTGATCATGACCGTGCTCCACGCTGGTGGTAAGTTCGACGACAACTCCTATAAGGTCTCCGGTGGCCTGCACGGTGTCGGTGTATCGGTCGTTAATGCCTTGTCATCGACGCTGAAGCTGACCATCCGTCGTGACCACCAGGTCCATGAGCAAACCTATACCCACGGGGTGCCTAACGGGCCCCTATCCGTAGTGGGTGATACGGATCGAAGCGGCACGGAAGTGCACTTTATTCCCTCTCCTGACACTTTCACCAGCATTGAATTCCATTACGACATCCTGGCAAAACGCCTCCGGGAGCTCGCGTTCCTGAACTCGGGTGTCCGTATCCGACTGCAGGACGAGCGCAGCGGGAAAGAAGATGTTTTCGAATATGAAGGCGGCCTCCGCGCGTTTGTAGAGCACCTTAACCAGAACAAGACGCCGTTGAACCGGGTATTTCATTTCGACCAGGAACGGGAAGACGGCATCGCGGTGGAAGTGGCGATGCAATGGAATGACTCCTTCCAGGAAAATATCTATTCTTTCACCAACAACATTCCCCAGCGTGATGGTGGTACCCACCTTGCCGGGTTCCGCGCCGCTTTGACGCGCTCGCTGAACAACTATATTGAGCATGAGGGACTGGGCAAGAAAGCCAAGGTCACCACCTCCGGCGACGATGCCCGGGAAGGTCTTACTGCCATTGTCAGCGTGAAGGTGCCGGACCCGAAGTTCTCCTCTCAGACAAAAGACAAGCTGGTTTCTTCGGAGGTGAAGACAGCGGTAGAGCAGGAGTTATATCAGAGCTTCTCCGATTATCTCCAGGAGCAGCCCAATGAAGCCAAGGCCATCGTCAACAAGATGATCGAGGCGGCAAGGGCGCGGGAAGCTGCCCGTAAAGCCCGGGACATGACTCGTCGTAAGGGTGCACTGGACATTGCCGGCCTGCCCGGAAAACTGGCTGACTGTCAGGAAAAAGACCCGGCACTTTCCGAACTGTTCATTGTGGAGGGTGATTCAGCCGGTGGCTCCGCCAAGCAGGGGCGCGAGCGACGTACCCAGGCTATCCTGCCGCTCAAGGGTAAGATTCTGAACGTGGAGAAAGCCCGGTTTGACAAGATGCTTTCCTCCGCAGAAGTCGGCACCCTGATCACTGCCCTGGGCTGTGGTATCGGTCGGGAAGAGTTTAACCCCGACAAACTCCGTTACCACTCCATCATTATTATGACGGATGCGGACGTGGATGGCTCTCACATCCGAACGCTGCTGCTGACCTTCCTGTTCCGCCAGATGCGCGAAATTATTGAACGGGGCCATGTGTTTATCGCTATGCCGCCCCTGTACAAGGTCAAGCGCGGGAAGCAAGAGCAATATCTTAAAGACGAAAAGGCCAAGGAAGCTTACCTGACCCAGACTGCCCTGGAGAACGCCCAGCTGTTCGTGAACGCCGAGGCGCCGGCGATCAAGGATTCCGCCCTTAAAACCATGGTGAAGGATTACCAGGCGGTGATGGCCATGATAGATCGCCTGGCCCGTGCCTATCCGGAGATGGTGCTGCGGCAGATGATCTACAACAGCACCCTGACACCTGAAGACCTGGCGTCCGAGGAAGCGGTAACGCGGTGGGTTGGACGCCTGGGTGAAGGCCTGGACCTGGATACCCGTACCGGCACCAAGTACACCTTCTCCGTGGAGCGGGACAGCGAGCGCAACCTGTTCCTGCCGAAGGTCACCATCTATGTTCACGGCATTCCTTACACCCATGTGTTCAGCCACGACTTCTTCGAGTCGTCCTCCTACCGGGCCATCGCCCGCCTGGGTGAGACCCTGGACGGGTTGATCGAAGACGGTGCCTATGTACAGCGGGGTGAGCGCAAGCAGATGGTTCTGAGTTTCGAGGGCGCCCTGGAATGGCTCATGAAGGAAGCCCAGCGTGGACTCAATATCCAGCGTTACAAGGGGCTGGGCGAGATGAACCCGGAACAGCTCTGGGAGACCACCATGGACCCCGAAACCCGCCGGATGATGAAGGTGACCATCGAGGACGCCATCGCAGCGGACCAGATCTTCACTACCCTGATGGGCGACGATGTGGAACCGCGCAGGGACTTCATCCAGACAAATGCACTGGCGGTCACCAATCTCGATGTGTAGATAGACGCGTCACAAAAAAGCCCCGGCAGGTAGGACCTTGCCGGGGCTTTTTTATGTAGGAATCTCGCGGGACTGTTCAGGTCGCTGAACTGGTTGCCCGCCGGGATGAGGCCAGCTGGCTGGACGAACTGGTTGGTAGCAGATACGACTGCAACAGCTCGCGGATCTGGTTGGCATAGTCCTCCACGGACACACCCTGTTCACGGTACTTGCGACGCTTGAGGTACCAGTCCTGCATCATCGCCTTGATCAGCGAGGACAACAGCCGGGCATTGATTTCCCGGAACACGCCCTGCTCTATGCCTTCAGAAATGATGTTGCAGAAGATGGTCTCGATTTCCCTTTCCGTCGCTATGGCGTTCTGCTTTTCAACCGGCGGCAGGCTCTTCGCTTCCATATAGGAAAAGTAGAACCACGGACGGATCAGTTCGCTCAGGAACACATGGGCGCGGATGGCCTGGGAAAGTTTTTCCACCGGATCGGGAATGTCGGCAATGTACTGGAGCACGGTCCGCCGGGTCAGCTTGAAGCCGTGGCTCTGGATCAGGTGTATCAGGTCGTCCTTGTTGCGAATGTACGCGTAGAGGCCCCCCATGCTCAGACCAGAGTCGGAGCACAGGTCGCGGAGTGTCATCGCGTGGAAACCCTTGGAATTGGCCAGGCGCAGGGTCGAATCGATTATGCGGGCCAGGTTCCTTGTGGCGGTGGTCTCCTTCTTGATACGGATCTTGTCCGTATTCTCCTGGTACAGCTCCCTGCAAATCTCTTCTTTGGAGAGACTCAGTTCTGCCTTGAAAGTGTCGAAATCCTGAATCATGGTGTGCTCGCCTGCTTGCGAAGTGCGCAGTATACGATAGGCACCCGGTCCCTGCCGAGTCGACCTTCGCAGAATGTGTAGTGCGTCCCTGACCCTACGGTGCCAGGGACGGCCGGTTTCAGGCTACCGAGAGGTAACGCTCCTGGGTTTCCGTGTCGTTCCTTAATTCGTCACTGGACGCCTCGTGCACCACCTTGCCCCGTTCCAGGATGAACGCGCGCTGGGCGTGCTTGAGGGCGAAGTGGACACTCTGGTCGGTGAACACGATGGTGGTGCTCTTGCTCAGATCGTCAATCAGTCGACCGATCTGCTGAACAATCACCGGCGCCAGCCCTTCGTTGGGCTCGTCGAGCAGCAACACCCGTGGCTGGATCATCAGCGACCGTGCCACCGTCAGCATCTGTTGCTGGCCCCCGGACAGTGTATCGCCGTCCTGGTTAACCAGCTCGGCCAGCATCGGATACTCATCCAGAACCCGCTCAACGGTCCACGCAGGCGTTTCCCCGGAGCGACGGTATTCGGCCACTTCCAGGTTCTCGCGAACCGTAAGGCCCGGGAAGATGCGGCGGTCCTCCGGTACGTAGCCGATACCCAGCCGGGCAATCCTGTGAGCCGGCTTGCCGGAAATGGTCTGGCCATCAAACACGATGGTGCCCCGGCGAGGCGGTGTCAGTCCGATAATGCTCTTGAGGGTTGTACTCTTGCCCGCGCCGTTGCGACCCAGCAGGCACACGGTCTCGCCCTCGTTCACGGAAAAGCTCAACCCCTGCAACGCCAGGCTTTCGCCGTAATAGGTATGGATGTCGTTCACTTCGAGGATCATGCGCTGGCCTCCTCTTCCTCTTCTTCACCCAGGTAGGCGCGTCGTACCTCCGGATGGGCTTTCACCTCATCCGGGGTGCCCACGAACAGGTTCTCGCCCCGGTGCATGACCAGGATGCGGTCTGCCAGGCCGAAGACCACGTCCATGTCATGCTCGGTAATCAGGAAGGTGTAGTCCCCGGTATCGGCGAGCTGACGGATAAGCGATGTGGTCCGCTTGGTCTCGTCCGGCGTCATACCGGCGGTGGGCTCATCCAGCAGCACCAGGTGCGGGCGGGTGGCCAGTACCACGGCAATCTCCAGCAGACGTTTGTCACCATAGCTGATCACCTCGGCCCGGCGGTCTGCCAGTTCAAGGATCTGCAGCTTGCCCAGCAGCTCCCTTGCCTCGTCCTGGACGGCCCGGTTACGACTGGCGAAGTTGAACAGCTTGCGGCTGTGGCCATGGAACGCCGTCACCGCGACCTCTACGTTCTCCTGCACCGTCATTTCGGGAAAGATGTTGTTGATCTGGAACGAACGGGAAACGCCCATCCTGCTGATCTTGTGGGGCGGCAGACCGGTGATGTCCTGGCCTTCCAGCTCGATCTTGCCCTCGGTCGGGTTCATGCGGCCCGAGACCATGTTGTAGAAGGTGGTTTTACCAGCGCCATTGGGGCCGATAATAGCGATAGTCTCACGGGGCTGCACTTCCAGATTGATGCCGGAAACCGCGGTATTGCCCCCGAAGCGCTTGGTCAGGTTGCTGATTTTCAGAATCGGGTCAGTCATTTTTATTCATCCACCAGTCCAGGAAGGTTCCGAGAACGCCCTTGCGGAAGAACATCACCATCAGCGCCAGCACGATGCCCAGGAACAGCATCCAGGACTCGGTGAAGCTGGTGATCCAGGTTTCCAGCAGTACGAACATGGCGGCGCCCACAAAGGGACCCAGGAAATAGCCGGTACCGCCCAGGATGGACATGAGCACCGGCTCTGCGGACATGGACCAGTGCATCAGCTCCGGACTCGCAACCCGCAGGAACGGTGCAATCAGTGCACCGGCCAGACCGGCGAAGATGCCGCCGATGGTGAACGAGGCCAGGCGATAGGTACGGATGTTCAGGCCACAGAAGGAAACCCGCTCCGGGTTTTGCCGGATGGCCTTGAGGATCATGCCAAAGGAGCTGCGGCTGATAATGTACAGGATGACCGCTGCGATACCGACCACAACCAATGTGACGTGGTAATAGACCGTCGGGTTACCGATGGTCAAATCGAGCCCGAGTCCGAACTCCTTGATGCGGAAGCCGGCTATACCGTCACTACCGTTGGTGACATCCCGCCAGGAGTGGGCGATGGTAAACACCATCATGCCAAAGGCCAGGGTCAGCATGGCGAAGTACACCTCGCTGAGCCGCACACAAAGAAAGCCGATAACCAGGGCCAGGAGTCCCGACAGGGCCATGGCAGCAAACAGGGTGTAGACGAACGGCCAGTCCTGGTGCAGTAACAGCATGGCGGTGGTGTAGGCCCCCATGCCGAAGTAGGCGGCGTGGCCGAAACTCAGCATCCCCGTATAACCGAAGATGAGGTTGAAGCTCACCGCAAACAGACCGAGGATCAGGATCTCGGTAAAGATAAAGATATAGAAGAACGGAGCGTACCAGGGCAGCGCGATCAGCAGCGCTATGGCCACCAGCATTACCCCGATCAGTATGTTCTGCTTCATGCGTTGGCTCCTTTACCCATCAGACCGGTGGGTTTGAACAGCAGCACCAGGGCCATGCCCAGGAACGGCAGCAGCAGGTTGAATTCGGGGAAATAGCGGCCACCAAAGCCATAGATGGCGCCGAGGATCAGTGCCCCAAGCAAGGCACCGGGGAAGCTGCCCAGACCACCAATAACGACCACGATGAAAGACTCGATGATGATCTTGTCACCCATACCGGGGTCAATGGTGCGCATGGGCGCGGCAATTACACCGCCGACACCGGCCAGCCAGGCGCCGAAGGCGAAGACCCCGGTAACCACCATTCGGGTATTGATGCACAGGGCTTCGGCCATGTCCCGGTCAAGGGCCGCAGCGCGCATGATCTTGCCGACACGGGTGCGGTTAAACAGGTACCAGAGGCCGGCCAGGATCACCAGGCCCGAGAAGATCACGAACAGGCTGTAGACCGGATAGGAACCACCCAGAAGCCTCACGGTGCCCTGCAACGCGTCGGGTGGATAGACGGCCTGGATATTGGAACCAAAGATACTGCGGATGCTTTCCGCAATGATGAGCAATATGGCAAAGGTCAGCAGAAGGCTGTCGGCTACGTCCCTGTGGTAAATAAATCTCAGCATTAGCCGGTCAATAACGACGGCAATCGCCGCTACACCCAGTGGCGCAATAATCAGTGCCACCCAGAATGAGAGTCCCGCCAGGGACATCAGGGTGTAAGCCAGGTAGGCACCGAGCATATACAGGGCGCCGTGGGCGAAATTGATGATGTTCAGTACACCAAAGACGATATTCAGACCTACTGCAATGACAAACAGCAGGAGGCCCATCTCAAGGCTGTTGAGTAACGCGGGACCCAGGCCAGACATAGACACCTCGTCAGGAGAAATGGAAGACTGGAGGGCCGGGCAAGCCGGCCCTCCTCCGGTTGCGTGATGCTGTATTTACAGGGAGCAGCCGGTCTCTTCAGGTGTCCGCGAGATCTCTTCGCCGTCAAAGACCTGGATATCGGTCAGCGTCCGGATACCGTGTTCCGGATGCATCGGGCCGGTTTTACCCCAAGTGGGAGAAACCATGGCCTGGTTGTCGGCCTTGCGGAAGGTCACCGTGCCGTTGGTGGCTTCCATGGTCATACCGGACAACGCCTTGGCAACCGCCGGGCCGTCTGTGGTACCAGCAGCTTCCATGGCCTGCTTATAGGCATAGATCGCGGAGTAGGCACCCTGGGCGTTATAGCTCGGAGCATGGTCATAGCGATCCATGTAGGCTTTCACGAAGTTCTGGTTGAGCTCATTGTCATAGGCGTCGTACCAGTAGCGGGTGGACAGCCAGACGCCTTCGGGCATGCGGTCACCCAGGGCATCCAGCACCTCGGTGGCGGCGCCGACCGTGAACATCAGCTCATAGCCCTGATCGAAGAAGCCGAGGTTGGTGGCCTGGCGTACGAAGTTGACCAGGTCGCCGCCCCAAACCGAGATGATCACACCGTCCGGATCCGCATCCATGACGCCGTTGATGAACGGAGTGAAGTCCTCGGCACCGAACCGCGGGAAGGCAGTATCTTCCATCAGCTCCACATCCGGGTTCAGCTCTTTAAGGTAGTTACCGAAGTATTCCCAGGTCTGGTGACCGAACGCATAGTCCGGGCCGATAGTTGTCCAGCGCTTGGCGTCGGTTTTTGCGGCAATGCGCGCAGCGGCCTTCTGGTTCTGGGGCACGTTGACACTGATGCGGTAGGTAAACTCGTTACAGAGGTTGCCGGTGACGTCCGGCGTCGCTGCGTGCGTAATGATGAACGGTTTCTGCAACTCAGGAACTGTGGGCACCATACCCTGGGCTACGCCGGAGCTGTCCAGGCCCAGCATCGCGTCCACGTTATCCTGGTAGGCCAGTTTTCGGGCTGCCTGGATAGCGGTGGCGGCCTTACCCTGGCTGTCCTCAAAGGTGACTTCCACCTGACGGCCCAGGATGCCTCCGCCCTGGTTGATCTCGTCCACTGCCAGGTTAATACCTTCCTGGGCAAACTCACCGTAGGTGGCAGCACTACCGGAGAGGATATAGATGCCACCGAAGTGGATCGGATGATCGTCAGCCATGACACCCCCTGCCCCGATACTGAGGGTGGCGGCAGTCATGGCGGATACCATGAGGTTCTTTGGATTGAATGTCTTCATTGGGGATTGCTCCTCGTTGTTGTCTTTGTTGTCACTGGAAGCGACTTTCCGGATACCTTCCCTTGAATATTCAGGGTCTCCCTGCAATCGGTTTTCGTTTTTGTGGATGAATGTGGGGCACTGGCCCCGCCTCAGTCTCCCAGCTGCTCACGCAGCAGGTTCTTGCGAATCTTGCCGGTAGCCGTCTTGGGGAGCTCGCCGATTACCACCCGTTTGGGTACCTTGAAACGGGCAAGCTTCTCGCGACAGTGGGCAATCAGCGCGTCCTCGGTCAGGCTGCCATCATCGTTGACCGGCGATACGAAGGCGCAGGGGACTTCGCCCCATTTCTCATCCGCCATGGCCACCACGGCGGCTTCGGACACCTCCGGGTGCAGATAGAGCGCTTCTTCCACTTCCAGGCTGGAAATGTTCTCACCGCCGGAAATAATGATGTCCTTGGCCCGGTCACGGATTTCGATGTAGTTGTCCGGGTGCACCACCGCCAGGTCGCCGGAGTTGAACCAGCCCCGGTGGAAGGCTTTTTCAGTGGCATCCGGGTTCTTCAGGTAGCCCTTCATCACGGTGTTGCCGCGGATACAGATTTCACCCAGGGTCGCGCCGTCGTGGGGCACCGGCTCGCCAGTGGCCCGGTCCAGCACGGTGATTTCATCCACAGAGAGTGTTTGCACACCCTGACGGGACATCTTCACCGCCTTCTGTTCCAGGGGCAGGTCTGCCCACTCCGGCTGGGGCACGCAAAGGCTGGCAGGGCCGTAGGATTCCGTCAGCCCATAGAGATGGGTGATCACGAAACCGATTTCCTCAGCCTTGCGGATCACGGCGCTGGGAGGAGCGGCGCCGCCGAGGGCGAACTGGGCCGGGGATGACAGCCGCTTGCCCTGACGGCCAAGTTCCGTCAGCACCATGTTGAGAACGATCGGAGCACCGCACATATGGGTAACGCCATAGCGCTCAATACGCTGGTAGATATCGTCCGCGTCCACCTTGCGCAGGCAGACATGGGTTCCGCCGACGGCTGTGATTGCCCAGGTATAACCCCAGCCGTTGCAGTGGAACATGGGCAGGGTCCACAGATAGACGGTCTGGTCGTTCATGTTGAAGGCCATGGCATCGCTCATGGCGGCCAGGTAGGCGCCCCGGTGATGGTAGACCACCCCTTTGGGATTACCCGTCGTACCGGAGGTGTAGTTAAGGCTGATGGCATCCCATTCGTCCCTGGGGCCTGCCCATTCGGCATCCGGGTCGCCAGCGGCCAGCAGGGCCTCGTAGCTTTGCCCGGCAAGGCCACTGGTAGGGCCGGCGTCCCGCTCAATGGCGATCAGTAACGGCTGGTGATCCACCGATGCCAGTGTTTCCTGTACTACCGGCTCAAATTCGGTGTCGTACATCAGCACCCGGGCTTCGCCGTGGTTCAGGATAAAACCCAGGGTGGCGGCATCGAGGCGGATATTGAGGGTGTTGAGAACGGCGCCGCCCATGGGCACACCGTAATGGGCTTCCAGCATCTCGTGGCTGTTGGGGCACAGCATAGCCACCGTGTCGTCGTGGCCAATACCGGCGTTCGCCAGGGCGCTGGCCAGACGGGTGCTGCGTTCCAGCAGCTGTCGGTAGCTGAGGGTCATGTCATCATCGATGACGGCCGTCTTTTCAGGGTAGACAGTGGCCGAGCGCCTGAGAAAACTCACCGGGCTCAGGGTCGCGTAATTGGCCACGGTTTTGCCCAGTTCGTTGTATTTGTTCATGGGTGCAACCGTTTTGTGTCTGTACTGTTACGCTACTTGAAAGGTAGCGGATGACCATGGGTTATGTGGTCATGGGTACGATTTTTTGTTTTTGCTTCTGTCTAAAATTAGAGCGAGCGTTCGAAATACGCAATCAGAATGCCGATTGAATTTTTCTATAGGTAATATGAGTAGACCAATTCGCTTTAGATGAAAGCTGACAGGAAGGTATTTATCAGGTCAGTAAGTGCTCACAATCCTACTTTGGTATGAGCCGTGACGCACCCACAACCGGTAGGTGCGTTCCAGGTTAACGGTCATTAATTGCCTTTGTTGCACTGCCCGCTGGCAGCCGGAGAAATGACCTCTTCCAGGGTGTGCCCTGTAAGCCGGCGAATGCTACGCCAGAGGTAGAAGAAGATGGCGATCATCATCACCATGGAGGGAATGGCGATCATCGGATAGCTCACCAGGGTCATGCGCCCGAGCTCCTCGTTGAACGCCTGGGTGCCGGACGGGCTGGTAACAATCCACCGTGCCAGGATGTAGTTCATGATCGCGGAGAACAGGAAGGTTCCGGCAAAGAAGTAGCTGGCTTTCATCAGCCGGTTCTCGAATTCGGCTTCGCAGCCCCTTTCCTGCAGGGACTTCTGGATCTTGTCCACATCCAGCACATTGGGGTTATACAGGAGGGTGCGCACGAGGGGGTATTTTGTCCGCGTGGAAATCAGTACCGCCAGGCCGATGACCAGTGGCACCGCCGCCTCCTTGACTGCCAGCCATTGGGCATCGATTTCCATCAGCCCGATACCGCCGGTAAGCCCGACACTGATCACGCCAAGCACCGCAATGAAGTTCTTTTTCCGATATCGGATCAGCTCGAACAGCCCCCATCCCAGCGGAAAGGCCAGGCCGATAAGCAGTGCCCAGGTGTTACCCAGATACTCGTCGCCGCTGAGTTTCATGAGGATCACCGACGGTATGATGATGCTGACCAGAAGGTCCACCCAGGGGCGGGGCTTGTGGTCGGGGATCTGGTTAGGCTGGTCGGTCATTTTTGGGTCCCTGTGATGACGGTGTTTCTGGGCAGTCATGATGATAACACGGGGGGATGCTGGTCGTTACGGGGCAGCTGGCGGTGAACCGTGCATCGGTGGTCTTGCGGCTGAAGGGTGGTGGGCAAGGCTTCCGAAACAGTCAGAAAAACAAAGTTTTTCGTTTCGGAAGCCTTGCCCACCACCCTTCGGTCTGACCTTTTTGGTTACACTTTCGCAATTCAGGTGGATTTGCGGGCTGGACGGTCTAGCTTTGTTATTGGTTGTGGTTTGTTTCTTTGGACCAGGGAAGGAGGACAACCATGGATATGCCCACCTTTGAAGAGCTTCGGATGCTCGCCGAGCGTGACCCAGTGGGTTTCGAAACCCTGCGTGGCGAACTGATCGAGGACTGTATCAGTCAGAGCTCACCCTCTAACCAGCGCCGGCTGCGCGGGATTCAGTTTGTAATTGATGCCAGGCGGCGGGTCGCCGGCAGTCCCATGAAAGCACTGCTCGATATCCAGGGCATGATGTATGACTCGTTCCTGGAGTTACGTCTGGCCCTTAAGGGACAGTGGCGCCCTGCTGACCTGTCTGCGGAAGGACGAGCGCAAGTTTTGCCTCTTCGTCGGCCACCCCGATGAGCGTCTGTTTGTGAGCGGTATAGCCTGCGCCGATCGTGCCGTACGCCTCTGGGGTGGCTTTTTCTGCGGGACGGTAGCTTGCGGGAGGAAAGGGTTCCGCGGTGGACTTCCGGAATGAAAAACTTCGCTTTCTTACTTTTCCGGCAGCCCCGCCCGGAACCTTTCGTTATGACTTCAACATGGTTGACTGTGGTCAGGGCAGCAACTCGCTGAGCGAGCCTATGATTGTTACTCCATCCGGAGCTGTTGAAGCACTGGCTGTTAACCAAACGGTTTGATACCTGCAGCTAATGCTGGTGCGATATCTTTATCAAAGTTGTCTCCCACCATTGCGGTGTCCTGTGGCGTAAGGCCCAGCCGGTGAAGTATTTCGATGAGGAACTCAGGAGAGCCCTTGGGCTGACCGATGTTCGACTGGCAAAAGTAACCCGAGATGTATCGATCGAGTCCGACTCGCCGAAACGCCTTTTCTATGTCCCCCACAGTCGAATCAGCAGCGCCGGTGGCTACGTAAATACTGGCGTTCCTGGAAAGGTAGGCCAGAACTTGTTCTGCGCCCTCTACGGCTTGCACCTTAGTCCAGTCACACATTTTCCCGCATGAATGTGGAAAATCGACCATCAGGGTGTTACCCCAGTCAAAGAGATAACCTTTGGTCAAACCTGGCTTCTCCGGGGGCGGGCTTTTGAGGGCATTGT
Organism: Marinobacter bryozoorum; assembly: GCF_023156245.1. Taxonomy (GTDB): domain Bacteria; phylum Pseudomonadota; class Gammaproteobacteria; order Pseudomonadales; family Oleiphilaceae; genus Marinobacter; species Marinobacter bryozoorum. Next base: position 60,892 of record NZ_JAKZAH010000006.1, read on the forward strand.
AGGGGTATTCTCCTGAATTGGGCGGATGTCCGAGGAGGAAAGGGCTCCGGGTACGCGTGCCGGAACGAAAAACTTACGTTTTCCTGACTGTTCCGGTACGCGTACCCGGAGCCCTTTCTATCAGACTTACTGGATAGTGCTTAGTCCAGTGCCAAGGATCCGTTCCAGTTGCGGTTTGGCAGTCAGACACCGGATGGTCACTGGACGTTTACAAGGAGAGATCCCCCAACCGCTCAATAGCTGGAAAAGAATATGTCGTTAATAATCTGATCACGGTCGCTCTGACGCAACAAAGGAGCGAAAAGCTCTCGGGAAGCACCCGCCGGAAGACTGCCAAGGAACTCATCCGCCGCCTTTTCAAACCTGTTAGAACCCGCCAGCTTCAGCGTCAGGACATAGTTAACGTCTGTCGCTGGTTTATCCAGTTGCAATTCGTAACGGCGTGCTGCCTCACGATAGCAGTCATCGCGTCCCCCATATTCACGTTTGCTCGCCTCCCCGGCCATACATTGGAAAAAATAGTCTTGCGGACTCCCGGTTAAATCTGCAACCGAGCGTGCCTCCTCTGCAGCTTCGTCCAGCTTACCAAGCCTTACGAGAACTCGGACCCGCTGTTTCTTCGCGGGTACGTACTCTTCGTCCAGATCTATTGCTTCGTTCAGGAGACTCAATGAACGACGAAGTTCGGCATTGTCAGAGTCAGGCGAGGTTAACGTTACCGCTTCTTCGGTCAGACGTTCTGCTGACTCATCCGACGAAGTGGAACAACCCGCCAATAAGGACACAATCATGAGTATCAGCAGCTGTTTCATTGCTTAACTCCGGTTATCCGGATGGATTCCCGTGCTATCGAGGACGAGTTGTAGCCGACACCGCTTCCGAAAGTATAAAACCCTTCAATAGCAAGAGAATATGCGTCAGACGTGGACATCGGGGGAAGCGAAATATTTGCAGAGCCAATCGCCACGTACTCATCATCCGGCCACACCTCATTCGAGCCGACTGCCAATCGTTTATGGGCAATCGACTTGCCGGCCCGAAGCAGACTGGCAGAGGCAAAAAACTCAATTGAATCCTTGTACTCTGGCAACGTCATGGCGGCGGTATGTCCCATCGCACTAACAAACAACTCGTTTCCACGGATGTTGACTGCACCTCTCAGGTAGAAGCTGCCTAGCGCACCAATACCTTCCTGCTGAAGATAAGAGAACTTCCGTACGAAAAACTCCCGCTTCTCGGGTACAAACGTGTGAAACCTTTCGCGGTCTATTGATGTAGCGATCCATCGTGTCATGTGAAAATCCTTTTTCTACTGAGATAGTTACGTTCAGAGCGTCAAATGCCAGAAGCGAATCCTACGAGAACAAGCCGAGCAAGGAAAGGAACGACCTCACGCCATGTAGTCCGGCTTTTCCAGCATGCACCGGGGCGGGTCTGATGGCCAATCTGGACTTCCTTTTGGAAGTGACTGTTCTTGCTTCTCTGCGTTATCCCAGTCAAAGAGATTAACTTTGGTCAAGCCTGGCTTCTCCGGGGGCGGGCTTTTGGGGGCATTGTAGGGGTATTTCTCCTGAATTGGGCGGATGTCCGAGGTGGAAAGGCCTCCGGGTACGCGTGCCGGAACGAAAAACTTACGTTTTCCTGACTGTTCCGGCACGCGTATCCGAAGCCCTTTCTGTTTACTTCAGTGGATGACGCTATTGATGTCTGCGGCCCCTGCAGCTGTCTGTCTGTCCGGGTTCCCGGACGTATCGGGGTGCGTGCCCCGGTAGCCTCAACGATTCCTTGGGTAATGTGCTGGTACCGTCTTTTAGTGACGATAGGCCTGCCGATTCCGTACAAGCGCCTGACTTTCTCAGCCAATCTCCTGGATATCATAGTGCCTTTCAGCATTTGCTGTGACCCGGCCCCACTTGGACCTGGATACGCGCTGCTGATGAGCCTGGAAGGTTTTGCGGTCGGCGAATATCTCGTATACCTGGAACCGTTTCGGGTTATTCAGGTCCTGCTTGACCATGAAATCCTGACAACCTGGTTCCTGTCTAGTCAGCGTTATGTGATTCGGCAATTCCTCCAAGACGTTGTTGAGATCACCTTCGGGGACAACGATATATCCCTGTAGAGTTATTGGTGGCATGAGGACATTCCTGTCAGGAACCGATGTATCCAGCTGAAGATCGCCCCTTGCGAGATCTGTCACGCAAACGCTTATATCTCGCCTGCCATAGGGCTTCGGATGGTAGCTGGCTCCCGGGGACCAGCTTGGCCTATTGCCTCTGGCTGGCTAACGGGTGTCCCGGTTTCCAGAGGTTATGCTCTGTGATCGATTTCAGACGCAGCATTCCACGGACGAATATTCTTCAACTGGTCCTCCAGGGCATCTTCCGCAATCTCAGTGTCGTAGGCTGCTTGAGCTCGCAACCAGTAGCCATTGGACAATCCAAAGAAGCGACAGAGTCGCAGGTCCGTGTCCGCGGTTATCGAACGTTTTCCCGCAATAATCTGGCCTATCCTTTGAGCAGGCACCTTAATCTCTTTAGCCAGGCGGTATTGAGAAATACCCATAGGCTCAAGGAACTCTTCTTTCAGTAACTCCCCTGGCGTTACCGCTTCAATGTTGCGCATGAGTTACCTTCTAATGGTAATTAACTTTTATCAGTCTAGCTCCCTCAAGATGCGCCTATCATCGAACGGCTCATCGAAGTACCCCGTTGCCATCAGATCTGTCTTTACGCTCTCTGGCAGCTCGATGTACTTCCGCTCAAGTTCCCAACTGCCCGGCCCGAAGATCAGCGGGCGGGTATTCTCAATAATCGCCCTCGCCTTATCGGAAAGATCCACTCCCTCCAGGCGACCGATGGTGTAGGCCAGCTCGGTCAGTTCAGGTTTTTCACAGGCTCTTTGAGCCATTGCACTGGACGTTATGAGAAAGCCACGGGCCATGTCCGGCTCCAGGCTGGCCAGCTTGTCCATCACTTCAGATGGAGGAAGGTCGCGAGAGCTCGCTTTCTCCTCGCACCGTTCGATCGCGGAACCATAGTCGGCGATTTTTTCGGCCAGATATCGATGCTCAATGTCTCTCTCGCCAGCCTGCGAGAAGGCGGAAGCCAGAAACATAATGGATACTGTCATCAAAATTTTCATTACCGACCTCTGCAGCCATTGTCTACAGCTTCCCAGAACTGGCGCTGCTGATAGTTGAGCCCCTGACGCAGGCGCTGCATCTTCGCGATGTCGGAAACCCTTCTGCGTACGATGGGGCTGATGCTGTCATGGACTGGGTAAACAGAACCCAGTCCGTGGAGGCGATATTAAACGCAGCCTCGGGCGCCTTATTACCCAAAAAGATCGTTGCCAGCACACCAACGGGGAGAGCTTTCTCCAGCCAGTCTCCGTTTCGTTCCACTTTCCGGATAGCTTCAAGAGCTTCCTGATTTTTTTCACTGAGCTGAAGATCTACAATGCTTGGACATTCCATTCCTTTTCACCTTCCTTGTTTGAGACGGCTGTAAGTGTAAAGCCAGACAGGCCCGGCAGTAAGTACTTGAGATGCCAGCAGGCACCTTTGTCTGGAAATTGAGGCCTGTAGCAATGGGGAACTTCTGCTCATTCTCTCTGACTAGGGGGCCCGTCTGGGTAATTCTCCGTAACTCCGACTTTTCCCGGTCAGATGTGCCGCTCCAAGGCATCAGCCAGAGACAGCACAAACAAGCCCTTCAAAGCGCTGCAGACAAGTCAACAACCCAGTCAATAACCGGCGCCGGATAAACCCCGATCACCAGGATCAGCACAGCTACCACCATCAGCGTCAGGCCACCAACACGGCTCCCCCAGTCCTCGGTCGCATCCCGCCGGCGCATCCCGGGTTCTGGCATATACAGCGTCACCATTACCCGCAGATAATAGAACAGGCCGATAGCACTGCCGGCGACTATGCTGCCCACCAGCCACCATCGGGCATCCGCCACACCCAGGGCAATTACATAGAATTTCCCGATAAACCCGGCGGTTAATGGAATACCCGCCAGCGAGAGGAAACTCACGGTCATGACAGCTGCCAGCCACGGCCGGCGCCAGAACAGGCCCCGGTAATGGTGCAGGCCGGCGGCGTCTTCGCCGCCGAAGGGGCTGGACACCTGGGTGACCACGCCGAAGGCAGCCAGGGTGGTGACCAGGTAGGTGATCAGGTAGACCCCGGTGGCTTCCACGGCCAGTTGCCCCCCTACGACGATCGCGACGAGCAGGTAGCCGAAGTGGGCGATGGACGAGTAGCCCAGCAGCCGCTTCAGGTTGGGCTGGAACAGCGCCAGCAGGTTGCCGCCGAGCATGGTGATGAGGGCTAGCAGGGTAAACAGGGTACGTAACCACTCACTATCAAAAATGGGTGCGACCATGACCAGCCGCAGCAACACCAGGAATACCGCCAGTTTGCTTACCGTGGCGAGGAAGATGGTGGCCGGTGCCGGGCCGCCCTGGTACACGTCCGGGGTCCATAGATGGAAAGGCACGATGGACAGCTTGAAGCCCAGGCCCACCACCATCAATACCGCGCCGGCCAGGGTCCAGGCATCCGGGGAGGCGGCCAGTCCGGCAGCGAGGCCGGCCAGGTCCATGCGGCCGGTGCGGGCGTAGATCAGCGCCATGCCGAACAGCAGGAAGGCAGTGGCGGCGGCGGATAGCACCAGGTACTTGATGCCTGCCTCCAGGGACCGTTCCGCCCGGAAGCTGTAGGCCAGCATGCCGTACAAGGGCATGGACAGCAGCTCCAGGCTGATGAACAGGGTCGCCAGGTGGTCGCTCGCCACCAACCCCAGGGCGCCGGTGACGGCACAGAGCAACAGCAGATAGAACTCTTCCCGGGGACCGATATAGCCAGTCAGGTAGTGGTGGCTGAGGGCCACGGTCACCAGGGCACACAGCAGCACCAGCACGCTGCCCATGATCGCCAGGCCGTCCACCGTCATCAGCGGCGGTGATGTCAGGGCTCCGGCGGCCAGGGGTACGCTCAGCAGGGCCAGCACCAGCCCACCGGCGGACACCATGGCGGTGCCGGCATGGTGCCGTTGCCAGGCCACACCCAGCATCACTACCACGGCGGTGGTGGCGACAATGATCAGCGGTAGCAGGGAAACCAGGCTTTCCAGGGTCAGCATCAGTTCACCTCCCCTGCCCGGGCGGCCAGATCACTGGCATCGGTGAACAGTTCAGCAACCGGTGCGGCCACGGCAGCGGTGGTATCCAGCAAGGGTTGCGGGTAGAGCCCCACGGCGATGGTCAGCACCAGCAGGGTCAGCATCATGCCGTACTCCCGGGCATCAGGACCTTTCAGCGGACCGGGGCGATACTCGGGCCCGTAGTGCACCCGCTGCATCAGTAGCAGGGAGTAGATGGCCGCCAGCACCAGCCCCACACTGGCGATGACCACCACCACCGGCGCGCTGGGGAAGGTGCCGAACAGCACCATGAACTCCCCCACAAAGTTGGCGGTGGCCGGCATGCCCAGGGAGGCGGCCACAAAACACAGGGTAAACCCGGGCAGCACCGGTATCCGGCTCCACAGCCCGCCCATGGTGCGCATGTCCCGGGTGTGGATGCGTTCGTAAAGCTGGCCGCTGAGGATAAACAGCCCGGCGCTGGAGAAGGCGTGGGCCACCATCAGGATAATGGCCCCCTGGATCGCCAGTTCCGAGCCGGAATACAGGGCAATCAGCACAAAGCCCATGTGGGAGATACTGGTATAGGCAATCAGTCGCTTGATGTCCTGCTGCCCGCAGGCCAGTACCGCCCCGTAGATGATGCCCACCAGCCCCAGGGTCATGGCGACCGGGGCAAAGGCCGCAGACTGTTCCGGGAACAGCGGCAGGGCAAAGCGGATCATGCCGTAGGCGGCGGTTTTCAGCAGGATGCCCGCCAGGTCGACACTGCCAGCCGTGGGCGCCTGGGCGTGGGCGTCCGGCAGCCAGCCGTGGAAGGGCACCACCGGCAGTTTCACCGCGAAGGCGATAAAGAACCCCAGCATCAGCCAGAACGCCAGCGGTTCCGGCACATCGGTACCCCGCAGCACGTCATAGCTGAACGACAGTTCGCCAGTATTGCTGTAATGGACGAACACCAGCGCGAGGATCGCCACCAGCATCAGCAGGCCGCTGGCCTGGGTGTAGATGAAGAAGCGGGTGGCGGCGCGGATGCGGGTCTGGCCGGGGGAGCCACTGTGGCCCCACAGGGCAATCAGGAAATACATGGGCACCAGCATCATTTCCCAGAACAGAAAGAACAGGAACAGGTCCAGGGCCAGGAATACGCCCACCACGCCGCCGAGGATAAACAGCAGGTTGAGGTGAAAGAAACCCACGCGGTGGGCAATCTCATGCCAGGAGCAGAGCACCGCCAGGGTGCCCAGAAAGCCGGTCAGCGCCACCAGTATCAGTGACAGGCCGTCCATTGCCAGGTGTATTTCGATGCCGAATCGGGGAATCCACGGTACCCGCCACTCCAGCAGCCACTGGCTTTCATAACTGCCGGGCAGACTGAAGTCACCCCCGAGCCATAGCACCACGCTGATCACCAGTACGAACAGCATGGTGGCCAGGGCGATCCAGCGGGGTGCCTGTTCGCCCCAGCGCTCTGCCTGCCAGCACAGCAGGCCCCCCAGGAACGGGATCAGGATCAGCCACACCAGGATCATGCGACACCTCCCGGTACCAGGGCCAGTGCCAGTAATATCACGGTGGCACCGAATACCATCACCACCGCATAGCTGCGGGTACGCCCGTTCTGGCTGCGTACCAGGCCGGCGTTGAATCCGCGGGCGATCAGTGCCGGCAGGTTCATGATCAGGTTGATAAAGTCGAACCGCAGCATCCGTACACTCCATTGCCAGGGCCGCACCAGTACCCGGTCGAACAGGGCATCGAAGCCCCAGGCGTGGTGCCAGAGTTTCCAGAGGCTGGCGCCGGCGCCTTTGCTGGCCACGTCATCAAGCCATGGTCGGCGCATCAGGAACAGCCATCCGGCCAGGGCCAGGCCGGCCACGACCGCGCCGATCGCCAGTACCTGCAACAGGGTATGGCCACCTTCGACGGCTTCCCCCGGGGCGTCCGGGAACAGCCCGCCCAGGCCCGGATACAGCCAGGCGCCGATGAAGGTAGAGAGTACTGCCAGCACCACCAGCGGCAGGTGGTGGGTGATCAGGTTGGTGCCGGGTTCGGGGTGACGGGCGTGGTCGCTGCCGGGTTCACCATGGAAGGTGCCGAGCACCAGCCGCACGGTGTAGATGCCGGTTAGTACGGCCCCCAGCAAACCGGCGATCAGCAGTCCGTTGCGGTCAGCGGCCATGGCCTGCCACAGGATTTCGTCCTTGCTGAAGAAGCCGGCGCTGACGAGCGGCAGGGCCACCAGGGCGGCGCCACCCACGATAAAGCCACCATAGGCCACCGGCAGCTTGCGCCACAGGCCGCCCAGCTTGCGCATATCCTGTTCATGGTGGCAGCTGATAATCACCGCCCCGGCGGAGAGGAACAACAGGGCCTTGAAGAAGGCGTGGGTGACCAGGTGGAAAATGGCCGCGTCGAAGGCCCCCACTCCCAGGGCGAGGAACATGTAGCCGATCTGGCTCATGGTGGAATAGGCCAGCACCCGCTTGATATCGGTCTGGGCCAGGGCCGCAAACGCCGCCAGCAGCAGGGAGATGGCGCCGATCACGCCCACCAGCAGCATCACGTCTGGCGCCAGCAGGAACAGGCCGTTTAGCCGGGCGATGAGGTAGATCCCGGCGGTGACCATGGTGGCGGCGTGGATGAGTGCGGACACCGGCGTGGGGCCAGCCATGGCGTCCGGTAGCCAGGTATGCAGCGGTACCTGGGCGGATTTGCCCAGGGCGCCGCCGAGTACCAGCAGGGCGGCGAGGTTGGCCGTGGCGCTTCCTTCGGCCCAGAACTCCGGTGCCCGGGTCAGCACGGTGGCGATGTCCAGGGTGCCCAACTCCATGAAGACCAGGAACAACCCCAGCGCCAGGAACACATCGCCGATGCGGGTCACCACAAAGGCCTTGAAGGCGGCCCGGGCATTATCCAGGCCCTGGTAGTAGTAGCCAATCAGCCCGTAACTGCACAGGCCGACGCCTTCCCAGCCCAGGAACAGCAACAGCAGGTTGTCCCCCAGCACCAGCAGCATCATGCTGAACACGAACAGGTTCATCCAGGCGTAGAAGCGGGTAATGCCGGCTTCGCCGGTCATGTACCAGGCGGCGAACAGGTGGATCAAAAAGCCCACCCCGGTGATCACCGCCATCATCACCAGCGCCAGGCCATCCACCCCCAGGCCGATGGTGGGCTGGAAGTCTCCCACCGAGATCCAGGTCCACAGGGTGATAATCTCGCGGTCGCCGGTGTGGGAAAGCACCGCCCATAAGGTGGCCAGGGCCGCCAGCCCCACGCTGCCCACGCCAATAACCGAGCTGCCCCGTGCCCCCAGCCGGCCGCTGGAAAACGCCAGCACCAGGGTGCCCATCAGAGGAAACAGGAACGAAAGTACCACCGGTGTAACCATCATCCACGCATCCTGCTGGCTGCATCGAGATCAAGGGAACGGTAACGCTGGTAGAGCTGGATCATCAGCGCCAGGCCGACACTGGCTTCCGCCGCCGCCAGGGTGATGACCAGCAGGAACATGGCCTGGCCGTCCGGCTGGCTCCAGGCGGTGGCCCCCACCACAAAGGCCAGGGCTGCCGAATTGAGCATCACTTCCAGGCTCATCAGCACGAACAGCATGCTGCGACGCAGCATCAACCCGGCCAGCCCCAGGCTGAACAGGATGCTGGCGAGGATCAGCCCGTGTTCCATGGGAATACCGTTCATGGCGTGCCTCCACGCTTGCGGTTGCCCGTCATCTTCCGGTTCAGGGGATTGCTGCGCCGGCCTACGTGGGACGCGGTAACCAGCGCCGCCAGCAGCAGGATGGCGGCCAGTTCCACCACCATCAGCCAGGGGCCGAACAGGGTCAGCCCCACGGCCCTGGCGGTGAGCAGTTCTCCGTCAATCACCTCGCTTACCCCACCCTGGCGCAGCAGCGCCAGCAAGGCTCCCAGCAGGACCAGCGCCAGCAGCGACGGTCCCAGCCAGTGGCGGGGGTGGGTCCAGGTCAGCTCGCGCTCGGCGTCCGGGCGCAGGTTGAGCATCATTACCACGAACACAAACAGCACCATGATGGCGCCGGCGTAGACAATGATCTCCAGGGCCCCGGCAAAGGGTGCACCCAGGGCGAAGAACACCATGGCCACCGCGATCAGCGAGACGATCAGGTACACCACCGCATGCACCGGGCTGGTGCCGGTGATCACGCCGACGGTAGCCAGCACCGCCACCAGGCCACTGAGGTAGAAGGCGATCTCCATCAGGTCCGGTTCCTTCTATGGCAGCAGTGAACGCACATCTTCCGGTGCCTCCTCGTTCTTGGCTTCGCCCTTGTCCTTGCCGCCGATGGCCAGTCCGGCCACCTTGTAGAAATGGTAGTCATGGTCCTTGCCGGGGCCGTTGATCAGCAGGTCTTCCTTCTCGTAAACCAGCTGCTGGCGGCCGTACTCCCCCATCTCGAAATCCGGTGTCAGCTGGATGGCGGAGGTGGGGCAGGCTTCCTCGCACATGCCACAGAAGATGCAGCGGGAGAAATTGATGCGGAAGAACTCCGGGTACCAGCGGCCGTCCTCCTGCTCTCCCTTTTGCAGGGAGATGCAATCCACCGGACAGGCCACCGCGCACAGGTTGCAGGCCACGCAGCGCTCCTCGCCGTCCGGGTCCCGGGTCAGCACGATGCGGCCCCGGTAGCGGGGCGGCAGGTATACCTGTTCCTCGGGGTAGTTGACGGTTTCCCGCTTGCGGAAACTGTGCATGAACACCATGCCCAGTGTGCGCAGCTGGGACCAGGTGGCCGGCACCAGCCAGAGTACGGAACGGATGACCGGGACCTTCTGTTTCTCCATAAGGCCTCCTATCCACCCACCAGGAGCATGACTGCTCCGGTGGCCAGTAAGTTGATCAGTGTCAGCGGCAGGCATACCTTCCAGCCGAAACTCATCACCCGGTCATACCGGGGCCGGGGCAGTGACGCCCGCAGCAGGATGAACAGCATGAGGAAGAACCCTGTCTTGATTGCGAACCAGAGAATCGGTGGCAGCCAGGGGCCGTGCCAGCCGCCGAAGAACAGGGTGACGATCAACGCGGACACCAGCACCATGCCCACGTATTCGCCGATAAAGAACATGCCGAACTTCATGCCGGAGTATTCAATATGGTAGCCGTCCGCCAGCTCCTGTTCGGCCTCCGGCTGGTCAAAGGGATGGCGGTGGGTCACGGCGACACCGGCGATGAAGAAGGTGGCGAAGCCGAAGAACTGGGGAATGATGAACCACAGGCCTTCCTGGGCGTTGACGATGTCGCGCATATTGAAGGATCCGGCCAGGGCCACCACCCCCATCAGCGACAGTCCCATGAATACCTCGTAGGACAGGGTCTGGGCCGACGCCCGCAGTGCCCCCAACAGGGCGTACTTATTGCCGCTGGCCCAGCCCCCAAGCAGCACGGCGTAGACGTTGATGCCCGCCATGGCCAGGAAGAACAACAAGCCGATGTGCATGTCCGCCACGCCCCAGCCGGGGGTGATGGGGATGATCACAAACGACAGCAGCAGTGAGGCAAAGGCGATGATCGGCGCCAGAACGAACAGGGGCCGGTCCGCGAAGGGCGGTATCCAGTCCTCCTTGAAGAAGATCTTAAGCATGTCGGCAATCAGTTGCCCTGTGCCGAAGGGCCCCACCCGGTTGGGGCCATAGCGGTCCTGCCACAGGCCCAGCAAACGACGCTCCACCACGGTCAGGGCTGCCCCCAGCAGCACCGCCCCCAGCAGGACCACCAGGGCCTGGAACATTCCCCAGAGAATGGCGGCCAGTTCCGGGGTCCACCAGTTCATGGCGCACCTCCTTCGGCCTTGCGCAGGGTCAGTGTGTCGCCCTGGGCCAGGCCGGGTAGCAGACCCGCAGGCAAACCAGCCCAACCGGAGGGCCACTCGCCCTGCTCTTGCACGGTCAGGGCCGGTCCATCACCGATGAGGACGCTGTCCCCCTGGCAGACCCCCAATGCCTCGGCATCCTTCTGGTTCAGGATAAGCACAGGCGTGGTCATTCTTTGCTGGATGGGCTCGGCCCGGGCCGAGGTTTCCTCGCCGCCGAACAGCCTTGGCAATATCAGGGCGCGCAGCGATCCATCCGTGGTGTCTCCCGGCGCGGGCGGCACAGCGGCGCTGTAGGACCGGTGCCCTGCTTCCCGCTGAATCAGGCGAATCCCCGGGTCGCCGCCCCGGAGGTGTCCGCCGATCTCGTCGGTGAACTTGTTCCAGGCCTGGGGAGAGTTCCAGCCCGGGGCCCAGGCGAAGGGCACCTGCTGGCGCGGCTGGTCGAAACCGCTGTAGCCCTCCATGGAAAACGCGAAGGGTGTGTCCGGGTCCTGCGGGGGGCGGACTTCGCTCACCGCCAGGTTGGCCCGCATGGCAGTACGGCCGCTGTAACGGTGGGGTTCCCGCGCCAGGCGCAAGCCTTCGATGCGGTAATCGGCCCCGGGGGCGGCGTCCACAATACCGGCCAGTGCGGCATGGGCCTCGGCGCAGGCCCGGGTTACGGCGTCCAGGTTGATGTCGGTGACCGCCTCTCCCCTTAATCCGGCCGTCAGGGCGTGCAGCCAGCGCCAGCTTTCATGGATGCGGGCCTCCGGACGCATATAGGCGGGTTCGAATACCTGGAAAAAGCGCTGGGCCCGGCCCTCGAGGTTGACCAGGGTGCCGTCGCCTTCGGCAAAGGTGGCCGCCGGCAGGGTGAAGTGAGCCCCTGACGTTGTTGCGGTGCTCTGGTGGTCCACGACCACCTGGATATCTGCGCGCCCCAGGGCTTGTTCCACCTGCTCCGGTGGTAGCCGCTGGTAAAGGTCGTTTTCCAGAACTACCACGGCGTCGGCCCGGCCCCCATTCAGTTCGTCCAGGGCCCAGTCCAGGGCCTGGCCACCCATCAGTGAAAGGCCGGTACTATTGGCTTCCCGGCGAATCAGCACCAAACCGCCCTGCTTGGCCCGCCGGGCCAGGGCCTGGGCAATATTGCCCGCCGCCTGCAACACGGCTTCCGACGCCAGGCTGCCACCGCTGACGATCAGCGGGCGCTCAGCGGCCATCAGGTCATCGGCGATACGCCTGGCCGTTTCGCGGGTGTCCGGGTCAAGGTGGTCCACCGCGGGTGCGGCCGGATCAATGAGATGGGCCACGGCAAAGCCCAGCCGGGCGATGTCGTCCGGCGCCAGGGAATAGCGGCCGGCGGCCACGTCGTCCAGGTCCGTGCCGGTGGGCCAGGCAATATGCATGGGATGGTAGCTGTCCTGCCCCAGGGTTTTCAGGGCTTCGGCATTCCAGGCCGGCACTCCGATCTTCTCGCCCATGGCTTCTCGCCGGGCCAGGGCTGCCTGGCGCAGGTTCAGCCCGAGGCGCCCGGCACTCTGTACCGGGTCTTCACCCAGCACCAGGATGGCGTCGTGGTCTTCGATCTCCCTTGGCGTCGGTGTGGGCAGGCCCGTGGTCCGCTGGAGGTGGTTCATCAGGTCAAGGCAGGCCTGCTCCCGGGACTCGATGCCAGTGGAGAAGTTGTCAGGGCCCACCAGTTCCCGCAACTGGTGATTACTCTCCAGGCTGGCCCGGGGTGAGCCTATGCCGATAATCCTGCGGGCATGGCGGAGGGCATCGGTGATGCGGTTCAGGGCCGTATCCACCTCCAGCGTTACCGGCGGCTGCCCGGCCCCATCCCGCCACAAGGGCACCAGGGGGCGGTCGTTACGGTTCACGTAGCCATAGCCGAAACGACCGCGGTCACAGAGGAAGTAACCATTCACTTCACCGTGGTAGCGGTTCTCGATGCGGCGGATGGTGCCATAGCGTTCCCCGGGGCTGATGTTGCAGCCGAGGGAGCACTGGTGGCAGATGCCCGGTGCAAACTGCAGGTCCCACTTGCGGGTGTAGTGGTCGGAATGGCTCTGGTCGGTGAAGACGCCGGTGGGGCAGACCTCGGTCAGGTTACCGGCGAACGGACTTTCCAGGGTGCCATCCTCGTAGCGCCCGAAGTAGATATTGTCCTTGGCGCCGAAGGCGCCCAGGTCGGTGCCGCCGGCGTAGTCGTTGTAGAAGCGCACACAACGGTAGCAGGTGATGCAGCGGTTCATCTCATGGGCGATGAACGGCCCCAGGTACTGGTTGCGGCGGGTGCGTTTGCGGTAGCGGTAACGGCGCCGGTCATGGCCGGTCATCACCGTCATGTCCTGCAAATGGCAGTGGCCGCCCTCCTCGCACACCGGGCAGTCGTGGGGGTGGTTGATCATCAGCCATTCCACCACGCTGGCGCGGAAGGCCTTCGCTTCCTCGTCGTCAATGGAAATGCGGGTCTGGTCTGTCGCCGGGCTCATGCAGGACATCACCAGCATGCCCTTGTCGTCGTCCGCGTCCTTGTACTGACGCACCGCGCACTGGCGGCAGGCACCGACGCTGCCCATGGCCGGGTGCCAGCAGAAATAGGGGATGTCCAGGCCCAGGGACAGGCAGGCCTGGAGCAGGTTCTGGGCCCCGTTCACCTCGTATTGCTGTCCGTCCACATGGATGATGGCCATGGTTCAGTCCCGTTTGCCTGGGTTTGTCACCGGGCGTTCTGTTCTCATACTTCCCCCACCGGAATCGGGTCCTGGTGGGCTTCGCCCCTGGGCTTGCCCACGCCTTGTTCGAATTCATGGCGGAAATGTCTGAGCGCCGTCTGCAACGGCATGGCGGCACCGGGGGCATGGGCGCAGAAGGTCAGGCCGGGACCGCAGTCCGCCGCCAGCTTGTCCAGGAGCTCGATATCGCCGGGCTCGCCCTGCCCTTGCTCCAGTGACTGCAGCAGTTTGACGACCCATGGCAGGCCGTCGCGGCAGGGCGTGCACCAGCCACAGGATTCCCGGGCGAAGAATTGCTCCAGGTTGCGCATCAGCGACACCATGCTCATATCATCCGGCACCACCGTGAGCAGACCGGTCCCAAGGCGGCTGCCCTCCTTGCCCATGGTGTCAAAGTCCAGGGGCAGCTCCAGGTGCTCTGGCAACAGGAATCCGGTACTGGCACCCCCGGGCAGCCAGGCCTTGAGCTGGCGGTTGTCCCGCAGACCCCCGGCGCGGTCGAGAATCTCCATCCCGGTGGTACCCATGGGCAGTTCCCACAGGCCAGGGTTGTCCACCGGGCCGGAACAGCCGTAGAGCTTGCTACCGCCATCGTCGGTGCGGTCGCCGGACAGGCCCTGGTACCACCCAGCGCCGTTAAGGATCACCGCCGGTACGTTACACAGGGTTTCCACGTTGTTCACCACCGAGGGTTTGCCCCAGGCACCGGACTGCCCCGGGAATGGGGGCTTGCCCCGGGGATTGGCGCGCTTGCCCTCCAGGGAGTTGATCAGCGCGGTTTCCTCGCCGCAGATGTAGCGCCCGGCGCCGGTGTGTACGGCAATGTCGAAGTCGAACCCGCTGCCGTTGATGTCCGGCCCCAGCCAGCCGGCGTCCCTGGCCTCATCAATGGCCCGGTTCAGAACCCGGGCGGCCTCCACGTACTCGCCGCGCAGGAAGATGTAGCCATAACGGCTGTTATTGGCAAAGGCCCCGAGGATCATGCCCTCGATGAGCAGGTGGGGCTGCTGTTCCATCAGCAACCGGTCCTTGAAGGTGCCTGGTTCCATCTCGTCCGCGTTACAGATCAGGTAACCACGGGGTATGTCGCCCCCTTGCAGGGTCAGGCTCCACTTGAGTCCGGCGGAGAAGCCCGCCCCGCCACGGCCGCGGACGTTGGCTTCCTTCATGGTGGCAATGATGGCCTGTGGGTCCCCTTCAGAGAGCGCCTTGCGCACGGACTGGTAGCCGTCCTTGCGCAGGTACTCGTCGAGCCAGACCGCCTCGCCGTCGTCCCGCAGCCGCCAGGTGAGCGGGTGGGTGTCGGCACGGCGTTCCGCCTCCGTTTGCAGCAGCCGGCTGCGATAGCCCACAGACCGGCGCTGGTTGGGTATGGACTCGCTCATGGGTAGCCCTCCAGCAGGCCGGGCAAGTCGTCGGCAGTCACCGGCCCGTAGGTATCGTCGTCGATCATCAGTGCCGGGGCACCGTCACACGCCCCCAGACAGCAAACCGGCAGCAAGGTGAAGCGGCTGTCGTTAGTGGTCTCGCCATAATCGATGCCCAGCTGATCCACCAGGGCCTGTTTGAGTTCGTCAAACCCGGTCAGGAAGCAGGAACTGCTGTCACACACCAGGATCACATGGCGCCCTACCGGCTGTCGGAAGATCAGGCTGTAAAAGGTGGCCACGCCCTCCACCGCACCGGGGCCGATGCCGAGTACCCGCGCAACCGCCGGGATCGCCTCATCCGGTACCCAGCCGTGGCGGCGTTGGACGATCTTCAGGGCCTCGATGCAGGCGGCCTGGGGCTGCTCGTAGTGTTCCAGTTCCCTCAGGATGGCGGTCTCATCTGCCGGGTGAAGCTCGAAGCCGTCGCTGCCGATAATCTGTGATGTAGCTACAGGCTCTGCCATGGTTAGCGGTCCACGTCTGCCATTACGAAATCGATGCTGCCCAGATGGGCGATCAGGTCCGGCACGAAGCCGCCCCGCATCACCGCCGGTATCTGCTGCAGATGCGGAAAACTCGGCGTGCGGATACGGGTGCGGTAACTCATGGTGTTGCCGTCGCTGGTCAGGTAGTAACTGTTGATGCCCTTGGTGGCCTCCACCATCTGCAGGGACTCCTGGGGCTTGAGCACCGGCCCCCAGGACACCTGCAGGAAGTGGGTAATCAGCGTTTCTATGTGCTGCAGCATGCGCTCCCGGGGTGGAGGCGTGGTGAGCGGATGGTCGGCCTTGTAGTCGCCGCTGGGCATGTGGTCCATGCACTGCTGGATGATGCGCAGGCTCTGGCGCATCTCGTCGATGCGTAGCTGGCCCCGGTCGAATACATCGCCGTTCTGGGCCAGGGGCACTTCGAAATCGAAATGCTCGTAGCCGGAATAGGGTCGCTGTTTGCGCAGGTCGAAGTTGCAGCCGGTGGCCCGCAGGTTGGGGCCAGTGACGCCCCATTCCAGCGCCTCAGCGGTGTTAAAGGCGGCCACGTGGCGGGTACGCTCCCGCACCAGGGCGTTTTCCATCATCGCCTTTTCGTATTCCCGCAGCCGCGGCGGCATCCAGTCCAGGAAGCCCTGCACCAGCTTTTCCCATCCCCGGGGCAGGTCCTGGGCAACACCGCCGATGCGGTACCAGGCCGGATGCATGCGAAAGCCGGTGATACCCTCGATCACTTCGTACCCCCGCTGGCGGTCGCTGAAGGTGTAGAACACCGGCGACATGGCCCCCAGGTCTTGCAGGTAGGTGCCCAGGAACAGCAGATGGCTGGTGATGCGGAACATCTCCGCCATCATCACCCGGATGGTTTTCACCCGGTCCGGTACTTCTATGCCGGCCAGTTTTTCCACCGCCAGTACATAGGGCAGGTTGTTCATCACCCCGCCGGTGTAGTCGATGCGGTCGGTATAGGGTATGAAACTGTGCCAGGACTGGCGCTCGGCCATTTTCTCGGCGCCCCGGTGGTGGTAGCCGATATCGGGCACGCAGTCGACCACCTCCTCACCGTCCAGCTGCAGCACGATACGGAAGGCGCCGTGGGCAGAGGGGTGGTTGGGCCCCAGGTTGAGGAACATGAACTCCGCGCCGTCCCGCTCCCGTTGCATGCCCCAGGCTTCCGGCTCGAAGCGCATGGCCTCCTGTTCCTCACCCTGGCCTTCCACGGTGAGGGTGTAGGGATCGAATTCTGTCGCCCGGGCGGGATAGTCCTTTCGCAGCGGGTGGCCTTCCCAGGTGGGAGGCATGAGGATACGTGCCAGGTGGGGGTGGCCCTCCACATGGATGCCGAACAGGTCCCACACCTCCCGCTCGTACCAGCTGGCATTGGCAAACACGCCAGTGACCGTGGGCACCCGCAGGTCCGACTCGTCCAGGGCGACCTTGAGCATCAGGTCCTCGTTCCGTTCCACCGAGAGCAGGTGGTAGAACACGGTGAAATCCGATGCGGGAAGCCCATCCCGGTGGCTACGCAGTCGCTCGTCCACCGCCGACAGGTCGTAGAGCATGCTGAACGGCGCCGGTACCTGTTTCAGATGGGCAAGGATGTCCACCAGGCTCTCCCGGCGCACCCAGAACACAGGCATGCCGGTGAGGGTGGGCTGCACGTGCAGCACATCCTCCCGGAACTGGTCCAGCAGGTGGCCGTTATCGGCGTTAGCCTGCGGGTTGTCGACGGTGCCTGTGGTCATGGTGCTGATCCATTCCCTGAGTTGTCGGTCTGCAATGGGTCAGAGTTTGTCCGGCGTCCTCAGCTCGGTAGCCTGGATGCGCCGGTCCCGCCACTTTTCCCGCTGGGAGGGCATTTCCGCCCGGTACACCCCCTGGTCGCCCACCACCCAGGACAGCGGCCGGCGCTCTTCCTGGATGGAATCCTGCAATAGCTGCAACCCTTGCAGGAACGCCTCCGGCCGGGGCGGACAGCCGGGCACGTAAACGTCCACCGGCAGAAACTTGTCGACGCCCTGAACCACCGAGTAAATGTCGTACATGCCGCCGGAATTGGCGCAGGAACCCATGGAGATCACCCACTTGGGTTCCAGCATCTGGTCGTACAGTTGCTGGATCACCGGCGCCATCTTGATAAAACAGGTGCCGGCAATAACCATGAAGTCAGCTTGCCGGGGTGAGGCCCGGATGACTTCGGAGCCGAAGCGGGCAATATCGTGGGGCGCGGTAAAGGCGGTGGTCATCTCCACATAACAGCAGGACAACCCGAAGTTGTAGGGCCACAGGGAGTTCTTGCGGCCCCAGTTGACCGCGTTGTTCAGCACCTCGCTGAGCTTGCCGGTGAACACGTTGCGTTCAAGCTGACGCTTGATCGGGTCCTCCGTCGGTTCACGGTGCCCGGTGGGATAGCGCCGGTCGCCGCCGGGATGTTCTTCTGCCCGGGTCAGGGTGTAGGCCATTGGTGCCTCCATGGACACCCCTTGCAGTGGACCCATGACCACCGCGGGATGCGTCCGGTGATACGTTGGTTCAGTCAGCCGGTTTGCGGCCGGACGCCTCCGGGGCCCAGTCCAGGGCGCCGGTGCGGCTGTCATAGAGCAGGCCGGCCAGCAGTATGAAGATGAAGACCGCTGCGCCCCAGAAGCCGGTCCACCCCACGTCCGGGATCACAATGGCCCAGGCGAACAGGAACACGGCTTCGATATCGAAGATCACGAACAGCATCGCGACCAGGTAGAACTTGACGGAAAACCGTTGGCGGGCATCGCCGGTGCCGACGATGCCGGATTCGAAAGGGAGGTTTTTGCTGACTCCCCGGCTACGACCACCGAGCAGGCTGGAGGCCCCTACCATAAAGGCGCACAGGCCCAGAGTAGCGACAATAAAGAAACCAGTGGCCCAGTATCGGGCCAGTAAATCGGTAACCGTGTCCGCCATGTGCTCTCCGTGACCGTGGTGGCGGTCGTTGAGATTAACGGTGGCGCCCTGGTTGCTTCCGGAGCGTTTAAATTCGGTGTCTGTTGGTTAAAAAACTAGCAACGGGTTGGGGAATGGGCAAACCTGTTGGTGGGTTATTCGTTGATTTGAATCATTGGGTGGGTGGTTCTTTGCTTTTCGTTGGCCTCGTAGCCTGCAGGGTTTGCGGGTGGAATAGGTCTGGGGGAGGCCTTCCGGAACGAAAAACTTACGTTTTCCTGACTGTTCCGGAAGGCCTCCCCCAGACCCATTCTTTAGGGCTTTTGTGGGGTCGCTTTTGCGGGAACAGTTCCTGGTTTTTAGCGGGACTGGCACCGATGTTCGCAGTGGGGGGGGGGGGGGGGGGGGGGGGGGGGGGGGGGGGGGGGGGGGGGGGGGGGGGGGGGGGGGGGGGGGGGGGGGGGCGCCCCCCCCCCCCCCCCCCCCCCCCCCCCCCACTACCCCCCAAGTCGAAAACTCAGGACTCCCCAGCAGAATCACGAAACTGAAGAGCAGCCAGGCGGGCATAAAGGCTGTTACGCCCAACCAGCTCATCATGCCGCCCCGCATCCAATAGCTGTCCCTGGTCCATCACCAGGATGCGGTCCGCATGTCGAACTGTAGCCAGCCGGTGGGCTATCACCAGGGTGGTGCGACCAGCCATCAGTTCCGGCATGGCCTGCTGCACCAGATATTCACTCTCTGCATCCAGGGCACTGGTGGCCTCATCCAGCAACAGGATGGGCGCGTCCGCCAGCAGCGCCCGGGCGATGGCCAGGCGTTGTTTCTGACCGCCGGATAAACCCAGGCCGACGTCGCCCAGCCTGGTCTCATAACCTGCCGGCAGCCGCTCGATAAACTCATGGGCATGGGCCGTGCGGGCGGCGGTGATGACTTTATCCAGGCTTGCTTCGGGTCGTGCGTAGCGAATGTTGTCGGCGATGGTGCCGTGGAACAGGGCTGGCGTCTGGGGTACCAGGGCGAAGCAGCTGCGCAGGTCCGCCGGGCTGAGCTGGCGGGAATCGAAGTCGTCGATCAGGATCTGCCCTTCCTGCGGATCATAGAATCGCAGCAGCAGATCAAACAGTGTGGATTTACCGGCTCCGGATGGACCGACAAGGGCAACGGTCTCACCGGCCCGGATGGTGACGGACAGATCCCGGATTACGGTCACATCGGGGCGGGCGGGGTAACCAAAGCTCACGTTGCGGAATTCGATCTCACCCTGCACAGGTTCGGCCAGCGCCCGTGAGCCGGTGGCCTCAGGGTCGATTTCCGTCTGTGTCTGTAACAGCTCAAAGATGCGGGCAGCGGCGCCGGCGGCCCGTTGCAGTTCCCCGATCACCTCGCTGAGGGCGCCGGCGGAGACGCCCACCAGCAGGCTGTAGAACACGAAGGCGGCCAGTTCTCCGGGGCTGGTTCGCCCGGCGATCACATCCAGGCCACCGATCCAGATCACGATACCGACGGCGCCCATGACCAGGGTGATGGCGATGGTCATCAGCCAGGCCCGCTGGCGGATACGGTCCCGGGCGATGGCGAAGGCGTTTTCCGCCACCGCGGCGAAGCGATCCCGGTCTACCGGCTGGTGGTTGAAGGCCTGCACGGTCTTGATCTGGGCCAGGTTCTCGCCCACATAACTGCCCACATCCGCCACCCGGTCCTGGCTTAGCCGGGAGAGCTTGCGCACCCGCCGGCCATAGAACAGGATGGGCACGATTACCACCGGAAAACCGAAGATGATCACGCTGGCCAGCTTGGGGTTGGTGATGAACAGCAGGATGATGCCGCCAAACAGCATCAGCAGGTTGCGCAGGGCGATGGACACGGTGGAGCCAATGACGGACTGCAACACTGTGGTATCGGCGGTAAACCGGGACTGGATTTCCAGGCTGCGGTTCTTCTCATAGAAGCCCGGGTGCAGGTCGATCAGGTGGTTGAAGACCTGCTTGCGGATGTCGGCCACGACCCGCTCGCCAATCCAGGACACCAGGTAGAAGCGGGTGAACGAGCCCACGGCCAGTCCCAGTACCAGCAGGAAGAACAACCCGACAGACCGGGCCAGCATTTCGGGTGACTGGGTTGCCAGGCCCTGGTCCACCAGGATGCGCAGCCCCTGGCCCAGGGACAGGGTGATGCCGGCGGTGATCACCAGTGCGGTCATGGCGCCGGCTACGGCCTTGCGGTAGGGCAGGATGAAGTTCCGGGCCAGGGCGAAGGCGCTTTTGTGTTGGCGTATTATGGTTTTGACTCCTGTCCGGGTTTTGGTTTGTTTCGCCTGTTGGTTTGGGGGTGGAACGGGTCCGGGGAGGGCCTTCCGGAACGAAAAACCTGGGTTTTTCTGACTGTTCCGGAAGGCCCTCCCCGGACCCGTTCTGCTGGACTTCCGTGCGATCGCCCTGGTCCCTGGGGGTATCGGATCCGGGGTCGTAACCCGCTATTCTACGGTCTATCATGCCCGATTGATCCATCCTCTGACCGGAACTGCCCCTTGCGAGCCTACGCCGACAACGACTACCCCGCCAATCACAAGCCGGACTGGAAGATCATCGCCGGGCTCTGGCCCTATCTGGCAGAGTACCGGGGCCGGGTGGTGCTGTCTGTGGTTTTGCTGGTGATGGCGAAGCTGGCAACCGTGGCTACGCCGGTAGCGCTCAAGTACATCGTCGACTACCTGGATACTACCAGTTCAGAACAGATCCTTTTGTGGATTCCGGTGATGCTGGTGGTGGCCTATGGCCTGTTACGGTTTGGCAGTACGCTGTTCAGTGAGCTGCGGGATGCGGTGTTTGCCCGGGTGGCAGAGCGTGCCATGAGGCGCGTGTCCCTGCGGGTGTTCCGTCACCTGCACCAGCTGGCACTGGGCTTTCACCTGGATCGCAAGACCGGCGGCCTGGCCCGTGACATTGAGCGGGGCACCAACGGTATCAGCTTCCTGCTGCGCTTCACCCTGTTCAATATTATCCCCACCATCCTCGAGATCCTGATGGTGTCTGCCATCCTGCTGTGGGCGTTCAGTCCTGGCTATGTGCTGGCCATCCTGGTGGCAGTGGTGGTGTATGTGGTGTTCTCCATCCGCGTCACGGAATGGCGCACCCGCTTTGTTCGCGAAGCCAACGCCCGGGACAACCAGTCCAATTCCCGTGCTGTGGACAGCCTGCTCAACTACGAGACGGTGAAGTACTTCAATAACGAGGAATTCGAGGCCCGGCGCTACGATGAAGACCTGCAGGAATGGGAACGGGCACGGCTCAACAACCGCCTGTCGCTGGCCGCCCTCAATACCGGGCAGGCCCTGATCATCGGCGTGGCGCTGATTGTCATCATGGCCATGGCGGTACAGGAGGTGGCCAGTGGTGCCATCACCCTGGGCGATTTCACCATGATCAACGCCTACCTGATCCAGTTGTTCATTCCCCTGAATGCCCTGGGCTTTGTCTACCGGGAAATTCGCCAGGCGCTGGTCAATGTGGAGCGGCTGTTCGGGCTGCTGGGCGAGCCTGCGGCGGTCACTGACGCCCCGGATGCGGGCCAGCTTGGTACCGCTGGCGGGTCGGTGCGGTTCGAGTCAGTGCGGTTTGGATACCAGCCCGACCGCACCATTCTCCATGATGTGAGCTTCGAGATCCCTGCCGGCCACAAGGTGGCGGTGGTGGGGGCCAGCGGGGCCGGCAAGTCCACCCTGGCCCGGCTGCTGTTCCGGTTTTTCGATGTGGATGGCGGGCGTATCACCATCGACGGCCAGGATATCCGCACCGTCACCCAGGACAGCCTGCGCTCCGCCATTGGTGTGGTGCCCCAGGACACGGTGCTGTTCAATGACACCCTGTACCAGAACCTGGCCTATGGCCGCCCGGGTGCCAGTGAGGAAGAGGTGCGGCGGGCCGCGAAACTGGCCCATCTGGACCACTTCATCGAAACCTTGCCCCAGGGCTATCAGACCCGGGTGGGTGAGCGGGGTCTGAAGCTGTCCGGTGGCGAGAAGCAGCGGGTTGCCATCGCCCGGGTCTTCCTCAAGAACCCGCCCATCCTGATTCTGGACGAGGCTACGTCATCCCTGGACTCGGTATCGGAACAGGTGATCCTGGAAGCGCTGCGGGAGGTTAGCGAACAGCGTACCACCCTGGTCATCGCCCACCGCCTGTCGACCGTGCGGGATGCCGATACCATTCTGGTGATGGACGGAGGCCGGATTGTGGAGCGGGGCACCCACCGGGAGTTGCTCACTGCCGGCGGGCGCTACGCGGACCTGTGGCTGCGCCAGCAGGAGGACGGAGAGGCCGAGGCCTCACCGAAACGACCTGACTGACCGGGTTCAGGCCCCGGCCACGGCGATACCGCCGAGCTTGGTTTCCAGGTATTCCTGGATGCCTTCCTGGGCGCCTTCCCGGCCCAGGCCGCTTTCCTTCATACCACCGAAGGGTGCCGCTGCGCTGGTGGGGTTGATGTCGTTGATGCCGATAATGCCGAAATCCAGCGCCTCGAACACCCGCATGCAGCGGGACAGGTTCTCCGAATAGATATAGGCGGCCAGGCCGTAACGGGTGTCGTTGGCCATGGCGATGGCTTCTTCCTCGGTATCGAAGGGAATGACGGCGGCCACCGGGCCAAAGGTTTCCTCCCGGTAGATCAGCATTTCCGGGGTCACGTCGGCCAGCAGCGTGGGTGCGTAGAAGTGACCGCCGGCCAGTTCCGGGGTCTGCAGTCGCTCCCCGCCGTTCAGTACCCGGGCGCCCTTGGCGACAGCGTCCTTCACCTGGTTGTCCACCTTGCGTACGGCCACGTCATTGATCAGTGGCCCGATGCGAACGCCCTCCTCCATACCGTTGCCGGCTTTCATGGTACTGATGCGTTTGCTCAGCTCTTCCAGGAACGGCCCCATCATATCCCGCTGCACCAGGATCCGGTTGGGGCTGATGCAGGCCTGGCCGGTGTTGAGGAATTTCACCAGCGACAGGCCCTTGGCGGCATGCACCGGGTCTGCATCCGCAAACACCAGTGCCGGGGCGTGGCCGCCCAGTTCCATGGACACCCGCTTCATGTGCCGGGCCGCCCGCTCGTTCAGCAATTTGCCCACGGCGGTGGAGCCGGTGAAGGTGAGCTTGCGTACCCGGGGGTCTTCGCACAGGGCCGTACCCACGGGCACCGGGTCCTTCTTGGTGATCAGATTGACCACGCCCTTGGGGAAGCCTGCCTGCTCAAAGATGCGGAACATGGCCATGGCGCACAGCGGGGTGCTTTCCGCAGGCTTGAGTACCACGGTGCAGCCGGCCGCCAGGGCCGGGCCCACCTTGCGGGTGATCATGGAAATGGGGTAGTTCCAGGGGGTAATGGCGCCGACCACGCCCACCGGCTGCTGCTGCACCCAGAAGCGCTGGTCCGGGCGGGCGGAAGGGATGCTCTGACCGTATAGGCGCTTGGCTTCTTCAGCAAACCACAGCAGGAAGTCGGCGCCGTACTGGACTTCATTCAGGGAGGCTTTCAGGGGTTTGCCCTGCTCCCGGGTCATCAGTTCCGCCAGTTCCCGTTTTTGTTCCATCATCAGCTGCCAGGCCCGGTACAGCAGGGTCGAGCGCTCGTAGGCGGTGGTCCGGCGCCAGCTGAAGAAGGCCTCGTGGGCTGCACCGATGGCTTCGTCAATCTGCGCGGCGCTGGCATCCGGCACCTGGCCGATAACTTCGCCATTGGCGGGGTTGGTGACTTCAAAGGTATGGCCGGTATCGACCCAGGTGCCGTTTATATACATACTTCGCTACCGTGTTGTTATGGATTGGGGGAGTTTCTGTAAACATCCTATTTATCCCCGCAAAGATCAACCGTACTAATGGAGCAAGGCCATGAATGACCTCCACGGCTATTACCTGGAAGACCTGGAAGTGGGCATGAGCGCCAGCTATGCCAAGACCATCACTGAAGCGGATGTGGTGTTGTTCGCCGGCATAACCGGTGACGATAACCCGGTGCATATGAACGCCGAGTTCGCCGCGGAAACGGCCTTCGGCCAGCGAATCGTCCACGGTATGTTCAATGCTGGCCTGATCTCGACGGTACTGGGCACACGCCTGCCCGGCCCCGGCGCTATCTATGTCGACCAGCAGTTACGCTTCAAGGCCCCGGTGCATATCGGTGACACAGTGACGGCCACGGCGACCGTGGAAGAGATCGATGAACGCCGTCGCCGGGTCAAACTGAAAACGGTGTGTACGGTCAAGGGTAAGGTGGTGGCTGACGGTTTTGCCACCAACATGGTGGACCGTCGGCCAGAGGCCTGAGTGGCCGACGCGATGCGGTTGCGGCCCGGGCATTTGGCCTGGTAACGCCAGTGGTGGCGGCGGGAAAGCAGGTCACTGATGAACGACAGAACCACGTGGCGGGTTTTCAGCCATGCACTCGGTGACTCAGGTTATGTGCTGGTGATGGTCTTCACAGATGCTCCAAATGTAGCCGACGAAGTCGACTGTCGCCAGACTGGGATTCTGGCTGAAAACCAGGGTGTTCGTGGAGGTGTAGGCAAAGAGGATAACAGCATGGTTAGTGGTATCAATCATATAACCCTGGCTGTCAGTGATCTTGAGCGATCATTTAGGTTTTATACCAGGGTGGTCGGACTGAAGCCGGTGGCGAAGTGGTCAGGGGGTGCATATCTCCTCGCTGGCGAAGGGTGGGTCTGTCTGTCGCTGGATGCGGGCAAGCGTAGCGAACCCGAGCCTGAGTACACCCACATAGCGTTTTCCGTGGAGAAGGGGTCCTTCAACGAGAGCGCTGAGGCTATCCGCTCGCATAATGTGAGGATCTGGAAAGAGAACCAGAGCGAGGGAGATTCCCTGTACTTTCTGGATCCGGACGGGCACAAACTGGAACTTCACGCGGGTGACCTCCAGACCCGGCTAGCTGCGCTCAGGGAACAACCGTACGAGGGCCTTGAGCTGTATGTCTAAAATTCAGGCAGGAGACTTTTTGTCTTGGCGATAGGGGAAATTGCGCAAACGGTCCTGGGTATCCAGAGCCCATTCGTGACGCGGGTCGCCATTGATGGCGTCGATGGCGCGGGCAAGACGGTATTCGCAGATGAGCTTGCTCGAAGGCTTGAGGCTTTTGGTGCGAAGGTGATCCGCGCCTCGGTGGACGGATTTCATCACCCTCGCTCGGTCAGGTACCGTCGTGGCCGGTATTGCCCGAAGGGATTTCACCACGACTCCTACGACTACCAGGCACTTGAGCAGGCGCTGCTTGAGCCGCTCTCGCCCGGAGGATCAGGCCAGTTCATTCCGGCGGTGTTCGATCACCGCACCGATACGCCGGTCAGAATGAGCCCGCGACAGGCGAGCGCGGGCGATATCCTGGTTTTTGACGGCATTTTTGCCCACCGGCGCGAGCTCCGCGGATACTGGGATCTGTCTGTATTTCTTGAGGTACCTTTTGAAACGTCGGTCCGGCGATTGGGCTGGCGGGACGGTACGTCTCCGGACCCGGATGCGCCCCTGAACAGGCGCTACATCGAAGGACAGCTGCTGTACCTGAGCGAGTGCTCGCCAGCTGATCGTGCCACGGTGGTGGTCGACAATAGCGAGCTTGGTTCCCCACGCATCCTTCGGTATGGTTAACGATTCGCCCTATTGCAGTCTGTTCCGTGAAAAGCCCGGAGCACAGTGCTGTACAGCCAGAGACAAAGGCAGGAGAGCCATGGAAGAACACCGGGTCAATTTCGTCACCGTCGATGACAAGCAGGACTGGCGCCCCCTGTTCGATGGCTACGCTGCATTCTACAAGACCCCGATAACCGACAGGATTGCCGATCAGGTCTGGGACTGGCTGCTGGATCCCGCCCATGAACTTGAGGGGCTGATCGCCCGCGACCAGAGGGGCAAGGCGCTGGGGATTGCCCATGTTCGTGCCTGTCCCCGTTCGCTCGCCGGGGGATATATCGGCTTTCTGGACGATATGTTTGTGGTGCCCGAAGCGAGAGGGAGCGGTGCCGCCGATGCCCTCTTTTCCCGGCTGAATGCACTGGCGCAGGAGCGCGGCTGGAGTGCCCTGCGCTGGATCACCCAGCATTTCAACGAGCGCGGCCGTGCGTTCTATGATCGCTACACCGGCGGGCCCAGTGATTTCATCGTGTATCAGCTGAACCGTGAGCAATAGACAATCGAACCTGAAGGGCCACCAGCTGATCTGGTCTGACCTGAACCGGGTGCGGGATATGCGGTTTGATGGCTTTTCGCCGGCAACATATCCGCTTAGGTGTGAAAGACTCTGGCAATGAATCCGACACTTGGCGCCAGGACGTCGTGACGTTATGATGTCCTTTTCTGGCTGAGTCGGAGATTGTCATGAGCGAACCCTCCAAGCGGTCGACCGTTTATTTTGACCCCCAGTTACATGCTGCGCTGCGCCTGAAGGCCGCACATACCAACCGCAGTGTCTCGGATATTGTGAACGACGCGGTTCGTGCTGCCCTGGCTGAAGACCAGGAGGACCTGGCGGCGTTTGAGGAACGGGTGGCTGAGCCCACTATGACCTATGAAGCGTTGCTGGATGACCTGAAAGCCCATGGCAAAATATAGGCTGGTTTTCAGAAAGTCTGTTTCCAAAGACCTCCGCTCCATAGCCAACCAGGACGTCGCTCGCATACTCAAGCGGATGAAAGCCCTGGAGGATGATCCCCGTCCCCCCGGCAGTGAGAAGCTGTCCGGGTTGGAGCGTTATCGGGTCCGTCAGGGTAACTATCGCATTGTCTACGAAGTGATTGACGATCAGTTGGTGGTTATCGTGGTCAGAATCGGTCATCGCAAAGACGTCTATAAACGCTTGTAAAAGTCTGGAGTTGTTCTCCGTTAAATTGTCGCTGAAAGGGAAGTCATATGGGATTTGAGGTAACGCAACCCCTGCTGGAAGGACGCCACGTTCGTTTGGAGCCGCTTTCGGACGCGCACGTGGAGGGCCTGTTCGGGATCGGCCAGCACCAGGAAGACTGGGCCTATTTGCCGACTGCGGCGTTCACCAGCTGCGCCGATGCCGAACAATGGATACAGCAGGCACTGGAGCTGGCCCGCAAGGAGCCGCATTACCCCTATGTGCTGGTTGAGCCCGCATCCGGCGCCCTGATGGGCAGCACCCGTTACCTCAATGTCCGACCCTGGGACCATGCCCTGGAGATCGGTTACACCTGGCTGGGGCGCGACTACCAGCGCACGCCGGTGAATACCGAGGCCAAGTACCTGCTGCTCAGGCATGCGTTTGAGGAACTGGGTGCCTACCGGGTGGAGCTGAAGACAGATGCACGGAACCTGCGTTCGCAGAAAGCCATCGAACGGCTGGGCGCTCAAAGGGAAGGTGTACTACGGCGGCATATGGTGGTTCAGGATGGCTATGTGCGGGATTCGGTAATGTACAGCATCACTGACCCGGACTGGCCGGATATCAAGAAAGGACTGCTGGGAAAACTGGGATAACGGGAAAGGAGTGGTCGGCGTGGCAGGATTCGAACCTGCGACCCCTTCGTCCCGAACGAAGTGCGCTACCAAGCTGCGCCACACGCCGAACAACGGCCGGTATTATACGTAAAACAGGCCGCTTTACCACCCCCCGGAACGGGAATTTCCAGGGGGTGGCGTTGCGGGTTCTGCCTATCAGGCGCCCGGCAGCACCGAGATGTCCGCTACCCGCAGGAACAGGTTGCGCAGGCGGTTCAGCAGGGCCAGGCGGTTGTTGCGGACCGCCTCGTCGTCTGCCATCACCATCACCTCGTCAAAGAAGGCATCCACCGGTGCCCGCAGGCTGGCCAGGGAGCTTAGGGCCGTGGCGTAGTCGCCCTGGTCGAACAGCGGTACCACCTTCTGGGCCTGCTCACTGACCTGCTCTGACAGGGCGATTTCCGCCTTGTCCTGCAGCAACGCGTTATCCACATGCTCCCCGATGGAATCGCCACCCTGCTTGGTGAGGATATTGGATACCCGTTTGTTGGCGGCTGCCAGTGCCTCGGCTTCTGGCAGCTTGCGGAAAGCGTCCACGGCTTTCACCCGGCGGTCGAAGTCCAGCGGGCGGGTGGGACGGCGGGCGTGGACGGCCAGGTAGACCTCGGCGCTGATGTCCTGCTCTTCGAAGTGAGCCCGGAAACGCTCCAGAATGTAGTCCACCACCGTGCTGGCGGTGTTCTGTTCGGTGAGCTGGGTGAAGTTCTGCTCGGCCCATTCGCACAGCTGCTGAAGGTCCAGGGGCAGCCCACGCTCGATGATGATGCGCAGCACACCCAGGGACGCCCGGCGCAATGCGAAGGGGTCACGGGTGCCGGAAGGCGGCTGGTTGATGCCGAACAGGCCCACCAGGGAATCAATCCGGTCGGCGATGGCCACGGCACAGCCTGTCAGGGTGGAGGGCAGGTCATCACCGGCAAAGCGGGGCATGTACTGTTCGTTCAGGGCCTTGGCCACGTCCTCGTGCTCGCCGTCGTTGGCCGCGTAGTACTGGCCCATGATGCCTTGCAGGTCGGTGAACTCCAGAACCATCTCGGTGACCAGGTCAGTCTTGCCCAGCATGGCAACACGTTCGGCCAGGGAGGGGTCGCTATTGATGGCTTCGGCAATCTTGCCGGCCAGGGCTGCGACGCGGACGGACTTGTCGTGGATGCTGCCCAGCTTTTCCTGGAACACGATCGGCTTGAGCTGGTCGATACGGTCTTCCAGCCGGGTCTTGCGATCGGTCTCATAGAAGAACGCGGCGTCGGACAGGCGCGGGCGGATAACCTTTTCATTGCCGGCTATGACCTGGCCCGGGTCCTTGCTCTCGAGGTTGGCCAGGGTGATGAAGACCGGCAGCATCTTCCCGTCGCGGTCCACCACGTGGAAGTACTTCTGGTGCTCCTTCATGGAGGAGATCAGCGCCTCGGCGGGCACGTCCAGGAAGCGCTCCTCGAACCGGCCCAGCAGTGGCACAGGCCACTCGTTGAGGGCGGTGACCTCGTCCAGCAGGTCCTCGTCGATCACGGCCTTGCCAGCGACTTCTTTCTCGGCAATTTCTGTCACGCCCTGGCGGATCACTTCCCGGCGTTCGGCGAAGTCCGCAATCACGTAGCCTTCCTGCTTGAGGACGATCTCGTAGTCGTTCGGAGTCGGCACAATCAGCGAGCGTGGGCAATGGAAGCGGTGACCACGGGTGGTGTTCCCCGGCTCCAGGCCCATGATGGGTGCGTTGACCACGGTATTGCCGTACATGAAGACCAGCCAGTGAACGGGCCGGACAAATTCCGTACGGTGGGCACCCCAGCGCATGCGCTTGGGAATGGGCAGGCCGGCCAGGGCCTGTTCTACCAGCTGTGGCAGCAGCTCAACCGTGGGCTTGCCCTGCTCTACCGTGCGATAGACGACCCAGGCACCCTTGTCGGTTTCCAGGGTATCCAGCTGCTCTGGCGTAACCCCCAGTGAGCTGGCGAACCCGTTAAGGGCCTTGGTGGGGTTGCCATCGTCATCGAAGGCGGCCTTGATGGCCGGGCCACGCTTCTCCACCGGTTTGTCCGGCTGGGCATCCTCCAGCTTGCGCACGCGCACGGCCAGGCGGCGGGGTGCGGCAAAGGCTTCGACCTTGTCAAAGGCAATGCCGGCCTCTTCCAGGCCACCACGGATACCCTCGGCAAACGCATCAGACAGGGGTTTGAGGGCCTTGGGAGGGAGTTCCTCGGTGCCCAGCTCGACCAGAAAATCCTGAGTAGCCATGATTATGCGTTCCCCTTCTTGGCGTTTTTGCCTTTCTTGCCCTTGCCGGCGTTCTCTTCAGCGGCCAGGACTTCCTTTCGCAGCGCATCCGGCGCCATCGGGAAGCCCAGGGCCTTGCGGCTGTCGAAATAGGCCTGGGCCACGGCCCGTGCCAGGGTACGAACCCGCAGGATGAAGCGCTGTCGCTCGGTGACAGAAATCGCGTGGCGGGCGTCTAGCAGGTTGAAGGTATGGGAGGCCTTGAGTACTTGCTCATAGGCAGGCAGGGCCAGGCCGGCTTCGATCAGGCGGGCACTCTCGCGTTCATAGACATCGAAGCTGTGGAACAGGAACTCGGTGTCCGCATGCTCGAAGTTGTAGGT
This sequence comes from Marinobacter bryozoorum, assembly GCF_023156245.1. Lineage (GTDB taxonomy): Bacteria > Pseudomonadota > Gammaproteobacteria > Pseudomonadales > Oleiphilaceae > Marinobacter > Marinobacter bryozoorum. Next base: position 91,565 of record NZ_JAKZAH010000006.1, read on the forward strand.
GGACATCTCCACCTCCTGCTGGTGGAACACGTCGCCGTAGGTGACCACACCGTCCGGGCCCTCGGTCCACACCAGGTCGTATACGCTGTCCACCCCCTGCAGGTACATGGCGATGCGCTCCAGGCCGTAGGTCAGCTCACCGGTGACCGGGTAGCATTCCAGGCCGCCCACCTGCTGGAAGTAGGTGAACTGGGTCACCTCCATGCCGTTCAGCCAGATTTCCCAGCCGAGGCCCCAGGCCCCCAGGGTGGGGGATTCCCAATTGTCTTCCACGAAGCGGATGTCGTGTACCAGCGGGTCCAGCCCCAGCGCCCGCAGGGAATCCAGGTACAGCTCCTGGATGTTGTCCGGGGACGGCTTGAGCACGACCTGGAACTGGTAGTAGTGCTGCAGGCGGTTGGGGTTCTCGCCGTAACGGCCGTCAGTGGGGCGGCGGCTGGGCTGCACATAGGCAGCGTTCCAGGTTTCCGGACCGATGGAGCGCAGGAAGGTGGCGGGGTGAAAGGTGCCAGCCCCCACTTCCATATCCAGTGGCTGGAGAACCACGCAGCCATGCTGCGCCCAGAAATTCTGCAGTGCCAGGATCAGACCCTGGAAGGTCTTCAGATCCGGTTTTGACGGTTGTGATGCCATGGTTGTCACGACGGTAGCCTGCTATTCAGTCTGTGTGTTGCGGGCGGTCGGACAACATAACAGAGCCGGCCCGCATCGAAAGGCGGGTATTATACGCGTCAAGGCAGGGTATTTCTAAGGCGGTGTCGAAATAGTACACAAGCCCGTCTGCTGCTCGTGGGTAGGGGTGCTGCGACTACCTTGCGGGGTCGGCCAGTCGTCCAGGCTTGGTTTTCTGAAATGCCTCACATACATGGCGGCATCATTGTTGCCGGTAGCAAAGAATTGATATAGGTTCCTATTGCGGCCGTCAGGATGACAGGCCTCCAACGCGAGAGCTCATTCCTTCCAAAAACGCAAAGGATTGTGATGTTCCTACTGTTGTACTGCGCTGACTACCTTTGGTCAGTCTTCGTTTTTGGTATGTCTTCCGGAGGCCATATACCGTCACCATTGCTTGGGGGCTGCTCGCACTTTATATGGATATTAATTTACAAGGAGTAGTGATATGGAATTGCAAAGCACTGGCTGGTAAATTGCGGGCGCAAGCGGAGCTCAGGTTATGGCGGGGACACCGATTGCGAGGGTCGAAATAGGCGGCGCACATATCGTTCTGCCTATAAAACATACCGAAAACAAAAAGCTGGTGACGCTAAAAGGCCCAGGCGCAGGGTTCGGGCTGGGCGCCTCGATTTCTGTACCATTCGTAAACGGATCTTATAGCCATGAAGATTTCCCTGCGAGCAAGATCGGCAGTATCTACCAGGGACTTTCTCGGCCCAATCGCGGAGTGTATACGGAGGCTGATTTCAACGGCGGTGTGCTTGTAAAAACTCTGACGGCAGGAAAGCAGATCAGCGCAAACGTTTCAGCCGCCATGTGGTTTGATGCCCCCGTAGAAGCGTGTATGGCGAGAATGAGTTGCAGCCGTGAGGAATTTTTCCAGATCATGGAGAATGTGATTGTTTCCTACGTCAGGGGGAAGTTCAATGCGGTAGGTGTTGGAGTTCATACTATGGAACGATTCATGAAAAGCGTTAAAGCCGTTGGTTTCTTTTCGGGCTTGAGTCTTGAAACCCAGTTGATCGGTGCCAGCGTGGATGCATTTGTCTATAACGTGTCGTCGTCATGAAAATCACATTACTAATCGGTTTGGTGGGTCTGCTTATGACAGGTTGTCAGACCATGTCGCAAGGTGAACCCGTCACGTTTGAGTGGCGGGTTCAGGATTCTCCGGCTAAGTACCAAGTGGTCTATCAGGAAATAGACGTTAAGCCCGGATTGATGGTGAGTGGGTTTGAGGTTCTGGACAACCAGGAGCTCCGGAATCTGGTCAAGCAAGAGCTACGGTCATTGAGATTGCCTCCAGCGACATACGAAGGACGGGTTGAATCCCACGAGGGTCTGGTAAGAGCAACCGTTACCGGGGTTGTGCCCGATTACGACGGGCCCCCGCAAGATGACCAGGAAAAATTCCTGCGGCAGATGATAGAGAATAATGCCGGGAACGCAGAGTTGGTTGGTGACTTCTCGAATAATGGTGAGCTGAGGTCCTTCTATCATGCCCAGAAGCAACGTAACGCATTGAATTTACTGTTTTCGCTTGCTGGCCGGTCGTTAGAAACTGGTGATTACTGGCAGCCCAGGGTTTTTGGTGTTGAAGTGGGACCGGGCTTCTTCCCGGAAGACACCCGCCGGATTAGTCGGTCGTTCCTGGAATCGGTAACGGCAACCGATGATGGAGAACAAGTCGCCACGATGCTTTACGTCATCAGTGACGAAGTGGACGGATATTTTCGGGTTAAGCGTGAAGGGGAACTGAAAGAAGTCCCGGTCAGCATTTCCCATACTTATCTTGCGTTGGGTGACTTCAATGTCACGACTGGAAGGTGGGAAAGCTTCACAGGTGTTAGTGGCCATTTGTCCCGGGGAACTACTCGAAATGAGAGCATGATCCTTTATGCGCTACGTCCGGAAGGGTAGTAGGTTTGAGTAGTGAGCACGCCTCTCCTCAGACTGTTTTGGCTTCTCAGACAAGGAGTTCTGGCCCTGGCAGAGGCTAACTCACGAGGTTGGTAGCTGCCCCTTAGTAGGTAGGGGGCTTTAGGAGCTACCGCCGCCAGAAGGCAGGCGTCAGCAACACCAGCAGGGTGAAAACCTCCAGCCGGCCCAGCAGCATGGCGAAGCACAGCACCCACTTGGCGACGTCGTTGATGTTGCCGTAGTGGTAGGCGACCTCGCCCAGGCCCGGGCCCAGGTTGTTCATGGCGGCGGCGACCGCGGTCCAGGCGGTGACCTGGTCCAGGCCGGTGGCCAGCAGGATGATCAGCATGGCGACGAACATGAACATGTAGACCGAGAAGAAGCCCCACACGGCCTGCAGTACCCGGTCCGATACCGGCCGGTTACCCAGTTTCACCGGGATAACCGCATTGGGGTGTAACAGGCGTTTCACTTCCCGGGAGCCCTGCCGGTAGATCAGCAGGACCCGCATCACCTTCATGCCGCCGCCGGTAGAGCCCGCGCAGCCGCCCATGAACGCCAGTACGAACAGCATGAAGGGCAGCATCAGCGGCCACTGGCTGAAATCCGCCGCACCAAAACCGGTGGTGGTGGCAATGGAAACCACCTCGAAGATGCCCTTGGTGATCGCCGTTGAGGGATCCAGCGTGGCGGTGTAGATCAGCACCAGTACGGTAATCAGGCTGACCCCGGCCAGCATGCTGAAATAGAACCGGAACTCCGAGTCCTGCCAGTAGGATTTCAGGCTGCGCTGGCGGAAGGCCATGAAGTGCAGGGCGAAGTTGGCGCCGGCGATGATCATGAAGACCACGGCGATCATTTCAATCAGGGCGCTGTCGAAGTAGCCGATGCTGGCATCGTGGGTGGAAAAACCGCCGATAGCGATGGTGGAAAAACTGTGGCCGATGGCATCGAACCAGCTCATGCCGGCGGCCCAGTAAGCCAGCGCACACAGCACGGTCAGGGCCACGTAGATGTACCACAGGGCCTTGGCGGTCTCCCCGATGCGAGGGGTCAGCTTGTTGTCTTTCACCGGCCCTGGCACCTCGGCCCGATATAGCTGCATACCACCGATGCCCAGCATGGGCAGGATGGCCACCGCCAGTACGATGATCCCCATGCCACCGAGCCACTGTAACTGCTGCCGATACCAGAGCATGGATTCCGGCAGGGAATCGATGCCGGTGATCACCGTGGCGCCGGTTGTGGTGAGGCCGGACACCGCTTCAAACAGGGCGTCCACGTAGGTGTAGGGGGCATTGTTGCTCAGGTAGAAGGGGATGGAGCCGGCCACACTCAGCACCACCCAGAACAGGGTGGTAATCAGGAAGCCATCCCGCACCCGCAGGTCCCCGGCCACCTTGCGGAACGGCAGCCACACCACCAGACCGCCGATCATGACCATCAGCAGACCGTTGCTGAAACGTTGCCACTGGCCGTCGTCATACAGCAGGGAGATACCCAGGGGCGGCAGCATGGTGAGGCTGAACAGCATCATCAGCAGGCCAAGAACCTTGGCGATCACCGGCAGGCGCATTCTAGAGTCCCCTGTCTCGCATCGGCATGGTCATCAGAAGAACGTCAGCCCCACCTGGAACAGTTTTTCCACCTCGCGGATACGGGTCTTGTCCACCAGGAACAGGATAACGTGGTCATCCGGTTGCACCCGCAGGTGATCGTGGGCGATAAGTACTTCGTTATGGCGCACGATGGCACCGATGGTGGTGCCCTGGGGCAGCTTGATCTCGTCCAGCCGCTTGCCGACTACCCGGGATGAGCGGTGGTCGCCATGGGCGATGGCTTCGATGGCTTCGGCGGCACCGCGGCGCAGCGCGTGCACGTTGACCACATCGCCCTTGCGTACGTGGGTGAGCAGGCTGCCGATGGTGGTCTGCTGGGGGGAAATGGCCACGTCGATCTCGCCACCCTGGATCAGGTCCACGTAGTCCGGGTTATTGATCAGGGTGAGGACCTTGCGGGCCCCCAGGCGCTTGGCCAGCAATGACGCCATGATGTTGGCTTCGTCATCGTTGGTGACCGCGCAGAATACATCGGTGCTCTCGATGTTCTCTTCCAGCAGGATGTCCTTGTTGGCGGCGTTGCCTTCCAGCACGATGGTCTTGCGCAGGTTTTCCGACAGCATCACGCATCGGTCCCGGTCACGCTCCAGCAGCTTGACCTGGTAGCGGTTCTCCAGGGTGTGGGCCAGGCGCTGGCCGATGTTGCCGCCACCGCAGATAAAGATGCGCTTGTAGGGCTTCTCCAGGGGCTGGAGTTCGCTCATGACCGAGCGGATATGGTCGGTGCCGGCGATGAAGAAGACTTCGTCGCCATCCTCGATCACCGTATCCCCCTGGGGGATGATGGGCCGGTCCTTGCGGAAGATGGCGGCGACCCGGGTGTCGATGCGGGGCATGTGGGTGCGCAGGTAGGACAGCTCATGGCCCACCAGTGGACCGCCCTCGGTGGCGCGGATGGCCACCAGCCGCACCAGGCCATTGGAGAACTCCAGCACCTGCAGGGCGCCGGGGTATTCGATCAGCCTGGTGATGTGCTGGGTTACCAGGTGCTCCGGGCTGATCAGCACGTCTACCGGGAAGCCGTTCTCGCCGAACAGTTCCTTGCGGGCCAGGTAGGCGTTGGCCCGCACCCGGCTGATCTTGGAGGGTGTGCGAAACAGGGAAAAGGCCACCTGGCAGGCGACCATGTTGGTTTCGTCGGAATTGGTGACGGCAATCAGCATGTCCGCGTCTTCGGCGCCGGCCTGTCTCAGAACCGTGGGGTAGGAGGCCAGGCCCTGTACGGTGCGGATGTCCAGGCGGTCCTGCAGCTCCCGCAGGCGCAGGCCGTCACTGTCGATCACCGTGATATCGTTGGCCTCGTTGGCCAGGTTCTCGGCCAGGCTGCCGCCCACCTGCCCTGCACCGAGGATAATGATCTTCACTGGCGCTCCTCCGGCCTGCCCTTGACCAGGCAGGCGTAGAAAAATCCGTCGTGGCTTCGCGGGTCCGGCAGTAGCTGCCGGCCATACCCGGTGTCCAGCCCCCATGGTGCGTCGGCTGGCAGCAGGGAGGCATCGGCCTGCTGGTCCAGGAACCGCCGGATTATACGACTGTTCTCCTGGGGAAACACGGAACATGTCGCGTAAACCAGCCGGCCACCGGGTTTCAGGGTGGCCCAGAGGTTCGCAAGCAGTCCGGACTGGATCCCCGCCAGCGGCGTGATATCCGTCTCCCGGCGCAGCAGTTTGATATCCGGGTGCCGGCGGATGACGCCGGTGGCGCTGCAGGGGACGTCGAGCAGAATGCTGTCAAACAGGGCGCCGTCCCACCAGCGGTCAGTATCACCTGCGTCAGCCTCTTTCAGTGTGGCAGACAGCTGCAGGCGATCCAGGTTTTCCTGGATACGGGGCAGGCGCTCCGCGGACTCGTCGATGGCGATCACCTCCGCCTGGTTGGCTGCCGCCTCCAGGATGGCGCAGGTCTTGCCGCCGGGAGCTGCACAGGCGTCCAGGATGCGCTGGCCTGGTTCGGGTTGCAGCCACTGGGTACACAGCTGGGCCGCTTCGTCCTGGACGCTGGCATCGCCCTCGGCAAAGCCCGGTAACAAATCCACCGGTACCGGGCGGTCCAGCTGGATGCCATGGGGCGCGAAACGGGTGGCCTTGCCGGGAATGCCGGCTTCGCGAAGCCGCTCCAGGTACTCATCCCGGGTGCCATGCAGGGTATTCACCCGCAGGGTCATGGGCGCCTGGACGTTGTTGGCATCGAGGATGGCAGCCCAGTGGTCTGGCCAGTTGTGCCGCAACTTGGCGATCATCCAGCCAGGGTGGCTGTAGCGGGCTTCGTCGGTAGACGGCTCCGGTGCGCCTTCGCGCTCCGCCGCACGCAGTACGCCATTAACCAGTCCCGCCAGGGGTGTCTTGCCCAGCGCCTTGCAGGCCTCCACAGTCTCGTTGAGGATCGCGTAGGTGGCGTTATCGCTGAACCTCAGCTGGAACAGGGCCACCAGCATCAGGTGGTGAACCACCCGGTCCTGTTTGCGAAGGGGTTTGCGCAGGCGGCCGTTGAGCTCGGCATCGAGACGGTGGAACCAGCGGCAGGTGCCGTAGCACAGGGCCTGCAGCTGGGGGCGGAGGTCCGGGTCCAGGTCGGCCGCGGTACGGGGCAGGCACTGGCTCATGGACTCCCCCTGCTCCACCGCCTGGATGACCTGGGCGGCGACCGCCCTGAGGGGTAGTTCCCGGGCCATCACTGCAGCACCTGGCCGGGTTCCAGCACCGGTTTGCCGCCGTTGATGAGGTCGGATACCGACATGGCTCGGGTGCCGGGCAGCTGAATCCGGGAGACACGCAATATGCCCGACCCGCAGGCGATATCGACGCCACTGCGCTCCCGTGCCAGCACGGTTCCGGGGACGGCGTCACTTTGTTCGTCAATGTGACGGGCCTCGTGGATGCGGATGCGCTGGCCTTCCAGCTCGCCATCAGTCCCCGGCCAGGGATTGAACGCGCGAACCTTGCGGGCGATGCTCGCGGCGTCTGACTGCCATTCAATGTGGGCTTCGTCCTTGCTCAGCTTGTGGGCGTAGGTGGCGTCGTTGTCGTTCTGGGGTTCCGGGTTCAGGCCCCGGGAGTCCAGTGCGGCCAGGGCTTCGACGATGGCAGCCCCACCCATGTCGGCGAGCCTGTCATGGAGGCTGCCGCCGGTATCGTCGTCATGGATCGGGGTGCGATGTTTCAGCAGCATGTCGCCGGTATCCAGCCCGGCATCCATTTGCATGATGGTAATACCGGTTTCGGCGTCACCGGCTTCGATGGCCCGGTGGATGGGGGCGGCACCACGCCAGCGGGGCAGTATGGATGCATGGATATTCAGGCAGCCCTTCGTGGGAATATCCAGTACCGCCTGTGGCAGGATCAGGCCGTAGGCTGCCACCACCATGACATCGGGCGCCAGCTCTTGCAGTTGCTGTTGCTCTTCCGGTGACTTCAGTGATGTGGGCTGGTAAACCGGGATGCCGGCCGTAACGGCGGTCTGTTTGACCGGGCCAAACTGTTGTTTGCGACCACGGCCAGCGGGGCGATCCGGTTGGGTGTAGACCGCGACAACCTCGTGGTCGGTTTTCAGCAGCGCCCGGAGGGCGACAGCGGCAAAGTCCGGGGTTCCGGCAAAGACAATTCGCACAGCAATTTCCTGTTTCTGGCTGCGTTGGCGACGGCAGCAACGAAAAAACCGGGTGCTTACACCCGGTTCTTCAGGCTCTGACCCGGTGTGGTCAGGCGCTTTTCTTGTGGAGCTTCTCCAGCTTCTTGCGAATCCGGTTGCGTTTGAGGGCGCTCAGGTAATCCACGAAAAGCTTGCCGTTGAGGTGGTCCATCTCGTGCTGGATGCAAACCGCCAACAGGCCGGTGGCTTCCAGCTCGTAGGGCTTGCCATCGTAATCCCGCGCCTTGATGCGAACATGCTCGATGCGCTCAACATCCTCATAGAAGCCGGGTACCGAGAGGCAGCCTTCCTGCATTGGCTGGTAGTCGCCGTCGAGCACTTCCACTTCCGGGTTGATAAATACCCGGGGCTCGCTCTTGTCCTCGGACAGGTCCATGACGATGATCTGCTCATGGACGTTGACCTGGGTGGCCGCCAGGCCGATACCCGGAGCGTCGTACATGGTTTCGAACATGTCGTCGATCAGCTTGCGGTGCCGGTCGGTGACTTCTTCCACCGGCTTGGCGATGGTCCGCAACCTGGGGTCCGGATATTCAAGAATGTTCAGAATCATAATTGCCCGTGCTTGCCTGAGTTGCCATGATCTCCGGGAGATCCCTGGCTGGTGTCACAAAATGCGATCGCGTACCGCGACTTTTGCTGTCTACTGGCTATCATAATCGGAGCGAAACCCCCGTGTTCAAGGGGCGCCAGCGTTTTATGGTGACTATTATCCCCCGAAGATCGATTGAATACAAACTGATCAGACGATAGCCAGAAACTACTACAAGAGAAGAATATAAGATCACAATTTCTTTACTTTCCTCTATATTAGAGGTGTCGGAGAGCCCCGCCGCTTTCCCGATGATCTCTCTGTAAGGGGGAGCACGCTTTCAAGGCACGCGCGATGAAGGATTCTACAATGAGGAAACTGCTGTACGCTCTGGCAGCCGTAATGCTGCTGTCCGCCTCCTGGGCACAGGCGCAGGGCCCGGAGTTCCGGTCTGATCACCCCGAGCGTTACACCGTCAAGCAGGGTGATACCTTATGGGATATCTCTTCCCGCTTCCTTAGCAACCCCTGGTATTGGCCGGAAATCTGGCACGTAAACCCGCAGGTCAATAACCCCCACCTGATCTACCCCGGGGATGAGCTGGCGCTGGTGTACATCGACGGCAAGCCACGTCTGACCAAGGCCAGCAACGGCGTGATAAAGCTGTCGCCGAAGGTGCGTTCCGAGCGGATCGACACCCCGATTCCTGCCATCCCGCTGGATGCTATTGAAAGCTTCCTGACCAAGACCCGCATCGTGTCGCAGGAGGAGCTGGAAAGCGCCCCCTATGTGCTGGAGGGGGAGGAGAGCCGCATTGTCACCGGCGCCGGTGACCGGGTATACGCCCGTGGCGAGGCTCCTGCCCGCAGTGTCGGGATCTTCCGCAAGAGTCGGGCCCACGTGGACCCGGACACCGGTGAATTTCTGGGGCTGGAAGCCCGCTCCATCGGTGATGGCAATGTTACCGACGAGCAAGGGGATATCCTCACCGTACAGCTGACCAAGACCCGCGAGGAGGTCCGCATCGAGGACCGCCTGCTGGCCCGGGAAGACCGTCGTATCAACACCAGCTTCACCCCCAGTGCACCGGACGGTGACGTTGAAGGCAAGATGATTGCCGTGGAGACCGGCGTAACACAGATTGGTCAGTACAATGTGGTGGTGCTGAACCGTGGCGCCCGTGATGGACTCAGGGTTGGCAACGTATTGGCTGTGCTCAAGGCTGGTAACCGGGCGAGGGACCCGGTCACTGACGAGATCGTACAGCTGCCGGACGAGCGTGCTGGCCTGCTGATGGTCTTCCAGACCTATGAAAAACTCAGCTATGGCCTGGTGCTGAAAGCCACCCGCTCCCTGTCCATCGGTGACAAGGTCACCAATCCCTGATACTGGCAGGCCCCGGCCTGATTTGATGACCGGGCTGCCAGGATGGCAGCCTCTGTTACTACACGGAGGTTCGCTGTGACGATGACAACGGCACCCGATACCAGGTTCCTTACCTCTTCTTCCGCTCCCTGGCTGTTACTGGCGATGCTGCCCCGCTTCAGTGGCAAACGCTGGCTGGCCGTCTGCGACTCGTTCTCCGACCCCCGGGAATTCCTTGAGGCCTCGACGGCCACCCAAAAGTCCTTTGGCGCCGGGCCCGAGGCCCGCGCCCTGATGGCGGCCTGGCAGCGGCAGGACCTGGCGTTTCAGCCGTTGGCTGAGGTAGCTCAGGCCTTCGATACCTGTCAGCACAAAGCCATTCAGTTGGTCGGCTGGGGCGAAGCGGAGTACCCCGAGCCCCTGCGCCACATCCCGGATGCCCCGGCGGTGCTCTATGTCCGTGGCCGGGCGGAACTGTTGTCGCGCCCACAACTGGCCATTGTCGGGTCTCGCAATGCTACCCGGGCCGGCCTCGACCGTGCCTGGCAATTTGCCGCGGCGCTGGCACGAAAGGGTTATGGCGTTACCAGCGGACTGGCACAGGGCGTTGATGGAGCCGCCCATGCCGGCGCACTCTCCGTGGGTGGCGACACCCTGGCCGTGGTGGGCACCGGGGTTGACGTCATCTATCCCCGGAGCCATGCAGAACTGACCCGCCAGATCGCTGAGCAGGGTGTACTGGTGTCAGAGTATCCGCCCGGAACGGGACCCAAGTCCGGTCACTTTCCCCGCCGCAACCGGATCATCAGCGGCCTGAGTCGCGGCATCCTGGTGGTGGAGGCCGGGCTCAGGTCCGGCTCGCTGATTACCGCCCGCCTGGCCCTGGAGCAGGGGCGGGAAGTCTTCGCTGTGCCCGGTTCCATTCATAACCCGCTGGCCCGGGGCTGCCATTCTCTGATCCGCCAGGGTGCCCGGTTGGTGGAGACGGTGGACGATATCGAGGAAGAACTCTCGGCCTGGTGGAACGAGCCCGTTAAACCACGGCCCCGCCCTGCCCGTAAACCAGCAGTGGCCCCGGATCTGTTTGCCGCTGAGCCTGCAACTGCCCCCATGCCGGAACACCTGGCAGAGCGGGAAATCGCGGTATTACAGGCTTTAGGGTATGATCCCCGCTCAACCGATCAACTTTGCACTGCCACGGGATTGCCTGCCGACCAGCTGATGCAGTCGCTGCTGTTGCTGGAGATGGAAGGGCTGGTGGAGTCGGCGCCCGGAGGCTACCTGCGGGTGTTGCAGACTCCGTCCTGATGGCTCCAGGCAAACCTGGTGGCAGTGGCTACCTTCAGCGGAGTGTCATGACTGCGACCATCAACCTTGCGACGGAATGGGGCCGCCAGCGGCTGGTCAGTACCGTCGATAACAATGGCGTCATTGCCTATCCCACCGAAGCCGTATGGGGCCTGGGCTGCAATCCCTGGAGCGAGTTTGCGGTTGATACCATACTGGCCCTGAAACAGCGGCCCATGCACAAGGGGCTGATCCTGGTAGCCGGTTCCGTGGAGCAGGTGCGCTTCCTGCTGGACCCGTTGCCTGAAGAGTTACGGCGAAGGGCCGAGCAGCACTGGCCTGGACCGGTGACCTGTGTGGTACCGGATGTGAAAGAACAGGTACCCCATTGGGTCCGTGGAGACCACGACTCGATTGCGGTGCGGGTCAGCGCACACCCCCTGGTACAACGGCTGTGCAACCTGGCAGGTATGCCGCTGGTGTCCACGTCCTGCAACCCTGCAGGCCGGGAACCGGCCCGTTCACCCTGGCAGGTCAGCCGTTATTTCCCGGCGGGCATTGACCTGATGGTGTCCGGCGCGTTGGGCGGCGCCCGCCAGCCCAGTACCATCATCGATATCACCACTGGCCAGACACTGCGATAGGAGGCCCGATGACCGACGCTGCGATGCCCGATACCAATGCCGTTCACCAATACCTGCTGGGACTCCAGGAGAGTATCTGCGAGCGGCTGGAAGCCCTCGATGGCAAGGCCCGTTTTGTCACCGACTCCTGGGACCGACCGGAAGGCGGTGGCGGTATCAGTCGCGTTATCACGGACGGTGACGTGTTTGAGAAAGGCGGCGTGAATTTCTCCCGGGTTATGGGTAACCAGATGCCGCCGTCCGCCACGGCCCACCGCCCCCACCTGGCGGGGGCACCCTGGCAGGCCATGGGCGTGTCCCTGGTGATGCATCCCCAGAACCCCTATGTACCCACGTCCCACGCCAACGTTCGTTTCTTCGTAGCGACACCCAAAGATGGCGAGCCGGTCTGGTGGTTCGGTGGTGGCTTTGACCTGACGCCCTATTACGGCTTCGAGGAAGACTGTATCCACTGGCATGAGACCGCCCGCAATGCCTGCCGGCCCTTTGGTGCCGATGTCTACAACCGGTACAAGCAGTGGTGCGACGAATACTTCTACCTGAAGCACCGGCAGGAGCCCCGGGGTATCGGTGGACTGTTCTTCGACGACCACAACACCGGCAACTTCGATGACGATTTCGGCCTGATGCAATCCGTCGGCTCCAGTTTCATCGCCGCCTACGAACCCATTGTCCAGCGGCGCAGGGATATCCCCTGGGGCGAACGGGAGCGGGAGTTCCAGCTTTACCGTCGGGGCCGGTATGTGGAGTTCAACCTGGTGTACGACCGTGGCACCCTGTTCGGGCTGCAGTCCGGTGGGCGCACGGAGTCCATCCTTATGTCCCTGCCGCCGCTGGTACGCTGGGACTATGACCGCCGCCCGGAACCGGGTACCGAGGAGGCTCGCCTGACCGAGCACTTCCTGACCGGGCGCAACTGGCTGGAGGAAGAAAATGAATGAACTCTACGCAGTGGTGGGCAACCCCATCAGCCACAGCAAATCCCCCAGGATTCACAGCCTGTTCGCCGCGCAGACCGGTGAACCGGTGGAGTACACGGCCATTCAGGCTCCCCTGGACGGGTTCGCGGAAACGGTGCGGGAGTTCTTCGCAAAGGGTGGCAAGGGCCTGAACGTTACGGTTCCTTTCAAAGAGCAGGCCTGGCAGCTGGCGGACCGGCGCAGTGAGCGCGCAGAGAAAGCTGGTGCCGCCAATACCCTTTACCAGGACAGTCAGGGCCGCCTGGTGGCGGATAACACGGATGGCGCCGGCCTGGTGACGGACCTGAAGGTAAACGCTGGTATCACGCTGGCCGGGCGCCGTGTGCTGGTGCTGGGGGCTGGCGGTGCTGTGCGGGGGGTGCTCGGGCCCCTGCTGGCTGAGCAGCCGGGTGAACTGGTCATAGCCAATCGCACAGTGGCCAAGGCCCAGGGGCTGGCGTCCCTGTTCCGCGACGAGGCAGGGCCCGCTGAGCTCAGGGCTTGCGGCTTCGGGGCGGTAAACGGTGCTTTCGATGTCATTATCAATGGCACCAGTGCCAGCCTTCAGGGCGATTTGCCACCGCTGCCAGCGACCGTGATCACACCGGCTACCGTGGTCTACGACATGATGTATGCTGCCGGCGACACACCGTTCAACGAATGGGCCCGGGCGCAGGGCGCCGGCAAGGTGCTGGACGGACTGGGTATGCTGGTGCAGCAGGCGGCTGAATCCTTTCGGATATGGCGGGGCGTAGAACCGCAAACCGTCCCTGTTATCGAGGAATTGCGTAACCACTGACAGACGGTTACGCACCGTTACCGTTTGCCTTTTGAGTGAGCGGCGCGGGGCGGAGAGCATGGACTATGTTGTGAACAGTTTCTGGCATCCGTCAATATAAGGCGCTACATGGATATCCTTACCCTGGTCGGTCTGGTGGCGGGCATTGCCATCGTCATCATTGCCATGCTGGCCAATGCTTCGATCCTGACCTTTTTGAACCTGCCCGGCATTGCTATCGTTCTGGGCGGAACCTTTGCAGTAACCCTGGTGCGCTTCCGGCTGTCTACGGTGACCGCTTCGGTAAGGCTGGCCATGCATACCGTATTTACGGACCGGCTTGACCGACCCAATGACCTGATCCGGGAAGTCGGCGAACTGGCCCGGGTCGTTCGCAAGGATGGCATTCTGGGCCTTGAAAGCCACGAAACGGAAAACCCGTTCCTGCAGAAAGCCATCAACCTGTGTGTGGACGGTCACCCGCCGGAAATGGTGGAAGAGACCCTGGCCCAGGACATCCAGCAGACGGGTGAGCGATACGAAGTGGCAGAGCGGGTGTTCCGGGGCATCGGCGATTCCGCTCCGGCCATTGGTATGCTGGGTACCCTGGTGGGGCTGGTGCAGATGCTGAATACCCTCGATGACCCCGCTTCCATCGGTCCTGCCATGGCCATTGCACTGTTGACCACACTTTACGGCGCCTTTATCGCACAGCTGATTGCGATCCCACTGGCGGACAAGCTTCAGTTGAAGGCAGAAGACGAGCGCCGCAACCAGCTGTTGATTGTGACCAGTATCCAGAACATCCTGCGGGGCCAGAATCCCCGGGTCATCACCGAGATTCTCTCGTCCTTCGTGCACCCCGGCCAGCAGCCTTCCACGCAAGAGAGTGAGGAGGCCTGACCGGTGGCGTTACGCCCTATAGCGCCTCGCTCCAAAAAGGCATCCGGCGGTGCACCTGCGTGGATGGTAACCTTTGCGGACCTGGCCACCCTGATGCTCACCTTCTTCATCCTGCTGTTGTCGTTCGCGGAGATGGATGCAGAGAAGTACCGGGCTATGGCGCAGTCCATGGCCGTGGCCTTTGGCACGGCTAACGTGGTGGCAGAAGATGTGGGTGGCTCGCCCCTGACCCTGATCGAGTCAGACACGGTCTCGCTGCCTGATCCGCCGGACAGTCCAAAAGAGGAGGCAGAATTCATCGATGATCGGGGTGCGTCGCCTGAGCTCACTACCATTCCGGATGGTATTGTCGAGCTGTCACAGCGATTGATCGGTGAGCTGGAGGCGGAGGTGGCCGATGAGTCACTCAGCATCAACTATGACCAGCAACAGGTGGTGATCCGCTTCTCCGAGCAGGCCACCTTCAATTCGGGGGAGGCTGAGATCAAAACCGGTATGCTGCCGATTATTGATCGTGTCGTGGAGGTGGTGTCCCAGTGCATGGGGGATGTTATCGTGGCCGGCTACACGGATGATGTACCCATTACCAGCAGCCGCTTTCGCTCGAACTGGGATCTCTCGGCTGCCCGCGCTGTCTCCGTAGTGCATGAGCTGGTGCTGAACCGCAAAATTCCCGCTGAGCGGGTGATTGCGGCAGGGCGGGCGGAAACCCAGCCACTGGTACCGAACAACTCTGCTGAGAACCGTGCCCTGAACCGTCGGGTGGAAATCTCCATTCGCGAGCCGGAGTGTGGCGATTCGGTACCCACCCGCGACCTGCCGGTGGAAATCCTGCCCTGATATTCCCGCCCGCTAGAACCTAAGACACAATTCGTCTAGGTAGACTCCGCATCCTGTCGTTATACTGTTTGGTCCTGATTTTTTACCACCCTTATAACGAGAGAGACCATGAGCGGACCGGAAAAGCCAAAGGTTATCGGAGAAGAATGGAGCGACGAGCGGGTAAAGAGCTTTCTGTTCCTGAGCCCTGTCGATGCCCGAATCAATCCCGATCACCATGTTCTGATCAAGGCGTATGAAGCCATGCGGGCCGAGGATTTCGAGCGCTTCCTGGGCTTTTTCGTGGCAGCGGGCAGGGATATCAATGCCCGGGATGAGCATGGTGAGACCATGTTGGACCACGTATCCCGCCACCGTCGGATGACGGCCTATGCAGAGGCATTGCGAAAGGCCGGTGCTAAAAAAGCGGCTGAGGTGGAAGCCTGAGCTTCCACCCTCGCCGCATCCCTGTAAGGCTCTGCAGAGCCTGGGCTGAGGTCAGTCGACGTCGACCTCAATGGCTTTCGGCTCTACCGGCTCGGCCTTGTTCAGCGTCAGTGACAGTATACCGTCCTTGAACTTTGCCTTGATGCTGTCGGCATCCACGTTGTCGGGCAGGGTAAAGCGGCGCATGAAGCTGCCGTAAACCCGCTCCACACGGTGGTGTTTGTCGTCACCGCTTTCGCTCTCCTGCTTGCGTTCGCCCTGGATGGTCAGCACACCCTCGTGGACGGTGACTTTCACATCTTCCTTGTTCATGCCAGGTAGCTCGGCATCAATCACGAAGGCCTCATTGGTTTCCTTGATATCCACGGCCGGTGCCCAGTCGTTGCGACGGAACAGGTCCTTGCCTTCCCGCTCGCCGTTGGTGGCGGGCAGGCCGAAGTAGCGGTTGTAGCGGTTGATCAGGTCTTCAAACTCACTGACCGGATTCCAGCGGGTAAGATTGCTCATAATGAAACTCCTCCTTTGAACCTGAATACGGTTTATCTATTCAGCTTCATTCGCGGAACAGCTCCATCACGGTGGCGCCAGCCGGATGGTTATCCGTGAACTTCTGCTGGGATTGAATCTAGGTGCGGATTGGGGATTTTCAAGCGGTGTTCTGGTTGTTTTTTGATCTGGATCAGGTTGGGGTTGGTAGCCTGCGAGTTTGGGGTGGCATGGGTCCCGAAGAGGCCATCCGGAACGAAAAACTCCGTTTTCCTGACTGTTCCGGATGGCCTCTTCGGGACCCATAGCCGTTGAACATCAGTGATAACGCCTGTGGTCGCTACTCGATGTTAAGGATTATTTTTCACTGCTCCGCCAGGTAGTCGTCCTTCAGCTTCACGTAATTGGCAGCCGTGTACTTGAAGAAGGTTTTTTCCTTGTCGGTCAGTGCCCGGGCCTTTTTGCAGGGGGAGCCGACATACAGGTGACCGGATTCCAGGGTCTTGCCGGGCGGGACGAGGCAGCCGGCGGCGATGATAACGTCGTCTTCCACCACCGCGCCGTCCATGATGATGGCACCCATCCCCACGAGCACACGACTGCCGATGGTCGCGCCGTGGATCAGCGCCTTGTGGCCAACGGTGACGTCGTCACCCAGTGTGGTGGGCCAGCCGCCGGGGTTGTAATCGGAGGCGTGGGTGATGTGGATGACGGTACCGTCCTGAATGCTGCAGCGGTCACCGATGCGGATCCGGTGCATGTCGCCGCGTACCACGGTCATGGGCCAGACGGAGCAGTCGTCACCCATTTCCACGTCGCCGATGACGGCTGCGGACTCATCCACCCATGCCCGGGCACCGAATTTTGGGGTGTAACCCTTGTGAGAACGTATGTTCGCCATTACATACACCTATTAGCCAGAAGGTTTGTCGGGGATTATCTTCACAGATAAACCTGACAATATCACGGGTGCCGGTATCGCAAGCTTAGCTCTGGCGGTATCAGAAATGCCGGAAGGACAGGTATGGGGGAGTATTTTCGCAGCAGCGACAGGATGTCGCGGAGCAAGGTCGGTCCAGGGATGGACCGTGAATTGCGGCGAAGAAAATACTCCCCCATACCTGGCCCGCCCCCGAATTTACAGGCTACCTGAACGTCAATGTCCAAATTCGTCAGCAAAGAAGAGGCCACATGAACAATCCACTGCTCACCGAAGAACTGCTCCCCAGCTTCGACCACATCCGCGTCGAACACATGGAGCCCGCGATTGACCAGATCCTCAGCGACAACCGCGTCCAGATCCAGGACCTGGCCGGCCAGGACGATCCTACCTGGGATACCCTGGTACAGCCCATGCAGTCCCTGGATGACCGGCTCAATAATGCCTGGTCGGTGATCTCCCACCTCAACGGCGTGATGAACAACGAGGAGCTCCGCGCGGTCCACAAGCGGTGCCTCGAAAAGCTCACGGAGTACGGCACTGAGGTCAGTCAGAACGAGCAGCTGTGCGCAGCGTTCAAGAAAGTCGCCGACCGGCCAGACTTCAAGGATCTCAGTGAAGCCCAGCAGAAGATGGTGAACAACACCCTGCGGGACTTCCACCTGGGTGGTGTTGACCTGCCGGAGGACAAAAAGAAAACCTTTGCCAACCTGTCCCGGGAACTGGCCGACCTGTCCAGCCGTTTCAGTGATAACGTACTGGACGCCACCCAGAACTGGTTCAAACACATCACCGATGAGAAGGAGCTGTCCGGCGTTCCCGAATCGGCCCTTGATGGCGCCCGTCAGGCCGCAAAGCAGAAAGACCTGGACGGTTTCGTGATTACCCTGGATTTCCCCAGCTTCTTCCCGGTGATGACTTATTGCGACAACCGGGAATTACGCCGGGAAGTCTACGAAGCCTTTGTTACCCGGGCGTCGGATATGGGGCCGGATGCCGGCAAGTGGGATAACACTCCGATCATGGCGGAGATCCTCAAGCGCCGTCATGCCCAGTCGAAACTGCTGGGCTTCAACAACTACGCAGAACGCTCCCTGGCCACCAAGATGGCGTCCAGCGTGGATGAGGTGCTGGAGTTCCTGCACCAACTGGCCGCGAAGTCCAAGCCGGTGGCTGAAAAGGAAGTCGCAGAACTCAAGGCCTTCGCAAAAGATGAGTATGGCGTTGAGGATCTGCAAGCCTGGGATATCGGCTATTACAGCGAGAAGCTGCGTCAGAAGCGTTACGACATTTCCCCGGAAACCCTGCGTCCCTGGTTCCCGGCCGAGCGGGTGATTTCCGGCATGTTCCAGGTCACGGAGAAGCTGTTCGGTGTCCAGATCGAGCAGCAGCCGCAGGTGGAAACCTGGCACAAGGACGCCACCGCCTACCGCATCTCCCGTAATGGTGAAGCCATTGCGTGGTTCTACCTGGACCCCTACGCCCGTCAGGGCAAGCGTGGTGGCGCCTGGATGGCCGACTGCCGGGTAAGGTGGGAAAACCAGCGTGGCCAGCTGCAGCTGCCGGTGGCCTTCCTCACCTGCAACTTCACCCCGCCGGTGGAAGGCAAGCCGTCCCTGCTGACCCATGATGAGGTCACTACCCTGTTCCACGAGTTCGGCCATGGCCTGCACCACATGCTCACCCAGGTGGATGTGGCGGATGTCTCCGGTATCAATGGCGTCGCCTGGGACGCGGTGGAGTTGCCCAGCCAGTTCCTGGAAAACTGGTGCTGGAACCCGGAATCCCTGGAGCTGATTGCCGCCCATCACGAGACTGGCGAGCCCTTGCCCCAGGATCTGCTAGACAAGATGCTGGCCGCGAAGAATTTCCAGGCCGGCATGCAGATGGTGCGGCAGCTGGAGTTCTCCCTGTTCGACTTCCGTCTGCACGCGGAATTCACGGAGGAGGCACCCACCAATCCGCTGGAGATGCACCGGGAAGTTCGCAAGGAAATCGCGGTGGTGGAGTCACCGGCGTTCAACCGGTTCCCGAATGCGTTTTCCCATATCTTCGCGGGGGGTTATGCGGCCGGTTACTACAGCTACAAGTGGGCGGAAGTGCTGGCAGCGGATGCGTTCTCACTGTTTGAGGAGAACGGTATCTTCGATCCGGAAACCGGCCATTCCTTCCGGGAGAATATCCTGGAGATGGGTGGTTCCCGGGAGCCGGCAGAGTTGTTCAAGGCCTTCCGTGGGCGTGATCCGGATGTGGACGCCCTGCTCCGCCAGTCCGGCATCACCGACCACGATCACGCAGCCTGAGGAGTCAGACTATGGCCCGTACACCGAAACGTTTTATTGCCGGGGCCGTGTGCCCCCGGTGCGCGGCCATGGACCGGCTGACCATGTTTACCGATGACGACGGGGTGCAGCACAGGGAGTGTGTGTCCTGCGGGTTTTCCGACAGTCAGGGGGGGGACGGTCCTTCTGGTAATCCTGAACTGGAGACGCGGGTGAACAAGCGGACCAATGAGGAGGACCATACGGTCAAGCAGGTGGTTTTCTTCAAGGCCCGCTCTGACGAGTGACTGTTGCTTGGTCGTTTGGTTGTAGCCTGCTGATTCTGGGGGCTTCAAGGGTCCGTGTGGGCGGTTCCGAAACGAAAACCCTGTTTTCTGACTGTTTCGGAACCGCCCACACGGACCCTTTCGTTTTCGCTTTTTGAATATCGCCCGGGGTAGTTCTTTTCGCTTGCGGCCAGCCTGGGGTTTATCGTGAGGGTTTGGTGGGGTGATTTCAAAACAGTCAGAAAACAGGGTTTTCGTTTTGAAACCACCCCACCAAACCCTCACCTCCCCCAAAACAACAGGCCAATAAAACAGGTCAGAGCACCATAGCCGCCAACCACCCAAACACCAGCAAGGGCAGGTTATAGTGCAGGAACGTGGGCACCACCGTATCCCAGATGTGGTTGTGCTGTCCGTCGACGTTCAGGCCGGCGGTTGGACCGAGGGTTGAGTCGGACGCCGGTGAACCCGCATCACCGAGTGCACCAGCAGTACCCACCAGGGCAACGATGGCGAGCGGGCTGAAACCCAGCTCCAGGGCCAGCGGTACATAGAGAGCGGCGATAATGGGAATGGTCGAGAACGACGACCCGATACCCATGGTGATCAGCAGACCTACCACCAGCATCAGGAAAGCGGCCAGCGCCTTGTTATCGCCAATGGCTTCCACCGAGCCCTGGACCAGGGTGGCGATCTGGCCGGTTTCACGCATTACTTCGGCAAAACCGTTGGCGGCGATCATGATGAAACCGATCATGGCCAGCATTTTCATGCCTTCGGTAAACAGGTCGTCCGACTCCTTCCAGCGCACCACGCCTGACAGGTTGAACAGCACGAAGCCGGTCAGGGCACCGAGGATCATCGAACCCAGCCACAGTTGCACCACGAAGGCTGCGGCAATGGCGACCAGGGCCATGAACAGGGTCCAGCTGTTGTAGTGGGTGTCGACACGCTCAGTCCGTTGAATCTTTGACAGGTCATACGTCCGATCGCCCCGGTAGCTGAAAAATACCGCAACCAACAGGCCCACGAGCATACCCAGGGCGGGCAGTGCCATGGCGGACATGACGTGCAAGTCCTCGGTGACGATTCCGTTGTCACTGACATTGGCCAGCAGGATCTCGTTCAGGTAGATGCCGCCGAAGCCCACCGGCAGGAACATGTAGGGCGTAATCAGGCCGAAGGTCAGTACACAGGCCACCAGGCGCCGGTCCAGGTTGAGCTTGGCCATCACGTACAACAGCGGCGGTACGATCAATGGAACGAACGCGATGTGAATCGGCAGGATGTTCTGGGATGACATGGCTACCGCAAGCAGCAGGCCAATGATCAGGAAGCGGACGCCCTTGCCGGCGGCTCCGGCAGCATCGCTATCCTGGCGGCCGACCATTGCCAGCGCCCGGTCGGCCAGGGCGTGGGCCAGGCCGGATTTGCCGATGGCAACGGCGAAAGCACCCAGGGTGGCGTAGGACAGGGCGACGGTGGCGCCTCCGCCAAGACCGCTATTAAAGGCCTCGATGGTGGCTTCCAGTGACATGCCGCCAACCAGGCCCCCGGTCAGGGCACCAAGGATCAGGGCAACAACAACGTGGATGCGTAGCAGGCTCAGTACGAGCATGACGACGACCGCAGCGACAACGGCGTTCATGGTAAGACTCCGTGACAGGCGAAAGCCCTTATGGGGCTGTATGCGCGTTTGATGAAAAATCGGACAGGTTCGGAAGGGGCGCTAATTTGCAGGAAACTGATGGCAGAGTCAAAAATGCCCGACCTCCTGGTGGCCGGGCACGAAGGATCAGTCACTTATACGGGTAAACCGGGGCACCTGCTCACCAGCGACCTCCACGGATTCCCGGAACATGTCCAGTGGTCGCACCCAAAGGCTTTGGTCTCCGTACAGGGTGTGGTAGACCACCAGCCACTCTTCGGTTTCACTGTGGCGAGCGGTGCCGATCACCTGGTAGTCCTTGCCCTTGTAGTGGCGATAGCGCCCGGGTTCAACAGTTCGGCTCATAATGGGTACCTCAGTTCTTGAGCTTGTAGCGGCCCGGTCCAAGGAAGATCAGCGCCAGTGCGGTAAACAGGAAGAAGCCCTGCAGCTCCAGGGCCCAGCCGCCGTTGCCGCCAAGTTTCAGCAACTCCTGGGTGTGCACCAGGGCAATGGCTACCAGCATGTTGAATGCGATCAGCAGGGCGCCGATGCGGGTGTGATAGCCCAGGATCACCATCAGCGGAGCCAGCAGTTCACCGATAAATACACCATAGGCGAAGAACGCGGGAATGCCATGGCTCGCCAGCAGTCCCTCGATAAAGCCGGTGCCGTTGAGCAGCTTGCTGATACCGTGAAACAGCAGCAGTCCCCCCAGGGTCAGGCGAAGGATCAGCTTTCCGAGATCGGCATTATCCATGGTGATGGTACTCCGTTGACGTTGTGTGTAAGCCCGGCGGCAGCGGGACGTTGGGGTTCCCGGTGCGTGCGGAATGCCCGCAAGCTTACCGTCGACCGGGACGGGCGCCAAGGTCGGCAGGTGGGCAGGGGCAAAGATTACATGGTGGGAGCTGGGGGCATGGGCTGGAGTGATCCCGGGTCTTCGGGTTGTAAGCAGGAATCAGCGTTGCCGGGTATTCAGGGTATAAGGGTAAAGCGGATGTGATTGCGGGTCAGCAGGTTTTCCCAGTATTCCTGCATCCAGTCATGGGCGGCCTTGCGCAGCTCCGTCACAAAGGGATCCAGGTTCAGTTCGTAGTAGTCCGGCGAACCCGCCAGGTTGAGTACAGTGAGGGTAATGGACTCATCGAGCTCGTTGGCAAAGGGCTCACCGATCAGTTGGTGGGCGAGCAGGTTGGCCTGGGTGGCTTGCAGGTCCACCAGCTTGCTGCGACGGGTCGACAGGTTGTTTTCGTACATCTCCTCCATCAGGCGGTGACACAGGTAAGCCTTGACCAGCAAGCCGTCCAGGCCATCGTAGCGGGTCAGTATCAGCGAGGGTTGTGTGAAGTAGCGGATCGCGGTCTGGATAAACGGATCAAACAGCCGGCGCCGGCCTGACTTACAGGCGCAATCGTCAATACAGTCGATCAGGCGGGGAGCCATTTCGATGTACTCGATGGCGAACTGGAACAGGCACGTAGCGGGCTGGTAGCCTTCAACGATCACGCTGCCGGGCAAATGGGCTGCCTTCTCGCGCATCTGGCGGAGAAACTCACCGGAACGGGCTTCCTGCCGACGGGCCTGATCAATGATGTTCAATACTGCCTCTGGAGTCATGTCAGACAATGCCGGGTTTGCTGGGTATCGCAGGGTGTCCGGCGCTGGACGCCCCTTGATTTGCAGTGTAGTTGAGATTTGTGGGTGTGCTGTCGGGATTAATAATCACTCATGTCGGAACCATGACCGGTTCCTTGTTCGCACCATGAAGACAGTGGCCATACTGGTGGCCCTGGCCAACATCAGCGTGATCAGGGCAAACCATAGCCCGTGATTACCCCAGCCTGTGGTCAGCCACCACGCGGGTAGGAACACCGCGATTGCGGAAAACAGCATGGTGTTTTGCATGTCCCGGGTCCGGGTGGCGCCGATGAAAATGCCATCGAACAGGTAACCCCAGACGGCCGTGAACGGCAGCAGCCATAGCCAGGGCAGGAACTGGCGGGCGGTGGCGCGGACTTCCTCGATGCTGGTCAGCAGTCCGATAAGCCAGTGTCCCCCGGCAACGAACAGGACAGTGAGTATCAGCGAGCCGATCAGTGACCAGCGTGCAGCGGTGCGGCAGGCGACCAGGAAACGCCGGT
Organism: Marinobacter bryozoorum; assembly: GCF_023156245.1. GTDB lineage: Bacteria > Pseudomonadota > Gammaproteobacteria > Pseudomonadales > Oleiphilaceae > Marinobacter > Marinobacter bryozoorum. The sequence continues at coordinate 114,927 of NZ_JAKZAH010000006.1, forward strand.
GGGAACCCCCGCCCACGGCCTGGCCGACCATGGCCTCTGCCGCATTGGCAAACCCGTCCAGGCCGTTGGAAATGACCAGCAGGAAGGTCAGCAGCACCGCGTTGGCGGCAAGCACTACCTCCCCCTGGCGGGCCCCCTGGGCGGTGAAAAAGGCCAGTACCAGCAACAGGGCGATGGTACGAACCATCAGGAAGCGATTAACGCGAATCAGGGCCAGGTAATCGGCCATATGACCAAGCAGTGTGCGCAACGACGCCCGGTGGTCCGGCAGTCGTTGCCAGACCAGCCACAGCCCGATACCAGCGGCGGAATACTCGGCCATGACCGTCGCCAGGGCGACGCCCTGGCTGTTCCAGCCAAGCAGGGTGACGAACGCCACGTCCAGCATGATGTTCATGCCGTTGGCGGCAATCAGCATGATCATTGGCCCCCGGGGCAGCTGACAGCCGATGAGCCAGCCCACCAGGGTGTACTGGGCGAGGACTGCCGGCGCACTCCAGATGCGAATGGCAGCGTACTCCGCTGCCAGTTCGGCTACTTCAGGGCCGGGGTTCATCAGGTGTAGGCCGGTGCTGATCAATGGCGACTGCAAGGCAATCAGGATCAGGGCGATGCCAAGGGCCAGCAGTAGCGAGCGCAGCAACAGCGCTGTCTGGGCGGTAGCGTCCCGGCGTCCGTAGGCCTGGGCGGCCAGGCCGGTGGTGCCCATACGCATGAAGCCGAAGGTCCAGTAAAGAATGCTGAACAGGTTGGCGCCAACGGCCACGGCCCCAAGGTAAACCGGGCTTTCCAGGTGACCCAGCACGGCGGTATCGACCAGCCCCAGCAGTGGAACGGTCAGGTTGGTGAGCATCAATGGCCAGGCCAGGCGCCAGAGATGACGATCCGAGCGGGTAAGCTGGTACCGGATGAATTTCGTCATACTGGCTCCATAGCCTGTCTGCAATGATGTATGTCAAAATAGACTAAGCTTATAACTATAAATTTTCTCAAAATGTGCCCAAGTTTTTGAGTGTCTGCTAACTCTCTGTCTATACTGGGATCTGGTTATCCGTGAACAGACTTCCCGGCATCACCGGTTGCGTGTGCGAGCGTAACTGGATTTTCTGACGCCCGGGGGGCGTACTTCCATGTAGTCTGGAAGTGTCACGCAGATCCGCCAGACATGGCAGGTAGCAGTCGCAGGAGAGACGGCTCTTAGTGTGTCTGTCATGAACAAGAACAACATTCTGTGGAGACGCGGTATGCACGTGCACGTTAAACGGGCAGGTGCCCTTATTGCGGGAACATTATTGTCTGCGCCGGCGTTGGCCGACTGGACAATGAATATGTCCCCGGGGGCTACTGAATCGAGTAACCAGGTCTTTGACCTTCACATGACCATCCTGTGGATCTGTGTCGCCATCGGCATTGTGGTTTTCGGGATCATGTTCTGGTCGATCTTTGCTCACCGTAAGTCCAAGGGGCATGAACCGGCCCATTTCCACGAGAACACGGTCGTGGAAATCCTCTGGACGATTATACCCTTTGCCATCCTGGTCATCATGGCCATTCCCGCAACTGCCACCCTGGTCGATATGTATGACACCTCAGAAGCCGAGGTGGACATCAAGGTTACCGGTTACCAGTGGCGCTGGCGCTATGAGTATCTCGAGAATCCGGGTACTGAGGGCGACCCCGAGTTTGGTTTCTTCTCGAATATGGCCACCTCCAGGGATGAGATCTACAACCGCATGGACAAGAACGAGAACTACCTGCTGGATGTGGACAACCCCATGGTTGTGCCCGTCGGCAAGCGGGTCCGGTTGCTGTTAACCGCCAATGACGTTATTCACTCCTGGTGGGTGCCCGAATTTGCCATCAAGAAAGACGCCATCCCGGGCTTTATCAACGAAGTCTGGTTCAAGGTTGACGAGCCTGGCACCTACCGGGGGCAGTGTACCGAGCTGTGTGGCAAGGATCACGGCTTCATGCCGGTAGTGGTTGAGGCTGTGCCGGAGGAAGAATACACCCAGTGGGCGGCGAATCTCCGTGAAGCGGCAGAAAAGGAGCGCCAGCTGACGGAGAAGGAATGGACGCTGGAAGAGCTGGTTGAGCGTGGCGAAGGTGTCTATGCCACCGCATGCGCGAGCTGTCACGGTGATGACGGTTCCGGTGGCGGGCCGTTCCCGTCCCTGAGGGGCACGCCAGTGGTTACTGAAGACGTCGATGCGCATATGGATATCGTGGTCAACGGGGTCAGCGGAACGGCCATGCAGGCCTTCGGCAGTCAGCTCAGTGAGGCCGATCTCGCGGCGGTCATTACCTATGAGCGTAATGCCTGGGGTAATAACACCGGCGAGATGGTGACACCCAAGGAAGTCTTCGACTACAAGAATCAGTAAGAGACAGCCGGATGGCGGGCTATCCCGCCATCAGGTTCGCCAGATAACAAAACACGCCAGCTATAAGAAACAGGCGGCAACGGGGGTTTCAAATGAGTGCGGTCGCAGATACCCACGCCCAGGACCACCACCATGGTCCCGCCAAGGGCATTACCCGGTGGCTGTTAACCACCAACCATAAAGACATCGGGTCCATGTACCTGATGTTCAGTTTCGCCATGTTCCTGCTTGGGGGCAGCATGGCGATGGTGATCCGGGCGGAGCTTTTCCAGCCGGGGCTCCAAATCGTGGAGCCGGAATTCTTCAACCAGATGACCACCATGCACGGCCTTATCATGGTGTTTGGTGCGGTTATGCCAGCGTTTGTGGGGTTGGCAAACTGGATGCTTCCCCTGATGGTGGGGGCGCCGGACATGGCCCTGCCACGGATGAATAACTGGAGCTTCTGGCTGCTGCCGGCAGCGTTCCTGATGCTGGTGTCCACCCTGTTCATGCAGGGCGGTGCCCCCAACTTCGGCTGGACCTTCTACGCCCCCCTGTCGACGACCTACGGGCCGCCGAGCACCACCTTCTTCATTTTTGCCATCCATATCATGGGTGTATCGTCCATCATGGGTGCCATCAATGTGATAGCCACCATTCTGAACATGCGCGCACCGGGCATGACCCTGATGAAAATGCCCATGTTTGTCTGGACCTGGCTGATTACCGCCTTCCTGCTGATCGCTGTTATGCCGGTGCTGGCCGGCGTGGTCACCATGATGCTGATGGACATCAATTTCGGCACATCGTTCTTTGACGCTGCCGGTGGCGGTGATCCGGTACTGTTCCAGCACGTGTTCTGGTTCTTCGGGCATCCAGAGGTGTACATCATGATCCTGCCGGCGTTTGGTGTTGTCTCTCACATCATTCCGGCGTTTGCCCGCAAGAAGCTGTTTGGCTATGCCTCCATGGTCTATGCGGTGGGTGCCATTGCCCTGCTGTCGTTCCTGGTGTGGGCGCACCACATGTTCACTGTGGGCATTCCCATCTTCGGGCAGCTGTTCTTCATGTACGCCACCATGCTGATCGCGGTGCCTACCGGGGTTAAGGTGTTCAACTGGGTGGCTACCATGTTCCGCGGGTCCATGACCTTCGAGGCGCCCATGCTGTTCTCGGTGGCCTTCGTCATCCTGTTCACCATCGGTGGCTTTTCCGGCCTGATGCTGGCCATCGCGCCGGCGGACTTCCAGTACCACGATACCTACTTCGTCGTGGCTCACTTCCACTACGTACTGGTACCGGGCGCTATCTTCGGTATCTTTGCCGCCGCCTACTACTGGTTGCCCAAGTGGACCGGGACCATGTACGACGAAACCCTGGCCAAGACCCATTTCTGGCTCTCGTTCGTGGGTATGAACCTGGCGTTCTTCCCCATGCACTTCCTGGGCCTGGCCGGCATGCCCCGTCGTATTCCGGATTACGCCCTGCAGTTCGCGGACTTCAACATGGTCTCCAGTGTCGGAGCCTTTATGTTCGGCGCTACGCAGCTTCTGTTCCTGTTTATCGTGGTGAAATGCGCCAGGGGTAATGGCGAGAAGGCAGCCGCCAAGCCCTGGGACGGTGCAGAGGGTCTGGAGTGGACCGTGCCTTCACCCGCTCCTTACCACACCTTTGCGACGCCGCCAGAAGTGAAGTGAGCGTCTGCTGCCAGTGCCGGAGATGTTATGCCGGCACTGGCGCAGCAAAGCGAGTGACACGAAAACAATAAACGAGAATGGACAGGCCAGCGGAGCAGGCCTCTGGAGAAACACATGGCGAATAACCAGACGTACTACGTACCAGAGCAGAGCAAGTGGCCAATAGTGGCTACGATCGGGTTGGTCCTTACCCTTTACGGGGTTGCCTCGGTAATGGTGAACGGGTCCCAGGGGGAATCTACTGACGGGTCCTGGTTCATTTTCCTTATCGGCGCCCTGGTGATGGTTTACATGCTGTTTGGCTGGTTCGGATCGGTGATCCGGGAGAGCCGGGCAGGGCTCTACAGTCCCCAGATGGACCGGTCTTTCCGCTGGGGTATGAGCTGGTTTATTTTTTCCGAGGTGATGTTCTTTGCCGCGTTCTTTGGCGCCCTCTTCTATTCCCGGGTTTTTGTGGTGCCCTGGCTGGGAGGAGAAGGTGACAAGGGCTCCAGCGCGATGCTCTGGGAGGGCTTCCAGGCCGCCTGGCCCTTGATCAATAACCCGAACCCCGAGGCCTATCCCGCGCCAGACGGCGTTATCGGCGCCTGGGGCCTGCCACTGGTGAACACAATCCTGCTGGTTACCTCATCGTTCACCGTGACCGTGGCACACCATGCTCTCAAGGAAGATAATCGCAAGAAGGTAAAAATCTGGCTTGGTGCCACCATTGTGCTGGCCCTGGTCTTCCTTGGCCTGCAGGCAGAGGAATACGTCCACGCCTACCAGGACCTGAACCTGACCCTGCAGTCCGGCATCTACGGCAGCACCTTCTTTATGCTCACCGGGTTCCACGGTGCCCACGTGATTCTCGGTACGATCATCCTGATCGTGATGTTCTTCCGCATCCAGAAAGGGCACTTCACCGGCGACAATCACTTCGGATTCGAGGCGGCCAGCTGGTACTGGCACTTTGTTGACGTGGTGTGGCTGGGTCTGTTTATCTTCGTCTACGTCATCTGACGTTCCTGGGCTCCGGGCAGCATTGCCCGGAGTCCTTCAGGTACTGCCTGCCACTTGGCAGCGGTTTAATGATAGGGCGTGGGGTTGAGGTCCAGCCCCCCTTGCCAAAGTGACAGCAGGATAACCGCCAGTAACAAGATGCTGAGCGCGACCCTGACTACCAGTGAATTGACCACCCGCCGTCGGCCCCCATCGTCCCTGATCAGGAAAAACAAGCCACTGAACAGGCTGACGATCACGGCCAGCATCAATACCACGATCAGGATTTTGAGAAGCATGAGCCTCGTCCCCGCGTTGGAAGGTCTTTATTATTGTCTGTATGAAGGCAATGAACCTGTGACTATAACAGAGCATGTCTGAACATGAATCCCGACACCGGGTCTGGGCGCCTGACTGGCGGCTGCTGCTGCTCGCGGCCGCACTACTGCCAGTCCTGCTATGGCTCGGGTTTTGGCAGCTTGATCGTGCGGAAGAGAAAAACCGGTTGCTGGCACAGTGGGAAGATGTTGCCGGTGCGCTGGCCTGGGTCGAGGTTGCTGGGGCCGAGCCGGCCAGCGGGCAGCCGGTCAGGGTTAGCGGACGGTACCGGCCAGCCACCTGGCTACTCGATAACCGTACCCGTGATGGTATCCCGGGTTACGAAGTATTGACGTTATTCCAGCCGGATCGCGGGCCACCGCTGGTGGTGAATCGGGGCTGGGTTGCGGCTGAGCGGACCCGTTCCCGGTTACCGGAAGTGCAGACCCCGGAGGGCGAGGTCTCCTTGCTGGCGCGGATTGCAGACTATCCGGAACCGCCCGTGTTGGCCGGTGAGGCTGCCGGGGAGCCGTCCATGGGTACCGGGCCGCAGCGCGTACAGGCGCTCCCCAGAAGGGTAGTGACCGGCGTAGAGCCCTCCATAGCACATAACATCCTGAGACTGGATGACAGTAATCAACCGGGAGCCTTCCGGGTGGACTGGGAACCGGATATGATGGATCCTCAGACCCACTATGGTTATGCCCTGCAATGGTTTTCCCTGGCAGCGGCGCTCATCATACTGACAATAATAGCGAGCTATCGTAAGCAGGAGTCCTGAATGACTGATACCACTGCCGAGCTGCACGAAGCCGAACCGACCCCGGAACAGGTCCGTCGTGGCCGCCGTACCGCCCTGCTCCTGTTTGCCATCGGTTTCGGCCCGATGATCTTCGCCACCATCATGTATTACACAGGTTGGCTCCATCCCGAGACGCGCAGTAACCATGGCGAACTTATCCAGCCGGCGGTTCCCGTGGCGGAGCTGAACCTTCTGGATGCCGGGGGTGACTCCCTGGAAACCCGTTTCGGTCCACAACTGCAGGAGCCCAAATGGATGCTCATGGTCACCGCCCAGACCTGCGGCGATGATTGTGAGCAGTTGCTGTACCTGGCGCGCCAGGTAAACATTGCCCTTGGCAAACACGCAAACCGGGTTGGTCGTGCCGCCTGGATCGGAGAGGTCTCGCCGGAACTCCAGCAGCGTTGGGATACCGATTACCGCTCCATGGAGCGTCTGCAGATTGCCCCGGGTGCCCGGCCAGCCTGGCCTGAACAGGCAAATCCGGCGGATGCGCCGGGCATCCTGGTCGTCGACCCCTTTGGTAATGTGATGATGCATTACGACGCCGAACACACGGGGAAGCAAATGCTCGAAGACCTCAAGCACCTGATGAAATTGTCCCAGATAGGCTAGCGGCCCGGCCGGGCATTGCCCCCCGGGCCAACCAGACAAGGTAACGGATTGTGCAAGAACAATTACAAGACACCCGGACACCGCACAGCCACGCCCATCGCGTGATGGCACGCTGGGCACTTATCGCCGCCCTGTTCACCGTTGTGGTTGTCATGCTCGGCGCCTGGACCCGGCTGGTGGATGCCGGTCTGGGCTGCCCCGACTGGCCCGGATGTTATGGCTTCCTGACCGTGCCCCAGAGCGAGTCCAGTATAGCCGTGGCAAATGCCCGCTTCCCCGACTCGCCGGTGGATGTGTCCAAGGGCTGGCCGGAGATGATTCACCGTTATGCAGCGGGCACCCTGGGTCTGATCGTATTTGGTATCGCAGCTTATGGGGTCCGGCATCGCCGTGAAGGGGTACCGGTCAAACTGCCCCTGTTCATTGCCGGCTTTATCGTATTGCAGGCGCTGTTCGGTATGTGGACGGTCACCCTCCAGCTCTGGCCAAAGGTAGTGGCCCTGCACCTGCTGGGAGGCTTCACCACGCTGAGCCTGTTAACCCTCCTGACGCTGCGCTTACGGGGCCGGCGAAAACCCCTTGCGCCAGACCGTGCCAGCGCAGTAGCCCGGCTGCGGCCGTGGATCTACGGGGGCCTGGCACTGGTGATACTGCAGATTGCCCTTGGAGCTTGGACGGCGGCCAACTATGCAGCCGTTGCCTGCACTGACCTGCCTACCTGCCAGGGACAGTGGTGGCCCGACAATATGGACTTCCGCCATGGCTTTGACCTGTTGCAGACCATCGGTCCCAACTATCTCGGTGGCCAGTTGACAGCGGACGGGCGGGTCGCCATCCACGTTACCCACCGTTTGGGCGCAGTGATCGTACTGGCCTATCTCGGTCTGCTCCTGCTGGCCCTCTGGCGTCACACCCGGAATTCACCGGCAAGGTCCATGGTGCTCTTGACCGCCACCGCCCTGGTCATGCAGATTGGGCTCGGCATTGCCAATATCCTGTTCCATATTCCCCTGTCAGTGGCGGTGGCCCATAACGCCATGGGAGCCGGTCTGTTACTGACCGTAATCCACATGCTCTGGCAGGTTCATGGCTATGCACGCCAGCCGGTCGCAGAACCGGCGCACACAACAACAAATCGCGAGGTACCCGCATGACAGACCAGGCCAAGGCCCTGACGGCCCGCCCGACCACCACCCGGTCGGTTTCCTGGCGTGACTTCCTGGAGCTGACCAAGCCCCGTGTGGTCGCGCTGATGATCCTGACGGCGGTTATCGGTATGCTGCTTGCCACACCAGGCGTGCCGGGCTGGGATGTGCTGCTCTTCGGCAACCTCGGTATCGCTTTGCTCGCTGGCGCTGCGGCGGTAGTGAACCATGTCGTGGACCAGAAGATCGATACCGTGATGGCTCGCACCCGCCGACGGCCGGTGGCCACCGGCCGGGTCAGCCAGGTGGACGCCCTGCTCTTCGCAACCGTGCTTGCACTGGCCGGCATGATGATCCTGATGTGGCAAGTCAATGCCCTGACTGCCTGGCTGACCCTGGCCTCACTGGTAGGCTATGCCGGCGTCTACACGCTTTTCCTCAAGCGGGCCACGCCCCAGAATATTGTCATTGGCGGCCTTGCCGGGGCCATGCCGCCGCTGCTGGGCTGGACTGCTGTGACCAACCAGGTGGAGGGCCACGCCCTGTTGCTGGTGCTGATTATCTTTGCGTGGACACCGCCCCACTTCTGGGCCCTGGCCATCCATCGCAAGGAGGAATACGCCAAGGCCGGTATTCCGATGCTGCCAGTGACTCACGGCAACCGCTATACCGAGCTTCATATCCTGCTATACACCTTGATGCTGCTGGCAGTGACCCTGCTACCTTTTGCCACAGGCATGTCGGGCTGGATCTATCTGGCCGGCGCCACGGCACTTGGGTTACGCTTCCTCCAGTACTCGGTTCGCCTGCTCAGGGGCGATGACCGCCGGGTCGCACTGGCAACCTTCAAATACTCCATAACCTACCTGATGGCCCTGTTCGTGGTGTTGCTGGTCGACCACTTCTTCTATTTCTGATGTCCCGGCGGTCCTTTCGGGGACCGCCTTTGACCACTGACAGGAGTTTCCATGACTCGCTCGGTCCGGCGTACGCTGGTGCTGCTATTGATGGTTGTCGCAGCCATTTTCTCGCTCGTTGTCTATCAACAGACGGACACGCAAACCCGGGAACCGGAGCCTGCCCCTGACCTGAGTGCCATGAATACCTTTGTCTACCCAGAGCCGCGGGCACTTGCGGAATTTACCCTGACCAGCGAACAGGGTGAGGAAAAGACCCGCCAGGACCTGCGAGGTCAGTGGACGTTCGTATTCGTCGGCTATACCCATTGCCCGGATATCTGCCCCGCCACCATGGCGACCCTGCGGCAGGCTGACAGCCGGATTCCTGCGGAGCTGCCGCAGCCGGAATACCTGCTGGTAAGCGCGGACCCGGAGCGGGATACACCTGAGCAGTTGCGGGATTACCTGGGGTTCTTTGGCGAGGACTTCCACGGGCTGACTGGAGATATCGATGTGCTGCGGGAGTTGGCAAAAAGTGTAGGCGCTGTCTTTGTGCACCGGGACGATGGTAACGGCAATAACCTGGTCGACCACAGTGGCCACCTGGCGCTGCTCAATCCCGATGGCAGGATGGCTGCCGTCATTCAGCCGCCCCACGACCCGGATAAACTGGTCAAAGCTTACCGAGAGATCTACGAGTGGACCCGGCAGAACCAGGCCCGGTCTGGTTGAGGGTCTTATAACAACAGCGCCCACGCGGGCGCACCACACTGAGGAAAACCATGCTATACGTACGTGCCATCCTGAACGTCAAACCTGATCAGCGCGAAACCCTGATTGAAGCGGCCAAGCCCTGCATCGAAGCCACCCTGAAAGAGCCCGGCTGTGTCGAGTACGAACTGCATACCAGCCTGTCCGATCCCAATCGCCTGGTGTTCCTGGAAGTTTGGGAATCCGCCGAACACCTGGGACCCCATGGCAAGAGCGATCATATGAAGGCATTTGGCAAGGTCGCCGCCGGCTGTCTGGCAGCGCCTCCGCGAATCGAGTACATTACCCCGGCCAAGGTTGACGTAAAATAACCCCATCCATACCGGAATAATCCCCTGGAGTAATAATGACAGAGCATCGGCCCGCCTCGGACGCCAGGCAGCTCATGTCGGTCGTGCTGGCCGGTGCTATCCTCCTGCTGGTGGTCCACGCCCTGGGCCGCTTTATTTACACCCCCCTGTTGCCGTACCTGGTTGGTGATGGCCAACTGACAGCCAGTGAAGGCGCGTCTGTTGCCACCTGGAACTACCTGGGCTATCTCATTGGTGCGTTGCTGGCGGTTCGATGGTACCGCCCTGACCAGATCCGCATCTCCCTGCCCATTGCCATGCTGGTGCATGTGATCACTACCCTGGCCCAGACCCAGGTGGAGCCTGTGGCTGCTCTGTCGGGCCTGCGGCTGGTCAACGGCATTGCCAATGGCGTGGTGTTTGTGCAGGCGCCGGCGCTGATCCTGGAATGGCTGGTGCGACGTAACCGTACGGGTGCCAGCGGGCTGGTGTATGTGGGCGTGGGTGCCGGTTTGCTGGTGTCCAGCTTCCTGGTCTCCGGCACGGCAGACCTGCTCTCCGGTCCGGCCCGCTGGTGGCCAGCTGCCCTGCTGTCCATTCCGCTGGCCCTGTGGGCCACCTGGCGCCTGGTCAGGCTGGATGTGCCGGCCCGTATCCAGCGGGACGATGGCTCCTATGTCGATAAAGGGCCCTTGCTGGACCGGGCCAGCATTCCCCTGTTCCTTTCCTACGCGGGTGCCGGGCTGGGCTATATCCTGCCCATGACCTTCCTGCCCCTGCTGACCAAGACCCAGTTGCCCGATGGCCACTGGCTGGTGGACGGGTCCTGGTTGCTGGTAGCCGTGGTCACCATTCCCACGCCCATCATCTGGAGTTTCCTCGGGTCCCGTTTCGGTGACTTGCCGGCCCTGCGGCTCAACTACCTGATCCAGTTCCTGGGCGCCCTGGCCGTTGTCATCTGGCCTGGCCCCCTGGGCATCGTACTCTGTGCACTGCTGGTGGGCAGTACCTTTGTGGGCACCGTGCTGCTGACCCAGCGCATCGGCCGAGCCTTGCACCCTCACCAGGGCCCGCGACTCTCAGCCGCGATGGTTGCTTTGTACAGCGTGACCCAGATGGCCGGCCCCTGGCTGACACGGCAGTGGCTGGATGCCGGCGGCACCCTGGTGGGCGCCTTTACCCTGGGGGCGGTCGCACTGGGTTGGGGGCTGCTGCTGGCGCTGTTCGTGCCCCGGCCGGAGGACTGGCATGCCCGTTAACGGGCACACAGGCTCTCAACTGCCAGGTTGAACGGCATGTTACCCATCGACCAGGTCCTGCCCGAACTGATCCGAACGCTGGAGCAGCACACCACGGTGCTGCTGCAGGCACCGCCGGGTGCCGGCAAGACCACACGGGTTCCCATGGCCCTGAAGGACGCCTCCTGGCGGGATGGCCGCAAGATCCTGATGCTGGAGCCGCGTCGCCTGGCGGCCCGCTCCGCAGCCGCCTACATGGCCCGCCAGCTGGGCGAGAAGCCCGGGCAGACCGTTGGCTACCGAACCCGCCTGGACACGCGAATCGGCGCTGACACCATTATTGAAGTAGTGACCGAAGGTATTCTCACCCGGCTGATCCAGGGCGATTCGTTGCTGGAGGACTACGCCGCCATCCTGTTCGATGAATTCCATGAGCGTTCCCTGCAGGCGGACCTTGGCCTTGCATTGGTAAGGGAAACCCAGCAGGTGTTGCGGCCGGGCCTGCGGGTACTGGTCATGTCCGCCACCCTGGATACCGGACCCCTGGCTCATCTGCTGGGGGGCGCCCCGGTGATTTCGAGCGAAGGCCGGGCCTTCCCGGTGGAGGTGCACTACCGTCCTTCCGCGGTCTCCGCGGGGCGACCACCCAGGCTGCTGGACCAGGTGGTCACGGTGATCCATGAAGCCCTGGCGGAGCATCCCGGATCCATCCTGGTGTTCCTTCCCGGCGCCGGTGAAATTCACAAGGTGGAGCAACTGCTCAGAGCCCACCTGCCAGCCAATACATGGCTCGTGCCCCTGTATGGCAACCTGAAAGGCGATGCCCAGGACCAGGCCATCGAACCGGCTCCGGAAGGGCAGCGCAAGGTTGTCCTTGCCACTGCCATTGCCGAAACCAGCCTGACCATTGAGGGTGTTCGTGTAGTGGTCGACGCTGGCCAGGCCCGCCGCGCGGTCTTCGACCCCAACAGCGGCATGACCCGCCTGGTCACGGGGCGGGTTTCCCGCGCTGCGGCAGAGCAACGCCGGGGCCGCGCAGGGCGTGTCGAGCCTGGTGTGTGCTTCCGCTTGTGGGGCGAGACGGAACACCACAGCCTGGCGGACTATACGCCGCCGGAAATCCTCGCAGCCGACCTGGCACCCCTGGCCCTGGAACTGGCCCAGTGGGGCGCCCGGGCCCCCGACGACCTGGAGTGGCTGGACCTGCCCCCGAAAGCCCACTGGGCGCAGGCAGTCGAATTATTGCAGTGGCTGGATCTGCTGGATGGAGAAGGCGCCATTACCGACCATGGTCGCCAGGCCCGGCAACTGGGTGTCCATCCCAGGCTGGCTCATATGGTGCTCAAAGGGCGTGAGCTGGGCTATCCGAGAACCGCTGCCCGCCTCGCTGCCCTCTTCGGTGAGCGTGATTTGCTGGGGCGTGGCGCTGGAGCGGACATCGTGTACCGGCTACAGGCGCTGGCCGGTGATTACCGCGTACCAGGACTGGACAGGGGCCGGCTGGATGCCATTCGACGAGCGGCGGACCGACTGCTGCCGCACGAACAGACGGAAGACGAGGACGACGCCCTGCCGGCCGGTCGTCTGTTGGCGTTCGCTTACCCGGACCGGGTAGGCCGACGGCGGACCGGTGATGCCAATCGTTACCAGCTGAGTAATGGTCGGGGTGCCCGCCTGGCTGACGATGATGCCCTGGGCACCCGGCAATGGATTGTCGCCGCCGACCTGGACGGACAGGCCCGGGAAGCGCAGGTCTTCCTGGCCGCCGCTACTGATCGCGCCACCCTGGAAGCCGACCTGGAGGCCCATATCGAAACAGTTGAGGAAGCCTTGTGGGACGACAGGCGCGGCACGGTCGTTGCTCGTCGGGTAACCCGCCTGGGTGCACTGATGCTGGCGGAGCAGTCCCTGCCGGATCCGGGGCCTGAGCAGGTCCAGCAAGGACTGCTCAATGCCGTGCGCCAGAAGGACATAGGAAGCCTGCCTTGGAATGAAACGGCCAGACAATGGCAGGCCCGGGTCCAGGCCATGCGGCGGCTGGAGCCGGACCAGTGGCCCGATGTTTCCGACAACGGCCTGTTGGCCGCACTGGATCAATGGTTGGCACCGTTCCTGGCGGGCGTGCGTAACTGGAAGGCGCTGCAGCAGGTTTCGCTGGTGGATGCCCTGCAGTCACTGCTGCCATGGGATCAGCAACAGCGTTTGTCCAGGGCGCTGCCCACCACGCTGGAGATACCCACCGGCCAGCACCTGCGACTGGATTACACCGCCGAGAACGGCCCGGTGCTGGCCACAAAGCTGCAAGCCCTGTTCGGCTGGACGGAAACCCCCAGGCTCGCCGATGGCCGCATCCCGGTCGTTATTCACTTGCTGTCCCCGGCCCAGCGACCCCTTGCCGTCACAGCCGACCTTAAGAATTTCTGGACGCAGGTATACCCGGAAGTCCGCAAGGAGATGCGTGGCCGTTATCCCAAGCATCCCTGGCCTGAAGATCCCCTGACAGCGGAGGCGAAGATGGGGACCAAAAAATCGGGCAGGTAGTCGCGTCGGCCTTAGTAAATTTCGCATGTTCTGCTAGGTTAGATGTTTTCATAACAGAACAAGGAGACGTTCAGATGAAAACCATGGGCCTGATCGGTGGTATGAGCTGGGAGTCCACCCAGACCTATTACCGGCTCATCAACCAGGCAGTCCGGGAACAGCTCGGCGGGCTGCATTCCGCACAGCTTGTGCTCTACAGTGTCGACTTTGCGGAAATCGAGGCGCTCCAGCACCAGGGTGACTGGGAGGCCACTGCCGCTATTCTCTCCGGGGCTGCCCGGTCCCTGCGCTCTGCTGGCGCAGACTTCCTCGTACTTTGTACCAATACCATGCACAAGGTGGCGCCCAGGATCGAGCAGGCCTCGGAACTGCCCTTGCTGCACATCGCGGATGCGACCGCAGACGTTCTGCAGGGTGACGGCGTAACCCGGGTCGGCTTGCTGGGTACCGGGTTTACCATGGAACAGGCCTTCTATCGGGAGCGCCTGGAGGCCCGGGGGATCGAGGTGCTGGTTCCGGACAAGGCCCAGCGGGAACTGGTTCACCGGGTCATCTACGAGGAGCTGTGCCTGGGTGACATCCGGCCCGCCTCGAAGCAGGCCTACCTGGAGGTGGTCACCTCGCTGGCTGACCGCGGCGCCCAGGGCGTCATTCTCGGCTGCACCGAGATCGGGCTGCTGATCCAGGCACCCGATACCCCGGTCAGGCTCTACGACACCACCGCCATCCATGCCAGCCAGGCGGTGGCGCATGCCTTGAATGGCACTGATCACCCGGACCACTGATGGAAAGAGGCCCTTTGGCATCTGAGGTTCATAAAACGGGCATTGGTCCAGACCCGGCACGATCCCGGGTCAGAGTCGCAGGCGTTCGGTTTGGCCTTACGGCTGGTTGATCCACTGAGTCATGATCCCGGCATGAAATTCCAGGTTTCTTGTGTGCTGGAAATGTGACTGGTTTCTCGAAGATGTAGGTTTTGACTTAAGGTTCATTCACAAATGCCCCGCTCTTTTCCAGCCTGCCGTACTATTCAGCTCACTGAGTATCTGGTTACAAGACAACAAGGAGGGATTTGTCTTGCTTATTCGGCTGAAGCGCAAATGGGAGACGGAGCGGTCCAAGATCGGGCAATACGCAATCGAGGGCACTAATATCAAAGGCTATATGCTTGAACGACCGGGCCCCGATACGTTGGAGGCAGGTCTGAGGAAGCGGGTACCTGAGGGAACCTACCAACTTTGCTGGCACATCGGTGAAGCCTTTCAGAATGTTCTCAAGCTCTATAACAGTGAGGTACCGAAGGAGCGGGCGATACTGATCCATATTGGAAACTATCCGAGAGACACCGACGGTTGTCTTCTCCCAGGGCTGACGAGAGAGACTGACGTCGTGTGGAACAGCGGAACAGCGATGAAGCGTATCAGGGATCACGTCAAGTCGATCGGCTTTGAAGGTAGCGGCGGACCACAGAACAATGCCCGGATAAGGGGCGGTGCCACCATAGTCATCGAGAACTGTTTCGAACCATCGGAGGGTTAACAGAACCATGATGAAATATGGAGTGCTTTGGTTAGCTTGTCTGGCTTTTACACCGCTTTCTGGCTTTGCTGATTCCAGAGGGGTGCCGGTTTATTTCGACATGGGGTCAGAGGAGAAAGCGAGATTCGGTGAGGCCCGCGCCCCTGCATTTCTGACGGCAAGGGATTTTGCTGGACTGGTATCGGCAGAGAGAGAGTTTCTGGGCTACATCGGGCCTGACTACACCCGGTTGCATATCGGTTTTAGCGAGATTCATCCAGAGAAGGGAGGTCACCCTGCTGTTCGGGTTTCGGGATACCTGAGGGTGGATGATGTTTATTGTGAAATGGCTGGTCTGATCAGGGCGGAACGTAGCCATGACCTGAAACAGCTGGACTATGGTGTCGACAACAAGCATCGCGATGCGGGGATAAAGCGTCAGGGAATGCTTTTCGGCTCCTATGAGCTTAAGACTTCCGGCGATAAGCCCTGTAAAGGCTCTCTGGCGGGACGCAACAGGGTCAGCTGGATGCTGATGGACGACGGCTCGGTCAAGCGTAACGACATTGGCAACGTCCGCTTTCTCCGCGGAGATAACCAGTATGCCGGCGTCTGGCAGCGCGACTCAGAGAAAGACCCGGTTACGGTTAACTGGGGCGAGTATCGTATTCCCTTTGCACGTCCTGAGCTGGATATTGGCGCAGGAGAGTTCTCCGTTAATCCTGATTACCGTGACCATGGGTGGCAGGACTTTTAAAGACCCTTACACATTCGCCCTGGTACAACAGGAGCCTCTGTCCCGGCCTACATTTGCTTGGTCTGCCTGCATCGCGCCCGGCTCTCAAGGCGTCCGGCAGAGCAGTGGATTGGTGAAGTTGCCAGATGGGACATCAGGCCACCCGGCAGGCCTTTAGCTGGTCGTTCAGGGCGGCCATGACCCGGGAACGGGTGAGCACGCCCAGTACGCGGTTGTTCTTGTCCACCACCGGGTACACCTTGGGCCTTTGCCCGGAGAACAGGTTGGCGAGGGCCAGTTCTGACATCTCCGGGGTAACCGATACCGGGTTGCGGGACATGATGTCGCTGATGCGGACCCAGTTGTCGCAGTGATAGCTGCTGCTGGCCAGCGAGCGGATGCAGTCCTGCTCGGACAGGAAGCCCACCAGGCGGTTGTTATCGTCCACGACCGGCAGGCCGGTATGACCACTGGAGAGGATCTGGTCCACGGCCCGGCTCAGGTAATCCCGTTCGTGGAGGGCGGGAGTCCACTTGGACATAAGGTCTTCTACGGTGCGCATGGGTACCTCCTGGGAATCAGTTGATGCGTCTGATTCCCAGTATCCTCAAGGCGCTGTCTGATGCCCAATGGGGCTTTCCAATCCTTTTGATTCGCTAAAGCTATGAGCAAACGAAATTCGATAGCTTTGTGGAATTCTATGGCCGCAGTATCAGCAGTAACCCGGTGATCAGTAACACGCTGTATACCGCTTGCCGAAACCGCTCTTCATTGAGCCGGTGATGGAGGAACTCCCCCACCAGTACCCCGACGACCAGTAACGGCAGGTACCACACCAGTCGATCGGCACTGGCTATCAGGCTGCCATCGAAAAGGTAGAGCATACTCAGCGTCAGGTTCAGGGTGAACCACACCGTCAGCAAGGTGGCTCGGGTACGGCTTTTGTCCAGTTGGATACCGGCCAGGGCATAGACCAGCAGGGGGCCGCCGGAGGCGAACAGGCCGTGGGTGATGCCGGCGCCGAAAGTGATGATGCGGCTGGTCACCAGACCGTGGGGTTCCGCCACATGGCCGCCGAACAGGCGCCACAGTTCCTTGCCGGCAAACCACACCACCAGGACACCAAACAGCACTTTGAGGATACCGGCTCCCAGCCAGGGCGTAAGTATGTAGCCGGTCAGGGTGCCGGCCACCATCAGCGGCAGGATGAGTGTGGCCAGCAGGCGCCAGTGGATGTGCTGGCGGTGTTTCCAGGTGAGGTAGCCACTCATGAACACGTTCAGCGGCACCAGCACTGGCAGCATCTCCGGGATGGGCAGCAGGATGGCCCCCAGGGACAGGGCGATGACAATGGAACCGAAACCGGTGATGGCTTCAATGGTGTAGGCCAGCAGGATGGCCAGGCCGAGCCAGAGCCAGGGGTCGATCATGTTGCAGGGTTCCCGTTGGACGTGGCGGACTCATGGGTCGGGTGGCCGGCGATGTCACCGGCGAATTTCCGGCGTACGGCTTTCAGGTACAGGGAGGGCGCGATCCGCCACAGCAGGCTGCCAAAGCGGGATACCGGCTCGGGCAGGAGCCAGCGCTTGCGCCTGGCCAGGGCGCCATCGATCATCCGGGCCATGTCCGCGGCGCTGCCCATGCCACCGATGGTGGAGCGGGCGTGGGTAGCCTTGCGGCCATCGGCTCCCAGGGCGTTCTGCTCGATGGGCGTGTCCAGGAAACTGGGGTAGACCATCAGCAGGTGTATACCCCGGGGTTCGAGCTCCAGTCGCAGCACCTCGAAGAACTGGATCAGGGCACCCTTGGCGGCGCAGTAGCCGGCCCGGCCCGGTACCGGCATCCAGCCGGCCATGGAGCCGATGCATACGATCTGTCCCTTACTGCGTTCCAGCAGTGGCAGCGCCAGCTGGGTAAGTTCCACCGGCCCCTGCCAGTCTACGGCCATCACCTTGCGGAATACGCCCGGGTTGGTGCTCGCGGCCGGGGACCGGTGGGTGATACCGGCGTTGTTTACCAGCAGGTCCAGGCGTCCGTAAACGTCTTCGGTTTCCCGCACCAGTCGCTCCAGGTCCGGCGTGTGGGTGACGTCGACAGTGACAATATGCACCCGGGTGTCGTCGCCCAGTTCATTACGACGGCGCAGCAGGGCTTCGGCGTCGATATCCGCCAGTACCAGGCAGTGACCGGCCTTGTACCAGTGTTGCGCCATGGCCCAGCCCAGGCCACTGGCGGCGCCGGTGATCAGGGTAACGGTCACAGATCCCCCTTCTTTCTCGCCTGTTCAATGAAGTAGTCGAAGGTCTCCGCCGAGGTTTTCTGCAGCCGATACCCGAATTCTTCCTTAAGCCGTCGGTTGCTCAGCACCGGGCGGTAGCGAAGGAAGTTGATTTGCTCCGGTCCCACTGGCTTGCCCAGCCATTTCGCTATCTGAAGGCCGCCTTTGACTACGCTGGCGGGGAGGGTCAGCAGGGGCTTGTCCAGCCTACTGGCGATCTCCCGGATGGTCAGGGCGCCATCGCCGGCCATGTTGTAGCGACCGGTTTTGTCCTCGCGAATGCCCTGCTCCATGGCGCCGACCACGTCCTGGTCCCAGATAAACACGAAGGGTGAGTCACTGCCGCGAATGGCCAGCAGGCGGGGCGCCAGGAACAGGCCGGTAATCTGGTTACGGGTTTCGGACCCCAGTACCGTACCTGGCCTGAAGATCAGCTGTTGCAGTTGCGGGTGCTCGTTCCGGTATTTCTCCAGCAACTCCTCCACCTGGCGCTTGTGGTCCGAGTAGGCAAACTCCGGGTTGCCCCGCAGCGGATCATCCTCGTCGATCCAGGCCGGGTTGTCCGGGTGGTAGCCATAGGCGGCACCGGAACTGGTCACAGTGATGTGCTTTACCTTCGCCGCGACACAGGCCTCCAGCACGTTGCGGGTGCCGTTGACGTCGATGTCGTAGTCCCGCTGCCGGTCCGGGGAAGCCTGGAGTATGGATGCCAGGTGGATCACATGGGTGATGCGGTATTCCGCCAGGGTGAGCACCAGGTTGTTGTCGCGCACGTCCAGCACTTCCAGGGGAAACTCAAGGCCGTCCCGCTTGTTGATGTCGGTGCCGAAGACAAAATAGTCCTTCGCCAGACGATTACCCAGCTGGTGACCAATGTAGCCGGCGGCGCCGGTGATGAGAATACGTTTTTCCTGGGTCATGGGGTCAGCTTGCTTGTTCTGTTGGGTGGGGAATGGGCCGGCGGGCCCAGATTTGCGACAGGGTCAGCCCGGATACCAGGTGCCAGACGCCCCAGAAGGCGGTAATCAGCATCATGCCGCCGGCATCGGCGAAGAAGGTGAACAGGATAACCAGCCCCAGGCCGGAGTTCTGGATGCCCACTTCCATGGTCACCGCCCGCTGGTCCGGCACCGACAGCTTCATCAGTCGGGCCATGCCATAGCCGAGTCCCAGGGCCAGCAGGTTATGGCCCACCACCAGCCAGAAGAAGGTATGGAATCGGGCGAGGAACAGTTCCACGTTGTTCAGGAAAGCGATGGCCACAAAGGCCAGGAAGATCAGCAGCGAGACAAGGCGCAGGGGCTTTTCGCTGCGCACCGCCAGTTTGGGAAAGCGCCCGCCGGTAACCATGCCCAGTATCAGCGGCAGGGCCAGTACCAGCAACACCAGCAGCAGGATATTGCCGGGTTCGATGGCGATTTCCTGCAGGTAGGCCCGGGTATGGGGGTTGAGCCAGCCATACAGGGCAAAGTTGAAAGGCGTCATCACCGTCGCCGCCAGGCTGGAGACCGCGGTCATGCTCACCGACACCGCCACACTGCCCTTGCCCAGCCAGGTCATGATGTTGGAGAAGCTGCCACCGGGGCAGGAGGCCACCAGGATCATGCCCAGCGCCAGCTCCGGGTCGATGCGGAAAACCCAGGTAAACAGGCAGGTGCCCAGGGGCAGCAGCAGGAACTGGGCGATCAGCCCGGCTACCGGTGCCCTTGGTATGGTCAGAACCCGCTGGAAGTCCGCGGGTCTGAGGTTGAGCGACACTCCGAACATCATCAATGCGAGGATAACGTTCAGGGTGATCAGGCTGGCGGGGTCGAACTGCACGGTCATGGCCGCTTACCCCTTGTTGCCGGATTCAAGGTCCGCGATATGGCTGGCGAGGCTGTCCAGGTAGGCGTCCTTGTTTACATAGTAGGCCATGCGGGCCAGCTTGATGTAGTTATAGCCGCCGTCCAGCCGTTCACCGGCATGGGTTTTCTTTTTCTGGCGCAGGGCACCAGCCGCTGCCGACCCTTTCTGCTGTTCACGGATGAACAGGGCAGCCAGCCGCGCCTGCTGGTTACGGCCTTCCCAGCCCAGGCCGGTGGCCTCGATCATGCCCATCAGGAACAGGTTGTCGTAGTCCGGGTGCATCATGTTCAGGTAAAGCCGGGGGGCGTCCTCATTTTTCGGCCAGTTCAGGTGCTTGCGATCGATGAACGGGTAGTCCAGCAGATAGCCGGTGGCCATCAGGATCAGGTCATAGTCCCCGGACTCGCCGTCACTGAAGTACACGGTGTGCCCCTCGATGCGGTCAATGGAGCGGCGCGGGCGAATATCCCCATGGCCCAGGTGGTGGAGTACCAGGGAGTTGATCACCGGGTGGGACTCGTACATGCGGTAGTCCGGGTCCGGCAGGCCATAGTCGGAAGGCTTGCCCATAACCATGCGGATCAGCAGGGCATCCATACGCTGCTTGATGGGCCGGGGCAGTTTCAGCTTGCCGCCGATGGTGTCGATGGGCTTGCCCTTGAGAAACTTGGGCAGGAAGTAATAGCCCCGGCGCAGACTCATGTCCACGGAGTTGGCATGGTGCACCGCATCCACGGCGATATCCGCCCCCGAGTTGCCACAGCCCACCACCAGCACCCGCTTGTCCCGGAAGACCTCCGGATTGCGGTAGTCGGCGGAGTGCATGACCGTGCCGGCAAAGTCACCGGGCAGTTCCGGCCTGTTGGGGGTATGCAGGGTGCCGTTGGCGATCATCACCCCGTCAAAGGCCCGGGTCTGTTGCTGGCCATCACGCTCGGTGGTCACCTGCCACTGGTCGCCATCGGGCTCGACGTTGATGACCCGGGTATTGAATTCGTAATGCTCGCGCAGGCCGAAATGATCCACGAAGTCCCGGAAGTAGGTTTTCAGCTCGTGGTGGCTGGGATACTGGGCCACCGAATCCTTCATGGGAAACTCGGTGAACTCCGTCATCCGCTTGGATGAAATCAGATGGGCGGTGTCGTACATGGTGCTGTGGGGGTTGTCGATGTCCCACAGGCCCCCCACATCGTTGTGGAGCTCGAATCCGGTAAAGGGAATACCCTGCTTCTGAAGGTTGCGGGCACAGGCCAGGCCCATGGGGCCGGCGCCAATCACTGCGTACATGATGGTTTTCCTGATTTTGTTGTTATGATCCCGTATCTTACGATTTGATGCGCCGGTTTTCCTGACCGGACGGGACACAAACCACGACAATTCGGGCCATGATCGGAACCTCCCCCAGTGTAACCCACCTCTATGCCCAGGCGATCCTGCAGGCGGCCCAACGCCGTGGTATTACCCTGCCGGAATCTATTACCTGTGAGGTGGTACCAGGTCAACGGGTGCCGCTGGCGGTGCAGGATCAGCTGTGGGAGGAGTACTGCCGCCAGGCCAATGATCCGCTGGCGGGCCTCGATATTGGCCTGGGTTTGCAGGTGGGACACCTGGACAGCGCCGGCATGCTGCTGGTCAGCTGCGATACCCTGAGGGATGGATTGGAAGCACTGGTGGAGTATGCGCCGGTGGTGGGCGATGGTGGCGAGTTTTCATTGTCGGAGGAAGGGGAGCTGTTGTTGTTGTGTTATCACCCGGAATTCCGGGTGAGAGTGGCCGAGCGGGTCGAGGCGGTTATGGCGTCGCTGGTCCGGTTGGCCGGTTGGGCAACGGGGGAGGCCTTTATGCCTGAAACCCTCCTGTTTGCCCATGAGCCGGAGGTCGGTGAGTCAGTCTATCGTGAGCGATTGGGTATGGCGGTGGCGTTCGGCGCTGGCCGAAACTGTCTGCGGTTCCATCGGGACCAGGGGCAGTTGCCGTTGATCCAGGCCAACAGCGCCCTGCGGGATCATTTACGGCAGCTGGCGGATCATACGCTGGAGGCGCTTGGTCATCAGAGTCTGAGTGGCCAAGTGAGTCAGCTGGTCCGGCAGCACCCTGGCTGGGGCAAGGAGCGGGTGGCGTCGGAGCTGCATATGAGCGGCCGCCATCTGACCCGGTTGCTCGCTGAGGAGGGGCTTTCCTTCAAGGTTTTGCGCGAGCGGGACTTGCATCGGCTGGCGGTTGGAATGCTTCGGTCGGGGGACTCGGTGGCGCTGGTTTCCGAGCAACTTGGTTTTTCCGAGGAGGCAGCTTTTTCCCGGGCTTTTCGGCGGTGGGAGGGAGTTAGTCCTTCCCGGTTTCGTTCGGGGCTTTCTGGATAACGTAGCCTTGTGGCTTGGGTGCCGGCGCGGAGCAAGGCCGGTCCAGGGATGGACCGCGAATTGCGGCGGAGAAAGCCCCCCCACCCCGGCACCAGACTCCACAACCCGCAGTCTGGGTGCCCCAGCCCTGACGTCTACCTAAGCTTTCAATGTTTATTCAACTAACTGCCGGGACTTCTCCAGATAGGCCGCGCCCTGCTCAGAAACAGTGTCACTGTCAGCACTCTCGGAAGCCAGGTGTACTTCCTCCAGGGTCACCGCCAGGTTATCCAGCTCCTCACTCATCCTGGCAATGGCTTTCTCCAGGGTATAGGTCAGCTGGTGAACCTCGTTCATCGCCTCCGGCGTCAGCTCCCCGTCCAGAACCGCTTCCAGCTTGTCATTGTACTCAGAGAAGTTGGCGACAGCTTCCGGCAATGTGTTGGAGTCCTTGCCTTCGAAGTGTTCAACGTCAGTGGCAACAGCCAGGCCAGAGAATGCCAGGGCGGCGGTCAGGGTGGTGCATTGGATCAGGGTTTTCATGGAATTCAGCTCCGTTAATTAAGTGATAAGCATTATCATCCGCATCATAGTCCCATTAAATGACGCAGATCAAGCTTCGGTAAATAATTCTTGCCAGTTCCCGGGTTGCGCATAAAATGCGCACTTTCCATCTGAGCACCCCAGACCCATGCAGCTGGTTTCCTTTGATATTTTCCGAACCCTCGGCTTCCCCGATACTACTGTGCTCAAGCCGGCGCAGTTCCTGAACCATAAACCGCTGTTGCAGGAGGCAGACTGGGTACTGTTCCCGGAGTACTGGCAACTGAACGCCCTGGTCTATGGCCTCGGCTGCCGGGTTTTCCCCAGTGAAGCGAGTTATCGCATCGGCCACGACAAAGTGGAAATGACCCGGGCTTTCCAGGCGGTGGCGCCGGAACATACGCCCTGGACCATCATTGAAGCGAACGGGCCACAAGAGCGTGAGCAGATCTGGGGCACCATGCCCCTGCCGTTTGTCGCCAAGCTACCCAAGGCTTCCATGGGTGAAGGGGTGTGGCTGATTGAGTCCCGGGCGGACTGGCTGGCCTATTGTGAGAAAACCCCGGTGCTGTATGTGCAGGAATACCTGCCCATCGACCGGGATGTGCGGGTAGTCGTCGTCGGTGATCGTGTAGTGACTGCCTACTGGCGAACCCAGGCGGACCAGGGGTTCTATAACAATGTGTCCCGGGGTGGGCGCATCGATACCGGGCCGGTGCCGGCGTCTGTTACTGACCTGGCGTTACGCCTGGCGCAGATACTGGGCGTCGACCATGCAGGATTTGATATCGCACTGGTGGAGGGCTACCCCTACGTACTGGAGTTCAACAGGTTATTCGGCAATCAGGGGCTGGGGCAGGGTTCTGAATTGAAAGAGGCTATCCTGGGTTATCTGCGTAGCCAGAGCGCACCGGAAGATCCCGACGGACCGGCGCCCCTATGGCCGGTTGCGGTGTGAATTAACACCTTCGATCATGGGTATTTCTGCTCATATCCGGGTTTGTGAAAAAGCCCGATGATCGCGCCAATTACGGGGTGGCAGCCAGGCTGTCGCCCTTTTTTATTGCGCGTATACCCTGTGGAGGGAAACACCACCCATGACCGACCTTGCCAACGCCAACATCGCTGACTACTACGACACCGAAACCTTCAAGCGCATCAAGGATTTTGCCGATACGAAGGAAACGCCGTTCGTGGTCATCGACACCGCTATGATCAACCGTCAGTACGACGAGCTGGTGGAGGGCTTCCCCTACGCCAGTGTTTACTATGCGGTGAAGGCGAACCCGGCCCCGCAGATCCTGACCATGTTGCGGGACAAGGGGGCCAACTTTGATATCGCCTCGGTGTACGAGCTGGAGAAGGTTATGGCCCTGGGTGTCACCGGCGACCGGATCAGCTACGGCAATACCATCAAGAAGGCGAAGGACGTCCGCACCTTCTACGAGAAAGGTGTGCGCCTGTTTGCCACTGACTCCGAGGCAGACCTGCGCAATATTGCCAAGGCGGCACCCGGTTCCAAGGTGTATGTACGCATCCTCACCGAAGGCACGCTGACCGCGGACTGGCCCCTGTCACGCAAGTTTGGCTGCCAGACGGATATGGCCATGGACCTGCTGATCCTGGCCCGCGACCTGGGCCTGGTACCTTACGGTGTGTCTTTCCATGTGGGCTCCCAGCAGCGGGAAATCGGCGCCTGGGATGCGGCCCTGGGCAAGGTCAAGGTGATCTTCGAGCGCCTGAAGGAAGAAGACGGCATTGAGCTGAAGATGATCAACATGGGGGGCGGGTTCCCTGCCAACTACATCACCCGCACCAACGAGCTGGGTGTGTACGCCGAGGAAATCGCCCGTTTCCTGCAGGAGGACTTTGGTGATGACCTGCCGGAGATCATTATCGAGCCGGGTCGCTCGCTGATTTCCAATGCGGGGGTGCTGGTCAGCGAAGTGGTGCTGATTTCCCGTAAATCCCGTACTGCCCTGCATCGCTGGGTGTTTACGGATGTGGGCAAGTTCAGCGGGCTGATTGAGACCCTGGATGAGTCCATCAAGTTTCCTATCTGGACCGAGAAGACCGGCGAAGGCGAGGATTGTGTGATCGCGGGACCGACCTGCGACAGTGCGGACATCATGTACGAGCACCACAAGTACCCTCTGCCGCTGAACCTGGCGATTGGTGATCGCATGTACTGGTTGTCCACCGGTGCCTATACTACGACTTACAGTGCGGTGGAGTTTAACGGCTTTCCTCCGTTGAAAGACTACTACATCTGAGCCTGCTCTTCCCCGGTCAAGGGGGAGGCCGCGGGGCGGGGAGGCATTCCTTTCGGGAACAAAAAACTCGCTTCGCTCAGACAATTGTTCCCTGCAGGAATGCCTCCCCGCCCCACGGCTTCTGGCTGATGGGGTGGCTTCCTTTTCGCATCGACCTGCCGGGGTATCCTGAACATCTGACAGGGAGTCCTTTTTGAGCACTTCTGTGGTAATCCAGGCCGCTGGCGGCCTCGCCCTGTTCCTGCTGGCCATGGGCATGATGACCGATGGCCTGAAAACCTTTGCCGGGGCCGGGCTCAAACGCCTGCTCGAACGCTGGACAGACCGACCGCTGCGGGGGCTGGCCACCGGTATCCTGATCACCGGCCTGGTTCAGTCGTCCAGTGCGGTGACGGTGGCCACCATCGGCTTTGTAAACGCCGGCATGCTGACCCTGTCCCAGGCGATTGCCGTGGTGTTCGGTGCCAATGTCGGGACCACGGTGACCAGCTGGCTGGTGGCACTGGTGGGCAGTGGGTTCAAGATCAGTGCCCTGGCGCTGCCGATCCTGACCGTGGGGGTCATTCTCCGTATTGCCGGCTCGGGCGGCCGCTGGGCGTCACTGGGTGAGGCGCTGGCCGGTTTCGGGTTGTTCTTTCTGGGCCTGGACCTGCTCAAGGATTCCCTGGGAGGCTTTGCCACCGGCTTCAGCTCCACGGTTGAAGGCGGAGCTGGTACCCACTGGGCCATGTATCTGGGTATCGGCTTTGTGATTACCCTGCTCACCCAGTCTTCGTCCGCCACATTGGCCATTGTGCTTACCGCGGCGGGTACCGGTGTAATCAGCCTGGAAGCCGGCGCTGCGGGTGTGATTGGTGCCAGCCTGGGCACGACCTCAACCGCGGCGGTGGCGGTGCTCAATGCGACCGCGAATGCCCGCCGCCTGGCCATGA
The DNA here is from genome assembly GCF_023156245.1 of Marinobacter bryozoorum. Classification (GTDB taxonomy): domain Bacteria; phylum Pseudomonadota; class Gammaproteobacteria; order Pseudomonadales; family Oleiphilaceae; genus Marinobacter; species Marinobacter bryozoorum. The sequence continues at coordinate 141,057 of NZ_JAKZAH010000006.1, forward strand.
GTCATATCCTTTTCAACGTGGTCGCCGGTGTGATCGCCCTGGCGGTGATGCCCCTTGTCCTGGCCCTTGCCGGTGTGCTGGCGGACTGGCTGGACCTGGAAGGCAGCCCGGCGATTCTGCTGGCGGCCTTCCATACCCTGTTCAAGCTGATTGGTATCGCCCTGCTCCTGCCCCTGGTGCCCTGGCTGGCCCGCCGGCTGGACCGGTTTTTCCGCAGTGCCGAGGAGGACCTGTCACGGCCCCGGTACCTGGACCGTACCGTGGCGTCGACGCCGGAGCTGGCGGTGGGCGCCCTGCAGCAGGAACTGGAGCGGATGGAAGAACTGGTCACAGGCCTGGTCCATGCCGCCCTGACCCGCGAGGGCATGACCGTTGCTGCTGGTACCCGCCAGACCTCCGCTATCCATAGCCTGTATCACGCCATTACCGGATTCGCTGCCAGGACCCGGGCCGAGAAAATGTCTCCGGAGCTGGTGGAACAACTGACGGTGGCGGTTCGCACCGCTCGCTATCTCTCGGAGATGGCTGGTCAGGCCGGCAGTGCTATCCGGTTACGGGAAGTGCGTCGCGTGCTCCCGGAAGACACGGTCCGGCTGCTGATGGACCGGTACCTGGAGGCGGTGAACCGGTTGCTGACCTCGGAGGACGTCGCCGGTGAATCAGTCAGCGAGACCGAAGCCCTGTATCAGAAGCTCAAAGCCTCCGTCTTGCGGGCCATCGTGAACGCTGAGCTGGATGAAGACCAGGGCCAGGCCACGCTGGATGATCTCAGCGCGCTGCGACGTATGCTGGATCAGGGCCTGAAGGCAAAGGGCATGCTGGCCGGTACAGACTCTGATTCCGCCCTGCCCCAGGCCGAAGCCTGAAGCCGGTATCAGTTATTCTGGGCACGCCTGGCAGGTGTCAGGTCCAGGGTTCGGATGACCGGCAGTACCAGGATACTGTAAACAATCATCACCAGGATGCTGTGACGGATATCCCCGGTCATGTCCGCTACCGCACCGCCAGTCATGGGCACCAGGAAGGCAATGGTGTAGCCCACCAGGAAGGTGCCTGCTGATAATCGGCCGGTTTCTCCGGGGCGGGTCAGCAGGGGCGGCAGCGCCACCAGCAGGATCAGCAGTATGCCGGCGACGAAGCTCATCACCGTGGCACTGGCAATGGCCCACCAGCCTTCCAGCAAGATGGCGCCAATGGTGCCCACTACACTGATCACGGCCATCACCCCGATCAGGTAGCGACGACCGACCCACCGGCGTGCGGTTTTCAGCATCACCAGTGAGGCGAACACCTGGGCAATGTTGTAGAAGAACAGGGCGCGGGAGAGTTTGTCGAAGTGCCCGGTCTGCTCTAGCAGGTTACCCATGTAGGCGTTGAGTCCAAAGAACATGGAGGCGGACAGCCCCAGCAGCAGGCCGATTTTCAGGGTCAGCGGGTTGGACCAGTCTGGCAGCCAGGCGGCACGCTGTACCGGTCGGGCCAGGCCCCGTTTCGGCAGGAACAGGGCGGCGGCGACCAGCAGGGCCGGCAGGGACCAGGCCAGCAGGGTCAGCCGCCAGCTGTTATCCATCAGGGGGACCAGCACCGGCAGGGTCACGCCAGCGCCCACAAACTCCCCCATCAGCATACCGTTCATGTAAATTGCCGTGCCCATGGCCACATGGTGTGGCTGCAGCCATCGGGGCAGCAATGCCGGTAGGGCCGGCTGCATCATGGCAATGCCCAGTCCCATAACGGTGCTGGCGGCTAACAGGGTGATGATCTCGGGTGCCAGGCCCCGGGCGGCGGAACCCATCGCCATGATGACCATGGCCAGTACCAGGGTATTGCGGGGTCCAAGGCGGGATATGGCCAGGGAGCCGGGCATGGCGCCGACGGCGAGCATCAGGATGGGGAGGGTGGTCAGCGCGCCGGTGAGGGTCTGGTTCAGCCCCAGGTCAGCACTGATAAACGGTGCTAGTGGCGGTGCCACCAGGATCGGGACTCGCAGGTAAAGTCCTGCCAGCCAAAGCAACACCGCCACCGGCAGCAGGCGTGCTGGCGATGGCGGTGTTTCAGCGGTCAGATCAGCGGCCATTTCCGGCCGGATCAGTTATCGCTGGTGTCCGGCAGGTAGGCGCCGTCCTCGTCATGGACTTCCTGCCCGGTAACCGGCGGGTTGAAGGAGCAGATCAGGCGCATGTCCTCGGTGCCACCGTACAGGGTGTGCTTGTCGTGGTTGTCCAGGGCGTAGAGGGTCCCGTCGGTAATCTCATGGACTTCACCCGTGGCCAGGTCCTTGATGCGACCGTTACCGGCGACACAGTAAACCGCTTCCAGGTGGTGCTTGTACCAGAAGGTGTGCTCGGAGCCTGCCTTGATGATGGTTTCGTGGAACGAGAATCCCATTCCATCCTTTTTCAGCAGCAGGCGGCGGCTGGTCCACTGCTTGTCGCTGACTTCACGCTCGGTACCAATGATGTCCTGAACTCTAACGATTTTCATGGGCGTACCTCATGGTTGGTTGGCCAGAATCGGGTGAAACAGCTTTATAGTATAAACATTAGACCTCTATGTATTTCAAGCGGTGCTTTCCAGCCGCCAGCGGTTATACCCTTCCAGGGCGCTCTGAACGGCGGCTTCCAGCTCTTGCTGCTCCCCCTGGTTGAGCTTGCGGTTTTTCCGTAACCGGGTCAGGGCCCGCTGGAGCGCCTTGCGGGTGTCAGCCCCCAGGGTTTCCAGCCAATGGCTTTCCGAGGGTGGCAGTTCCAGCGGGTCCCGTCCGGCATGGTTACGCTGGCTGATATGCCACCAGTGGTCCACCGCCCGCCCCAGAACAATATAGCCGAATTGCAGGTCCTGCACCGGACCGAATGTGGCGGTTTGCAGGTCACCTGCACCCTTGAGGGAGCCCAGGCTCAGTGCGCGGATGGCCAGCCGGTCGCCATAGAAATAACTGCCTGCCGCACCCAGCAGACCGCCGATCAGAGCGCCCGCGCCCAGGGAGTGCCCCAGGGTCAGGGCGTCGATACCGACACCGCCGACCGCGCCCGCGCCGAAACCGGCGGTGGCCAGGTAAGTCTTGCTCACAGCCCAGGCCCGGCGCGTCTCTTCACTGAACAGGTCATGGTCGTGGTGCCAGCTCAGGGCCGCTTCCTGGCGGGCGATCTGGTGGTGCTGGTAGAGTGCCTCGACGTCCTTGCGCAGTTTTTCCTCCCGCTCCCGCTGGTGCTGGTACCAGCGCTCCCGAAGGCGGGCTTCCAGGGCTTCCCGGCTGTCACTACCCGGTGTGGCCAGGTTTTTCGGCAGGGTGCGGGATTCCTGGTGGGTCATCATTCCGATCAGCGCTTCGGTGATTAACTGGGCTGAGCGCCATTGCCGGTCCTCACGCTGTCGGGTCAGGAAGCCGGTGGCAGCCTCCAGGGGTTGCTCCCAGTCGGGGCGCAGTTGGCCAAATGCCTTCAATAAGCCCAGATGTTGCTCAAACGGGGCGCGAACAGCGTCGAAGCTGCGGACAATCTGAAAGAACTGGCCCAGGGCCGACTGCCAGCTGGCGGTGTGGTCATCGGACCCGATACGGTTAATCAGCGCCAGGCTTGGCTGCCCAGTCCACCGCAGGATGGTCATCTCCGCTTCCTGCTCAGCGGTATAGGGCACCGAACCGTCCACCACGTAGATAATACCGGCGCCGTCGATGATAGGCGCCAGCAGTTCACACTCGTCCCGAAACCGCGGGTTGTCCCGGTGCTGGTGGACAAAGGCGGCTACCGTATCCGGCCGGTCGGACGCGGACAGGCTGTGGGACTCAAGCCATTCCAGGACCCGCCGGGGGCGCTGGAATCCGGGGGTGTCCACCAGGGTGTAGAGCGTGCGGCCGTCCACCTGTAGCGGGTAGCGCTGACTTTCCCGGGTCGTTCCCGGCTCCAGGGCGATGGCGATGCGGTCATTCTGGGACAGGGTGGCGACCACGCTGGACTTGCCGCGGTTGGGGTGTCCGACCACTGCGAATACCGGTGTTTGGTCAGTGGACACCATGGGTGGCCTCCTGTGTTTCAGCCACTGCTACGCGGACCCCCTGCCCGACTCGCTCGGCAAACCGGAGCCACTGGCCCAGCTGTTGGTCGTTCGGTCGCTGGGCCGGGTCTCCAGCCACTGGCAACAGGGTGATGGTGACACCGGGCAGCTGTTCGCGGGCGTCTTCCAGGAAGTCCTCCAGTTCGGCGGTGGGTGGCTCCCAGCTGCGGGTCACCACCACCAGTTGGCGGTGTCCTGCCGTCATTTGCTCTGCCAGTTGTGCCAGCGTGTCACGGTCCGCCTGCAGGCTCTGGGCGCCGCCGGCCCTGGGCAGGGGCCTGTCGACACCCGCCAGAAGTCCGTCGGCGGTTGCTCCAGCCCAGCTGACCGCCAGTGGTGCGTGGGGAACCGTTACTGTGGCTGAGCGGTGATCTTCGGGCAGCTGTCCACTGTCGCTGGTATCTGCGCCGGTATCGACGGAGGGTGTTTCCATACGCCAGAGCAGCGCCTGGTAGCCCGGGTGTTGCGTCAGGGCGCTGCGACCCTTTGCACGCAGGTCCACGGTGGCAACCGCCAGCAGCAAAGCGCGGGGCAGGATGACCCAGGCCAGCCAGGTCATGGCCACAAAGGGCCACCACTCGCCCCAGCGGGCAGACGCTGTGCCTGCCTCGCTCCCTTCCAGCCGGAAGAACCGGGTATCTTCCGCCAGTTCCAGCGAGGGGCTGGCCACCGGCAGCCAGCCGGACCAGGGCAAGGCCACCCAGCTGACTACCCGGTGCCATGCCTCAGCGGATGTCTCCAGTGTGGTGCTCCAGCCAAAGGCCAGGTCCTGGAACACCACCGAAAGCAGCAGGGTGATCAGGGCAGTGGCCCCGAAAACAAGTCCGGCTGCCTGGGCGGTCCTGGTCATCATCGGGCCCAGCAGGGGCGCCAGTGCTGGCGAGGGCTGTTGCTTCTGCAGGCGTTGTTGCAGGCCGTGGATGACGGGCGCCCAGGGCTGCCATCCGGCCAGGCCCTGGACGGCGGTGTACAGGGCCAGGAGCAGTTGCAGCAGGACAAAGCCCAGAATGACCGTTACATTGATTTGCTGACCGCCCTCATAGAACAGCAGGCCGGACATGGTAATGACACCGAGCAGGGCGCCTGCGGTGATAAAACCGGTGGAAAAGCGCCGCCAGAAGCGGATTTCCGGAAAGTCGGGCCGGTCTGCGGTGTGGCTGCCAATGGCGTGAAGCTGGGTGAGCCACCGGGCAATGTCCGGCGCTTGTCCCTCACCGCTATCCAGTGCGTAACGACGATCCCGGCGGTGGAGAAAGACCGGCGACTGCTGCTGGTCACGCTGGTACTGACGATCAAAGGCCAGCAGGGTCTCAAGGTGGCCGGGCATGAAGTATCCTTGTATGAATAACACCGAACAGGCTTGGAGTCTGTGCGATTTTTGCCTTGCAGGCTCCTGGGAGAGTGTAACCGATGCCCCACCATTTGATGAATCTGCGCCATGTACCCGATGACGAGGCCGATGAGATCCGCGCCCTGTTCGAGGAGCACGGGGTGAACTATTACGAAACACCGCCTTCGTTCTGGGGTATCAGCATGGGGGGCTTCTGGACCCATGATACGGGGGAGGCGGAACGAGCAAGGGAGTTGCTCAAGGCCTACCAGTCGAAACGCCTGAGTACCCAGCGCCAGGCCTGGGACGAGGCTGTCCAGGAAGGCAGGGGTACGGGGGTGTGGCACCAGTTCCTGCGCAAACCGGTAACCGTTATTGCCGCGTTGCTGGCACTGGTCTTCATTCTGGGCGTTTCACTGGCTCCGTTTCTCCGGCTGGGCTGACGGCATGCCTGTAGAGAAATGCCAGGGCCTCGTCCATCACCGTGCCCTGAAACAGGAAGCCGGTGACATGGCCCTGACCGCGCATCAGCAACAGCTGGTTGCTCACCCCGGCCGTGGCCAGTCTCCGCTGGTAGTCACGTGCCTGGGAGACAGGCACCAGTCGGTCCCAAGTGCCATGGAACAACAGGTGGGGCGGTGTATCCGGCGTTACCCATGCGGCTGGCGAAGCGCGCCGGTAGCGCCCTGGCATGGCCTCACGGGTGTCGCCAAGGAACTGCTTCAGCAGTCGTCCTGAATCAAAGGTCCGCAGGTCAGCGGGCAGGCCCCCGGCAACCACGGCCACCAGGCCACGCTGGTCGGGATTCCAGGGAGCCTGGTCCGGGTGATCGCTGCTGGTCACCGTCGCCAGAAGACTCACCAGGTGCGCGCCGGAGGAGTAACCGAAGCCGGCTATCCGTTCAGGGTCGATGTTGAGCTCTCCGTGGTTCTGCCTGAGCCAGTCCAGTCCCCTTTGCAGGTCACGGAGCTGGGCCGGATACTGATGTTGCGGGGCGAAGCGATAATCGATGTTCATGGTCGTGAAGCCATGCCGGGCAAGCTCGCGGGCCGTGTCGGTCATGTCTGCACGGGAGCGGCCCTCCCAGCCACCCCCATGAACCACCAGTACGGCAGGTCCCGGAGAGGACTGTTGTGCCAGGTAAAGGTCTGCATGAAGTGGCTCGGGCCAGTCCGCTGGCGAGTAGCGAATGTTGAGTCGCTCCTCCAACACGGTATGCTTTGGCATCACCGGATTATCCGGCGCATTGATGTGGGTTGTGCAGGCGCTGAGCAAGAGAGCGCCGGGCGCGAACAGCCAGTAACCGAGCTTCATCGGTAGTCCCTCCGTCAGGCTCTTGGTTAGAGCATACGGCGGCCGGCCGCAGTCGGGTCAGTCTTCACTGACAAGGACGTGATGCCATGCGTAGACACAACAAGAGAAAGGTATGCCAGAAGCCTATGAGCCCGGACGTATACAAGGGCTAACCCGTGAAATGATCGATGCGCTAATGGCGATGTTCGAGAAGGCCAGTGCCGGTGCTATTGCGGTCGACCGGGAGTCCCGGGTTACCTGGATCAACGATAGCTACTGCCAGCTGCTTGGCAAACGTCAGGGCGACGTTATCGGGCAACTGGTCCGGCGTATTATCCCCCATAGCCGCATGCCGGAAGTGGTGGAGAGCGGTGACCCCCTGCTGTTGGACATCATGGAGCATGAGGGGCAGCAACTGGTTGTTACACGCCTGCCCTGGTATGACGGGGAGGGTAAGGTTAGCGGTGCTATCGCCTGCGTTCTCTACGATGACCTGCAACCCCTGACCCCACTGGTTGCCCGCTATCGCCGGTTGCACCAGGACCTGCAGGCCGCGCGCAAGGCCCTGGCCAGGCGCTCGCGAAGTGCCCGCTACAACCTGTCTGACTTTGTGGGTGCGACCCCGCAGGCACTGGAGATCAAGCGTAAGGCACGGCTGGCAGCGGGGCGGGACATGCCAGTGCTTATCCGGGGAGAAACCGGCACTGGCAAGGAGGTGTTGGCCCAGGCCATCCATGCCGCCTCGCACCGTTCGGAAAGCCCCTTCGTGGCGGTCAATGTGGCCGCCGTACCCGAGAGCCTTCTGGAGGCGGAATTCTTCGGTGTGGCCCCCGGCGCATTCACCGGCGCCAGCCGGTATCGTGATGGGCGCTTCCAGTTGGCTCACAGCGGTACCCTGTTCCTGGATGAGGTGGGTGATATGCCGCTGCCGACGCAGGCAAAGCTTTTGCGAGCCCTGCAGGAAGGTGAGGTGGAGCCACTGGGCTCAGGCCAGGTTCAGTCGGTAGACGTCCGGGTCATTGCCGCAACCAGCCGTGACCTGCCGGCCATGATGGCCCAGGGGCAGTTCAGGTCGGATCTGTACTATCGTCTCAATGTGCTGGAGATACTTGTGCCGCCGCTGCGGGAACGGCCTGCCGACCTCGGCATATTGTGTGAGGGGTTGTTGGCAGAACTTGCCGGCGGAGCTGGCCCGGAAGCGGGCATTACCCGTGAGGCGCTGGAACTGCTGGGGCGCCACAGCTGGCCGGGTAATGTCCGTGAGCTTCGCAATGTCCTGGAGCGGGCGCTGACGCTGGCGGAGGATGCCTCGGTGGTGGATGTGCGGGCACTGTCCCAGGCGTTGCCGCCTCTTGGACCAGTCGAAGCCGGCCGAAACTCTGGCGTGGCGCCTGAGGAGGTGGTCACCTTGCCTGTGAAGCCTCTCGCTGACGTGGTAGCCCGAGCTGAAGCCGATGCCATTAATGCGGCACTGGATGCAACAGGTGGTAATCGGACGCGCGCGGCAAGGTTGTTGGGGGTGTCCCGCTCGGCCTTGTATGAGAAGCTTGGCAAGTTGTCCTGATAGCCGGACACCTGTCCTGAAAGCCGGACATATTATTCACGGTTTGTCCAGGAGACCGGACACACGGCGTGCTGTTGAACTAAACCGATAAAGTTAACTAGTTGAAATAAAAACAAAAAAATAACCGGCACAGATGCTGCTACACCCGGGGCCCGACTACCAGAATCCAACAACAAGGGGTATCCGCTATGCGACTCACCAACAGAACTGCCCTCATCACCGGCGCAGGCCGCGGCATTGGTCGCGCCATTGCCGAACTCTATGCCCGGGAAGGTGCCCGGGTTGCGATTGCTGACCTGGACCTGCAAGCCGCCACTGAGGCGGCTGACGCCATCCGGGCGGCCGGTGGCGACGCCATGGCCCTGGTCATGGATGTGACCGACGAACAAGCCGTGGACGACGGCTTCCAGGCGGTGGCCGACCAGTGGGGTGGCGTCGACATCGCCCTGGCCAATGCCGGCATCCAGCATATCGACCCCATTCACAAGCTGGCCTACGCTGACTGGCAGAAGGTCATTGATGTCCACCTCCACGGTGCGTTTCTTGTCACCCGGGCTGCGTTGCGACAGATGTACGCCGGCAAGGGCGGCGCCATGCTGTACATGGGGTCGGTACATTCGGTAGAGGCCTCGCCCCTGAAATCTCCCTACGTAGCCGCCAAGCACGGCCTGCTGGGACTCTGCCGGGCCGTGGCAAAGGAGGGGGCCGAACACAGGGTACGCAGCAATATCATTTGCCCGGGTTTTGTGCGCACGCCGCTGGTGGAAAAGCAGATCCCCGAACAGGCAAAGGAACTGGGTATCTCCGAGGAGGAGGTTATCCGCAACGTGATGCTCAAGAACACGGTCGATGGTGAATTCACCACAGTCGAGGATGTGGCCGAACTCGCGGTGCACCTGGCCGCCTTCCCTTCCTCTGCCCTGACCGGCCAGTCCATCGTTGTCAGCCATGGCTGGCACATGCAGTAAACAGGAGATTTGGATGAGTACAACAGAACAATCCCCCATCGTCTGGACTCCGTCGCAGGAGACCCTGGAGCAGTCCCGCATGGGGCGCTTCAAGGCGTCCCTGGAGCAGCAGGGTTACGGCCCGTTTGCGGATTACCACGCCCTGCACCGGTGGTCCATCGAGCACCTGGACACTTTCTGGCAACAGGTCTGGGACTGGTGTGGCCTGGTCTGCGATACCCCTGCGGACAAGGTGCTGGGCAGTCGTGACATGCCCGGTGCCCAGTGGTTCCCGGGTATGAAGCTGAACTTCGCCGCCAACCTGCTGCGGATGGCAGAGGGCGAGCATGCCGATAGTGAAGCGGTGGTGGCCCATTGCGAGACACGGCCGGTACTGCGACGTAGCTACCGGCAGCTGAAAGCGGATGTAGGTGCCCTGGAGGCCTTCCTGCGCAGCCAGGGGGTGCAGCAGGGGGACCGGGTGGCCGGTATCGTCACCAACGGTTACGAGGCCATCGTCGGCATGCTGGCCGCCACCAGCATGGGGGCCATCTGGAGTTCGGCGTCCCCTGACTTCGGGGTTGGCGCTATCAATGACCGTTTTGGCCAGATTGAGCCGGCGGCACTGATCACGGTTAACGGTTATGGCTATGGCGGCAAGGTTTTCCGTCGCCAGGAGGAGTTCGCCGGGCTGGTAGCGCAACTGCCCTCCCTGAAGTGTGTTGTCAGTATTCCCCAGTTGACCGATGACGAGCCTCTGACCGGTGACAAGGTCACCACCTGGGACGATGCGCTGGCGGCTGGTGAGGGTGTGGCGCCCTCGTTTACCCCGCTGCCCCCGGACCACCCGGTTTACATCCTCTATTCCTCCGGTACCACCGGCAAGCCCAAGTGCATCGTCCACGGCAGTGCCGGTATCCTGGTGAACCATGCCAAGGAACTGATGCTGCACGGCGATGTAGGCCCCGAGGACCGTTTCCTGTACTTCACCACCTGCGGCTGGATGATGTGGAACTGGCAGGTGTCGGCGCTGATGACCGGTGCGGCCGTGGTCACGGTTGATGGTTCGCCTGGGTACCCCGACATCAGCATGTTGTGGGACCTTGTTGCCAGTGAACGAGTGACCCATTTCGGCACCAGTGCGAAGTTCATTGCCGGTTGCCGCAAGGCGGAAATCCAGCCGGCAAGGGACCTGGATCAGGGCCGTCTGAGGGTGATTTTTTCAACCGGTTCGCCGCTGCTCCCCGAGGACTACGACTGGATCTATAGCGACGGGGCACCGGACGTACTGCTGGGGTCCATCGCTGGTGGCACCGATATCTGTGGCTGTTTTGTCGGCGCCTGCCCGCTGCTGCCGGTACGTCGTGGAGAGATTCAGTGTCGTTTCCTGGGGGTAGACGCGGAGGCCTACGGCGACGACGGCAAACCGGTGACTGAAGGACGGGGAGAACTGGTCTGTCAACAGCCGCTGCCTTCCATGCCGGTGCGGTTCTGGAACGATCCGGATGGTGAGCGTTATCGCAGCGCGTACTTTGACACCTTCCCGGGTGTGTGGGCCCACGGTGACTTTATCGAGTTTACCGAACACGGCGGTGCGATTATCTATGGGCGCTCCGATGCCACCCTGAATCCAGGCGGCGTCCGTATCGGTACTGCCGAGATCTATCGGCAGGTGGAAACCGTTGCCGAGGTGGCTGACAGCCTGGTGGTAGGCCGGCAGGTCGAGGGCGATGTCGAGATCGTGCTGCTGCTGGTGCCAGCCGCCGGGTATCAGCTCACCGACGAACTCAGTCAGGCCCTGCGACGTCGTATTCGGGAGGGGGCCAGCCCCCGCCATGTGCCGAAGCATATCGTCGCCGTCTCGGATATCCCTTACACCCGCAGTGGCAAGAAGGTGGAGCTGGCGGTAGCGCGACTTCTCAACGGCTCGGCCCGTGCCGATAACCGGGACGCCCTGGCCAACCCGGAAGCCCTGGACAGCATCCGGGAAACCCTGGCAGGGGCGGGTTTGCTGGTGCAGGGCGAGTGATTGCCGGTGCGCATCCGGCGATGGTCGGATGCGCACCATCAATGGCCTGCAGACAACGTGTCAGGTTGCCTCCTCTATTATTGGTTAATCGGAGGAGATGTGACTTTAGACTAAAATCGTAACCTGAGTGACCTAAAAACTGGTATATTGTTCAACTCCAATAAAAAGTTCGTAATCAGTGTCTGCGTAAGGAGGCTCTGACCTATCTGATGCCCCGTGCAACAGAGCTTCCTGAATCCGGAGTCCACAAGACGCCGGTATCAGCCCTGACCGTCCTGAACTGACAACCAACCTTGAGGACGCACATGACAGAATCAAACCCGAAGATTGTCTATACACTGACCGACGAAGCTCCGGCACTGGCGACCCGCTCTCTTCTGCCCATTCTTCAGACGTTTACCACCCCAGCGGGTATTACCTTCGAGACCAGCGATATTTCACTGGCCGCCCGTATCCTGGCGACGTTCCCCGACTACCTTGAAGAAGACCAGCGTGTTCCCGATGCCCTTGCTGAACTGGGCGATTACACGAAGGACCCGGCGGCCAACATCATCAAGCTGCCGAATATCAGCGCGTCCATCCCCCAGCTCCGTGCTGCCATCAAGGAACTGAACGACCAGGGCTACAAGGTTCCCGAATACAAGGAACACCCGGACACCGATGAAGAGAAGGAAATCCAGGCCCGTTACTCCAAGGTACTGGGTAGTGCTGTTAACCCGGTACTGCGGGAAGGCAACTCGGATCGTCGCGCCCCGTCTGCGGTCAAGGCCTTCGCCCGCAAATACCCCCATACCATGGGTGAGTGGAGCCCGGCTTCCCGCACCCACGTGGCCCATATGCGCGGTGGTGACTTCTACTCCAGCGAGCAGTCCGTCACCCTGGACAAGGCCACCAATGCCCGCATCGTGTTCGAGAACGCCAAGGGCGAGCAGACGGTTCTCAAGTCTGACCTGCCCCTGCTGGAAGGCGAAGTGATCGACGGCATGTTTATGAGCAAGAAAAAGCTCGTGAAGTTCTTCGAAGATGCGATCGAAGACTGCGAAAAGACCGGCGTGATGTTCTCCCTCCACGTCAAGGCCACCATGATGAAGATCTCCCACCCGATCGTATTCGGGCATGCGGTGAAGGTCTTCTACAAGGAGTTGTTCGACAAGTACGGCGACCTGTTCGAGGAAATCGGCGTCAACCCGAACAACGGCCTCTCGTCAGTGGTCGAGAAGATCAAGCAACTGCCGGAATCGAAGCAGGAGCAGATCCAGGAAGACCTGCACAAGACCTACGAGCACCGCCCGGAAATTGCCATGGTGGATTCCGTAAAAGGCATCACCAACCTGCACGTGCCCAGTGACGTGATCGTGGATGCGTCCATGCCGGCGATGATCCGTAACTCCGGCAAGATGTGGGCCCGTGACGGCAAGCTCAAGGACACCAAGGCTGTCATGCCCGAGTCCACCTACGCCACGATCTACCAGGAAGCAATCAACTTCTGTAAGACCCACGGTGCCTTTGATCCAACCACCATGGGTACAGTGCCCAACGTGGGCCTGATGGCCCAGAAGGCGGAGGAATACGGTTCCCATGACAAGACCTTCGAGATTCCCGAAGACGGCGTCGTACGGCTGGTAACCGAAGATGGCAAGGTACTCACCGAGCACAAGGTCGAGCAGGGCGATATCTGGCGCGCCTGCCAGACCAAGGACCTGCCGATCCGCGACTGGGTCAAGCTGGCGGTGAACCGGTCCCGTTCCAGCGGCATGCCCGCTGTGTTCTGGCTGGACGAAGAACGTCCCCACGATGCACAGCTGATCAAGAAGGTGGAGACCTACCTGAAGGAGCATGACACCGAAGGGCTGGATATCCGCATCATGTCGCCGGTGCTGGCGATCCGCCATACCATGGAACGCCTGATTCGTGGCAAGGACACCATCTCCGTAACCGGTAACGTACTGCGTGACTACCTCACCGACCTGTTCCCGATCCTGGAGCTGGGCACCAGCGCCAAGATGCTGTCCATCGTACCGCTGCTCAATGGCGGTGGCCTGTACGAGACCGGTGCCGGTGGCTCTGCGCCCAAGCACGTACAGCAGCTGCTGGAAGAGAACCACCTGCGCTGGGATTCCCTGGGTGAATTCCTGGCCATCGCCGTATCCCTGGAGGAGCTGGGCGAGAAGCAGGATAACGCCCGCGCCCGCCTGATGGGTGAAGCACTGGACAAGGCCACCGGCCGCCTGCTGGAGAACAACCAGTCTCCGTCACGGGTCACCGGCGAGCTGGACAACCGGGGCAGTCACTTCCACCTGGCCTGTTACTGGGCGGAAGAGCTGGCCAACCAGGATAACGACAAGGACCTGAAGGCGTTCTTTGAAAAGCTGTCGAAGAAGCTGGAAGACAACAAGGACAAGATCCTGGAAGAAATGAGCGTGATCCAGGGCCATCCGGCGGATATCGGTGGTTACTACCACCCGCCCGCGGAGAAGGTCTGCAAGGTCATGCAGCCCAGCGACACCCTCAATGCCATCCTTGAGGAAGCCCGCCAGGAAGGCGCCAGCAAGTAATACACTGGCAGCCTGAAAAGAACCCGGGGAGCGGCGACGTTCTCCGGGTTTTTTATTGCCACGGAATCCACGGAAGAACACGGAATGAAAAGATTTTTTAGCCACTAAACCCACAAAAGGACACGAAATAATGACGGCTGAATAGAAAGGCTTTGATTTCCAAATTTCGTGTTTTTCGTGGCAAATGCTGTTTTTCTTTGTCTTTTTTCCGTGTTCTTCCGTGGATTCCGTGGCAAAAAATCATGCTTTTATAGGTGCAAACGAAGCCCGAGTCAGGTCCGCCAGGTCCGCCGGTGCCAGCTCGATTTCCAGCCCCCGCCGGCCGGCGCTGACGTGGATAGTGTCGAAGGCCTGCGCGGATTCATCGATAACGGTCCTCAGGGCCTTTTTCTGCCCCAGTGGGCTGACGCCCCCGAGTACATACCCCGTGGTGCGCTGCACCTTCTGCTTGTCCGCCATGGCTGCTTTCTTGGCCTTTGCTGCCTTTGCCAACTGTTTCAGGTTCAGGTTGCCGGAGACCGGGACGATAGCGACCACAAGTTCGCCTGTGTCCGTCTCCGCCACCAGGGTCTTGAACACCTGCTCCGGATCCAGTCCCAGTTTTTCGGCCGCCTCGGTGCCGTAGGATTCGCTCTTGGGGTCGTGGGGGTAATCGTGCAGGGTATGGGCAATGCCCTGTTTGCGCAAAAGGTTAATGGCGGGGGTCATCGGGTACTCCTTTGTCTCGTTCGCCCGGAAGGATAACGCCGGGCTGCTGACAAGTCAGGACCGTTCATGGCTTACCTTCGATGCCTGAGGAACGGACAGCATGATCAGGAACCCCGCTGCCAGAAATACCAAGATGGTGGCCATGCCCCAGCGCTGGCTACCCGTGGCAACGGTAACCCAGCCAACCAGCAGGGGGCCGGCAAAGGCGGTGGCCTTGCCGGAAAAGGCGAACAGGCCGAACATCTGGGTCTGCAGGTCAGGGGGTACCACCCGGGCCATATAGGACCGGCTGGCGGACTGCAGTGGGCCGACGAAGATGCCCAGGGTCATCCCCCAGATCCAGAACCAGAGTACCGAGTCCACCAGCAGGATAGCCAGGGCGCTGGTACCCAGTCCGACCAGCGATAACAGTACCGTATTACGACCGCCGAGGGCGTCATCTACCCAGGCAAATCCCAGCGCCCCGAGGCCGGAAGTCACGTTGAGGGCGATAGCAAACTGCAGTACCTGGGTCTGGTCCATGCCGAATGTACCGGCGGCATAGACGCCGCCAAAGGTGAAGATGGTGGCCAGTCCGTCCGTGTAGAGCATCCGTGCCACCAGGAAACGGAGAATATGCCCCAGCTCCCGTACCTTGCTGAGGGAATCCTTCAGCTGGCCAAGGCCGGACCGGATCGCCTGGCCGATGGACAGGCCACGGGAAGGCTGGTCAGGAATGAGGAAAAACGCCGGCAGGGAAAACACCAGGTACCACAGTGCAACCAGCACAAAGGTGGCCCGTACGTGTTCCAGGTTGTCGCGATCCAGTCCAAGCCAGCTGGTATCTCCTTCGATAAACCCGAACAGCGCCACCACGAGACAGGTAACGCCACCCACATAGCCCAGTCCCCAGGACCAGCCGGACCATCGCCCCAGCCGGCTGGGGGAAGCCAGGTCCGGCAGCATGGCGTTATAGAAAATAAAGGCGCACTCGGCACCCAGGATGCCCACGCTGACCCAGAAGGCAGAGAACCACAGATCCCCACTGCCCGGTTCCACAAACCACAGCATGCCACTGCCCAGCACACACAGCAGCGTGAAGGCGATGAGCCAGGGCTTGCGGCGGCCAGACTGGTCGGCAATGGCTCCAAGTACCGGGGCCACCAGTGCCACCACGATTCCCGAGACACCCACGATGTTGCCCCAGGCACTGGTGCCGGCCACGTCGTCCTGTACCACCGACTGACTGAAGTACCGTGCAAATATAAACGTCAGGATAATGGTAAAGAAGGCACTGTTGGCCCAGTCATAGAGCGCCCAGGACCAAAGTGCCCTGGTGTTCTCCTGTTGTGCCGTTCTGGGTGGGCCTGCTGCCATGCCTGGGTTCCTGTTTCAGTGAAAGTTGCCGGTTCGTCAAGCTGTCAGACTATCGCACCAAGTATGGCAGTCGTAAAACATTGTTTAAGCGGTCGACGTGACCGTTGTGACACACTACTTTCATTACAGAGGACTGGCTTGCAGTTCAGTCGGGTGCCAGCGGCGTCTTTGCGGTTGGTACGCAACGGTTCAGGACAAAATATTACCCATGGACAAGCACAAGGCACAGGGAACGGCGTTGGGGCGTTCCCTCAAAATAACCATGGCCTATCTGCTGGCAGGCGCGCTGTGGATACTGTTTTCCGACGCTGCAGTCGAACGCCTGGTCAGCGATCCGGTCGCCCTCAGCCGGCTGCAAACCTGGAAAGGCTGGGCGTTTGTTCTGGTGACTGGTGCCGTGCTTTACCTGGTGCTGTTGCGACAGTTGCGGCGGGACCGGGAACAGATCCTGATGCGCGAGGCCCAGCAGGAGGAAATCCTGCGACTGAGCCAGTTCCAGCAAGGTGTGATTAACAACGCCAATGTCTGGCTTAACGTGCTGGACTCTTACGGGCGGGTACTGATCTGGAACCGGGCAGCTGAACGAATCAGCGGCTATACCAGTGACGAGGTCTCTGGCAGTGACGAAATCTGGCAAAAGCTTTACCCGGACCCGAACTATCGTGACTGGGTACTAAGCCGGGCCAAGTCTGTTTTGACAGGCCTGGAAGAGGTGGAGGGGCTCGAAACCTATATCCAGACAGGCGACAACGGCGAGCGCCTGATTGCCTGGAATTCCCGGGCACTCAAGGACTCCCGGGGTGAGGTGGTGGGCTCGATTGCCATAGGTATGGATATTACCGAGCAGCGGGCGGCTGAAACCGCCCTGATGGCCAGGGAGCGCCAGCTTGCCAACCTGATGGACAGCCTGCCGGGTATGGCTTACCGCTGCCTTTACGACGAACACTGGACCATGAAGTTTGTGTCCAGCGGCTGCTTTGAACTCACCGGTTATCGGCCAGTTGACCTGATCGATAACCGGAGGGTGGCCTGGGCCGAACTGATGGACTCCGGTGATGCTTCTGCCGTCCTGCGGAAGGTGGAGGAGGCGATCGGAAGTGCGTCCGCGTTTTCAGTGGAGTATCGCCTCCGCCGTGAATCCGGGGAGCTTATCTGGGTCTGGGAGCGTGGTCGTGGTGTGGAAGGAGACAATGGCCTGGTGCTGGAGGGGATTGTTCTCGATATTACCGAACGCAAGCGCCTGGAACAGGAACTGTCAGAGCTGGCGACCCTGGATCCGCTCACTGGCCAGTTCAACCGGCGGGAAACGGAGCGGATCCTGCAGGAGGAGCTGGTCAGGGCAGAACGCTATGGGCGCCAGCTTGCCCTGCTCTGGGTCGACCTGGACCACTTCAAGGCCGTTAATGACTCCTGGGGTCACGCCATAGGGGACCAGGTGCTGCGGACGGTGAGCCTGAGACTTGCCGATAGCATACGGTCAGTGGACACCCTGGGACGCTTCGGGGGCGAGGAATTCCTGGTGGTGCTGCCGGAGATGTCAGTGGAGGAGGCCTGCGAGACGGCCGAACGTCTGCGCCGGCGGGTGGTGTCGGAGCCGGTGCCGGTGGTGGCGGGTCAGACGCTGGATATGACTGTCAGCATCGGAGTGGCCGTCTTTCCGAACCATGGGCAGAGCGCGGAAGAACTGTGCGGCCGCGCGGACAAGGCCATGTACCTGGCGAAGAACCTGGGGCGCAACAGGGTCGAAGTATACGCACCGGCCCCAGCCGAGGACGCCACCTCAGATCGTGCGTAACTGGGCTTCCAGGATGCCCAGCACGGACGACACGATGTCCCGGAAATCCGTCAGGGTCTGGGTCCGCTGGATGATGTCATAACGCTGCTCGTCCAGGCGCTCCAGTTGCGGAACAACTCGCCGCACACCTTCGGTAATGACCTCGTAGGGATAGTGATGGTCCTGGATGCTGAGTTTGTTCAGTTCTGCCACTTCCTGGTGGAAGATGGTGATGATGTCGTACAGCAGGTCCTTGTGGGCGATGCTGCCCGCTTCCCAGTAGGCATCATCCAGCAGTTCCAGCAGTGACAGGTACTCGCGAAGGGTATCGGCAACGGATGTCTGGCTCATGGCACACTCCCTGGTTACATGAGCCAGACTATAGCAGTTCATCGGCGCGCAGGCCCTATGCGACCTGGCGGGCGATCCATGAATCGTAGCGGCTCGCCAGAGACTTCACATAGCGCGCCTCTGCCCCGTCCAGCGAGGCAAGCACTCCATTGAAGATCCAGCCGCGTTCATACAGGCCCAGCACACTGCGTTCGTCCTCGACGTTGACCCGCTGGTTCAGCTTCTTGCAGATGGCATCGAGCAGCGGCAGTTTTTCCGGGCGGCGGATGGGGCCGGGCCGGCGACTGGCCGGAACGTTGGCGGCACGTCTGGTTGTTGGTCTGTTCATGGCACTCTCCTTACCGTTATGCGGCTGCAAAAACCAGAAAACCCGGCCTCACGGGACCGGGTTTTCATGCGGGAGACTGCATGCCCGGTCGCCTGAAGCTTCCGGGCAGGGCCGAAAGCGTTACCTGAAAATCACCATGCCACGGACAGGCAGCAGTGCCCTGATCCGCGCGCTCATATCGACAAGGTGGCTTTGTTTCTTCAAGCCCATCGGGACTCTCCGTAATGGCTCTGTTCAGGGATTGTTCAGGTAATGCTGTTCAGCGTACGCCAGCCAGGAAAAGCGGCCAGCAATGATCAGTGTATCGTGGCCGCCAGAGTTTGCAAATGGGGTGCGCGTAGCGGGCGATACGCATTAACCCTGCCTTCGGCAAACCCTTACAGACCGTGGGCTACAGGCCGACGATAATTACTCCCGTCACGTGTTTTACGTTGTGCAATCCGCAGTAGCACGTCGGGTTTCGTCAGTTACTGTGTGATCTCTCCTTTATTGTCTTGGCGCTCCGGGTTTCCCGCAGCGCCTTTTTTTATTCCGTTATGCAGCGAATGTTCAATGACTTTGGGGAGAGTCGGAGTGACCCTGGTCGGCGGCGGTGACCAGCTGCCAGGTCGTTTGCAGGATGCGGGCGTCATTGGCTGCCCGGTGTACCGGCAGGCCCAGTTCCGCAATCACCTGCTGCCGTGCCGGTGTCCAGCGCTGGACCTGGGTTGGGTCAAGCAGCAGCGAGATGGATTCCAGCTGGAAGCCGGGTTGCATTTCGGCGGCACGGAACAGCCGGTGTAACCAGAAGCTGTCGAAGGTCCAGGCGTCACAGAAGACCTGCCCGGTGAGCAGATTATTGAGGTAGCCGGCAACCTGCTGCACGGTGTGGCCCTTTTCGATCAATACCGCACGGGGTATGCCATGGATCGCCTCGGCGCTTTCAGACCAGTCATGCCAAAGCACGTGGGGGCGGATCAGCCAGCTGTAGACCGCGCCATCCGGCAGGCACACTCCTACCTCGATCGGGTAGCTGGCGATCAGGTCGAGGCTTGAGGCCTCGAAGTCAATAAAGGCCGGCGTGGTGGCTTGGGTCATCGGTATTTCGGTCAGTTGCTGTGCTGTGTGCAAAGTGTAACCGTCCCTCTGGTCTGACGCGAACCCATCGTCGCTGGTGGCTGTTACAATAGAAAGTCCGTGGGCAGCGTGATGCTGAACACTTTGCGGTTAAATAACCAGTATCCATTTGGCAAGCAGGAGGACGGGTGTCTGAACGTGTTGTTGTGATCTATTCGGGTGGGATGGACTCCTTCACCCTGCTTCATCGTGCCCTGGCGGACGGTCACGATGTCCATGCCCTGTCCTTTGACTACGGCCAGAAGCATGTCCGTGAGTTACAGGTGGCATCGCAGGTGTGTGAACAGCTGGGCCTTCCCCATAAAGTGATTGATATCCGGGCGATGAAGGCCGTGATGGCGGGCTCGGCACTGACCGGTGGAAGCGAGGTGCCCGAAGGCCACTACGAAGAAGAGTCCATGAAATCCACCGTGGTGCCCAACCGCAATATGATCCTGCTGGCCCTGGCCACCGGGTATGCGGTCACGGTGGAGGCCGATGCGGTCTGGTTCGGCGCCCATGGGGGCGACCATGCCATCTATCCGGACTGTCGCCCGGAGTTCGTGGAAAAAATGGATGCCGTCTGTCGTGTCGCCAACTATGAGCCGGTACGCATTGAAGCCCCATATATCCGTGCCAGCAAGACAGATATCCTTGCCGATGGACTGACCATGGGGCTGGATTACAGCCAGACCTGGACCTGTTACAACGGACGAGAAAAAGCCTGTGGTGCCTGTGGATCCTGCGTGGAGCGACTGGAGGCCTTTGCCGCCCATGGCCTTTCCGACCCACTGGCCTATGAGGCCCGCAACTGATGTACCGGGTCAAGGAAGCTTTTTACACCTTGCAGGGTGAGGGCGCCCAGGCCGGGCGTGCGGCGGTGTTCTGTCGTTTCAGCAAGTGCAACCTGTGGAATGGCCGGGAGGCGGACCGGGCGAGTGCCGTGTGCAATTTCTGCGATACGGACTTTGTCGGCACCGATGGCCAGAATGGCGGGCGGTTCGAGACATCAGCCGCCCTGGCAGATCACATCGCGGCACTGTGGCCGTTTGACATGGCCGAATGCCAGCAGCAGGGGGTGAAACCCTATGTGGTTTGCACCGGTGGTGAACCCTTGTTGCAGCTGGATGAGCCCCTTGTCTCGGCGTTCCATGCCCGGGGGTTTGACGTGGGTGTGGAAACCAATGGCACCTTACCGGCCCCGGCGGGCATTGACTGGCTGTGCGTGAGCCCCAAGGCAAATGCCACCGTGGTTATTGACCAGTGCGACGAGCTGAAACTGGTATATCCCCAGCCCCTGGCCATGCCCGAGCGCTTCCTGTCCGTGCGCGCCCGTCACTATTTCCTCTCACCCATGGCTTCCCCTGCGACACCGGATAGCGGCGCAGATCCGGTAAAGGCCAGCAATACCCGCAAGGCGGTGGACTATTGCCTGCACCATCCCCGCTGGCGCCTGACCATTCAGATGCACAAGCTCGTTGGCATCGACTGAAGCTTGCCCGGGGCTGCATCCCTGCCGTGCGGGCTACTGTCTGCGTTCAAGCCGAAGGTCGGTTATCACCGGGTTATGGTCGGACGCCCGCCAGATATAGGCCGGGGGCAGGTCCATGTCAGTGTGTGCGTCATAGGCCCAGATTCGCGGCTCCTCAGCATTGACTGACCACACATGGCTGGCCAGGACCTGTTTTCGCGCCGACGGGTTGGCGAGGTGATAATCCAGGGTGCCCTGGCGGCCGTGGAAGCGGAAGGTCTGGGTACGGGGCCCGTGAAATTCACGAACCAGGTCATGGTAGCCTGCTGCAGCCAATATCCGGAGCGGGTCTTCCATGGCGTAGGCATTGAAATCGCCCACCAGCAGTACCGCAGATTCGTCACCTGATTCCCGACGGGCCAGTTCCCGGGCAGCTTCGGCCCTGGCCCGGGCGAAACAGGCCTGGCCATCCCCGGTTGCTTGCTGTGATGCCGGGGCATTGCGGCAGCTCTTGGATTTCAGGTGCACCGCGATAATGGTGAGGGTGTCACTGCCCCCGGCAAGCTCGAATTGCTGGGCCAGCGCGGGTCGATGCCAGTGTGTGAATGCGCCCTGGTCCATTAGCTGAGCCGGTCCTGCCGGGCGGGTCCGGTCAGCACGGTAAAGCAATCCGTTGCGGATTTCATCGCTGTGAGTGTTGGTTGATCCTTTGACAAAACGCCAGTGCTTACCTAGCTGCTCCGCAAGGTGTGCGATGGCACTACGTGGCCGGTAGCCATCGTTCTCCAGCTCGGATACTGCGAGGATGTCCGGATCCATTGCGGTTATCTGGGCGGCAAGGCGCACCAGCTGTTGCTGGTAGGCATCACGGTTGCGGGCGCCACGGGGAGTGGGAAACCCGCCGCCCTGTCCGTTTCCATTGAACAGATTCCCGAGGTTCAGTGAGGCGACTCTCAGATTGGCACTTTGGTGCCGGCCAGGTGCCGGCGAACGAGGCTTCGTGGCGCTGAACTCTGGTGGCGACAGGGGCTGCAGTCGCCAGTGCCCGAACCGGTAGTCGAGGATACCGGTAACGGGACCAACCCGGTCGCCGATGCGCACCGGGTTATCCGGCGCCAGGTTGCCAGTAGGCCACGGAACCGGGCGGGGGCCCTGCCTGCGCTGGCCATCATCCAGCATCAGCCGGACCTGTTCCTGTTTGTCGAGCCGACTTACCAGGCCGGGGGCAGGTTGTTGCAACTGGGTAGGTACCCACTGCAGTTCCGGTGCCAGGACCAGTTCGCCGTAACGGGCCAGGTTCCAGGTGTCAGTGACCACCAGGGGGTGCTCTGTACGCACCAGCATGCCTTCGAAAGGTTCCCGATGGTCGGCGGTGGTTTGCCCGGGATCAAAAATAGTTGGAGGCGGCAGGCCCGGGGACCCACACACGGTGACGCTGTTTACCCGGCTCAGGGATGTAAGGCCATAGTATTCACCGACCCTGCCACGCACCCGGACCCGGTCTCCGGGCACGCCGGCACCGGATCGGGTATGGATAAACACCGCTTCGGATGTCGCCGGATCATCATCCTGTTCAGGTCGGGCCTGCTGGAGATAGAAACCCTCGAACCCGCCAGTCTGGCGGAGGTCAAGGGTCATGATGCCTTCTGCCGTTACCGTCTGCCCGGCCAGGGGCGACTCGTCTCCGGGTCCCTGAATACCGGAAACGGCAGTGTGTGTGTCGCCACAAGTCTGTGCCCCGGCCTGGAAGGCCAGTATCAGCAGGGCAGGGGCAACAACCATTCTCAGCATGTCTACCGCGCAGATTCCCGGGCCTGGTCTGGCCTGTTGGTTGATGAGGCCTTGTTTATACGGTGTCTGACTGAGTCTCGGCTACCGTATTTCGACTGGGGGTTTTCAGCCACGCCGGCAGGGCATCCCCATTGCACAGCTCCAGCTGGCGACCCGGTATATCCCCTTCGCGACCGTTGGCAGGCAGCCCGAGCATGGGCAGCAGCCAGGGCACCATGGCTTCCCGACAGCGTACCTCAAGGGGCGCATCGTCGATACCATAGTCAGCACAGACCAGGCGACGGCTGGCCGTATCCAGCCCGGCTGCCGGTTGCACCCTGAGGCTGATCATCCGGTTCCAGCGCTCATCATGCTCTTCCCGGTGACGGGATTTGTCCCGGGTGACCCGAACCTGGCCGGTAAGGCGGCTGAGCCGGTAATCACCAAAACCCTGGCGGCGGTCATTCCAGGCCCGCACATACCAGCCCTGGCCAGTCATGACCAGGGTGTGTGGCTCGAGCACGAGGGCTTCCCCGTCGGGGCTTTCAAGGGTGAGGTAGCGTGCTTCCAGTTTGCGTTTCTGGCGACAGGCGGTGATGACCGCGCGGGTAACCTCGGGGCTGGCCTGGCCGCATGGCGCCCGCACCACACAGCTGTCGGGCAGCCCGATATCGAGGTTTTCAAAGCAGTTGCTCAGCGACTGGTGCCGGCAGGCCAGCTCCAGGTACTCTTCAGGCTTGCCCCGGGTCACGACGGGCTGGAAATCCGGCGCCGGGATGTAGCCTTTCAGGTGCCTGTCGTAGACCAGGTTGCCGGGTGCCAGTTCCCGCAGATAGGTATTGATGTCCTTTGACGCCTGCTGACGGCCAATGCCAAAGCCGTGGCAGATGTGGTTGGTGGTAAGGCGGCCTTCCCAAAGGGCTACAATTTCTATCAGGCGATAGCGCAGCAGCAGATCCCAGCGAATGGGCCATTCCGTTTTTTTCATAATGTCGGGCTCTTGGTGATGGCTGACAGAGGTCTGGTCGACAGTGACCGATCCATGATCACCCGACCGATGTTATCAGTATTACCACAGGTCAGTGTGTTACGGGCGATTAATGTAAAATTATGTGAAATGCAGTCGTGGCGTGACTTGCAGAGCTGTTTTTCTGTTCAGCCAGGGGCCGTTTCGGCAACTGCGTAATGGCTGTTGGCGCTATTGGATGCTTAAATCAAGTTTGCTGTCTGTTAGCCAGCTGAACATTCACTGTTGCCGGGTCCTGGGCCCGCTTTCTACCTGTTTCCGGAGACTTCCTGATGACCCGAATGGTGGCGTCCCTGTCGGCGTTGATCATCAGTATTATTTTGCTCGTCAGTGGCAACGCGTTCCTGACAACCTTGCTGGGTATCCGCCTCAGTATCGAATCGGTGGAGCCTTCGGTAATAGGCTGGGTACTGGTGTGTTATTCGGTTGGTTTTGTCCTGGGCACCCTGTACGTGAACCGGATCATTGCACGCGTCGGACACATTCGCGCCTTTGCGGTATTTGCAGCGCTGGCGGCGGTGACTGCGCTTATCTATCCGCTGTCTGTCACCATGGTGTTGTGGGCGGTATTGCGGGCGTTGTCCGGCTTCAGCATTGCGGGCGTACTGGTGGTCATCGAGAGCTGGTTCAGTAGTCGCGCCACCAACAGTAACCGCGGCGCCCTGTTTGCGGTTTACCAGATTGTTTTCTACATCGCGGCGGCTGGCGGCCAGCTGGTCGTTAATCTGGGTGATCCGGCCAACTTCATGCCCTTTACGTTGGCGGCCATCCTGCTGACCCTGGCGCTGATTCCCCTGTCGCTGACCCGAATGGAGGCGCCCCACATAGAAACGGCGGATCGGCTTTCTTTCTTTACCCTGGCCCGGGAGTCGTTTACCGGTATGGCCGGCGCCCTGATCTGCGGCGTGCTGATCGGTGGTTTCTACGCGCTCGGACCGGTCTACGCCACCATGGCGGGGCTGGATGTATCCCGAACCTCCCTGTTTATGGCGGCGGCTATCGTTGCGGCGATGATCCTGGCCTGGCCGCTTGGCCGTATCTGCGACACCTTTGACCGTCGTCGGGTGATGTTTATCGTGGCGGTGGCGGCTGCCGTGACAGCGGTTACCGTCGCCATGACAGGCAGTGCCAACCTGACACTGCTGATGTTGCTTGTAGGGGTGTTTACCGGCCTGTCGGCAACCCTGTATCCCATTGCCGTGGCGATTACCAATGACCGTATGGAATCTCACCGCATCGTGGCGGCCAGTGCCACCCTGTTGCTCAGTTATGGTATCGGCAGTGTGATCGGCCCGGTGGTGATGGCCGAACTGATGGGAGTTCTGGGGCCATCTGGCCTGTTCTGGGGCAGTGCGGGCTTCCTGGTCCTGCTGGCCGCTGCCACCAGTTATCGCATCAGCCACACCCCGGATGTTCCGGTAGAGGAGCAGGAGCAATTCGTGGCTGCCATGCCGGAAGCGTCGCCGGTGCTGGCGGAAATCGATCCCCGGAACGAAGAGTTCCTCGCCTCGCCGGAAGCGGAAGCCGACGAGCTGGCCCGGGAATCTGCCTGACGTTGCAGGTTACATCTTGATCTGGCGCAAACCTGATCAATGTGTAACTTGTGTTCGTCTCAATGATTAGCTTACTATTGCTGAAATCTCAGTAACAGGACAGTGACATGGACCCGCAAACTTCCCGAGATCAGTTCCCCTTCGCCAACGCCCGGGTTACCCGGCGCTGGCGCAAGTTGTTGGATGAGCGCCTCAAGGACCTGGGGGTTACCCAGGCGCGCTGGTCCACCATGGTGTACCTGCAGCGTGGCGGAGAAGGGCTGACCCAGCGGGAACTGGCCCACCTGATGGCCATCGAGAATCCGACCCTGGTACGCCTGCTCGATAGCCTGGAGGAACAGGGCCTGATTGAGCGCCGGCCCTGCAAGCGCGACCGACGGGCCCGCCGGCTTTACCTCACCAGTGGGGGTGAGCGCTTTATGAGCGACCTGAATCAACGGGGCAACCTGCTGCGTGATCAATTGCTTGAGGGTGTCGAGGACAAAGACCTCGAAGTGGCCCTGAGTGTGTTCGAGCGGGTCATGGAGAACGCTGGCCAGCTGAAAAAGTAGGCAGCCCGGACCCGGTTGAGTTTTGGCAGCCGGGTCGCTATGCTTGCCCCTCCTTCAGGGGAGTAGTCTCCGCAGCCTTTGACGGGCTGCGGGTGATGGTCAACATAATCGGAGCACATCTCCGTGGCCACCACGTTCCTGTTTTGCTGCTGGCAAGAGCGCTGCGAGAAAGCCGTCTGGTGCTGGTCGCAGCGGGCGGAACTGACAAGACCTGGGGAACAGCTACTTCCGTGGGCGGAGGGTGGCGGTTCCTCATGTCGTCATGCTCCGCCCCGGACTTTCATTGCTATGGATGCTTTTCTCGCCTCGACCCTGTCTGTATTCATTGCCGAGATCGGCGACAAGACCCAGCTGCTGTCGCTTTTCCTGATTACCCGCTTTCATCACCGCACCCCCATTATCCTTGGCATTTTTATCGCCACGCTGGTGAACCACGGCCTGTCAGCCTTGCTGGGCGCCTGGGTGGCCAGCTGGCTTCCGCAGACCTGGGTACCCTGGCTGGTGGCGGCCAGTTTTGTCGCAATTGCCCTGTGGCTACTGTTCCCGGACAAGGAAAATGGTGAAGATTCAAAACTGCTTGGCCTTGGGGCATTCGCCGCCACCACCCTGATGTTTTTCCTGGCCGAGATTGGTGACAAGACCCAGATTGCCACTGTCGTGCTGGCGGCCCGGTACGATGCGACCTTCTGGGTGATCGTGGGCACGACCATTGGTATGCTGTTGGCGAATGTGCCGGTGATCCTGGCGGGCAAGTGGCTTATGGAGCGTATGCCCATGGCAACGGCCCGCATCGGGGCCAGCATCCTGTTTATTGTATTGGCGATTATTACGGTTGTGGCGGCCTTTAACGGCTTGTGAGGGCCATATCGGTGCCACCAGGGGAACTCCGCCATGGCGGAAACATCCAAGGTAGCAACAGGTTTTGACCGGTCCTGGACGGGGCCACGAATATCGAACTGGAATACCCATAATGGCTAACACCCTGAAATCTGTTATTGCATTGATGGTTACTGGCCTCCTGGCCTGTGGGAGCGCAGTCTCGGCCCTCGCGCAGCAATCTCCGGATGACGGACAGGCCCGGGGCGGTACGCCGCTGGATAGCCTGGCAGTCCACGGCAATGCCAACGGGGAAGAAACCGCCCCGAAGGACAGCCGTGCCCGCTCACCGGTATGGGCGCTGGAAGGGGACCTGGCGGGCAAGCTGCAGATGATGACCACCCGGTACGAGGATACCTTTGCCGAAATTGGTACCCAGCGCAGCCTGGGTTACCTGGAGCTGGTGAAGGCGAACCCGGAGGTGGATCCCTGGCTGCCGGGTGACGGTACCCGGATCACCCTGCCACGCAAGTATGTGCTACCGGACTCCCGTCGGGACGGTATTGTCATCAACCTGGCGGAATATCGTCTCTATTACTTTCGTGATGGCGGTGTGCAGGTGTTCCCGGTGGGTGTGGGAACGGAGGAAAATCCCTCGCCCCTGACCGATGCCGAGGTCACCATGGGCCTTGAGTCCCCGGCCTGGTATCCGCCTGCAAGTATCCGCGCCGAATACGAAGCCAGTGGTGAATACCTGCCGAGAATGATTCCTCCGGGACCGGAAAACCCGCTGGGCAGCCATGCGCTGATACTCAGTGAGGATGGGTACCTGATCCATGGTACCAACAAGGGCTTCGGGGTGGGCATGCAGGTCAGTCATGGCTGCTTCCGCATGTACAACGATGATATCTCCCGTTTTGTCAATGAAGTCAGCAAGGGCACACCGGTTCAGGTGATACACCAGCCGGTCAAGGTGGGTATGCGCAATGGCCAGTTGTGGCTGGAGGTGCATCGTGCCAGGGAAGAATACCCGGAAGAAGAAAAAGAGCGTCTGTGGGAGCAGGTGGCCG
Source organism: Marinobacter bryozoorum (assembly GCF_023156245.1). Lineage (GTDB taxonomy): Bacteria > Pseudomonadota > Gammaproteobacteria > Pseudomonadales > Oleiphilaceae > Marinobacter > Marinobacter bryozoorum. The sequence continues at coordinate 168,698 of NZ_JAKZAH010000006.1, forward strand.
AAGCCCTTGAAGCCTACACGCAAGAGAACGAGAAGCTGGAGATCCAGCGCCGGGTTGTTGAGCAGGTGATTGAACAGGCTGACGGTATTCCGCGTATGATTGGTGAGAGGGTAACGCACCTGGCCAGTCGCGATACCGAGGCGGCCAGTGACAGCCAGGCAAGCGAGCGACCGGGTGCTGCGCCCGGTGCCTCCGGATCAGGCTCTCCCCAACGCTGGTTCTGATATCAAGGGACGAGGGTTTGGGGCCAGCTCGCTGACCCCGGTTTCGGGGCGGCTCACGCAAGGGAGCAGGTAATGGAACCACTGACAGCCATCTCTCGTCCTCCCCGCCATCGTTACAGGCTCTGGCTTGGCCTGCTTTTGCTTGGCCTTGCCCTCAGTGTCGGCCAGTGGGTGCTTGCCCAGTCTTCCGGTGAACGCACAGCGACGGTATTAACCATTGATGGTGCCATCGGCCCGGCCACCATGGATTATGTGGTACGGGGCATTGAAGACGCTGAAGAAAGCGGCGCGGCTCTGGTGGTGATCAGGATGGACACCCCCGGTGGGTTGATGGATTCCACCCGCTCTCTGATCAAGGCCATCCTGGCCTCTGAGGTACCAGTAATGACCTGGGTAGCACCATCCGGTGCCAGGGCCGCCAGCGCCGGTACCTATATCCTCTATGCCAGCCATATTGCCGCCATGTCGCCCGCGACTAACCTGGGTTCTGCCACCCCGGTTCAGATGGGCGGTATGCCTGGCTCCGATCAGGCACCGGATGACTCCGGTAGTGAACCCGGCTCCGCAGAGGAAGAATCGACTGGCGACGGGTCCGGCTCTGATGACAGCAGCACCGCGATGGAACGCAAGGTGATGGAGGACGCTGTAAGTTACATCCGGGGCCTGGCAGATCGGCATGGGCGCAATGCTGACTGGGCCGAGCAGGCCGTACGTGAAGCGGTTAACCTGGGGGCGGCGGAAGCCCTCGAAAAGAACGTGGTTGATGTGGTCGCCTCCAGCCTGGATGAGTTGCTCAGCCAGGTCCATGGTCGAGAAGTGGCCATGGTCTCCGGCACCCGAACCCTGGATACGGAAAACCTCGCCATTGTTCGCCAGCAACCGGACTGGCGAACCAGTCTGCTTTCGGTGATCACCGACCCTAACGTGGCCTATTTCCTGATGATCATCGGCTTTTACGGCATCATCTTCGAGTTGGCCAATCCGGGTAGCCTGTACCCGGGGGTCATTGGCGCTATCTGCCTGGTGCTGGCTCTGTTTGCGTTCCAGGTGCTGTCCGTGAACTATGCTGGCCTGGCACTGATTCTGCTGGGACTTGCCTTTATTGTGGGGGAAGCCTTCATGCCGAGTTTCGGTATGTTGGGCGTGGGCGGCATTGTGGCCTTCGTGCTGGGGTCGGTGATTCTTATGGATGGGTCTCACCAGGCCATCTCATTACCTGCCGTAGGCGGCACTGCCGCGGTAGCAGGCGGCTTCATACTGTGGACCGTGACCCGGTTCATGGGGCTCAGGCGCAAGGCGCCTGCGGTAGGTGCCGAACATATGGCCGAAGAACGCTGCCAGGCGCTGGACGATTTTTCCAGCGATGGCGACTACTACCGGGGCCACGTTCGCCTTTCCGGTGAGCGTTGGAATGCCATCAGCGACGACGCCATCGTCACTGGTCAGTGGTTACGTGTACAGTCACTGGAGGGGCTCACCGTGAAGGTTATCCCGGTACAAAAGGATCATAGCCGTAAGGAGGCATTATGATAGGTGAACTGATTCCCTGGATTGCACCCATTGTGGTGTTGTTACTGATTCTTGGCTCGGCCATCCGGATTCTGCCGGAATATGAGCGGGGCGTGGTTTTCTTCCTGGGCCGCTTTCAGGGGGTCAAGGGACCGGGGCTGATTATCATCATCCCGGGTATTCAGCAGGTGGTGCGGGTTGATTTACGGGTCATCACCCTGGACGTTCCCAGCCAGGACGTGATTTCGAAGGACAACGTGACGGTTCGGGTAAATGCGGTGCTGTATTTCCGCGTAGTGGATCCCGAAAGGGCGATACTGCGGGTGGAAGACTTTGGTTCTGCGACCAGTCAGCTTTCCCAGACCACTCTGAGATCCGTACTGGGCAAGCATGACCTGGACGAAATGCTCTCAGAGCGGGATAAACTGAATTCCGATATACAGGAAATCATTGATGCCCAGACCGAGGACTGGGGCATCAAGGTGGCCAATGTCGAGATCAAGCACGTGGACCTGAACGAGTCCATGATCCGTGCCATCGCCCGTCAGGCGGAAGCCGAGCGGGAGCGTCGCGCGAAGGTGATCCATGCGGAAGGCGAACTGCAGGCATCGAAGAAGCTGGTTGAAGCCGCCCAGGTAATGTCAGTGGACTCAGGCGCCATGCAGCTGCGCTACCTGCAGACCCTTGCCGATATGAGCACCAGCAACTCTTCAACCATCGTGTTCCCGTTACCGATGGATATTATGGAAACCTTTATGAACGGGTCTTCCCCAATCATGGTGGGTAATCATTGACGGATTCCAGCCGGATACAGCTGAAGACCGCCGAGGTGGAAGTA